>SHBD01000001.1 GCA_004212735.1 SAR116 cluster bacterium
GGTGTCGAACATGCCGTTCTGCATCTTCTCTATTCGCGCTTCTTCACCCGGGCGCTGAGCGAGGTTGGCTATCTTGACCTTGCCGAGCCGTTTTCCGGACTGATGACACAGGGAATGGTCTGTCACCAGACTTATCAGGACAAGGATGGCAAATGGCTGTTCCCCACCGAGGTCATACAAGACGGTGACGGCTGGCGGCATGGTGAAACAGGCAAGAGCGTCAAAGCTGGCAGAATTGAAAAAATGAGCAAGTCCAAGCGCAATGTCGTTGATCCGGAAATCATCATCGAATCCTATGGTGCCGATACCGCCCGCCTGTTCATGTTGTCAGATTCGCCGCCAGAACGTGACATGGAATGGACTGAATCAGGCGTCGAGGGTGCGTCGCGCTTTCTCAAACGTATCTATCGCATGGCCAATGATGACTCGCTGCCCGCCAAAGGGACCCCGCCACCGACAGAGGGTGACGGGATGGAGTTGGTGCGTGCCGCCCACAAAGCCATTTATGGTCTATCACAGGATATCGAGGGGTTTCGGTTTAACCGCGCCGTTGCACAGCTTCATACATTGGCAAACGCCATCACCGAGACCAAGGGTGCGTCTCCCTTTATCGCGGCTGCACGCCGCTTCGCCATCGAGACATTGGTGCAGCTAATTTCCCCCCTCGCGCCGCACATTGCCGAAGAGATGTGGAACGCGCTGGGGCATCAGACAATGTTGGCAGACAGCGGCTGGCCCACAGCCGACGAAAGCCTGATTGCTGATAATGTGATCAAGATTGCCGTGCAGGTTAATGGCAAGCTGCGGGACACCATCACGCTGCCGCGCGATTGCCCGAAGCAGGACGCCGAGGATGCGGCACTGGCATCACCCACGATAGTGCGATATCTTGACAAACAGGTTCCCAAACGGGTGATCGTCGTTCCCAATAGGATCATCAATGTCGTGGTTTAAAACGCTATCCCTGATGCTGCTAATACTGACCGTCACCGCCTGCGGTGACTTCAAGGTTCGCACATTGTCACATAATGAGGTTGACCAGATCGCCAGCATTCAGGTGGCCGGCTCATCGGGACGGATCGGACAGATTTACACTCGCCAGCTCAAAGATCAGCTGATGATCGATCCCGGAATCACCCCCACCCATCGGCTCGAATCCAAGCTTTCAGTCAGTTCGGCCAGTGCCTTGTCGGTTGTTGGCTCATCATCAAACCTGAAAAAAATGACGATGTCCGCATCGTTCACGCTGACCAACCTCACAACCGGTAAAATGGAATTGACTGAGTCAATCTCAACGAAGGCGACGCTTGGTGCCATTTCTTCCTATTATGGACAGGATGTATCCGAGACACAGGGACAGGAAAGGCTGGCAAAACTTCTGGCTGACCGTGTTGCCAATCGGATGCAGCTGTTTTTCATCGCCCGTGATAACTGATGAAAGTGCCACCACGGCAAATACCGGGCTTTCTCAGACAACCGCCAGCTGACATACGCGCGGCCCTGCTTCACGGACCAGATGCCGGGCTGATCGCTGAACGTAGCAAAGCGCTGGCGCTGCTCTATGCAACCGATCCAGATGATGTCTTTTCTGTCACCCGTCTCGAGGGTGATCAACTGGCGCGGGAGCCTGGTCTAATCGCCGATTCTGCAGCCTCAATAGCAATGTTCAGCGACCTCCGCCTCGTCATGGTAAAGGGCCGGGGTAGCGAGTTGCTCGAAGCCTGTAAACTGGCTTTGGCCGCGGATCTTAACCACTCATTTCTGGTGGTTGAGGCGAGCGATACGACAACAAGACATGCTCTGGTCAAGCTCTTTGAGGGAGCAAGCAATGCCGCTGCAATTGGCTGCTATGAGGACAGCGATGCCGATATTGCCGGACTGGTCCGCGAGATCATGACACGCGATAAAATCACGATTGCCGATGACGCTATTCGCTTGATCGCCTCCAGGCTTGGCAGCAATCGCATGGCCTCCAGAATGGAAATAGAAAAGCTGGCGCTGTTTGCCGGACAGGGCGGGTCACTCTCGCTTGACGACGTTGCGCTGTCTCTTGGCGACAGCGCAACCCTAACCATCACCGATATTGCCAGTGCCACGGCCGGTGGCAACAGCACCATGCTGAAACAGGCTCTTGCCAAGGCGTGGCATGAGGATATGAGCGCGATTATGGTCCTGCGGGGTTGTCAGGGTTATTTTCGGCAAATCGAGATGGCGGCGCTGGCAATGGCAAATGGTGCGGCAGCGACAGCGGCCATCCGGACATTGCGTCCGCCAGTCCATTTCAAATTACAGGCAAAAATGACAGAACAGATACAGCTTTGGCGTGATCCCCATGGTGGTGATGCGCTAAACCGGCTTCAGGACGCCGAGCTGACAATTAAATCTGGCGGCCTTGATGAACGGGTAATTTGTTCGCAATGTCTGTTGGGGTTGTTGTTGCGGGCACAGAGCCTTCGCTGATCCGTTTTTCGCTATATCGCGCCCAGATTGATAAGAACAGTCTCCAGCTGTTCACGTGAGCAATTCTTCAGATGCACAGAGCAATTGTCCCTGTCCTCGTCCCACTCGATCGTCACAGTGACACCCGTGGCGGCGCTTGCCTTATTCTCGAGATCTCGAATATCAGCAGATTTTTCTGGCCGGGTTTTTGCGGCATGTGATCCATCACCCCTTTTTGCCAGTGCCTCAGCTTGGCGGGCTGACAGTCCCTTTTTCACAATCTGCCGGGCCAGTGCCGCGCAATCCTTGTGATTGATGATGGGGCGAACCTGTCCCATCGAAAGCAGACCTTCCATCACCATGTCCTGAACTTTTTCAGGCAAGCTCAAAAGGCGTAGGAGGTTGGTAATATGACTCCTGGATTTTCCAATTATTTCAGATAATTGCTCTTGTGTATATTGATGATGGTCCAGTAATTTCTGATAGCCCTGCGCCTCTTCAATAGCCGATAGATCAGCCCGTTGGATATTCTCGATAAGCGCAATTTCATAGGCCTCGGCATCCGAAAATTCTCGCACGATAGCCGGCACAACATGGAGCTGTGCCAACTGCGCCGCACGCCATCGCCGCTCACCTGCGATCAGTTCAAACCGTGTCGGTCGATCGGGGCGTGGACGAATCAGAATTGGCTGAACAATTCCTTTCTGGCGGATTGAATCTGCCAATTCAGCCAACGCATCCTGGGCAAAGACACGCCGTGGTTGCCACGGGCCTGTATTGATCCACTCGATTGGAATTTCACTCAAACCAGTAAGCCTGTCGGGGGCCGCATTCGTCACATCACCATTTGACACAGCGATGCCAGCGGCAGCGGCCACACCTACATCACCAAGCAAGGATGACAGACCCCGCCCGAGGCCACGATTGCTCGCTGGGGTGCTGCCTTTTTTGGTGCTTGGGTCTTTGGTTTGTTTTTTATCAGTCATGCGGCGTGCCTTTCCTGCGTCAACACCTCGGCAGCCAACGCCGCGTAGGCCTGTGATCCAGGGCATTTCAGATCATACATCAAAACGGGCTGTCCAAATGATGGCGCTTCTGATACCCGCACATTGCGGGGAATCACCGTGTCATAGACTAAATGCCCCAGATGCCCACGCACATCATTGGCCACCATCGACGACAATCTGTTGCGCGTGTCATACATCGTTAGAACAATACCCTGCATTAACAAATGCGGGTTGAGGCTAGCGCGAACTGCTTCAATCGTGTGCATCAGCTGCGTTAGGCCCTCAAGCGCATAAAATTCACATTGCAAAGGAACCAGCACAGAGGTTGCGGCCGTCAGGGAATTTACTGTGAGCATCCCCAACGATGGTGGACAATCAATAATAACATATTGATAATCATCACAAATTTCAGAAATCCCATCGGCCAGCTGATATTCGCGGCGTTCCATATCCGTCAATTCGACCTCTGCTGCGGATAAATCCACGACGGCCGGGATGATGTCCAATCGTGGCACCAGGGTAGATTGAACAGCCTCCCGCGCCGAACATTCGGATGTGACCAGCCGATAGCTGTTAAATTTACGGTCGACAATGCCAAGCCCGGTGCTGGCGTTGCCCTGTGGGTCGAAATCAATCAACAGAACCTTGCGCCCACAAGCGGCAAGCGCCGTCGCCAGATTGACCGACGTTGTGGTTTTGCCAACGCCACCCTTTTGATTGGCAACAGCGACAATTCGCGGTGAGGCAGCCATTTTACAGCTCCGTACTGGGGTGGCGAGACGTGTCGAGCTCAAGGACCGCACCATCCTCACTCGTTACACTTGGATAAATGCGATACTCTATAGTGGGGTAGCTTTGTAAAACGGTCAATTCCTCTTGTAGTGATGCTCCCTTTAAAAACAGACATCTCTCAACAGATGGCAATTGTCTTTCCAGTAATTTCAGAAGTCGTTCGACAGAGGCCAACGCCCGTGCTGTTACAATATTGGCTCCCAATGTCGGAATTGCCTCAATCCTGGCATTCTTGACTCTGGCAGTCAGACCCAGTTCGCGGATGACTGTTTGCAAAAAGACCGTTTTGCGCTGGTCTGATTCAACCAAGGTGAGGCTATTGCCAGTGATGATTGACAGCACAAGCCCGGGAAAGCCTGCACCACTGCCGATGTCGAGAATGTGGGCATCATTTTCGGGAAGAAAAGATACCAGCTGCGCCGAATCAAGAACATGCCGGCGCCACACATCGGCCAGCGTTGACGAGGAGACAAGATTGATCCGTGGTTGCCATTTTTCTAGTAGCGCTAAATATAATGTTAATTGGTCAATTGTTTCACGTGAAACATTAAGTTGATCGACCACACCCTGATCAAGCGGGATTTTCCCAGCGACGCTCACCCTCATTGAGCCTCACCGGCCAATTGAGATGTAGGCTCACCCGAGGTGGTAGGTGGTCCAGGCGGTATCCGTTTCAGGTGCCGGAGCACCGCAAGAACAGCCGCCGGCGTCATACCGGGTAGTCGATTCGCCTGAGCAATCGTATCAGGGCGATGGCGTCTCAGCAGATCTCGAGCTTCGGCTGACAGGCCCCCAACAAGAGAAAAGTCCAACTGCACAGGGATTTTCATTGCCTCGTCACGCTTCAGCGCATCAATATCTGCGCGTTGACGTTGCACATAGCTGGCATACCTGCAATCCGCTTCCAACTGCTGATGAAGCTGGGCCGGGATCTGGCCAAGATCCGGCCAAACTGCCTGCAATTGTGATAATGTAATGCCCTCAAGCGAGAGAAGTTCGGCTGCGGAGCGCGCTGCCCCATCGCGCGGCACAGGCAAATCATGCGAGCGCAGCATCTTTGGCGTTGCCGAAAGGGCGGCAAGTTGATCCCGCGCCCTGCTAAGCCGCGAGGATTTTTCTGTCCATGCCGCGATGCGCCGTGCGCCAACACAGCCAAGCGCAACACCACGTTCGGTTAATCGCTGATCGGCGTTGTCGGCCCGCAATAACAGCCTGTATTCAGCGCGTGACGTGAACATTCGGTAGGGCTCAGGAGCGCCCTTGGTTGTCAGGTCGTCAATCATCACCCCGATATACGCATCAGCACGATCCAAAACAAAATCAGCAACGCCACCAGCAGCAGCCAAGCTTGCATTTACGCCAGCGACCAATCCTTGCGCTGCGGCTTCCTCATATCCAGTCGTGCCATTGATCTGCCCAGCCAAAAACAAGCCCGGCAGTTGGCGCAGACCAAGGGTGCGAGTGAGCGCTCTTGGATCAATGAAATCATATTCAATGGCATAGCCATATTGCATGATCTTTGCCGATTCCAGCCCTGGGATTGAGGTAACCAGCGCGTCCTGAACGCCGCGCGGCAAGCTGGTTGAAATGCCGTTTGGATAAACAGCGGGATCATCCAACCCCTCAGGCTCCAGAAACAGCTGATGCGAGGTTTTGTTGGCGAAACGGTGGACCTTATCTTCGATTGATGGGCAGTAGCGTGGCCCCTGGCCGGAAATCTGTCCGCTATAGACCGCCGATAGATGGATCGATTCGGCAATGATCTGATGTGTTTTGGCCGTTGTTCGGGTGATACCACATTCGATCTGCGGCACGTTGATCTGGCTCGTTAACGTTGAAAAGGGGATCGGCGGGTTATCTGCTGGCTGCATTTCCAACGAATTCCAAGCAATCGTCCGACCATCAAGGCGTGGCGGGGTTCCGGTTTTCAAGCGCCCCACCGGCAAATCAAGCGCCCGCAAACGCGCAGCCAATGCCTTTGAGGGTGACTCGCCTATCCGGCCAGCTGGCGTTTTTTCTGCTCCCAGATGAATCAACCCGTCAAGAAATGTCCCTGTTGTCAAAACAACGGCACCTCCGCGAATGATTGCACCAGCCTCTGTAACAATGCCACGGCATTCGCCGGCCTCTACATGAAGATCACCAACAGCTGCTTCAATGAGCGAAATGCCCTCCTGTTCAGCTAGCAGTGCCTGAATGGCGGATCGGTAAAGCTGTCTGTCCGCCTGCGCCCGGGGACCATGCACCGCCGGACCACGAGACTTGTTCAGCATGCGAAATTGAATGCCGGCACGATCTATCGCTTGTCCCATCAGCCCGTCAAGCGCATCAATTTCACGGACGAGGTGGCCCTTGCCAAGCCCTCCAATCGCGGGGTTGCAGGACATTTCACCAATTTTTGACAGTTGCATGGTGACCAGTGCCACGCGCGCACCCATTCGTGCCGCAGCAGCAGCAGCCTCGCTGCCGGCATGGCCTCCCCCAACAACGATTACATCGTAGCTCATCACTATGTCCAATCGGCTATCATATTCAGTGTTATGCCCAGCTTTGAATTACTTTCCAATGCAAAAGGAAGAAAAAATGGACTCGAGAAGATCTTCAGCGTCAATTTCGCCAGTAATCCGGCCAAGAGCCGTGGCAGCCGAGCGAAATTCCTCTGCAACCAGTTCCGGAGTCTGTTCAAGACTTACCGCCAACCCTGCTTTGAGACCACGTATAGTCGCCTCCAACGCCTGCCGGTGGCGCGCCCGGGTGATAATAGCACTGGTATGTGCGCTGTTGGCCCGTACAACCTTTGCAGCCAGATGATCAAGAAACTCATCAAATCCGCAATCATCGGCAAATGACATCAGAAGCGCATTGGCGGGCGGCATCCCCACAATCCCCAAATCCGTTTTATTGACAACCAGAATATGTTCCGGCCCGGCAATTTCAGCAAGCGACTCATATTCTCCCCGCCACTCATCGGATGATCCATCGACAACGATGATTGTATAATCGGCATCACCGGCGGCGGACAGCGCGCGGGATATACCCTCGGCTTCAACCGCGCCTGTGTTCTGGCGGATACCCGCAGTATCAGTGAGAATTACCGGAACCCCGCCGATATCAAGGCTGACTGATACAAGATCCCGTGTTGTTCCAGCCTCATCCGAAACAATGGCCACCGGCCGATTGGCAATCCGATTTAGCAGGGTTGATTTGCCGACATTAACCGGGCCCAAAAGCGTGATCTGAACACCATCACGAATAATCTCGCCAATCCTGTTGTCGTTAAGACAGCCAGAAATTTCGGCAATTAATGTCTTAGCCCCCTCGCTGATTGACCCCACCACAGATGGGGGTATCTCCTCGTCAGGGAAATCAATGACGGCCTCCAGTTCAGCGGCGATCTTGATGACAGCTTGCCGCCATGCTGTCACCGGATCACGTAACGCGCCCCGCATCTGAGACCAGGCCTGCGCCAACTGCCGGTGTGTATCAGCATCAATGATATCGGCGAGGCTCTCAGCACCCAGCAAATCTATCTTGCCATTATGAAACATGCGATGGGTGAACTCTCCCGCATCCGCCGGCCTTAATCCAGACAGGCTCGCCAAAACACCAAGCAGCGTCCGGGTAACTGCAACGCCGCCGTGACAGTGTATTTCGACCACATCCTCACCCGTGCTTGATCGTGGCGCAGCCATGAATAGCAATAACGCCTGATCAATCACTGCGCCTGACCCATCAGACAATGTCTGGAGAGAGAAACAGCCAGGCCTAGGACATTTTGCAGCCAGCGCATCTGGAACACCAGCCGCCTGATCACCGCTGATACGAATCACAGCAATGGCCGATTTTCCAGGCGGCGTTGCCAACGCAAAAATGGTGTCGGTCTCCCTCCCCATCAGGGTTGCTCCAAATTCTCTTTCACTGGACTACAAATCTCCCTAGACTTATCTTTAATCCAACCTTTCAGCAAGTTTGTTTGTCTGGGTGCTGTTCCTTGATTGGTGGCTAACACTTAACCATAAACAGGAAATTGTGATGATGAACCATTTTCAAACAAGTTTTCACTCACCCCTTGGCTGGATACGTGCGGTCAGCAACGGCACCTCCCTCATTCGCCTAGATTGGGATCAGACCCGTTGGGACGACCCAGATAAACCCGATGATGTTTCACGTGAAACAATCGGCCAGCTAAAAGAATATCTTGCTGGCGACAGGGTTGGCTTTGAGTTGCCAATTAACCCTGAGGGAAAATCAGCAATCGCGCGGCATTGGCTAGATGTTATGATGCATATCCCGTATGGTAGCACCCTTAGCTACAAGGAATTTGCCATTGCAGCGGGAAAACCAAAGGCGCCACGCGCGGCTGGCACCGCTTGTGCCTCCAACCCGATTCCGATCATTTATCCCTGCCACAGGGTGGTAAAATCAGATGGAACAATGGGGCATTATGGTGGGGGAAGCTCATTACCACCTGACAATGCAGATAATCTTGCCCGTAAAATGGCGTTGATTTCCCTTGAGCGCCAATTTTCCTAGCTGTTCATCTGATCAAAGAAATCATCATTGCTCTTGGAGTTCTTGAGTTTATCAATAAGGAACTCCATCGCGTCAACCGGCCCCATCTGCATCAAAATGCGGCGCAAGACCCACATTTTGGCAAGTGTTCCCTTGTCAACAAGCAGCTCTTCCTTGCGTGTTCCAGAGCGGGTAATATCGATGGCTGGGAAAGTACGCTTGTCTGAAAGCTTGCGATCGAGAATAACCTCACTGTTGCCGGTCCCCTTGAATTCCTCAAAAATAACCTCGTCCATCCGTGATCCGGTTTCGATCAGGGCGGTCGCAATAATCGTCAATGACCCACCTTCCTCGACATTCCGTGCCGCTCCAAAGAACCGTTTTGGCCGCTGGAGTGCATTGGCGTCAACACCACCGGTCAAAACCTTTCCGGAAGATGGCACAACCGTATTATAGGCCCGTGCGAGGCGGGTAATGGAGTCAAGAAGAATCACAACATCACGTTTATGCTCAACCAGTCTTTTGGCCTTTTCTATAACCATTTCAGTAACTTGAACATGTCTCGATGCGGGTTCATCAAAGGTTGAGGAAATCACCTCGCCCCGAACAGAGCGCTGCATATCAGTCACCTCCTCAGGCCTCTCATCGATCAGCAAAACGATAAGATAAACCTCGGGATGATTTTCCGAAATTGCGTGCGCGATACTCTGCAGCATCATTGTCTTACCGGTTCGTGGCGGTGCGACAATCAAACCGCGCTGGCCCTTGCCCATCGGTGACACGAGATCAATTACGCGCGGAGTATTATCCTTTTTATCCGGATTGAATGCCAGCTCTAGCGTCAGTTTATCTTCAGGATAGAGAGGCGTTAGATTATCGAAATTAATCCGGTGCCGAACCGCACTTGGTTCTTCGAAATTTATTGTTTCAACTTTTAGCAGAGCAAAATACCGTTCGCCGTCTTTAGGGGCACGGATTTCGCCTTCAACCGTATCCCCTGTGCGCAAACCGAAACGCCGCACTTGGCTTGGTGACACATAGATATCGTCTGGGCCCGGCAGATAATTCGATTCTGGAGCCCTCAAAAAACCAAAACCATCCGACAAAACTTCAAGCACACCGCTACCATAAATTGCCACATCATTGTCAGCAAGCTGCTTTAGAATGGCAAACATCATATCCTGCTTACGCAGAGTGCTTGCATTTTCGACTTCCACCTCTTCAGCGTATGCCAAAAGGTCAGCCGGCGACTTTTGTTTAAGTTCCTGGAGATGCATGACATCAACTCAATGGATAATGGATGTGGAGGGAAAACAGGACAGAACCGAATGACTATCCATCACGCCTACGCCAAACACGTAGGACCCTAGATAGTAATCTTTGCCACGAAGATGTCAACAAACCAAAATCAAAATGGTTTTGCCACCGCCATGATCACGATGACCACCATTAACCCTGTCGGTACCTCATTCCATATCCGATAGCTTTTAGAAGATAATGGTTTCTCATCATTTTCGAGCATCCGCCTCATCTTGGAAAATTTTCCATGACACGCCGCCATTAGCACAACACCAAAAATCTTCACATGCATCCAGCCCTCGGATAACAAGCCGGGATTAAGGACAAGCATCCAAACCCCAAGACCGAATGTTACAATCATCGCCGGGTTCATGATTGCTTTGAGCAAGCGCCGTTCCATGACTTTGAAAGTCTCCGCCCGCACAGAGCCAATATCAGTCTCAGCATGGTAGACATAGAGGCGTGGCAAATAGAGCAACCCAGCCATCCAGCTCATAACCGCGATCAGATGGAACGCTTTAACATATTCATATCCCATTTTATGACTTTCTAACCCATCGAATCATCTGTTCGACGTTACAGATTGGTGTTGGCGGCGTAATTCCATGTCCGAGGTTGAAGATATGCGGCCGATCATTAAAACTATCAAGTATATGATCAATTGATTTTGTCATATCCGAACCGCCGACAAGCAAACTAAGTGGATCCAAATTTCCCTGTACCGGCATGTTGTTCGGCAGGACGTTATTAACCCACACGACGTCAGTCATATGATCAATCGCCAGCGCGTCGATTTCTGCCTCTTCTGCATAAGCGATGATCCCTTCACCAATGCCTTTTGGAAAACCAATAATTGGCTGTTTTATGCCTTGTTTTCGCAATGCTTCTATAATTCGGCGAACTGGCGCAATAACAATTTGGTCACGCCGTTCTGCGGGTACCGCACTTGCCCAGCTGTCAAACAACATCAACACATCGGCACCGGCTCTGGCCTGCACCATTAAAAAATGGATTGTTGCTTCTGTCACATAATCAAGAAGTGCTTCAAATTCTTTTGGATGGGACCATAGCCATTGCCTCGTATCAGCAAAATCACGCGATGATCCACCTTCAATCATATAGGTGATGACAGTCCACGGGGCCCCGGCAAAACCAATCAGGGCCTTCTCAGCGGCCAGTTTTGATCTTGTCAGTTGAACAGCTGTTCCAACAGATGCTAGGCGTGTGCCAATTGTATCAAGCAACGCCTCGTCGAGTCGCATATCAGCAGTCCAAGGCGTCAGTTGAGGACCAGTGCCAGGAATGAAATGTACATTCCTGTCAAGCGCCCAAGGAACCATTAAAATGTCAGAAAATATGATAGCTGCATCAAAATCAAATCGCTGGATCGGTTGTAAGGTTACCTCACAGGCCTTGTCTGGATTCAGACAGAAGGAGATAAAATCTGTCTGGGCTTGCCTGACCACGCGATACTCCGCAAGATATCGGCCTGCCTGTCGCATCATCCAAAGCGGTGGCCTTGATAGTTTCTCACCTGCTAAAGTGTTCATGAGTGGGGATGATATCATTAGGATCTCATTACTAAATAGATATTGGTATATATAGGTAGATGTTTTAGTAGTGCTTGTGAATAACAGCGTTTGCCCAAAAAATCGCTATTCATCCACAGCCTTATCCCCATTTTTTCGTTTTGAATAGGTATATTTTTCAACATTATGCGATGTTAATCGCGACATTAAGATCTCGGTGTGATTTTTTTGTCCACAGTTTTTAAACGTTAGAATTGATGTGGATAAACCAGCCCGTCATTAAATCTCTGGCATTTCATCCCCACAGCCGATCGGGTTGTACCTGTGGTTTTACCGGATTTGTACACAAGAGGTCGTGACCCGAGCGAAGGCTGATTTTTGTGGATGATGAATTGGGGTGACAAGGTGCTGAGGAGAGGATAATTTTTGCGAATGATGGCGACACCAAAAATTCATATTCACCTTGTATCCGACTCAACAGGTGAGACCGTTCATCAAATTTCGCGGGCGTGTCTGGCACAATTCCCTGACGTTAAAACAACCGAGCATGTGTGGACACTTGTGCGCAGCCAGCAACACCTCGAGGCTATTTTTACCAGCCTTGAGCGTTATCCCGGGATATTGCTGATGAGCATTCTCGACACTGATCTACGACGCAGGATCGAAGAAAAATGCGAAGCTTTGCTTGTACCACATGTCTCGGTGCTTGACCCGGTGGTTGATCTTTTCGGCACTGTTCTTGGCCAAAGCTCGCGAAATAAGCCTGGTGGTCAGCGTCAGCTTGATGGTGATTATTATCGTCGGATCGCGGCGATAGATTTTGCCGTTAGCCATGATGATGGAATGAATATGGGTGCGTTGAAGGATGCCGATATTCTGCTTGTTGGTGTATCACGTTCCTCCAAGACACCGACCTCAATGTATCTTGCTCACCGTGGCTACAAGGTTGCGAATTATGCGTTGGTACCCGGAATTCCATTCCCGATGCATCATCTCGATGGTTTGAACATTCTTGTTGTGGGGCTGACCAATGATCCAAAACGGTTGAGCCTTATCCGCCGCACTCGGCAGATTGCAATGTCTGACGATGCGAATGAGGGCTATGCGGATCTTGAGGCCATTACCGAGGAGGTGCGCCAAGCGCGCCGCTTGTTCACTCTGAACCAATGGCCGGTTATTGATGTTACCCGGCGGTCCATTGAGGAAACAGCAGCGGCGATCATTCAGGTCCACACCACTTGGAACGAAGGTCAGCACTAACGCTATGCAAAAAAAGTTTTCTCTGCCAAGGGGGGCGCTTGTTCTGGCCTCGCAAAGTTTGACCCGCCGCAAAATGCTGGCTGATGCGGGCATTCATTTCATTGTGCGTGCGGCACATGTTGATGAGGAAGGTTTACGTGCCTCGGCCACGGCCTCTTTAATGCCGGCAGCGGATATTGCCGTCCTGCTTGCTGAGATGAAGGCGCGAAAAGTGGCGCATGATAATGATGATCACCCCTCCGGCTTTGTCCTCGGTGCTGACCAGATTCTTGTTTGTGATGATCAAATTCTTGGCAAACCCAAGACACATGAAATGGCGGCGTCGCACCTCCAGCTTTTGTCTGGAAAGACACATCAACTCTTAACCGCCGCGGTGATCTACCGCGATGGTGAGCGGATTTGGCATCATATCGAAGCCCCGTCACTGACAATGCGGCCACTGACCGATGAGTACATTGATCACTATTTGCAGGCTATCGGCGATGCCGCCCTTGCCACTCCGGGATCTTACCAGATTGAAGGATGGGGCGCACATCTGTTCAGCAGTATCACAGGGTGTTCCTACGCAGTGCTTGGTCTTCCTATCTTGCAGGTTCTGGCCTTTTTGCGGGGTCATGGGTTGGCGTTGCGAGGGCAAGAATGATTGTGGTTGGCCTGACTGGTGGCATAGCTACAGGAAAATCCACGACTGCAGATATGTTTCGTGAGCGATGCATTGCCGTGTTCGATGCAGATCAGTGTGTGCATGACCTTCTTGGGGTTGGGGGGGTGGCGGTGGCCAAGATTTCTGCAGCTTTTGGCGATGATGTTCTGGGTAGAGATGGGGCTATCGATCGTAATCGTCTGGGGCAGCGTGTTTTCCAAAATCCGGATGATCGTAGTATCTTGGAGAAGATTCTCCATCCGCTCGTTGCCGATGACCGCGAGGAGTTTCTGGCGCGGCATCGTCAGAATAACGCGCAGATGGTGGTTCTTGACGTTCCTCTTCTTTTTGAGGCGGGAACACATAATCTGTGCGATCTGGTTGTCGTTACAAATGTGCCGCTTGAAATCCAGCGTGAACGGGCGCTGTCCAGAGATGGGATGACAGGTGACAAATTGACCGGAATCCTGAATAGTCAAATACCACTCAGTGAAAAGGTGGCAAGGGCTGATTTTGTCCTCGACACAGGAACGGATTTGCATGTGACCCGCCAGCAGCTGTTTGATTGGCTTGACCAGCTGTTGACTTAAGGAAGCAATTTGGTTTTGTGGCGAGCAGGAATGGAGTTGTAATGCGCGAGATTGTTCTGGATACCGAAACGACGGGAATAAGCGCGGCTGATGGCCATCGCATTATTGAAATTGGCGCGCTGGAACTGGTCAACCACACTCCTACCGGCAACAACCTGCACCTTTATATCAATCCTCAACGTGACATTGAGGACGGCGCTTTTGCTGTCCATGGCATCAGCTCCGAATTTCTTGCCGACAAACCTGTCTTCGCTGATATCGTCGAACAATTCATGCAATTTGTCGGTGAAGATCAGATGGTAATTCACAACGCCAGCTTCGACATGGCCTTCATAAATGCGGAGCTAGCGCGCCTCTCATTGCCGGAATATCCGATGTCACGGGCTGTTGATACGCTGGCCATGGCACGCAAGAAATTTCCCGGAGCACAGGCCAACCTTAATGCCTTGTGTCGCCGATTTGAGATTGACAATAGTCACCGTGATCTTCACGGCGCATTGGTTGACGCCGATCTCTTGACCGAGGTTTATATTGAATTGCTTGGCGGTCGCCAGCCAAATCTGTCACTTGATGTAGCGCGGACTGAACAACAGGAACAACAACAAGCCAACGAAACGCCTATCGCACAGTCAGGCTTTAGCATGCGGCGCGATGCTGCGAAGTTCTCCAGATCGCACATGCCCTCGGATGCCGAGCTTTCGGCGCATGAGGGTTTTCTCAAGGAAATCGAAGATCCAATCTGGAAACGCTGAGAAAGAGCTCTCAGGCTGCTGACGGATCAGCGCTTTATTGCGTGGTCTCTGCCGCCGCTTCCTGCTGCTTTGCCAGATTATGTTGATACACCGCGACAAAATCGACAGGCTGGATGTTCAGAGGCATAAAACCCCCATCACGTGTGACGTCGGAGACGATGGCGCGGGCGAAGGGAAATAGCAAACGTGGTGCTTCAATCATTACCATTGGATTGACATCTGCCGCCTCTGTACCCGGGCAGGACACAATGCCGGCATAAGTCAAATCAACAAGAAAAAGCGCTTTTTCATCGGCTTTGGCCTTTGCTCCCAGATTGAGCATAACTTCGTATTGTGCATCGCCAAGTGGCCGAGCTCCGACATTCACTGTGATCTCAACATCGGGCTGGTTTGGCGACTCCATCAGAATCTCTGGCGCATTCGGATTCTCGAAGGAAAGATCTTTGATATATTGTGCGTGAACAACGATCTGCCGGTTGGCCGTCGGCTCACCATTCTGTTTCGCATCTGTCGATTTGGCTTTCTTGTTATCTTCACTCATATGACGGCCTCCTCAGGGAACCAGAACCTAATTGACAGCGACATAGCATGGAACGAGCTCCAGCGGCAAGCATGCAGCAACCTTGCTTTCTGAGGGCCGGCCAGACGATTATCTGCCGCGTGATGAGCTATTTCAGTTTTTGTGCTGGATCGTCGGCTTTCTCCTCCGCCTCGCCCTCAATGATGGTATCGTCGTCGCGCTGTTGCCTGGACCATTGTGGGCTGTGACTGGTATTGCCACCGGCATCTTGACCGGCATTGCGAAACCCGGCATTTCCAGTTCCCGCAAAGCTACGAAACCGCGCGTTTTTGAGAAGCCTGCTCATAATTGCAAGACCAACAATCGTCCGCAGCCCCGGAACAAACAACAACAGGCCGAGCCCGTCTGTGACATACCCCGGGATCAGCATCAATATGCCGCCGATAAGCAAGGACAGGCTTTCCGCCACCGCGGCAAGAGGTGCTTCACCACGTGTCACCTGATGTCTCAGATTTGCCATTACATTTGCTGCCTGGCTTCGCAGCAGCCACAATCCCACAACTGCGGTGAGAAACACACCGATGAAAGTCAAAAGACCACCGATTTCACCCCCAATAATGATGAATGCCGTGACCTCTGCCCATCCCCAGAGGATAATTAGGGTTAAAATGAGCAGGCCCATCGGCTTTCCTCTTTGATGTTTTCATTGATCATGGGTTTTCGTACGGTGGTATGATGTTAAATTAAATAGGCTGGACGCTAGTCCTGTGCTAGATATTGAGGCAAACAATAACCATATGCAAATAATCCAACATGTATAACGCAGGTGAACAACGTGCCGTTTATCGATATTCTCATTTTCGCGGTGATCGCGGTGTTGCTGGTTCTACGGCTAAGGTCGGTGCTGGGGCAAAAAACAGGCTATGAGGATCAAAGCCGTGGCAAGGAAACGGCTGAGCGATTTGAGCAGAAGCCCATACCGATTCGGCCCGATGTACAGGCGGCGGCCAACGATGGCCATGGCATGGATGCGTTGCGGCGTGCCGAACCCTCTTTCTCGGAAGCACAATTTCTGGACGGGGCAAAAGCCGCGTTTGGCATAATCCTCTCCGCTTATGCCGAGGGTGATATGGCCCAACTCAAGCGCCTGCTCAGCTACGACCTTCTGCAAAGCTTCACCCAATCCATCCAGCAGCGTGCGAGCGATGGCGAAGCATTATCCATCACCATCGAGGATATATCGCATGTCAGCATCCTGAACGCGCAGGTGTTTGATAACATCGCGTCGGTCACTGTTGATTTTCATTCCACCCAAACGCGCATGATTACGGATGAGGGTGGCAATGTGATTGATGATGAAGGCACTGGAAAGCTGGAGCTTGTTGATATATGGACCTTTGAGCGTGATTTGACGCTTTCTGATCCCAACTGGAAACTAGCTGAAACCGAGAGCCCAGAAGATGAGGCCTAGGGTTCGGGATGCGGAACAACCATGCGCAAAAAGGATCACGGCAAGCCTGAGAATGACGAGCAGCTTTGGGAAATTGTTACCCGTCAAGTTAATCCTCTGAAATCAGCTCGTTATGCTGGGGCGACTGAAAAAGCCGCACACAGCCACAAGCCAGTCGCACCACGCAAAATTGTTGGCAGGGCCAGTGCGCCGGTGATGGGGAGTAGCCCGACACCGTCTCCAAAAGCCACGCCAATTGATTTGCGTGACGGCGACCATGCTGGCCTTGACAGAACAACAAGGCGAAAACTTTCCAGAGGAAATCTGCCGGTTGAGGCACGGCTCGATTTACATGGGCATAATGCGCAGCAGGCCGAAACCCGACTCCGTTCCTTTATTCAGCAATCCATAATTCTTGGATATCGCTGTGTCCTTGTGATCACTGGCAAGGGTGTTCGTGGTGAGGGTGTCCTGCGCCGTCATGTTCCCCTTTGGTTGAAGCAGCCACCACTTGACAATGTTGTTCTGGCCATTTCGGACGCCACACCAAAGGATGGTGGTGCCGGCGCCATCTATGTCATGTTACGCCGCACCCGGTCACCAAAATGACACCCTTTGGCCTGAAAATGCGAGATCTGCGCGCGGAAAGAGGATTAACGCAGCAACAGCAGGCAGATTATCTCGGAGTGTCAAAGGCGTATATTTCAGCTCTTGAAACTGGCTCACGTGGTCGCCCCTCCGGGCCTTTTGTTGATCAGATATGTGCCTGGCTTGGCCTCATTTGGGATGACGCTGAGGTCTTGAAAATGTTGGCAGCCATGTCCCATCCAAAACCGACAATCGACGCCAGCAAATGTAGTGCTGATGCCGTATATCTGGCAAATTTGCTCGCTCAGAACATTCACCGCCTCAGCGTAGGTCAATGTGTAGAGGTGACGGCCATGGTAGAGCGCCACTTGCAGATACGAGAATCCAGGGATATGTCCGGGTAAACAAATGACAGACAGATCTTTTTCCGATATTTGATCATGTGATAGAAATGGGAAGCGGCTGTTGTAGTCTTTTAGATGCGGTGCTGCTGTCATGGAGATGAGACCAATGTCGCCAGAAATAATGAAGGGCCACGTTCCCAAACTTTCGATTGAGTCAGTCGAACGTCTGTCGACGGGTGATTTGCATGAATTATGTGACGCAGCAGAGGCGGGCATCATGTCTGGCGGTGGTTTTGGCTGGTTGTCGCCACCGCCGAAATCCGTCATGGAGGATTACTGGCGCGGTGTTTTGATGATCCCCGAGCGCCATCTTATCGTGGCGCGCCTGGACAAGGTTATTGCCGGTAGCTGCCAAATTCTGCGACCACCCCGGAACAACGAAGCGCAGGCTTTCACCTGTCAGCTGACGACTTTTTTTATCGCGCCCTGGGCACGTGGCCATGGCCTTGCCCAGATGATTGTCGCCGAAGCTGAGGCGTTGGCAAAGTCTGAGGGTTTTTCAATGATCAATCTTGATGTTCGGTCAACGCAGGATCGGGCCATCCAGTCTTTTGAGGCGCGCGGCTTTACCCGCTATGCCACCAATGATGTGTATGCACGTGTCGACGGTGATTTTGTCCCCGGGTTCTATTACCGCAAGGAGTTGAAGTAATGTCCTATGATCCATCGAACATCTTTGCGCGCATCCTGCTTGGTGAATTGCCGTGCAAAAAGATTGCTGAGGATGAGCACACATTGGCCTTTGAGGATATCAACCCACAGGCCCCCGTTCATATTCTGGTGATCCCAAAGGGTAGCTATGTTGACTGGTCTGATTTCACCCGCAACGCCTCCGACGTGGAGCAGAGCGCCTTTACGAAAATGATTGGTCATGTGGCTAATATTGCGGGCATCACCGATAGTGGCTACCGGGTTATCTCCAACAGTGGCAATGACGGCCATCAGGAGGTGCCGCACCTTCATATGCATGTTCTGGGGGGCGCGGCAATCGGCCCGATGGTCAGCAAACGCTGAATCCTAACATATTGAAAATGCTACTATTCTAATATACTTGCAACTTCACATATCCCTGCCCATCATGACAGTCTGATCGCAAGGGAGTGTGAAGAGAAAGTGCATTCACGAATAGCTACAGTTGCATTTCGTGGCATTGAAACCATCGATGTTGAAGTTCAAGTTCATATTACAAATAGTTTGCCATCAATGGCCATTGTTGGTCTTGCCGACAAATCTGTCGCCGAGTCCAAGGAACGGGTAAGGGCGGCGCTTTCCTCGCTTGGGTTGGCACTACCCTCCAAAAGGATAGCCATCAATCTGTCGCCTGCCGATGTTTTGAAAGAAGGTGCACATTTTGACTTACCCATTGCGGTGGCGTTGCTGGTGGCAATGGGGGTAATGCCCGAGGACAGTGTCATTGATTGCCTGATTTTGGGTGAGTTGTCGCTCAACGGGTCCCTACAACCTGTGTCTGGTGTTCTGTCCGCAGCTCTTGCCGCCTCAGCAAGTGACCGTCGTTTGATTTGTCCGGCGGCCTGTGGTGGTGAGGCGGCATGGGCTGGGTCGATTGACGTGATTGCGCCGAATGATCTGACCTCGTTGCTCAACCATCTCCGCGGGGCGCAGGCTCTCACCCCACCAAGCCCGCATGTTGAACCTGACCAAAGCACGCCTCTTGATATGGCGGATCTCAAAGGACAGGAGACTGCCCGCCGGGCGCTCGAAATTGCCGCAGCCGGTCGTCACAACTTTTTGATGATCGGTCCGCCCGGTGCTGGCAAATCCATGTTGGCGGCGCGTCTTCCGGGTCTTTTGCCGGCGCTTGACGCAAGAGAGGCGCTTGAGGTGACGATGCTGCATTCTGTGGCTGGTCAGTTGAGTGCGGGCGGCCTTATACAGCAGCGTCCCTTTCGTGAACCCCATCATTCGGCATCCATGGCGGCGCTGGTTGGTGGTGGTGCGCGGGCAAAACCAGGAGAAATCTCGCTGGCCCATAACGGGGTTCTATTTCTTGATGAATTAGCGGAATTTTCAAGGCCTGTTCTTGATGCCCTTCGACAACCGCTGGAAACAGGACAGGTGGTGGTGGCCCGGGCCAATCATCACGTGACCTATCCAGCAAGGTTTCAGCTGGTTGCCGCTATGAATCCCTGCCGCTGTGGTTATTTGGGGGACCCTGCACGTGCCTGTAGCCGCGCTCCGCAATGTGGACGAAATTACAGCGCTCGGATCTCCGGCCCTATGTTGGACAGGTTTGATATAATCATTGAGGTGCCGGAGGTAAGTGGTCAGCTCCTGTTCTCGACCAAAGCGGCCGAAGCCTCATCCACCATCGCTGCGCGCGTGGCAGCGGCTGCAAAATTCGCTGAAAACCATGAAGGTCTGATGGCTGATGTTGCAGATAATGATCCGTCCTCCCCATCAGATACAGCTTTGGATTTTGGCAGATACCTGTCGGCGGAAGCAGCTGAACTGTTGCGTCTCGCAGTGGAAAAACAGCAGCTATCGGCGCGAGGTTTTTACAAGGTGATCCGCGTGGCGCGGACTATTGCCAATCTTGGTCAGTCGCAACAAGTGGGGCGCGAGGATGTGGCTGAGGCACTCGCCTACCGCATGATGCCATTGCTGGCGTAGGTGTGCTTATTTTTTTCAATGGCGTCCCAGGTCGTGCTGGCGATATTCACCCCTGACAAACTCTCTATCTCGCGAATTCCTGTGGGTGAGGTGACATTTATCTCTGTCAGATAGTCACCGATGATGTCAATACCTACAAACAATAGCCCTCGTCGGCGCAGCTCAGGGCCGATCGTTGAGCAGATTTCCTTGTCGCGCGAGGTCAATGAAGTTGCACCGGCGGTGCCGCCAACATGGAAATTTGACCGGGCCTCCCCCTCGTCGGGTATTCTATTGACAGCGCCCACAGCCTCACCATCGACAAGAATCACCCGCTTATCACCTTTTCGGACCGCTGGGATATAGGCCTGAACCATCACTGGTTCGCGCGATTGCGCAAAAAACATCTCGAGAAGCGAGTTCAGATTCTGGTCTTCAGGCGTCAGCCGGAACACGCCAGCGCCACCATTGCCAAAAAGTGGTTTGACGATAATGTCCTTATGCCGCTTGCGAAAATCAGCAATAGCGGCAGGATTACGACTGATCAGCGTGGCTGGCATCAGCTCGGGATAGAGGGTCACCAACAGTTTTTCCGGGGCATTGCGCACTTCTGCCGGATTGTTCACCACCATTGTCGAGGCCGGCAGCATCTCAAGGATATGTGTCGCTGTGATATAGGCCATGTCAAAAGGCGGGTCCTGGCGCATTAGAATGACATCGAAATCCGTCAATGCGCGCTCTTCCATTGGCCCGCCATCGAAGTGATTGCCAATTTCATCCCTGAGGTTGAGGCTGTGACCGGTTGCCTGAACTACACCCTCGACAAGGGACAGCATGTCCGGCGTATAGCACCACAGATGATGTCCACGACGTTGCGCCTCCAAGCCGAGCGCAAAACTGGAGTCACCGCGAATATCAATCGCCGCAACGGGATCCATCTGAATGGCAACGGAAAGACTCATCTGGTCTAGTCGCGTTTGTCAGATTCAATAATGATGTAGTTCACAACTTGCTGCGCAAACCGGAGTTCCTGCGCATGCGTAACCACCATGTTCATCTCGCTGACATTACTGGCCACACCTGAGAGATAGACGGTGCCATTAACAACATCAATGCTGTAATTGAGCGACGAAATGTTAGGGTCAGCGATCAGCTTACCGCGTAACTGGGCGCTTGCGGCAAGGTCCTTTGCCACATCCTTGATGGAGGATTTGTCGGTAACCTGAATTTCATTGACGACTTCGCGAACACCTTTGATCTCCCATGCCAGCTTGGTTGCCAGAACTTTTTCGTCAGGTGTTTTGACCTTGCCAGTTAACAGCACCGCACCATCATTTACGGTAACATCAACAACCGTAGACAGGCTGGCATCGGCCTTAATGAATTTATCGTGCAGCTTGGTGAAAATCACGCCATCCGAAACCGATGTCGAAATTCCCTTTTCGGTGGTCGATGCGGCAACGGCTGCGCTGCCAACGCCAATAACTGCGCCGGCGCACCCCGATAGGGCAAAGCTGGCAAGCAACAACAGAACAGGGACAAGAGGAACTGCGTTTCGGTTGGGGCTGTTCATGGATGTTTCCTGACCATCGAAGAGGATGTTTCATCTAATTTGCCGTTTTGCGAATCATGGGTCAAGCGCTTTGCACCACCTCGGGTCAGTCGTCATCAAACCAGGCATTTTTAATGTGCAGCCACCATTTAGGCCATGCCGCTGGGTCTGTCTGCAAAAGAATGACGTCAAAACGCCATTCAAATCTGCGTGAGATTTGACGGCTGCTGACAAACAGGGCCGCTGCGCGTGTAATGCGTTTTTTCTGTTTTTGGGTCAGTCCATACCATTGTGTCTGCCTATGCCGGTACTTCACCTCGACAAAGGCCAGCGTGGATCCACGACGGGCAACAATGTCCAACTCGCCGGCGCTGCAGCGCCAACGTCGGGCAAGGATGCGGTAACCTGACAGTCTCAAAACAAAGGCAGCAATGGCTTCAGCTATCCGCCCGGATACTTCAGCAGCTTTATGGCTGGGTGAGGGGCGGCCGGATTTGGGGCGACCGGATTTGGGGCGACCGGGCACAGGCCTTTGCCCGGCTGGTGGCCTAGTCTGATGGCGTGGCATTAGTCATTTTCAGCGCCAGTTGGTAGATTGAGCGTTTCGGCAGGCCGGTTCTGTCAGCAATGGATTTCACGGCATCGCGCAGGCTCCGCTGGCGCAGCTCCTCCTGCAGCATCAATGTCACATCGACCTCGTCGAAAATAGTGTCATCAGTCTGCCGCCCCTCAACAAGAACGACAATTTCACCCTTTATACTCTCTCGCTGCTCAATCATGGAAATCAGGTCAGGCAGGGGCGCGCGGATCACCTCTTCATGAATTTTGGTCAATTCGCGTGCAACCACCGTCAATCGGGGGCCAAGAATATCTGCCATCAACGTCAGTGATTTCAGCAAACGCCGCGGTGTTTCAAACCAGATGATTGTCATCGGCAAGTCAATGACATCCGTAATCGCCGATTCGCACGCCTTTTTGGTTGGTGGCAAAAACCCGGCAAAGGTGAACTTGTCGCTTGGCAGACCAGATACGGTGAGCGCAGCAAGAGGGGCGCTTGGCCCGGGAACGGCTGTTACCGTAAAGCCATGGTCATGGCAGCTCGCGACTAATTTGTATCCGGGGTCCGAAATCAATGGTGTTCCAGCATCGCTGACGAGGGCGATGATCTTGCCATCACCTATGTCAGCCAGCAGCCGTGGGCGCATGGTTGCGCCGTTGTGATCATGATAGGGAACAAGTTTTGCGGTGGATGTCAGGCCAGACAGCGCCAACAGCTTGCGCGTCATCCTCGTATCCTCACAGGCGATGATGTCCGCTCCCTCAAGCGTGCGCGCGGCGCGCTCGGAGAAATCACCAAGATTGCCGATCGGCGTAGACACTATCACCAGACGTCCGGACATTGACGGAGTTCCACTTGGGTCGATTTGACCTTGGATGGCACTATTGCCACACCGACTCACTCTTAGCGCATTAATCACATTGGTGCAAAAACGTCTGCGTGATACCATTGCGCCCGAGGAGATTTCACATGCGTCAGCCGTTCTATCAATGGCTTGTAATCTGTCTGTTTCTGGGCCTTGCGGCGTGTGGCGGAACAGTACCGTCCGGCCCCGCATCGATCAGCGGCGAATCTACCGACGAAGCAGCCGCGCCCGTGGCAAAAGGTGACGCCAAATTGGCGTCCGCCGGGTCTGAGACATCTGCGGAGGATCAAGGCACAGCTGATGAAGTCGAGCTGGCAATGGCGGGGTCCTCGGTGACACCACCACAGCCCAAACCCCGGACAGATCCATCGCTGGTTATCAAGCCCGGTGATGCCAGCGCGGAGGAAAGCGAGTCGGTAACGAAGAAACTGGCCCCAGAGGATGGTGCAACCACACTTAATGTGGTTGAGGCCGAGACGACCGAAAAACCGTTTACCGAACAAAATACGGATGACGTTATCAACAACATCATCTGGAAGATCCAATCTGAGGTGGCGCGCAAGCCCAAAGAACCAGAGGCAAAAGTGCCAGAAGGCCAGGACCCCTCGCTTGCGGATGATGCGCTGGAGGCCGCGTTTGCGCTACTCGCCCAAAAGGCCAAACCAGCTGCCACTGATTTACCAAAACGCGAATGGTCCGCAAAAAAAGCCGAGGGCGTAACCCGCATCGCTCTTTTGCTTCCGATCACGGGCGTCTATCAGCAAATGGGTGAGGAACTACGCAAGGGCGCAGAATTGGCGCTGTTTGCCACACGTAATCCCACTGTTGAGTTGATGGTGTTTGACACGATGGGCGGCCAGCGTGGTCGCCGCGCCGCCGAGGGGGCTGTCGCGGCACAAAGTGACATAATAATTGGCCCGCTGTTTTCTGGCGCGGTTGCCGAAGCACGGACCATTGCCGACGCCGCGAACATTCCCATGCTGCTTCTCTCCAACAATGCACTTGTCGCCTCCAGAGGTAGTTGGCTGATGGGCTATCTGCCGGAACAACAGCTTGATTTGCTGCTGGGCTATGCAATCGCAGATGGAAGACAGCGTTTTGCGATCATCGCCGAGGACAGCGCCTTTGGAAAGCGGTTGGCTTCGCATGCCCAGAGGCGCCTTGTGCAGTCGGGCCTTCCCGCAAAAGATAGTATGGTTCTGCTAGAGCAGGCGCTTAAAAGTGAGGATTTGCTGAAACGCGCGATCAGGAAATTCTCGCGCTATATGCCGCCTGTCGAGGGTGAAGCTGTTCCTGAAAAACCTCCTGTTTTCGATGCGTTGATTTTTGCCGGTGGTGCTGAATTTGCGCTGCGAACAGCGCCTGTCCTTGCCTATTACGACCTTGGCAGTGATGCCGTGATGTATCTTGGAAATGCGCAATGGAATCAGCGCCGAATCCTGTCTGAACCATCGCTGCAAAACGGGCTTTTCGCCTTCCGGCCAAGCAACACGGATGATCAGTTTGTGGCAAAATGGACGGCTGTGTGGCCAGATAGGCCGGGGCTTTTGTCACGATTGAGCTTTGATGCTGTTGCGCTTGCCGAAGTTCTGGCCGGTAAGGACCGCTCAAGTTGGCAAAGAGAATTGCTGTCGAGCGTGGGTTTTAACGGTTTCAGCGGGGCTTTCCGCTTTCTGCCGGGAGGCAGCAATGTGCGGGCTTTTGAACTGCGCCAGATCATCGATGGCACAGGCAAATTGCTGCAACCAGCTCCCGACAAGATATAGCGCTCACCTTGTGATATCGGCCAAAAGGCTGTTCAAAAGAAGGCGACCCTCGGCGGTTGTGGCGAGGCGGTCACCATTGTGATCTTCCAAAAACTGCAACAAGCCAGCCTCGAAATGCGTTGCCAGCCTGTTCTGATCAAGCCATAGCTGGCGTGGCCCACATTTTTGCTCGATGAGATTTAGATCAATACCAGTTTTCAGTCGTAGCCCCATCATGAGCATCTCGTTTGCCCATCCCATCGGTGTCTCCACACACTCTGTTTCGATAGCATGGCCTTTGAGTGCAGTCATTTCCAACCATGATTGCGGGCTGCGCCGGGTGGCAAGGCCGACACGTTGCCCTTGACGGTCAAAGCGGCTATGAGCACCGGGGCCGATGCCAAGCCAATCATGCGCCTGCCAATAGGTCAGATTGTGCCGACATTCATGTCCATCGCGCGCATAGTTCGACACCTCATAGGCGGCAAGTCCAGCCTCTTCCATTGTGGCATTTGTCATTTCGAACAGACCTGCAACCACATCGTCCGATCCGGTAAGCACATCACCCTGACGCTGCCGTGTATAAAAGACCGTTCCCGCCTCTATGGTCAATTGATATAGCGAAAGATGATCTAGCCCCAACCCCAACAATTGCCGCAAGGTTGCCTGCCAGTTGACTGGTGTCTGGCCTGGCAGGCCATAAATGAGGTCGATTGATACCCTTTCAAAAATTGTTTGCGCCAACGCCAATGCGGCCAGTGCCTCGGTCACGGAATGCTCCCGCCCGAGAAAGTGTAGTTGCGCCGGATCGAGCGCTTGAATGCCAAGCGAGACACGGTTCACCCCGGCGGATTTGAAGCCGGTCAGTTTTGCGGTCTCCACCGAGGTCGGGTTGGCCTCGGCGGTGATTTCGATATCTGTGGCAAAGCCAAAAATCTGCTCGGCCTCGGCAAGTATTGCCGCGATCAGATCAGGTGGCATCAGGCTTGGCGTTCCCCCGCCGAAGAAGATGCTGCGCAGCTTCGATGGCTGCTCTAGGTGACTGGCTAGATGGCGCATCTCGGCAAGCATCCCCGTCTGAAATGCTGCATAATCAACCTGTGAGCTGACATGCGAATTGAAGTCACAATACGGGCATTTTGCCTTGCAGAAGGGCCAGTGAACATAAAGCCCAAGTGACTGATCCTCCCGGCTCATTTTCCAAAGCTGGCACGAAGCAGCTGGGCAAAGGCGTCGGCACGGTGGCCAATCGCATGTTTCTGGTCGGGGTCCATCTCACCAAAGGTGAGGTCATAGCCTTCAGGAACAAAAATCGGGTCATACCCAAAGCCGCGATCACCCCGCGGTGGCCAGATAAGCTGGCCGTCGATACGGCCCTCAACCGTGACATCAAAATCATCGGGCCAGACAAGTGAGAGTGAACAGATGAAATGGGCCCGGCGATCAGTTGATGCGGTCTTGGACAATTTTGTCTCAACCTTCTGCATGGCAATGGCGAAGTCTTTATCTGGCCCGGCCCATCGCGCGGAATAGATACCGGGCGCCCCCCCCAGTGCGTCAATAACCAAACCTGAATCATCGGCAAGGGCAACGAGGCCAGACGCCTTGGATGCGGCTCTGGCTTTCAAACGCGCATTGCCGACAAAGCTATCTTCGGTTTCCTCGGGCTCATCGAGGCCAAGCTCGCCGGCGCACAGCACCGTGACTCCCTGATCGGCGAGTAGCGCGCGTATTTCGCGCAGCTTACCCTGGTTGTGTGTTGCCACGACAAGTTTGTTTTCAGTGAACAGCCGGGTTTGCATGTCGTCAGGGTGCCATTTTCTGAACGGCGCTGGTCTGCAGGCCGAACAACTCGGCGCAACCGATGTCTGCGAGATCCAGCATGCGGTTTAATTCATCGCGCGAATAAGGGCGCTCCTCACCGGTTGCCTGTATCTCGACAATGCCCCGCTCGGCGCTGAGGATGAAATTGGCGTCAATTTCGGCATGACTGTCTTCATCGTAATCCAGATCCAAAACCGGCTCGCCCTGATAGACGCCGCAGGAAATGGCTGCAACCTGATCGATCAGCGGTTGTTTGGTGATCAACCCGTCGAGTAACAAACGATCACAGGCAATCCGTAGTGCCACCCACGCGCCGGTAATGGAGGCGGTCCGGGTGCCACCATCGGCCTGCAACACATCACAATCGATTTTGATCTGGCGCTCACCAAGCGCCTTCAGATCAGTAATAGCGCGGAGCGAACGGCCAATCAGACGCTGAATTTCAAGTGTGCGCCCACCCTGCTTGCCACGCGCCGCCTCGCGATCGGTGCGTGTGTGTGTCGAACGTGGAAGCATTCCATATTCAGCCGTAACCCATCCCTTGCCGGCATTGCGCAGGAATGGGGGAACACGTTCATCAACCGATGCCGTACACAGGACATGCGTGTTCCCGAATTTCGCCAAACAGGAGCCTTCTGCATGCAGGGAAAATCCAGGTTCGAGTGTGACATTGCGGAGCGCGTCGTTGGTGCGGCCTGAGGGGCGGGTCATGAAACTCTCTTTCAATTTGGTAGCCATAGTTGGTGCCAGTTTTAGACAGGTGTTAATAGGGTGTACTGGTGTTAATTGGGTGTACTGGCAAATCACTGCTTATTGGGTTACCCCTGCGTTCAGGTCAGCGCAAGCGGTTTTGTGTTTGCTGCCGATCCCGGCAATCACCCCATTGACCGCCTCCATCGGTCTTCATAACATCAAGGCCATGTCTGAAGTTTTGCAAAAAGACCTCTCGCCGCGTGCAATGGAGATTTTCAACACTCTGGTGGGCGCCTATATTGAGGGCGGTCAGCCGGTGGGTTCAAAGACCCTGTCGCAGCTGATGACCCTTGATTTGTCACCTGCCTCAATCCGCAGCAACATGAGTGACCTTGAAGAAGCTGGTCTATTGTTTGCACCGCATACCTCGGCGGGACGCATTCCTACCGAGACCGGATTGCGGCTCTTTGTCGATGGGCTAATGGAGTTCAACTCCGACATTTCCGAGAAGGAGCGTCTGTCAATCGATGGCGAATGTGCGGCGCGCGGGATCAGCATCAATGAGTTGTTGGAAAAGACAAGCAAGACGCTGTCCGGCCTGTCTAGATGTGCCAGCCTTGTGCTGTCTCCGGCAAGCAATGCCGAGTTGCAGCATTTCGAGTTTGTGCCGATCGGCGAGCGGCGCGCTCTTGCTGTTCTGGTGCGCACCGATGGGCAGGTTGAAAACCGGATCATTGATCTACCAGCCGGAGTTCCTCAATCGGCCCTGATCCGGGCTGGAAATTACATGAGCGCCCGATTGGCTGGTCGGGATATGGAAGCGGCGGCAACCTTGATCCGCAGGGAAATCGCTGAACACCGGGCTGAGCTTGATGAATTGTCGGCTGAACTTGTTGAGCAGGGTGTTGGTCTGTGGTCAGATGGCAAGGGAGATGAGGGTGCGGCGCTGATCATGCGGGGACAGGCGAACCTTCTTGATGACGTCAATGCTGGCGAGCAGCTGGAATTGATCAGGGGCCTGTTCGATGCCCTTGAGGCGCGGGAAAATGCGCTGCGCCTGTTGGATGCGACAAGTGATGGCGATGGCGTCCAGATATTCATCGGTGCAGAAAACAAACTGTTTGCCAATACTGGCTGTTCAGTGGTGATCGCCCCTTACCGCAATGCCGAGAGGTCAATCGTGGGCGCCATCGGCGTTGTTGGACCGCGCTACATGAATTATGCCCGAATCATCCCTATGGTCGATTACACCAGCCGTGCGCTGGCCCGCGTCCTGGGCCGATAGATCACTGCCAGTCAGGTGCATTTCACGGTATAAACTGGGCCAGCGAGAGTGACAGGACATCAATATAATAGAGAAATTCCGCAGGTAGTCGCCGAAGTGCCCAGACAAGAGGGTCAATCGTCAGCGATGAGGGCACAGCCATGATGACTGTCAACAGGATCGCCAGCAATAGCAGAGTGGCAAAGGTGATTTTCCTGAAAGAAAAAACGCTGCCGCTCATGGTGTCATGTGCGCAGACCGGACATAGCAGCGTCAATCTCCGGGAAAGGCGGCGGTCACCAGCAATCATCAGGAGCGTGGCGCAGTTCTGACAGGGCGAGATGTGATATTTATCCTTTACGGAGAAACTTGCCGCATCGTCTGACGCTTGTTTGACAAAAAACAGGCGGGCGCATTTGTGACAGGAAACAGGAATTCCATAGAATTTCCTGAAAATATCAGGAATTTTGCCAATTGTGGAGCAATGGGGACAGGAAAGCAGCATTTTGAGCCAAGATTCTTGTAGGTGTTTTATCACCAGCAAGAATAGGGAATATAATTTAACAAACCCTTAAACCCGACTTTTCTTTTGTGTTCTTTTGCGGAATTTCTCGCCTTCGGACGTGGCGAATGATCAGCAAGTCGCTTTCGCCTTTGTTTTTTTCGCTGTCTTTGGGGTCACTTTTGCGGCTGCTTTTCTGGCCACCTTTTTTTCTGCCGTCGCTGCAGAGGATTTTTTTGCCACTTTTTTGCCAGCTTTAAGATCGACGATTTGCGATTCATTCTGGTTGCCGATGGCAGCCTCCACGATCTTTGGCAACTCTTCGGAAACAACGGATCTGACCGTGTCACGGATCAGTGTTTGTAACGCTTGTTGGTCCATGCTGATGGTGTCGTTCTGCGTTGCGTCCGTTTGTGATTCTCTGGACTCGACCGCTGGAACAGTGCCGACAGCTGCAGCGATATCCGCCATGACGGCATGCACGTCCGCCTGTGCCTGCGAAACCAGCCTATTGGCATCTTCTGGCTGCAGCTCATCGTGGGCTGAGGCTGAGGCTGAGGCTGAGGCTGGGGCAGGTGGCTCAATGGGCTCAATGTCGGTTTTTTGAGGGGTTTTGGTTGCGCTGAGCGTTGTGGTGCCGTGCGTGGCTTGTTTGTCTGTGTCAGTGTTGCCAGCAGCGGCGTTGCCAGCAGCGGCGTTGTCAGTAGCGGTGTCGTCTGGGGCAAGACTACTAATTGGTTCCGCTGCAATCACTTGTCCAGTGCTGCTTGGTTGTTGCTGCGCAGGTTTGGTTGATGCCTCTTGCGACGAGTCCCATTCCTCTTCGGCGTCTGCCAGCAGATTCTTTATTCTCTCTTTTAATGGCAGGCCGTCATCGCTGGTGCGTGCTGAACGTGCCTCAGCATGAATGGCTGCGATGGTTTGCAACTCGGCGGCTGGATTGGACAGAGTCTCATTGGCCGGAGTCGATTTGACGATGGCCAGCATCGGGCCTCCTTCGGCCACGACCGCCTCTGCTTCCTGATAAAGTGCCTCAATGGATTGTCTGACAGTGGTAGGACTCATCTATCTGGCCTGTCTTAACAACGCGGGTGTTCCGCGGTGTGATTTCGCTTGCAAGGGTGCGCCAATGCGAGATTAAAACGATTGGTTGTCAGAGTGACACAATTTCGATTTTGATACAATATCTGGTGTGTGTGGCGCATTTTACATATAGAATTTGTGGTCTATGATGCCACCGTCTATTCAGGCTTTCTAAACTCCAAAAAAAATCCTGATCTTTGCTTGGATATGGATGCGCTAGGCATTAAATACTTCTGGAACCTATATCTTCTGTCCGGCCCGCCGGCAGAGGCGACTACGGCAAAGGGAATAAAATGGCCGAAAATAGCAAAGATGATGTGTCTGAGACTGAGGCGGACCAGCCTGAAAAATCAGAGGCGTGGCAAGATGTTGTTGAGAATGACACTGGTGAAATAGAGATTAATGCTGAACAGGATGACGCGGCTGAAGATGATCCGCTGAGCGTTCTCGTCGCCGAGCGTGACCAACTGAAAGACCAGCTTCTGCGCGCGATGGCCGAAACGGAGAATATGCGTCGCCGCACCGAGCGGGAAATGCAGTCAGCCCGCAAATATGGACATACCAGTTTTGCGCGCGACCTTGTTGGTGCGATTGACAATCTGGCGCGCGCAATCGAGGCCACTGACACCACGAATAAAGACGAGTCTGAGGAAAACGTGTCCGAAGAGGCGTTGCAGGGTCTGGTTAAGGGCATCGAGCTCAGCTGGACAGAAATTCAGTCTGTGATCGAAAAACATGGGATCAAGCGAATTGACCCGGTTGGAGAAAAATTTGACTACAATCTGCATCAGGCGATGTTTGAGATGCCAACGGACGAACACGAGGCGGGCATTGTTGTCGAAGTGGTTCAACATGGTTATGTCCTGCATGACAGATTATTGCGGCCGGCCATGGTGGGTGTCTCAAAGGCACCTGATAGTCCCGCCAAAGAGGTCGATGCGCAGGCGTAAAAGCCAGATGAATGACCAGACCTTGTAAGATGAGTTTGCCGCCTTATATGGAATTTAGAAAATGAAGAGCATGACAGTGTCACCCGGTGCCAATGGGTGGGCAGGTCGAAATGCCAGGGGAAGCGCAGCGATCAAAATGATTGGTTGTTTCTGTGCGATGAGAAAGGAGCATGAAAATGGGAAAAGTAATTGGTATTGATCTTGGGACAACAAATTCCTGCGTAGCGGTCATGGATGGATCTGAGCCCCGCGTTATCGAAAACGCTGAAGGTGCCCGGACCACACCGTCAATGGTGGCCTTTGCTGATGAAGAAGAGCGTCTTGTTGGTCAGCCTGCCAAACGTCAGGCTGTAACCAACCCTGAAAAAACCCTGTTCGCGATCAAGCGTCTGATTGGGCGCCGATTCACGGACAAGGCAACAAAGAATTTTGCCAAGCTGGTTCCTTATGAGCTGCTTGGAGCCAAGAATGGGGATGCTTGGGTGAAGGTCGATGGTGAGGAATACTCACCAAGCCAGATTTCCAGTTTTGTCCTGCGCAAGCTGAAAGAAGATGCCGAGGCGTTTCTGGGTGAAAGCGTCACCCAAGCCGTGATCACGGTGCCTGCCTATTTCAATGACGCGCAGCGCCAGGCAACGAAAGATGCTGGAAAAATTGCCGGCCTTGAAGTTCTCAGGATTATCAATGAGCCCACAGCGGCCGCCCTTGCTTATGGTCTTGACCGTAAGGAGTCAGGGCTGATTGTCGTCTATGACCTTGGTGGTGGTACGTTTGACGTATCGGTGCTTGAGGTTGGCGATGGCGTCTTTGAGGTGAAATCCACCAATGGAGACACATTCCTGGGTGGTGAGGATTTTGACCACCAGATTATTGAATTCCTGGCCGATGAATTCAAATCGTCCGACGGCATTGATCTGCGCGGTGACAAGCTCGCGCTGCAGCGTTTGAAAGAAGCCGCTGAAAAGGCGAAAATCGAACTGTCCGCATCACTGCAGACGGACATCAACCTTCCCTTTATCACGGCAGATGCAAGTGGACCAAAACATCTGAATATCAAGCTGACAAGGGCTAAGCTTGAACGGCTTGTCGAGAAGCTGGTTGAACGGACAATCGTCCCCTGCAAGGCGGCGTTGAAAGATGCGGGCGTGAAGGCATCTGATATCGATGAGGTAATCCTTGTCGGCGGAATGACCAGAATGCCGAAGATTATTGATACGGTGAAGGAATTCTTCGGAGCTGAACCGCATCGCGGCGTCAATCCCGACGAGGTCGTGGCATCGGGCGCAGCCATCCAGGCGGGTGTGCTGACAGGCGATGTTAAGGATGTGTTGCTGCTTGATGTGACGCCATTGTCCCTTGGCATTGAGACTTTGGGTGGCGTATTCACCCGGTTAATCGATCGGAACACGACCATTCCGACAAAAAAGAGTCAGGTGTTCTCAACGGCCGATGACAATCAATCTGCTGTGACAATTTCCGTTTATCAAGGTGAACGTGAAATGGCCGCAGATAACAAGCATCTGGGCCAGTTCAATCTGGAGGGAATTGCCCCTGCCCCACGTGGTGTGCCGCAGATTGAGGTTGCTTTTGATATCGATGCCAATGGTATCGTCAAGGTAAGCGCCAAGGACAAGGCCACCGGCAAGGAGCAGGAGATCAAGATTCAGGCGTCTGGCGGTCTGGACGATTCGGACATCGAACGGATGGTTGAGGAAGCCGAAGCCAACGCCGAAGAGGATAAGAAGCGCCGCGAATCTGTTGAGACACGCAATCAGGGTGAAGCGCTCGCCCATGGCGCACGCAAGGCCATCGACGATCTTGGCGACAAGGCTGATCCGGATGCCAAGGCCGAGGTTGAGGCTGGCATTGAAGCCCTGCAGACCGCGCTTGACGGTGATGATATTGAAGATGTCAAAACCAAGTCTGCCGAGCTGTCACAGGCAATGATGAAGATGGGTGAGGCAGCCTATCAGGCAGAACAGGATGCCACCGGCGATGCCGGATCTGGGGACTCCCCGAACTCGGACGATACCGTTGTCGATGCCGAGTTTGAGGAAGTCGATGGCGATGCAGCGGCCGGCGACAAGAAGTAAGCCAAACGAAAACCAGTTTACCGGGACAGGTCATCTGTCCCGGTGTCTTTTTTGATGATAGACGGCAGGCACCATGAGCAAACGTGATTTCTATGAGGTCCTTGGTGTTTCGCGTGATGCTGATGACAAGGCGCTTAAATCCGCCTACCGCAAGCTTGCGATGCAAAATCACCCCGACCGAAACCCTGATGATGAGGCTGCAGGTGAGCGCTTTCGTGAGGCATCTGAGGCTTATGACATCTTGAAAGACCCGCAGAAACGTGCGGCGTATGACCAGCTTGGTCATGCGGCTTTTGAGAATGCTGGTGCAGGCGCTGGCGGTGGTTTTGGTGGTGGTGGTTTTGCCGACATTTTTGATCAGATGTTCTCGGAATTTTCTGGCGGTGCACGCGGCGGTCAGGGCCAGGACCGGTCTGGTAGTGACCTGCGTTACGACATGAATGTCACGCTTGAAGAAGCCTATTCAGGGTTGCAGAAGGACATCACAATTAATGTTCCGGTATCCTGCGGTAAATGTGATGGTTCTGGCGCCGCCGGCGGCAGCAAGCCCAGCACATGTGGCACCTGCGGCGGTGCTGGCAGGGTGCGTGCCCAACAGGGATTTTTTGCTGTGGAGCGGACCTGTCATGCCTGTCAGGGTATGGGTCAGGTCATTTCCGATCCGTGCAGGGATTGTGGCGGTGATGGCCGGGTACAACAAAGCAAAGTGTTGTCAGTCTCCATACCTGCAGGTGTCGATACCGGCACGAGGATCAGGTTGTCGGGTAAGGGCGAGGCCGGGGTTCGTGGCGGCGCGGCTGGCGATCTCTACATTTTCGTATCAGTGAATTCGCATCCGATCTTCACCCGCGATGGTTCCAACATTTTAACCAAAATTCCGGTGCCGATGACGGTGGCGGCGTTGGGAGGCACAATCGATGTGCCGACTGTTGAGGGCAAGATGGCGCGACTGACGATCGAGGCAGGCACCCAGTCCGGACGGCGTTTCAGAATGCGTGGCAAGGGCATGCCGGTGCTGCGCCGGAGCACAAATGGTGATCAGATTGTCGAGGTTCAGGTGGAAACACCGACCAACCTGACGAAAAGGCAGAAAGAGCTTTTGCAGACGTTTTCCGAGGCGGGAAACACCAGCCCGGAAACCTCGAGCTTTCTAGACCGGGTAAAACGTATCTGGGCTGATAGCTGACGCCTGTTCTGCCCCCACTGTGATTTTCCAGCAACGGACAAACGCACTTTATGGCTTGCCGGCCGCGCCCTGCCACCTATAGTCTCGGCTGACGGCAGACAGAACAGAAAGTCACATCAATGAGCGACGCGACAGTGAAAATAGCCATCCCGGGGGCCGGGGGCCGCATGGGCGGCATGTTGATCCGTGAGATTGCCGCGGCTGAGGATCTACAGCTTGTTGCGACAACGGACCGTCCGGACAGCCCTGCGATTGGTGAAGATGCTGGATTGGTGGCGGGTCTTCGAGAAAATGGGGTGATCATTGGTGATGATCCGGCGGCGCTGTTTGATCAGGCCGATGTGGTGATTGATTTTTCCAGTCCAGCCGCAAGCTGCGCGCATGCTGAACTTGCCGCCAAATCTGGTGTCGCGCTGGTTGTTGGCACCACTGGCCTGGCGCCAGAAGACGAGGCCGTTTTGGAACGGGCTGGTGGGAGAGTAGCGCTTGTCTATTGTGCCAATACGTCGGTCGGCGTAACGCTGCTTGGCCAGATTGTCGAACAGGTTGCCGCGCAGCTGACCGATGGCTGGGATATTGAGATTGTCGAGGCGCATCACCATCACAAGGTGGACGCACCTTCGGGAACGGCACTTGCGCTGGGCAGGGCGGCGGCTCGCGGCCGCGGTGTCGAGCTGGAGGGCGTTGCCGATATGGTACGCAAAGGTCAGACAGGCGCCCGAAAACATGGTGATATTGGGTTTGCTGTGCTGCGTGGCGGCGATGTCACGGGTGAACATTCGGTGATTTTCTTTGGCCAGTCAGAGCGTGTTGAAATTTCCCACAAAGCGACTGACCGGGCTATCTTCGCCCGTGGTGCTGTGCGCGCAGCCAGATTTGCCGTTGGCGGGAAGCCCGGTTTTTACACTATGCAAGACGTGCTCAACGGCTAGGACATAGCAATGCGCCAATGATAGCGACACAGCGAGACATATTTCTCGTTACCGCCAATCTCGACCTGCGCTCCATCCCGAATCACCTCGCCGGATTCGTTCTGGCGGACCACCATCGTCGCTTTGCGTCCACAATGGCAGATGGTGCGGATTTCGCGCAGATTGTCGGCGATGGCCAGTAGCCGGGCGCTGCCGGGAAACATATTGCCCTGGAAATCAGTGCGCAGCCCGTAGCACATGACTGGAATATTCAGCTCATCGACAATTTCTGCAAGCTGCCAGACCTGATCATCGGTCAGAAATTGTGCCTCATCGACAAGAACGCAATCAATTTTTGTCTGGTCATGATGTCCAGAGACAAGCGCCGCCATGTCTGTCGTGTTGGAAAACACAAAAGCGTCCGCGCTCAGACCGATCCGTGAGCCAATGCGGCCTTTGCCATGTCGCCCGTCCAAGGCAGCGGTCAGCAACATGGTGTTCATGCCCCGCTCCTGATAATTGTGTGACGATTGGAGTAATATGGTTGATTTGCCGGCATTCATAGCCGAATAGGAAAAATATAACTTGGCCATTGAAATCCATTCCATCCCCGAGCGGCCCATTGTGATGGCAATTCCATTTTTTGTTAACGAAAAACCTGCTTCTGAATGGAAAAAGCACCACTTTCAAGATAGGTTGCTTTGATGCCTTGCAATCAGGAACTCTATCATGTCAGTCCACACCCAGAATAATGTTCATGTTCTTGTCCATCCGCTTGTTTCGCACAAGCTGGCGATACTGCGGGCCAAGGAAACACCGCCCCACCATTTTCGGCAAACTCTACACGAACTATCTTGGCTGCTGGCTTTTCCGGCATTGCAGAAATTGCAGGTGACCCCGGTCGAAGTCCAGACGCCGCTGGAAAGCATGATGGCTGAGACGATGTGTGATCCAAAGCCCTGTCTGGTATCGATTTTGCGGGCTGGCAATGGCCTGATTGATGGTTTCAGCCAGATATGTCCCGAGGCAAGCGTTGGTCATCTGGGCCTGTATCGTGATCATGAGACGGCCAAGCCGATCTCCTATTATTCCAGCCTTCCCGATAAAATGGAAACGCGCCAGGTAATCCTTGGCGACCCGATGCTGGCGACTGGTGGCAGTGCGGTGATGGCCATTGAAACATTGCAGTCAATGGGTGTGAAGGATATCGTTTTTGCCTGTCTTGTTGCTGCGCCAGAGGGTGTTGCCGCGGTGCATGGGCAATTTCCGGATGTGCCTATTGTAACAGCCGCGCTCGACAGAGAGTTGAATGGGATGAGCTATATTTTGCCGGGATTGGGTGATGCGGGTGACCGAATCTATGGGACTGTGCGGTCCTAACCCAGATTTTCTGGCCCAAAACTATGGGGCAACAGTGCGCCGAGTGTGAGGTCGGCCTGCAGGCCGGCGGCGTCACAGATCAGAACATGCGTCATGTCCGTGGCAAATTCCCGGATGCGCTGTCGGCAACCTCCGCAGGGGGTGCACAGCTGGCTTCCATCACCACCGGAAACGGCAATTTTGATGATCTTTGTTCCCCCCTGTTGAACCATCATCGCAATGGCTGCTGTCTCGGCACAAATTCCATTCGGATAGGCGGCATTTTCCACATTCTGGCCCGTATGGATGCACCCGTTCTCATCAAGAAGCGCCGCACCAACCTTGAAACCTGAATAGGGTGCATAGGCCTTTTTGCGGGCATTGGTTGCCGCTGTGATCAAGGCGTCATCATTCACCTTCAGCGTTCCTTCACATAAGGCTCGCCGATGGCGCGGGGCGGCATTGCCTTTCCGACAAAGCCGGCGAGCAGGATTACAGTTAAGAGATATGGAAGTGCCAGAATCAAATCAACCGGCGCCTCGCCAATCAGCGGAACGTCAACACCCTGCAAGCGTGAGGCCACAGCTTCCAGGAAGCCAAAAAGCAGGCACGCGAGCAACGCACCTCGTGGCTGCCATTTTCCAAAGATCATAGCGGCAAGCGCGATATAGCCCTTGCCGGCTGTCATTTCGCGGACAAAGCCGCTGCCATGGGCGGTCGACAGATAGGCCCCGGCCATTCCGCACAGAACGCCGGCAACGATCAGCGCCAGATATCGCGTCTTGGCCACGGAAACACCAGCACTATCCAACGCTTCGGGCTTTTCCCCCACGGCCCGCAAGCGCAGCCCAAAACGGGTGCGTGTCAGAATGAAAGCGGTGAACAACACAGCAGCAAGTGCTACCCAGACAAGAATGTTATGTCCGGAGATGACTTCACGATAAATTGGCCCGATAAGAGGCAGATTGCCAATCTGTTCGGCAAATGGCAGTTCGATTGGCCGGAACCGCTCGGCACGGGAAAGATTGGGAGTCTGCCCACCCTGTTTAAACATCGCTATGCCAATGGTAACGGTCAGCCCGGATGCTAGAATGTTGATCGCAAGGCCGCTAATCACCTGATTGCCACGCAGCGTGATTGATGCCAACCCATGCAACAGACCCAGAAGCACAGAAACACCGATTGCGGTCACCAACCCGGCAAGTGCTGAGGATGTCAGGGTAGCAACCGCAGCGGCAGCGAAAGCTGACATCAGCATTTTGCCCTCAAGTGAAATATCAATTATGCCAGATTTTTCTGAGAAAATGCCTGCCATTGCACATAAGATCAGCGGTGTCGCCACGCGCAAGGTGGCGTCGATGGTCAGCAGAAACTGCAGCCATAAATCAGCCACGCCGCCCTCCTCCTGCATGACGTGGTGTTAGAAGAAAGCCCAGAAAATGTGCCAATGGGCGGTTGAACATATAGGCAAGCCCGCCTGAAAACAGGATGATCAGACCCTGAATCAACAAAACCATTTCCCGTGTAATCGTGGAAAACTCAAAATCGAGCTCAGCACCCCCCTGATAGAGTGCGCCAAACAGCAGACTTGCAAGAACAATTCCCACAGGATGGTTTCGCCCCATCAGCGCCACAGCAATACCGGTGAAGCCATAGCCCGAGGTAAAGCCGAGAATCGTCCGGTGTTGAACGCCGAGGATTTCATTGATTGCCATCATGCCGGCAAGTCCGCCGGAAATGGCCATCGTGATGATGATAATGGTGCTCACAGGAATGCCGGCATATTGGGCGGCGCCCGCGCTGTGGCCCGTCGCCCGGATGGCATAACCAAGGCGTGAGCGCCAGATCAGTATCCAAACCCCAACGCAGGCCAGCAATGCGACAACAAAAGACAGGTTCAAGGGTGAACGCGCCATCTCCATGCCGAGGGCGTTGGCGATGTCATGGATGAATGGCAATTCTGCATTTGGCGAGAAGGACCGTGTTTCAGGCGACATTTGCCCCGGCGCTTTCAATCGTCCGGCCAGCAGCCAGACCATGATCGAGGCCGCCAGAAAATTGAACATGATGGTGGTGATGACGATATGGCTACCGCGTTTGGCCTGCAGATAACCCGGAATGGCGCCCCAGATAGCACCAAAGCCGGCTGACGCCATGATCGCCAGCGGTATCAGAACAAGCGCGGGAAGCATGCTGTCAAACATCAGGCAGACCAGCCCGGCCCCCAACCCGCCAAGATAGGCTTGCCCCTCGCCACCAATATTGAACAGCATCGCATGAAAGGCGACAGCAACGGCAAGACCGGTGAAGATAAAATTTGTCGCATAATAAAGCGTGTAGCCAAGCGAGCCTTTATAAACAAAGGCACCCTTGATCATCACCATCATCGCCTCAAAAGGGTTCTCACCAATGATGGTGACAACGACACCCGAGACGATCAGTGCGGCAAGGACATTGATCAGAGGGATCAACCCAACATCCGCCCAGCGCGGCAAGGCAGGAGGCGCGCTCATGACCCGGCTCTCATCTGCGATGTGGTGATGCCATCTTCGGCACCGATGCCCGCCATCATCAGACCAAGCTGTTGCTCATCGGCCTCCTCACGCGCCAGCTCGCCAACCATCTGGCCATTATTCATCACCAGAATACGATCAGACAGACTCATGATCTCGTCAAGTTCAACCGAGACAAGAAGAATCGCACACCCCTCGTTGCGCAGCGCAATCAGTTGTTTGTGAATGAACTCGATCGCGCCAATATCAACGCCGCGCGTTGGCTGGCCAACCAACAGCAATTTTGGTTGGGTTGAAATTTCACGTGCCAGAACGATTTTTTGTTGGTTGCCACCTGAAAAATTGGCGCTTGCCAGGCTGGGAAGCGGCGGGCGGATGTCAAAACCATGCATACGGTCAGCACAATTTTGCTCAAGTGCGGATGGGCTCAACCACCACCCCTGATTTTGCTCATCGGTGCCGCTATAGCCCAGAATCATTGATTCAGCCGCTGAAAAGGGCAGGATGATTCCGCATTTGTGACGGTCCTCAGGGACATGGGCCACCCCAAGGCGGCGCAGTTGTGCCGGATCGGATGGCCGCTGTGTGGTGATCTCGTTTGTGCCAACACGAAAAGAGCCGCTTGTTGGCGTTGTGATTCCAGAGAGCACATCCAGTAATTCTGATTGCCCATTGCCCGAAACGCCGGCAACGCCGACAATTTCACCTTCGCGCAAGGTCAAGGAGATATCCTTTAAATGGTCAATGCCATTGGCCGTGGTCAAACATAGATTCTCTGCCTGCAGAACGGGCACCCCCGGCTTTGCCGGCGTATGATCTACCTCGAGCAGCACTTTGCGGCCAACCATCAATTCGGCCAGCTCGGCTGGCGATGTCTGAGCGGTTTTGAGATGTGCCACCATTTCACCGTCCCGCATCACCGAGACATCGTCTGTGATTGCCATTATTTCTTTTAGCTTATGGGTGATCAACAGGATGGTGACACCCTGTTCGCGAAGCGCCCGCAAAATGTCAAAAAGCTGTTCGGTTTCCTGTGGGGTCAGGACGCCTGTTGGCTCATCAAGTATGAGAATTTCGGCACCACGGAACAGCGCTTTTAAGATTTCCACACGTTGCTGTAGGCCAACAGGCAGATTTTCGACAATCATGTCTGAGTCCACCGTCAGACCAAAATCCTCGGACAGTTTGTTCAAAACATTGCGGGCCTTTTGGGCGCTGGCCTCGATGCTCAGGCTGCCTTCATGGCCGAGCATGACATTTTCCAGAACGGTAAAATTGGGCACCAGCATGAAATGCTGATGAACCATGCCGATGCCCTTGCCAATGGCATCAGCTGAATTGCGAATGGTGGTGATTTGGCCATTGACACTGATCAGGCCGCCATCGGCGGCATAGAAACCATAGAGAATGCTGACAAGCGTTGATTTTCCCGCGCCATTTTCCCCGATGATTCCATGGATATGGCCAGACACGACCTTCAGGTTGACGTCCCTGTTGGCATGAACGTCGCCAAAACTCTTATTAATTGCGGATAATTCAATAGCCAACGGCGATGTTGAGCCGCCGTTGGCCATCTGTGACGCATCTGTCATCACGTGATTACAGAGAATGAAGCCTTAGTATGGGCAGCTCTCATCACTGAAATAGTCATGAACCTTCACCTTGCCCGAGATGATGTCGGCCCGCGCTGACTCAATGGCAGCCTTCATGTCATCTGTGACAAGACTCGCATTGTTCTCGTCAAGCGCCCAGTCAACGCCGCCCTCGGCAAGACCAAGAACATGGACACCGGCTGAGAAATTGCCATTTTTGACATCCATGAAGGTTTCATAGGCTGCAACGTCAACGCGCTTGAGCATTGAGGTCAGAACACTGCCAGGCGCCATGCCATTCTGGTTCGAATCAACGCCGATGGCCAGTTTTCCGGCATCAGCTGCTGCCTGGATCACACCAGCGCCGGTGCCGCCAGCTGCATGGTAGACGACATCCGCACCGCGGTCGATCTGTGACTGGGTCAATTCGGCGCCCTTGGCCGGGTCGTTCCATGCAGATGGGGTTGTGCCTGTCATGTTCTGATAAACCTCGGCATTGGCATTGACGGATTTGACACCGCCGACATAGCCACAACCAAACCGGCGGATCAGGCCGATATCCATGCCACCCACAAAGCCAACCTTGCCGGTCTTTGAGGCTTTCGCTGCGGCAACACCGACAATGTAGCTACCCTCATGTTCCTTGAAGGCATATTGGCGCAGATTCGGTGCATCCAGCCATGACACGTCGATGATAGAGAATTTTGTGTCGGGAAATTCTGCAGCAACCTTTGAAATGGCGTCTGCTTGGGCAAAGCCCACACCCAGAACAATGGTGGCGCCACGTTCTGCCATACGGCGCATCGCCTGCTCACGTTGGGTTTCGTTGGTGACCTCAAATTCCATCACCTCGATGCCGGTTTCGCTGGTGAATTTTTGAACACCGTTATAGACACCTTCATTGAAGGATTTGTCGAACTTGCCGCCCATGTCATAAATAACAGCAGGCTTCATGTCTGCGGCAACAGCCGTTGTGCTAACCGCTATTGCAGCTGCAGCAATCATAGTTTTGATACGCATCATCATTTACTCCCTTTATGACGCAGTCTGTGGTTTCAGGCCAATTTCTGTTAGTCGTTCTTGTAGATAATCATCGGCCGTTGTGCCCGGTTTCAGTAATACCTCGGGCCGCGGATGCAGAAACATCGGCATAGAATAGCGTGATTGGTTCTGCTTGGCATCTGGATTTATCACCCGATGCGTTGTTGATGGGAAATAATTGTCGCTGGTCATTGCCAGCATATCGCCATTATTGATCGTGATCATGCCGGCGTCACAGGCAATGTCATGCCAGTTACCCGCGGCATCCTTTGCCTGTAAACCAGGCTTTGATCCGGATAGAAGCAGGGTTATCAGATTTATATCTTCATGTGCCGCCGCCCGTATAGCATCGGGCTCAGCTTCCTCAACGGGTGGATAATGCAAAATGCGGAGCAGGCTCTGATTGCTGTCGGCCATCATTTCATCAAGTGGTAGGGAAAATCCCGTGCGGATGTCATCTGGCGTTTCCTTCTGGATCCATGATAACAGCTCTACCCCCAGCGCCTGAAGATCGGCATAAATGGCTGCTGTTGCCGCGCTGAGCGCCTCCGGCAGGGGTGAGTCTGGATAGACATGAAAAAATTCTTTCAGGTCCTTTGTCGGCGAGTCCTTGGCGTTTTCTGAGCGAAAGGCAAAATAGCCGTCATGACGTGGCGGCTGCACCGCAAACTCAAATTTGTCCTCGTTGGCAAAAAAGCTGCCCCATCCGTCATAGATATCGGCAATTCGCTCCGCCGAAATGGGATGATTGGCGAGGACGGCGAATCCGGTATCCCGCAGCGATCTGTGCAAGGCGGCGCTGGCGGTGGGATCCTGATAATCAACAGTTTCAACATTCATGTTTAACCAGCCTTTCTCATCTCAGAAATATCATCTGCATGTGCCACAAGCCCAAGGAATTTTTCTCGGGCTGCCACGTTATCAACACTTGTGGCAACCTTGACCAGACGCCTGTCTTGGCCCTCATATAGCGCGGTGCGCCCAATCTCCTCACCATCGCATATGACCGCTATTGGCACCACCTCAAAGCCAAACAGATGTGCATCGGTAATGGCCAGAATGGCTGAGGGGTCATGCATGAAACAGGATCTGACCCCTGTTTTGCTTTGATGAAAATCAAAATAGAAATCGGCCGCCCTTCTGAGAAACCCACCGATCTGTGGTGACTGGCTGGCAAGAAAGGCGAAGTCATCCGGCGTACATTGGGTGCGCTCGGTGACATCAAGTCCCACCATCGTCACATCCCAATCGGCGGCAAAAACCCTGTCCGCAGCATCCGGATCGTTCCATATATTGGCTTCGGCACAGCCGGTGACATTGCCATGATAGGCGTAAGAGCCGCCCATGATGACAATTGATTTTACATTCCGCACGAAATTGGGATCCAGGCTAAGTGCCGCTGCCAGATTGGTCAACGGACCGACAGCGCAAATGGTGATCTCGCCGGGTGCCGCAGCGCAGCTCTCACACAGGAATTGGGCTGCTGATCGTCCGTCGGCGCTGCCTGCAGGTGTGGCAGCGGGAACAGTGCCAAATCCTTCTGCCCCATGCACAAAATCGGCTGGTGGCTCGGCTCCACGGATAAGCGGCACAAGCGCGCCGGGCGCGACGATTGTTCGGTAATAGGCCATTTCGGCAAGCCGAAGGGCGTTTCTCGTGGCTGTGTGTGTGGTCACATTGCCGAAAATGCTTGTCAGACCGATGACGTCAATGCTCTGGTCCGCGAAGGCCATGTGGATGGCCATCGCATCGTCAATGCCGGGGTCGGTGTCGATTATGACTTTATGTTTCATCAAAACCCAATCTAACGATCAATGATCTTGAGTGAATGCTAATACATCTGCGCGAGAAGGTATAGCTGTTGCAGCACCCGGTCGGGTGACCTGCATTGCCGCGGCAGCACTGGCAATGCGAAGTGTTGTCTCGACCTTCTCGCCGCTGGCGATTCCAGCAAGAAAGTAACCAAAGAAACAATCACCCGCACCGGTGGTGTCAATGGGGTCAACGGCGAATGCTGGATGGTGAAACTGCCCTGCCACGCCAACATAGTCAGCCCCGGCACCACCGCGGGTGATCACCAGATGCGCCAATCCCAACTCCTTTGGTGCCCGGCCGCTTGCCATGGCAAGCGCTGCCGCCTCACCTTCATTGACGATCAACAAATCGCAATGCGGCAGAAGCTGCATTGCGACATCCTCTTCGAAGGGTGCAGCACTATAGGCAATCTTTATCCCCCTTGTCTTCGCCGCCTCAACATAGTCGAGGGCACCGTTGGTCTCGTTCTGCAACAGCACCCAATCCTCTGTCCCACCATCATCAAGCGCCGCCAGCGCCTGTTTCATGTCGATCGCACGATTGGCACCTGGATAGAGCAGAATTTGATTCTCACCCTCGTCATTGACACTGACGATCGCATGTCCGGTTGGGGCGGTGCTTTCCTGAACAAAAGACATATCAACGCCGCGTCGCGCCATCTCTGTGAACAGCCAGTCATCAGCAGGATTTGCTGCGCCTATATGGAAAATTTTTGCACCGGCGGCGGCGAGTGCGATCGATTGGTTGGCACCCTTGCCACCAAGCGCCCGCATGAAGGATGAGGTGGTAAGCGTCTCCCCTGCTGCCGGGAAGTGTGATACCCTGTAAACCAGATCAATATTGATCGACCCGAGATTGAATATGGCCATGGTTTTGCGCCTTGTTTGTGCCGGAACTGTCCAGCGGCAGAAGAATGGTTCAATTGAAGATTAGCCGTTGTTTAAGGGTGCGTCCAAACCTTTTGAATCGGACAGAAAAAACCGGATGAATGCGATTTGGAAGTGAGAATGACGGCAAGAAGCTCCAAAAAAATGCGACTTGATCATGTGGCCACCTGTTTTGAACGCCTTGCTGCCAATCTGCCGGAGCCGAAGACTGAGTTGAATTTTTCAAACCCCTACACGCTACTGGTTGCGGTTGTGTTGTCCGCGCAGGCGACAGATGTTGGTGTCAACAGGGCAACCAAAGGGCTGTTTGCAATCGCCTCAACCCCCGCGCAAATGGTGGCGCTTGGCGTTGATGGCATCAGCCATCACATCCGCACCATCGGGTTGTTCAACACCAAAGCGAAGAATGTCCACCGGCTATCGGAAATTCTCATTGCCCAACATGATGGCGCCGTGCCAGAGGACAGAGCGTCCCTTGAGGCGCTCCCGGGGGTCGGCCGGAAAACAGCAAATGTTGTGCTCAATGAGGCCTTTGGCCATCCAACTATTGCTGTTGACACGCATATTTTCCGCGTTGGAAACCGCACCGGAATGGCGCCTGGAAAGACGCCTGACCATGTGGAACGTGAATTGGTGCGCCGGGTCCCGGACAAATGGAAGCAAGGTGCGCATCATTGGCTGATTCTGCATGGACGCTATGTCTGCAAGGCCCGTAAGCCTGATTGTGGTGCGTGCAGGATTAGCGAGTTTTGCCTCTTCAAGGACAAGATCGCTTAGGCGTTGGCGTCAAGTAAATTGCCGATCTGCTGCTCACAGCGTTCCTCATCCATCGACTGGCCGACAAATGGTGGACGCCAGGCCCATCCTGTAACGACATAATCATCACCATTCAGATACAGATAGAAATCGGTCACACACGCCGCCAGCCGATATTGCCAGATCATTACATCGGCATCGATACGTTCAAAATCCGGTAGACCAAGGCTTTCACCAAGGTCATCAATGTTTTTTCCGACGATTGTCTTGGGATGAATTGGGTCGGGTGTCTTTGGTTTCTCGATAGCGACAATCTGGTTCTGGCTGGCTTCCTCGTCCATCGGCACGGCAGCGACTTCGATCTCAGTAAGCGCGTCTTCCAAAGTTGTGATGGCTTCGCTTTCTGCTGCGGTTTCGGCCCCAGCCACAGAAAGGCTGGCAATTTGCAAGGTGTTGTCATCTGTCAACGTCGTGTCATCTTTATTTGACTCCGCAACTAGTTCTGTTCCTGATTCTATGACTGGTTCAGAAACTGCTTCTGTCAATGGCACCGGTGCTGGCGGCTCTCCGATTTCATCAGCATCCAGCGCTGTCATGGTAACGGGAGCAGACTCGGTTGTGATATCTTTCGTTGGTTCTTGCACAACCTGCTGCCAATCGACCTCGTTACCCGATGAGTCTGTCGCCGTTTCAACCGACGCCTGATCCTGTGGGGTTTTGGACATTGTCGGCAGCCTTGTTTTCAGCGTTTGCGGGCCTGTTTGAATGTTGGTTTGCGGCTGACAGGCCGCGATCAGCGTGACCATTAACACCAGACCTAAGAAACGGTACATGGATAACTTATCTCTCTCTTGGCTCTTTTTGAGGAGTCAGGGTGTTTGCTCCGTCATCTTGAGCATAGATGACAGGATTCATTCTGTCCAAACATCAAGTGTATGACGTGGGTTTGACGTGGGTTTTTGAGGCCAATTTCAAGCTTGTTGTTGGCTGGTGTTTTCTATAGTGTCTCGCCGGTTTGAACCTTGTTACCGGATAGTGGGCTTTATGGAAAAGACAATTGATATTTTGGCTGTTGGCAACGCGATTGTCGATGTTTTCTCCACCTGTGATGATGGCTTCCTTGACCAACAGTCAATTGGCAAGGGAATGATGAATCTGGTCGACGCAGAGCGGTCTGCCGCGCTATATGCAGACCTTGGGCAAAGTGAGGAAATGTCAGGTGGATCGGCAGCAAATACAGCTGTCGGTGTCGCCGCACTTGGCGGTAAGGCGGCCTTTGCCGGTCGTGTGCATGATGATCCGTTGGGTCATACATTCAGTGACGATATCATGAGAGCGTCCGTTGCATTTAATAACCCTCCCCATGTGAGTGGCTCACCAACAGCGTTGTCAATCATTCTTGTCACGCCTGATGCGATCCGCTCAATGAACACCTATCTGGGTGCCTGTATCGAATTCCAGCCAGAGGATATTCTGCAGGAAGATGCGGCTGCGGCGAACGTCATTTATCTTGAGGGCTATCTTTTTGATGCGCCGGCAGGCCCGGCGATTTTTGCCCGAGCTGCTGCCCTTGCTGCTGAATTTAACTGCAAAATTTCATTGTCATTATCGGATCCCTGGTGTGCCGAACGGCACCGGGATGCGCTGACCAATTTTGTTAAGGACCATGTTGATATTCTTTTCTCGAATGAAAATGAGGCAAGCAGTCTGTGTGATGCGCCTGTTGAACAGGCAATACCCATAATGATGGACTATGTTGAGGAGACCATTGTAACACGCGGTCCAAAAGGTGCCTTTGCCGGCAGCGCCGCCGCCCAGATTGAGGCGGCCGCGCGACCGCTTGGCGAGGTTGTCGATACAACCGGAGCAGGAGACCTTTTCGCGGCGGGATATCTTTATGGTCGCACCAATGGATATTCGTTGCAGGATTCGGCCATGATTGCCAGCGTTGCGGCAGGAGAAATCATTTCACATGTCGGGGCTCGCCCGCAGACTGATCTGCGGGCGCTTGTCGCAAAGACAGTTTCCTGATTGTCAAGTCGTCCCTGATCAGCGCAGTGCCTCATAGGCCGCAAGCGAGGCAGCCTGCACGATGTCATTGACCGATGCGCCCATCTGAACGATCTGAAACGGCTTCTCACCGCCTAGCATCATCGGACCAATCACTGATCCCTCTGCCAGTTTCTGCATCAGCTTGAACGTAATGTTTGCTGAGTGCAGACCGGGCATGATCAGAATATTGGCAGGACCAGACAGCCGGCAGAATGGATATCGTTGCTGCATCAGCTGATAATCAAGGGCGACATCCGCTGTCATTTCGCCATCATATTCAAATTCTGGATTGCGGTCATCAAGGATCGTGATGGCGCGCCGTGCCTCGGCACTGATCAGCGATTCTGGATTACCGAAATTACTGAAGGACAGCATTGCAATGCGGGGGGTATGACCCATCTGTTTGGCTTTGGCTGCGATTGCCTCAGCAATGTCAGCCAATTGTTCGCCGGTTGGACGTTCATTTACCGAGACGTCACCAACAAAAAGAGTCCGCCCTCGCGAGATGATCATCGAGGTGGCGACAAAGTCACTATTGGCCCGTGGCCCGATCACCCGTGTGACATGCTCAAAACTTGGGCGGAATGAGCGCGTCAGGCCGGTGACCATGGAATCGGCGTGGCCCTTAACCACCATACAGGCGGCGAACACATTTCTGTCGAGATTTACCATGCGCTGGCAATCCCGCCTGAGCGCACCTTGGCGCTGCAGTTTTTCATAGAGAAAATTAATATAGTCTTCATTGTGATCGGAAATCTTGGCATTCGTTATGGGAATGGTCTCTGCGCCCTCAAGGCCCAGCTTTTCAATTTTTTCGATAATTCGGTGCTCGCGGCCAATCAGGATGGGGTCGCCATACCCGGCGTTGCGGAAAGCGAGAGCCGCGCGGATCACCCGTTCCTCTTCACCCTCGGCAAAGACGACACGCTTGCGGTTGGCGGCAATTCGGTCATAGATGACCTGTAGTGTCGAGGCCGTCGGATCAAGACGTGCTGACAGATCCTTGCGATAAGTTTCAAGATCCTTGATTGGTTTTCTGGCAACGCCGCTATCCATTGCTGCTTTCGCAACCGCCGTCGAAACCGCCACGATCAGCCGTGGATCAAACGGTGCCGGGATGATGTAATCCTCACCAAACTGCAGTGCCTGCCCACCATAGGCTTCTGCCACTGACTCCGGAACATCCTCTCGCGCCAGCAAGGCAATGGCGTTGGCTGCGGCAATTTTCATTTCCTCGTTGATCTTGCTTGCCCGCACATCAAGGGCACCCCGAAAGATATAGGGAAAGCCAAGGACATTGTTTACCTGATTGGGAAAGTCTGAGCGCCCTGTTGCAATAATGGCATCGGGACGGACGGATTTGGCCTCATCCGGCATAATTTCGGGCACCGGATTCGCCATCGCGAAAATGATCGGTCGGTTAGCCATTTTTTTGACCATATCCTTGGTCATTGCACCAGCTGCCGACAGTCCAAGGAAAACATCCGCACCTTCAAGCGCTTCAGCCAGCGAGCGCGCTTTGGTGCGCACCGCATGCGCTGATTTCCATTGATTCATTGATGTCTCACGCCCCTGATAGATGGGACCCGCACGGTCACAGATGATCACATTTTCATGGGGAACCCCCATCGTTTTCAGAAGTTCGACACAGGCAATTGATGCGGCGCCAGCACCATTGCTGACCACCTTGATGCTGGCCAATTCGCGCTTGGTGAGGTGCAGCGCGTTGATCAAACCGGCAGCGGCGATGATCGCCGTTCCATGCTGATCGTCATGAAAGACCGGGATATCCATCTTCTCGCGAAGCTGTTGTTCGATAATGAAACATTCCGGTGCCTTAATGTCCTCAAGATTGATTCCGCCAAAAGACGGTCCCATCAATGACACCGCATTAATGAAGGCGTCAGTGTCAGAAGTGTCCAATTCCAAATCGATGCCATCGATATCGGCAAACTTCTTGAACAGGACGGCTTTGCCTTCCATCACCGGTTTTGACGCGGCGGCCCCGATGTCGCCCAGCCCCAGCACTGCTGTGCCATTGGAAACAACAGCAACCAGATTGCCCTTTGCTGTGTAATCATAGGCGGTGTCGGGGTTGGCCTCGATCGCAAGACACGGGGCTGCCACACCGGGGGAATAAGCCAGCGAGAGATCGTGCTGGCTTGTGAGTGGCTTGGTGGCGCTAATCTCCAGCTTTCCGGGGCGCCCGTTCGAATGGAAGGACAGCGCTTCCCTATCGAGGTTTTTCTTGTCGAGGTTTTTGCTTTTTTTGCTCATGGGGTCTCACGGTTGGGTGCTGCTGATGATTCGCTGGTTTCTAGAAGAAAACATTACAAACGGCTTTTAATACAGTCCACCTTTATTGGTGGCCAAAAGTGAATGAAATCCATTCTATCTTGGGGGAATGGTGCTACATTGTTGCAGAATTTAGGACTGAAAGATGACTCAACTGCACCCTACAACAACATGGCGAAATGTAAAGTCGCCGACACCAATGATTGCCCAGTATCTGGAGGTCAAAGAAGGCCAACAGGATGCGCTGCTCTTTTATCGCATGGGCGACTTTTACGAGATGTTTTTTGAGGATGCTGAAATTGGTGCGAGCGTTCTGGGCATCACCCTGACAAAACGTGGCAAAAGCGATGGTGGTGACATCCCGATGTGTGGGGTGCCTGTCCATGCGGTTGATGGCTATATGGCGCGGCTGATCAAGGCGGGTCACAGGGTTGCATTGTGCGAACAGGTTGAGGATCCTGCCACGCAGAAACAACGGGGCGGCAAGGGGCCGCTCAAACGTGCTGTTGTCCGTGTGTTTACCCCCGGGACCTTGACCGAGGATGAATTGCTGTCGCCTCGCCGACATAATTATTTGGCCGCCCTTGGGCGATCTGGCGAGACCATGGCGGTGGCATGGGCTGACATGTCTACGGGCGATTTTCTGGTCAAGGAAATGCCGGATGCCGGCCTTGAAACGCTCATTGCACAGCTTGACCCTTCCGAATTTGTCGTGCCAAACAATTTTAGCCGCCCCGACTGGCTGGAGGCAGCGCCTGTCTGTCTATCGGAACAGGCTCCGGCTCTCTTTGACTCGACGACGGGTCGAAAGATGCTCGAAGCATTCTATCAGGTTGGCAGCCTCGATGGGTTTGGGGATTTCTCGCGGGCGATGCTGTCGGCGGCCGGCGCGCTGCTTGGCTATATTGAGACAACACAGATTGGCAACATGCCGCCGCTGAACCGTTTGCGGACAATTGCCGATGCTGCCCAAATGGAAATTGACCCGGCAACACGCCGGTCGTTGGAGCTGACACGCACGCTCGCTGGCGAGTCGCGGGGCAGCCTGTTGCATGCAGTAGACAGGACAGTGACGGCGCCTGGTGGCCGCCTACTCGCCGAACGGCTGGCAGCGCCGCTTGGCAATGCCGAGGATATTGTCGCCCGCCATGAACTGGTGGCTTGGTTTTTGCAACATATGGACATGTGTGAGGAGGTCCGCGCAAAAATGGCCGGACTGTCCGATATGGAGCGGATTATGGCGCGTCTGTCAATGGGGCATGGCGGTCCACGTGATCTGTCGGGGCTTGCCAATGGTCTTGCCAGCGCCAGCGATATTGTCACCATTGCGACCAACGTAAAGGCGCTTGCCGAGCCGCCACAATTGCGCGCGTTGTTTGATGCCATCATGATGCCGGCACCGCTTGCTAATGAGCTTAGGCCAGCTTTGGCTGATGATCTTCCCCTGCTTGCGCGCGATGGGGGTCTGGTGCGTCATGGCTATGATCTTGCTCTCGATGAAATCCGTGATCTCAGGGATGAGAGCCGTCGGCTGATCGCCGCGTTACAGCAGCGCTATAGCGCTGAAACCGGTGTTGCATCGCTGAAAATCAAACACAATAACGTCCTTGGCTATCACATCGATGTCCGTGCCACCCACGCTGAAAAGTTGATGCAATCTGAGGCGTTCATCCATCGTCAGACAACGGCACAGACGGTGCGCTTTACCACGACCGAGCTTGCCGAGATGGAGCGGGATATGGCCAGTGCTTCGGAGCGCGCCTTGGCCAAAGAGTTGGAGATTTTTGAGACGCTTCGCAGCACTGTATTGCGCCAGGCGGCGGCGATTGCGAAGACTGCGCAGGCGCTTGCCGTGATTGATGTTGCCTGTGCCTCAGCCGCACTTGCTTTGGCCACCAATCAATGTCGTCCAGAAATACGGACAACGGTTGATTTCCAAATTGAAAAGGGTCGGCATCCGGTTATTGAGTCAATGCTTGATGGCTCAACTCCTTTTATCCCAAATGATTGTGATCTGGGTGCGGATAATAATCTGTGGCTTCTCACCGGGCCAAATATGGCGGGAAAATCAACTTTTCTCCGGCAGAATGCCCATATCGCGATTATGGCGCAGGCAGGTATGTTTGTGCCTGCCGAAAGGGCTGTCATTGGTATCGTTGACCGGATTTTCAGCCGTGTCGGGGCGGCTGATGATCTGGCACGGGGACGGTCCACCTTCATGGTAGAAATGATTGAAACAGCTGCCATCCTTAACCGGGCCACTGACAGATCGCTTGTCATCCTTGATGAAATTGGCCGCGGCACAGCCACCTATGATGGCCTGGCAATTGCCTGGGCAACGCTTGAACATCTGCACGAGATATCGGCATGCCGCACTCTGTTCGCCACACATTATCACGAATTGACATCGCTGCAGGATCGGTTGCAGCGGCTGCGCAGCTTTTCCATGCAGGTGCGCGAATGGAAAGGGTCGATCGTCTTTCTGCATCAGGTGGTTGCGGGTTCTGCTGACCGGTCATACGGGGTTCATGTCGCCCGCCTTGCCGGCCTGCCCACCGCGGTCCTGCATCGGGCCGAACAGATACTTGATGAACTCGAGTCCGGTCAGCATGGGGCGGTGGATACAAAAGCGATGAATGACGCGCTTCCGCTCTTTGAAAGTGCGTTAAATGTCCGGCAGGAAAAGGCGGCATCAACCAACGCTTCAAACCCGGTGATAGATGCACTGGACGACATTCACCCCGACGCTCTGACGCCGAGGGAGGCGCTGGAATTGCTATACATGTTGAAGGAATTGCGGGCAGCAAAGGCAGGGGAGCGATGATGGCTGGTCGTAATGTCAGGAAACCGAAGGTCAGTGACGATCACCCTTCTGCCAGCCTGTGGCGCCGGTGGCTGCAGCCCCTCGAGTCAGTGCGTGAGACTTCATCTCCTCCGCTAGATGCTGGAAGTCTGGAAATGGCAATTGAGCCAGCGATATCTGGCACCGAAGCAAAATTTCGCAAGGCGATGCTTGAAACGATGAAAACGGCCCTGTCCTCTGCGCGGCAGACACTCGCAAGCGAGTTCGAGACGCAAAATGACGGTGCTGTCTATGTTGGCCGACACGCCTGGATTATGGATCTGCTGATCGGATTCATTGTCACCCAAGCCGGCAGGCGATTTGGTCTTGATGGCAAGAAGCACAGGATGGCAGTTGTCGCTGTTGGCGGCTATGGGCGTGGCGAACTCGCACCTTTTTCCGACGTTGATATTCTGTTTCTGATGTCTGAGACGCAGGCACCAGCAATTGAGAAAACAATAGAATTCAGCCTCTATCTTCTGTGGGATTTGGGGTTGAAGGTTGGTCATGCAACAAGGACGGTGCGCGAAACCGTCGACACGGCGAGAGCTGATCAGACGGTGCTGACCGGTTTGCTGGAAATGCGGAAGATTTCCGGCCATCAGCAATTATATGGGCAGTTGGAAGGCGCTGTGGTGGACATTATTGCCAAGATGAAGGCCAGTGACTTTGTCGAGCAGAAACTTACCGAGCGGGACCAGCGCCACGCACGTCTTGGTGCCACGCGCTACGTCGTCGAACCCAACATCAAAGAGGGTAAAGGCGGGCTGCGCGATCTACATACGCTGTTCTGGATTACCAAATTTGCTTATCGGACGAATAATGTTCTGGACCTTGTGGACCAAATTGTGCTGCGGGACAGCGAGGCACGCCGCTTTGCAGCAGCGCAGCGCTTTTTGTGGACCGTGCGTTGTCACCTCCATCTGTTTGCTGGTCGCGCTGAGGAGCGGCTCGATTTTGAGGGGCAAATGGCGATCGCACCACTGATGGGATTTTCCGACAGGGGCGGACTGCGCGCGGTTGAGCGTTTTATGAAGCGCTATTACCTCGCAGCGCGTGATGTCGGCAATCTGACCCGCATCATCTGTGCTGCCGTGGAGACTGATTTTCGCAAGAGGCGCTCGCTGTGGAGTGGGGGGGTTCTGCTCGGTCAGAATGTTGGCCAGTTTTCCATTCGCGGCGGACGGGTTCACCTTGCCGATGACATCCTGTTTCGTGACGAACCGGTGCGCATGCTGCGGATTTTCCAGATTGCACAGGATTATGACGCCGATATTCATCCGCATGCGCTAAAACGGATCACCCGCGCCCTTCCATCTATGGGCGCGCAAACACGCGAGGACAGGGAGGCAAACGAGCTCTTTATCTCGATCCTGACGTCGCGCAAAAACCCTGAGCGGATTTTGCGCCTGATGAATGAGAGTGGCGTTCTTGGCAAATTTCTGCCTGATTTTGGGCGGATTGTGGCGATGATGCAGTTCGACATGTATCACAGTTACACAGTCGATGAACACACGATCAAAACCATCGGTGTATTGCATCAGATTGAGTCGAATGAACTCGCCAAGACAGCACCGGTGGCAACGCATGTGATGCCGGAAATTGAATCTCGGCGGGCCCTGTTTGTGGCGATGTTTCTGCATGATATGGCCAAGGGACGGGGTGGCGACCATTCCATTCTCGGAGCTGAACTGGCGCTGACATTATGTCGAGGCCTCGGTCTGACGCGCGAGGAGACAGAGACCGTCAGCTGGCTTGTCAAATATCATCTGCTGATGAGCAAGACCGCGTTCCGCTATGATTTGAACGATCCGAAAACGATTCAGGATTTTGCGGATATTGTACAGTCGCCAGAACGTCTGAAACTGCTTCTTGTTCTGACGGTGGCAGATATTCGTGGCGTCGGGCCCAATATATGGAATGGTTGGAAAGCGGCGTTGATGCGTGATCTCTATTCGCGTGCTGATGCGGTGCTGCGTGGCGCTGATCCTGAGGCCATTTCGGCTGGCTCAGCGATAGAATCGCAGCGCGCTGTCCGTGAGGAACTTGCCTCTTGGTCGGATGAAGAATTTGCAACGCATGCGTCAAATCTACCAGTGAGTTATTGGTCAAGTTTTGATACGCGCTCGCAGGTTACGCATGCCGAATTGTCGCGTGAATTTCGCCAGCAGGAGGTGCCGCTTCTGATTGATCTGCGCCCGGAGATTTCCAGACGGATAACCGAAATGACAGTTTTGAGCATTGATGATGCCGGCCTGTTCTCGCGGATCGCCGGGGCGGTGGCCAGCAGCGGTGTCACTATTGTGGGGGCCCGAATTGCGACCTGCTCGGATGGTTCGGTTCTCGATGTGTTTATCCTGCAGACCACGGAAAATGAGGCGGTAAGAGATCCCCTGATTCTCGAACGTCTACAAAAAAATGTTGAGGAGGCAATCACCGGCAGCTTTCGGGCAAATTCGATGCTCAACGCGCGGTGGCGACAGACACCAAAACGTGTCCGCCATATGCCTGTTCTGTCACGTGTGATCTTGTCAAACAAGATCAGCTCGACGCATACGGTCATCGAAATCAACGGACGGGATTTCCCCGGGCTTTTGTATCAGATCACGAAAACCATTGCGTCACTCGGCCTGCAAATCCAATCTTCGTCGGTCTCCACCTACGGGGAGCGCGTTGTCGATGTATTCTATGTCAAGGATCTGTTTGGTCTGCAAATTCACAACGAAGCCCGGCTGCAGACAATCAAAGAAAAATTGCTGGCGGTTTTCGACATGGCGAATGAGGTGGCATCTTGATCACCTCATCGCTTGCGCGGTCCTTTGGCCAGATTGGCGTGCTGACAGCTGCCAGTCGTATTCTGGGTCTTTTGCGGGATATTGTTTTTGCTGCCTTTCTGGGCGCAGGTCCGGCGGCTGACGCCTTTCTTGTGGCACTGAAGCTGCCCAACATGTTTCGGCGGCTGAGTGCAGAGGGGGCGTTGAGCAACGCTTTTGTACCCAGTTTCGCTCGTGAGGCCAGAGAAAATGGGGGCGCTTCGGCACTGCGTCTTGCTAGTGAGGTGCAGGCCGTTCTTCTTTTTGTGTTGCTGGCTGTGGTGGTTGTCTTCGAGATCATGATGCCTTCCATTGTCATGCTGCTTGCCCCGGGTTTTTCCACGACTCCTGAACGGTTTGCGGCAGCGGTTGCGCTGGCGCGGATCACCATGCCCTATTTGCCAATGATCTCGCTTGTCGCATTTTGGGCGGCCATTGCCAATGCTCATGACCGGTTTGTCCCGGGCGCGGCGATGCCCATTCTATTTAATGTCTGTATGATTGGCGGGGCTCTTGTCATTCCCCTCCTGTCGGGAGAGCTTGGGGTTCAAAAGGCAAAGCCTGTGGCCTTTGGGCTGTTGGGGGCGGGTGCGTTGCAGATGGCGGTGATGTATGTGGTTCTGCATCGTATGGGAAAAGTGCCGCATTTCAGTTTTGCGCTCAAAACCTCGGCGATCGCCCGGCGAATGTGGCGAAAATTTCTGCCGGCAGCTTTAGGGGCGTTCGGCATGCAGCTGAATTTGATAGTTGATCTTATTCTGGCCTCGCTGCTGCCGGTTGGGGCCATATCATGGCTTTATTACGCTGACCGAATCGTGCAATTGCCGCTTGGTATTGTAGGCATTGCGCTCGGTACGGCTTTGCTGCCGCGCTTTTCACAGGCTGAGGCTGCTGGTGATAATGAAGCCGTTAAGACAGCGCTTGGTGGGGCCATCACTCTGGGAGGATTTCTGGTGGTGCCGGCGGTAACTGGCCTGATCATTCTTGCCGAACCCATTCTGACCGGCCTGTTCGCGCACGGTGCTTTTACACGCAATGATGCTGGCATGGCTGGCCTCGCGCTTGTTGCCTATGCCGTCGGGTTGCCGGGCTTTGTTCTGGTCAAGATACTGCAGCCGGCCTTCTATGCCGCAGGCCGTCCGGGAACGGTGCTGAAGATATCTGCTGTTATGGTCATAACAAACATCGCTGGCTCGTTGCTGCTGATGGGGCCGTTTGGCCATATGGGGCTTGCCATTGCCACCGCGATTTCTGGCCTGCTGGCAGCTGTAATCATGATGCTGTTGCTTGCTGCGGCGGGCAAAATCAGCCGCGCGGTGCTGTCACCGTTGGTTCGCATCCTTCTGGCGTCTGGCGTCATGGCGGTGTTGCTATGGTTCCTCAGACCAGTGGTTGCGGATCTGGCATCAGTGGTGCGCTTGCTTATCCTTGTGGTGGCAGGTGGCGGGACATATTTCGCCGCTGCCGCTCTGTTTGGCGCCGTTCCTGTCGATCTACTGCGTCGCCGGTGATAGAGGCTTGCGGTGTTTGGGGGGTTGACCCCCGACAGCAGAGTGACGATAACCCGTCAAGGAACTTTGAACTGGCCGGCAATGGCTATTGAAAATGGGCGTGACCATGTCTGCGACAACTGCTCCAAAGAACCGGATTTTTTCTGGCATTCAGCCAACCGGCAATCTTCACCTTGGCAATTATCTTGGCGCCATCCGGAACTGGGTTGCGTTGCAGGATGACTTTGAATCGATCTATTGTGTTGTTGATCTGCACGCGATTACGGTGCCGCAGGACCCGGCTCAACTTCGCCAGAGCACGCGCGAGGTGACAGCCAGCCTGATCGCGGCTGGAATTTCGCCTGAACGGTCAATTCTTTTCAATCAATCGCGTGTCCCGCAGCATGCCCAGCTTGCCTGGATATTCAACTGTATTGCCCGTCTTGGCTGGCTGAACCGGATGACACAGTTCAAGGAAAAGGCGGGAAAGAATCGTGAGAATGCCAGCGTTGGGCTCTATTCCTATCCGACATTGATGGCCGCTGACATTCTTGCCTATCGGGCAACGCATGTACCGGTGGGTGAGGACCAGAAACAGCACCTGGAGTTGACGCGTGACATTGCCCAGGCTTTTAACTCTGCCTACGAAGTGGATTTTTTCCCGTTGCCTGAGCCACAGATTTTTGGGTCGGCAACACGGGTGATGAGCCTGCGCAATGGGTCTGCCAAAATGAGCAAGTCCGATGAGTCTGAATATTCACGGATCAACCTGACAGATGATGCTGACGCGATTGCGCAGAAAATCAGGAAGGCAAAAACCGACCCTGAACCACTTCCATCAAGCTCGGAAGGTCTGGAGGGGCGCGCTGAGGCCCAAAATCTTGTTGGAATCTATGCAGCACTTGCCGATGTCTCTGTCGAGGCTGTTCTTCAGGAATTTGGTGGGCGCGGCTTTGGTGATTTCAAACCGGCTCTTTCTGATCTTGCTGTTGCAAAATTATCACCAATTGGAGAAAAAATGCGCCAACTACTCGAATCTCCTGAAGACATTGATCATATCTTGGAACAGGGCGCAGCCCGCGCAGAGGTGATTGCTGCGCCGATCATTGACCATGTGAACGATATTGTCGGTTTTCTGGGCCATAAATAGCCAGATGCCCTTAAAATCTGTGAGGTTTTGTGGTAGTGTTATTTCCGCAGGTGTTAAAGGGTGATGGAACATGGTTTCCGCACAGAATCGCATGACGCGGGCGATAGCTGCGATTTGACACCTAACGCTCGTTATTTCGCCCGAATTTTGAATCGTTAGAGCAACTGCCACGGCCAAACTTACTGGAGAAAGAAGAAGCACATGTTCATACAGACACAGGACACTCCGAATCCAGCAACATTGAAATTCATGCCCGGTGTGCCGGTGATGGAGAGTGGAACCGCGGATTATCCGGCTGCCGAAAGCGCTAAATCCTCACCACTGGCAACACGTATCTTCCAGATCGATGGAATAACTGGCGTTTTTCTTGGCTCGGATTTTGTAGCTGTCACCAAAGCCGAGGAACTGGATTGGTTTGCTTTGAAGCCGTCCATTCTTGCCGGCATCATGGAGCATTTTGCCTCTGGGCTGCCAGTTGTCGAATCCGTTAGGCAGGATGATGGCCATGCCGAGGATGGTACAGATAGCGAGACAGTCCAGCAGATCAAGCAGCTGCTGGACACAAGGGTTCGTCCAGCGGTCGCAATGGACGGTGGTGATATCGTCTTCCAAGATTTTGAGGATGGCATAGTCACTCTGCAGATGCGCGGCGCGTGTCAGGGGTGCCCAAGCTCGACTGCCACATTGAAGATGGGAATCGAGAACATGCTGCGGCACTACATCCCAGAAGTGCGTGAAGTTAGATCTGCTGAGCTCTAGGGCAGCAAGCGCTCATTTTTTATTGCCGTGTTATCGGGGACGCGCGTGGCCAGCATTAAGATGCTTTCATTCCCAGACAGGTACCTGCTTCGTGGGATTATGGTGCTTGTAGCCATCAGCGTTATGGTGCCCGGTATTTTTGGTGTGGCCCCGCCTCGCTGGTTTGATCATGGCAAACCACAACCGGCAGAACGCAAGGTTGCAGCCACCAAGACCGAACAAGCATCAACGGTGATTACCCAAGTTGTAACGCCATCTGTTTCCAACAAGCTGGATCAGACAGAAGCACAAACAGTGAATGAGGCGAACGGCGCGTCAAATCAGCTGGCTGAGACCAGCGTACCGGATGCGGCGTTTGCCAGTGAGCCACGGACTGACAATTCAAATCAAATCAAGGCAACGCCGATGCCGTTGTTGGCGGCAAACCAATTTTCAGCGAACAGAATCGAGCAGCCGGCGGTCAAAGCACGCAAGGACCAAAGCGAGGTTCAACTCGCATCGGCCAGTCCAAAAATTGCCAAAATAAAGCCAAATCAGCAAAGCCGCCCGTTGTTGGTGGCGCGGGCGTTTGCCAAGCGCATCCCGGCAGAGCATCTGGATTTGGCAACGCCGGCGCAAAAGGAAAATTTCATCCAGGTGACCCTTCCCTTGATTCTGGCGGCGAATGAGGAAATTGACATGCGGCGTGCCGCAATAAAACGCGCCGCCAGCGCGGGTGACAGAGCTGCCCTAGAAAAATGGGCACAGCTTTATCGGATCGATTTTGGCAAACAGAGCACCCAGGATATAAAGCAAAAAATCCTTGTGCGCGCTGATACAATCCCGGTGGCGCTGGCGCTCGCGCAGGCGGCGGTCGAGTCAGGCTGGGGCACGTCGCGGTTTGCCGTGCAGGGCAATGCGCTTTTTGGGCAATGGGCGTGGAAGGAATCGGCAGGGTTGAAACCGCTGCAGGCCAGTAATGACAGGGCCGTTGTGCGCAGCTTTCCCAATTTATTCGGGTCGGTGCGGGCTTATATGCATAATTTGAACACGCACCCAAGCTATGAGAATTTGCGCCGACAAAGGGTGCGACTTGCCGACCGGGATGAGCGTGGCAAGGGCTATGCTCTGGCTGGAAATCTGGATCGCTATGCTGAGATAGGCATGGAGTATGTCGAAAAGCTGCGAACCATCATCCGGGTGAATGATCTCGATAAATATGCGACGGCAAAGCTGCAATAGTGGCAGCGCAAACTGGTGATTTATTGTTGGTTATCAGGCAGCAGAAACTGCCGACCATACCAGCGCCATCGACCATCAGGCCCTGGCATCGTACAATTGATACGGGCGCGTTTGCCGATAAGTGGGCCGGGCAGGCGAATCTCGGCGCGTTGGCCCAGAGTCGTAACATCTAGTTTGCCAAAAATGCTGTTAAAGCAGCGAAGCTGTTTGGGCGCGTCCATATCCGGCGCCATGGTAAAACCGTAGATTGGCGGATTTTCATCAAGCACCACATCGGCTGGCGTGACATGTTTGACTTTGAGGGGTAGCCCATTGATGGCAAGTTTCAGCCGGTCAATCGTTCCGTATTGTTCATTCATGGCAAATCGCGGCAACTCGTAATAACCATCATAGCCGTTCATAATGCCTGAATTCTGGCCAAAGGCGGCGATGAAGCCTGCTTTCTTGACAGCCTCGATGACAGTCAGGTCATATTCGCCATAGGGATAGGCAAACAGATCGGGCCTGATGCCCAGTTCGGCGATGAACCGGTCGTTTGAGATGCGCAACTCTTTTTCGACCTGATCAGGAGTGATCATGTGCATATGGGGGTGCGTTCGGGTCTGGCTGCCGATACCGTATTCGTCAGCCTGCAATTCGCGGAGCTGGTCCCAACTCATATAACCACGACGGTTGCGGTCGACAGGCTGCGTCGCTACAAAAATTGTTGCGGGAAAACCATAAGCCTGTAGGCGTGGCCAAGCCTCTGTATACACCGAAAGATACGCATCGTCGATTGTGATTGCGACAGTCCGATCTGGCAGAGATTGCCCGTCCTGTAGGCGGTCTATAATGTCGGCTAGCGCCATTACATTAAAATCACCAGACGCCAGTATCTCGAGATGGGCGTCAAATTGCTCAAGCCTGATGTTGGTGGTTGGGTAATCGGTCTCACCAAATCGGTGATACATCAGGACGACCGCATGGTCTGCAGCGTAGGCGCAAAGTGATGATAGACCAGCCGTAATCGTCATACCTATGAACAAGACGAGCTGCCGCAGGCAAAATATGAGCTTGGCCATGGTGAAATTTCCCAGAAAATGGTACCCCTTGCCAACGGAGCATACCGAGTTACATAAACTAATGCCAATGAAACGAGATCTGACATATCCACGTTCGGGCTCAATCTGAGTAGAGCATGACCCTGTCATCACCAAAAGGAAATGATGAGGCTGCCGTCAATGTGCCTGCGATATTGGCGCTTGAGGCAAGCGGTGATCTGTTGGCAGTCGCCGTTTGGGCGCATGGGGCGGTACGAGCGCATCAAGCACATGTGGCACGGTACGGTCACGCCGCTCACATAGCAACACTTGTTGAGCAGGTGATGGAAAGCGCAGGGGTGCGCTTTGCGGACATCACTCATGTCGCTGCTGGCCGGGGTCCGGGGTCATTTACCGGCATTCGGGTGGCGCTTGCTGCGGCAAAGGGATTTTGTCTGGCAACCGGGGCTGTGGGTATGGGGATCAACGGCCTAGAGGCGCTCGCCGCGCATCATGCCAGCGGCACCCCTGTTCTGGTGTCGACAGAAACGCGTCGCGGCCCCTGCTACGCACAGCTTTTTGGAGACGGTGGTAAGGCTTTAACATCAATTTTTGAGACAGAATCTGCCGATATTTTGGCCTCCCTTCCTGCCGGGCTGACGGATCTCGTGATTGTCGGCTGGCAGGCAGACGAGATAGCTGCGAGCCTCTTGGTAGCAGGATGCGGCATTCGGGTGGTGGCTGTTCATGCAGCGGCACGGGTCGATGCTGCCCAGATTGCCACCTGTGCCGCCGCGTTGATCAAAGTTGATGATCCCGGTGAGGCGATGACTCCGCTCTATCTGGCGCCAGCCTTTTTGGGGCCCGCCAAACAGGCAGGGCAATAATGGTAGTGGACGTCATTTCTCGGTCTGTACTTCCCGCGATTGCGGATATTGAGGCGGATTTGTTTGAAACTCCGCTGTCATTGTCAGCACTTGAACGGCTGTTTGATGGCCCCGCATTTATCAGCTTTGCTTCATTTGAAAACGGTGTTCTGTGTGGGTATGTGCTGGCGCATTTGACGCAGGATCAGGTTGAGATTCTGTCGCTTGGCACGGCGCGAGGGTATCAGCGCCGTGGTCATGCCAATCTGTTGTTGGCCGCAGTGATCAGTGCGACACGTGACGCCACCTGTTTTCTGGAAGTGGCAGCTGACAATGAAGCCGCACTTGGTCTTTACCGAAAAAACGGCTTTGCCGAGGCTGGGAGGCGCCCCCGATATTATCGGCGAGGACAAGGAGGAGACCACGGAGGAGACCGGGGGGTTTGTGATGCATTAGTGATGCGCCGCGGCTAGAGCGTCGCCTTTTTCTTGACCCCGCTTTGGCCAAATGGTTAGAACGGGACGATTAGTTCACTTTAAATGGCGTGACCAGATCCTTGAGCAAAAAACTTTTCGTCAAAACCTATGGCTGTCAGATGAATGTCTATGACTCTGACCGCATCACAGATGCACTTGCACCACTTGGGTATCAGACAACTGATGGCCCTGAGGGTGCGGATATGGTGATTCTCAACACCTGTCACATCCGCGAGAAGGCTTCGGAGAAGGTGTTTTCCGAGCTTGGCCGTTTGCGGATGATGAAGGAAAAGGCACGTGATCAGCAGGGCCGCAATGTGATGATTGCCGTTGCCGGATGTGTCGCCCAGGCAGAAGGTGAGGAAATCACCCGCCGTGCGCCGTGGGTTGATATTGTTGTCGGTCCGCAGACTTATCATCGGCTGCCCGAGCTGGTTGCCAAAATTGACCCAGGCACACGCTCTCGCATCGTCGATACTGAATTTCCCGAAGAGGTGAAGTTCGACCTTCTGCCCGGCGAGCATGCGCCGCGAGGACCGGCGGCATTTCTGAGTGTGCAAGAGGGGTGTGACAAATTCTGTGCTTTCTGTGTCGTTCCCTACACAAGAGGGGCGGAATTCTCCCGGCCGGTTTCCGCCGTTGTTGCCGAGGCACGCCGTCTAGTCGCGACAGGCACGCGAGAGTTGACGCTGCTGGGGCAGAATGTGAACGCCTATCATGGCGAGGCATCTGACGGAAAAACATGGAACCTTGCCAGATTGCTGGCTGAATTGGCCGAGATCGAGGGACTTGATCGCTTGCGCTACACCACCTCACATCCGCTTGACATGGATGATGATCTGATCAATGCGCACCGTAATTTGCCGCAATTGATGCCGTATCTCCATCTGCCAATCCAATCAGGTTCAAACCATATATTGGCCGCTATGAATCGCCGGCATGAGACCTCTGCCTATCTCGCGATTATCGACAGGTTGCGTAGCGCCAGACCCGATATTGCGATGTCGGGTGATTTCATTGTTGGTTTTCCGGGTGAGAGCGACCGGGATTTTGCCGACACATTGGCACTTGTCGACAAGGTGGGATATGCGTCCGCCTATTCATTCAAATATAGCCCGCGGCCCGGCACGCCCGCCGCCAGTGATGACAGACAGGTTCCTGAGGACGTCAAGGCTGACCGGCTGGAAGCGTTGCAGCAGCTGCTTAACGCGCAGCAATTTGCCTTTAATAAGGCCACCGAGGGTCACCGGATGGATATCTTGGTTGAGAGGCCTGGCCGCCGGGAAGGACAGATGGCTGGACGAAGCCCCTACATGCAGGCTGTGAATTTTCAAGGCAATGAGGACCAGATTGGAGACATTGTTTCCTGTGTGATCACGCAGGCAAAACAAAAAAGCGTGTCTGGAGAGCTTGATAACCTGAAGGGGGCAGCGTGACCGTCAAAAAAGACAATTGTTCTGTGCGCATGGATTTTGAGGATAACGGGGTTCTCGCCCTACTGATCGGAGAGCATAACCAGAATCTGGCGCATCTCGAGCAACGGTTGGACGTCTCGCTGAATTCGTTCGGCAACAGCATCAAAATCAAGGGCAAAGCAGATGCCGTGAAGCGGACGCAGAGTGCACTTGAGGATATGTACCGCACCATCAATGAAACCGGTGTGTCAGCGCTTGAAGCTTCCTTAATCGATGATGTTGTGCGCTGGGCCGAGAATGGTGTCGATGCCCCGGTGGCCCATCGTGGCGGTGTAGCGCTTGATACCTGGAAGAAAAAGATCGTTGCCAAAACCAAGGGACAGAAAGCCTATGTCGATCTGCTGCAGGCGAATGAGGTTGTTTTTGGCCTTGGGCCTGCGGGTACGGGAAAAACCTATGTCGCGGTTGCCAAGGCGGTTGAGTCACTGAAGAAGCGCGAGGTCGAACGTATTATCCTCTCGCGGCCGGCAGTTGAGGCTGGCGAGCGTCTGGGGTTTTTGCCCGGCGATATGAAAGAAAAGGTCGACCCGTATCTGCGCCCGCTCTATGACGCACTCTATGACATGATGCCAGCCGACAAGGTTGACAGGATGTTGACCAGCGGCGAGATCGAGATTGCGCCTCTGGCATTCATGCGTGGCCGCACCTTGAGCGAGTCTTATGTCATCATTGACGAGGCGCAGAACACCACCCCGGTGCAGATGAAAATGGTGCTGACACGGCTTGGGCAGAATTCGAGGATGGTGATCACGGGTGATCTGAGCCAAATTGATCTGCCGCATGGGCAGCCTTCAGGGCTTGCGGATGCTGTCGGCCTTTTGGAAAATGTTGCTGGGGTTGGTATTATCCATCTGTCCGGTGATGATGTCGTCCGGCATCCGGTTGTTGCCCGCATTTTGAGGGCTTATGAGGCTGGACAGACACCGTAAAATGGGTCCAAATGTAATCACAGGTGGCGTTGAGATAATCGAAAGCCACACCGTTTGGCATTTGCAGCCAGCATCTTGAGTGACAATGAACGACACGCAATTGGAACCTGACAGTCCGGCTGACCCTGAAACAGCAGCCACATTATGGAAAACTGATTCCGGCAACGGCATTGAGGTCAGCTATGACCCTGATCACTGGCCTGAGGAATCGCTCGGCCATTTTGCGCAGATATCGTTAAAGCTGCTCGATCATATCGATGCGGAATTTGCCCTGAATGGTATAATTGTTGGTCTTTTACTGTGTGGTGATGACCGCATCCGGCGGTTAAACAATCAGTTTCGTGGTCAAGACAGGGCGACAAATGTGCTTTCATTTCCGCAACTGGATGATGATTTGTTTGGTGATGATACGATGGCGGCTCCTGACCGGTTGGCTCCACATTTTGTTGGTGAAATTGCTATTGCGCATGAAACGGTAATGACGCAGGCAGATGAATTAGGAATCGAAATTGATGACCATCTCGCCCACTTGTTTGTGCATGGTGTGATGCATCTGCTTGGTTATGACCATGAGAATGATCGGGACGCCACCGAGATGGAAGCTCTTGAAATTGCCTTTTTGGGCACCGTTTCGATTGCCAACCCTTATGGGATCGCTGACCGAGTGGCGCGTCACGGTGTGATGTCATGATCAAGAATATTTTCGGTAAAATCTTTCCCCAGTTTGTCAGCGCGCCGTCGCTTCGCCAGGAATTGACTGATCTGCTGGAGGAGTCAACGAATCACCAAGCTGGCTTCGACAGCCATGAAGGAACATTGCTTCGCAATTTTCTGGGGCTGCGCGACCTGACGGCGGCCGATGTGATGATCCCACGCGCCGACATTGTTTCGGTTGGTATGGCGGAGAGCTTTGCCGATATTATCCGCCAGATGAGCGAGGCAAATCATAGCCGTGTCCCGGTTCGTCGCCAGACTCTCGATGAGATTGCGGGCTTCATTCACATCAAGGATGTCTTTGCGCATATGAGTGCGGGAGATGCCCCTGAGGTTGAGAGTCTGCTGCGGCCGGCACTGTTTGTTGCGCCAACCATCCGCTTGCTTGATTTGCTTCACGAAATGCGTCTGCGCCGTCGGCATCTGGCGCTTGTTGTCGATGAATTTGGCGGTGTCGATGGCCTGATCACAATCGAGGATCTTGTCGAGGAAATTGTCGGTGAAATTGAGGATGAGCATGACGAAACCATTATGCCGCGTTTCGAGGTCAATGAGGATGGCACGACAGTTGCCGAGGCAAGGCTGGAGATCGAGGAGCTTGAGAGGCTTACAGGGCCACTGCTTGAGGATGATGATCGTGACGAGATTGACACACTTGGCGGACTCGTCTGCGCCGTTGCTGGCCGTGTTCCTGGACGCGGTGAAGTGGTCCGTCACCCTTCGGGCCTGCAATTCGAGGTTCTGGAGGGTGATCCACGCCGCGTCACCCTGCTGAAAATCCGGGGTATGGCACGCTTGACGCCAGCACAAAGCGATTGAGGAGATGCTGTCTCGTAAGGTCCTCCTGTCGCTTTTGGCTGGGGCGATTGCATCGCTTTCCCTGCCGCCCTTTGGCATTTTCCCCGCGATCTTGTGTCTGGCCTATCCGGCAATGCAATTTGCACGGCAGGAACAGCGGCCACAGGCATTACGGGTTATTGCCGCCATGGGCATGGGTTGGTTTACCGCCTCAACTCATTGGGTCGCGCATTCATTGTTGGTTGGTGAGGCCGAGTTCTGGTATCTGCTGCCCCTTGCGGCACTTGGTCTGCCTGCACTGCTGACCTTGTTTTGGGTCGGTGCTGGTGCTGTTGCATGGCGGTATCAGCGGTCTGCCGCGGCGCGGGTTGGCTGGTTGCTGTTTGGCCTTGCCATCGCCGAATTTGCCCGTGGGCATGTTGCCACGGGTTTTCCATGGAACAGCCCCGGCTATTCATTCTCGGCGCATCTCTGGCTGCTGCAGTCCGCTAGCTGGTTCGGGCTTTATGGATTGACCTTTCTGGCACTTGGCTTCGCATTTGCCCCGTCCTTGTGGTGGGTAGGCCACAAAAGATTGGCGATGCTGTTTATCGCCATCCCGTTGGCACTGGCGTTAATGGGTGGGTTCAGGCTTGGCGGCGAGCCGGTAAATTCAACCGCTGTGAAGCAGGTCCGTCTTGTTCAACCGGTGATTGCGCAGGCTGAGAAATGGGACCGCGCTAAACGCGGGCAGCATCTCTCTCACATCGTTCGGACAGCATCGGCAAAGACACCAATTCCTCAATTGATGATCTGGCCAGAGACAGCATTTTCGGCGTTTGCCAGCAAGGATGGCAGCTTGCTGACCGCGATGGCACAGCAGGCGTTGCCCTTTGATGGGCATTTAATCACCGGCATGCCGCGTCTGGATAACGAGGGACGGCTGTTTAATTCTGCCGCGTTGGTTGATGCCGAAGGACAGATTAAGGCCGTCTATGACAAGAGGCGGCTTGTTCCCTTTGGAGAATTTGCACCTTTTCGCCAGTTTCTTCCCTTTGTCGATGTAATTGCTGGTCCCAAAGATTTTTCAGTGGGAACGAGTGATCGTCTGTTCACAGTTCCTGGCTATGGCAAAATTGCGCTGCTGATCTGCTATGAATCGATTTTCCCGGATCACATTGGCAGGGGTGAAAAGCGGCCGGAACTGATTGTCAACATCACCAACGATGCTTGGTTTGGTCGGACCTTGGGCCCGTGGCAGCATCTTGCACAGTCGCGCATGCGGGCCGTGGAAGAGGGCGTCCCAATGATGCGGGTGGCTAATAACGGTATTTCTGCTGGTTTTGACGCTCATGGACGCATCCTTGGCCAGATCGCCCTTGATTCTGTTGGCACGATTGATCTGATCGTTCCACCTGCTATCGCGCCGACAATATTCACCCGTTATGGTAATGTGGGTTTTCTGGGCCTGTTGGTGCTAGCCGGCCTTCTCTTTCTGAGGCTTGACCAAAAACTCTTAATCGGGCAGTAACATTCCCCGACGTTATCAAGGAGTTGCCAATGTCATACCTCTTTACCTCCGAATCCGTGTCTGAAGGACATCCTGACAAGGTTTGCGACCGGGTTTCCGACACAGTCCTCGATCTTTTTCTTAGAGCTGAGCCGGAGGCGCGCGTTGCCTGTGAGACCTTTGCCACAACCGATCGTGTGATTATCGGAGGGGAGGTCCGTGCATCAGCGGACAATTTGCCATCAATTCTGGGCAAGCTTGAAGGTGCTGTTCGAGGCGCCATCAAGGATATCGGTTATGAGCAAAAAAAATTCCACCACGCCCATCTGAAATTTCAGAGCTTCCTGCATGAGCAATCTGCTGACATCGCCATGGGCGTTGATGGTGGTTCCGACAAGGATGAAGGTGCCGGTGACCAGGGCCTGATGTTTGGCTATGCGTGCCGTGAGACTGATGTTCTGATGCCGGCGGCCATTCATTATTCGCATAAAATTCTGCAGAAACTGGCGGCCGTGCGCAAAGCCGATGCGGACTCCATTTTAGGCCCGGATTCAAAAAGTCAGATTACACTTGTCTATGATGATCAGGGTCGCCCGACATCTGCGCACAAGGTTGTTCTATCCACACAGCATGCGGATGGAGCGTCAATCAATGATATACGGACTTTGGTAAAGCCGATCATTGCCGATGTGTTGCCGCAGGGGTGGATGGTTGGGGAAGAGGATCTGCTGGTCAACCCAACCGGTAATTTTGTCATAGGTGGTCCAGATGGTGACGCCGGTCTGACTGGACGAAAAATCATTGTTGATACCTATGGCGGTGCGGCTCCGCACGGCGGTGGTGCCTTTTCCGGCAAGGATCCGACCAAGGTTGACCGGTCGGCAGCCTATGCGGCGCGCTATCTGGCAAAAAATGTGGTGGCGGCAGGGCTGGCGGATCGGTGCACGATTCAGCTTGCCTATGCCATTGGCGTGGCTGAGCCGGTTTCCGTCTACGCCGATACACATGGCACGGGCACGATCAGCGACAAGCGGCTCGAGGACGCATTGATCGAGTCGATGAATCTGACACCACGCGGCATTCGTGAACATCTGGGTTTGAACAAGGCGATTTATGCGCCGACGGCTGCCTATGGTCATTTTGGACGTCTTGCCGGTGAGGCTGGTCCGGGATCTTTCAGCTGGGAAGCGACCGATCTTGTTGACAAGCTGGCGTCTGCCGCCAAATAGATGGCTGAGCCACGCGGTGGGATTGGCGGTGCTGGTCAGGTTCCCGTGGAGCAGCGTTTCTATGGCCGGCGCAAGGGCCGCCCACTGGGCAAGACTCTACAGCGTCTGCTCGTCGAGACACTGCCATTGTTTCACCTCGACCCGGATGTTTCACTGGCTGATCAGTTTGAACATGATCCGGGTGATGTCTTTCTGGAAATTGGCTTTGGCGGTGGTGAGCATCTGGCTGGTCTTGCGTTGGCAAAACCGGATGCTGGCTTCATCGGCGCCGAGCCGTTCATCAACGGCGTTGCAACGATGCTGCGCCACATAAATGAGCAGGATTTGAAAAACGTTCTCCTGTGGGACGATGATGTCAGACAGGTCTTGCCGAAACTGCCGGATTGCTGCCTTGCCGGCGCGTATATCATGTTTCCTGATCCCTGGCCAAAGCGCCGGCATGCGGCGCGGCGCATCCTCAACCCGGCAATGATGGAGACGCTTGCACGGTTGATTAGACCGAAGGGAATGTTGATGCTTGCCAGCGATGACCCGACTGCCAAGGGCTGGCTGCTGCAAGCAGCAACCGCGCATCCGGCATTCTCCTGGACGGCACGGTGCCCGGATGACTGGCGAAATCGACCGACCGACATACCCGAGACACGTTATATGCGCAAAGCTCACAGCGAGGCACGCACGCCGTCATGGTTCCGCTTTGAGAGGATGTGCTGAAAGGCTTGTTTTCTGGTTACAAAACCTCTATACATCTTCGCATAACAAACTGTCAGCGTAAGACGGTGGGCCAGCGGCCCACTTTTTTATTGGGCAAAATCGAAGTAAAGGTCGCGCCGGAGTAATCCGGACAAAAGGATGGAATTTGGTCGAATCGACGATAAACAGGACCATTGAGCCAGCGCTGCAGGATCTTGGCTTTCGTTTGGTCAGAACATTGTTTTCCGGTGGAAAGAAGACAGGACGCAACCAATTGCAGATCATGGCTGAGCCGATTGAGGACAGAGACATGACGGTCGAGGATTGCGAGAAAATCAGTCGGCATGTCGCCACGCTTCTTGATGTTGATGATCCCATAAGTTCGTCCTATGTGCTTGAGGTAAGCTCCCCGGGTATAGACCGGCCTTTGACGCGAATTGAGGATTTTGAGAGATTTTCAGGTGAGCTTGCGAAGATTACACTACGTCAGATGCTTGATGGCAGGCGCCGTTTTGCTGGCAGGCTGGCGGGACTTGACGAGAGCAAAGGTGTGATCATTGAAACGTCTTTTGGGCGGTTTGTTTTTGCTTTTGAAGACATTGAGTCAGCGCGTATTGACCCAAGTGAGATTTTACAAAGTCAGTCCCGCTGACGCCCGGATACCAAACAGAAACCACAGGTATAGATATGGACACTTCCTTAATCCCAGGTCTCGAACTTATTCAAGTCGCCGATGTTGTGGCGCGCGAGAAATCAATCGAACGTGAAGAAGTTATGCTCGCGATGGAAGAGGCCATCCAAAAGGCCGGGCGTGCCAAATATGGCCTGGATCGTGACATCCGGGCGATGATTGACCGGAAATCTGGTGCGATTACGCTGGAGAGGTGGATCGAGATTGTTGAGGAGGTCGAGGACGACGCAACGCAGATGAGCGTTGCTGAGGGGGCCAAGCAATCGCCACCACTTGGCGTTGGTGAATTTTGGCGTCAGTCTTTGCCACCGATCGAATTTGGCCGCATCGCCGCACAGACCGCGAAGCAGGTGATCTCGCAGAAAGTGCGGGATGCCGAGCGCGCCCGGCAGTACGAGGAATACAAGGACCGTGTTGGCGAGATTGTTGTGGGTACGGTCAAACGTGCTGAGAGCTATTCGATCACTGTCGATCTCGGCCGCGCTGAGGCGGTGATTCGCCGTGAGGAGATGATCCCCCGCGAAAATCTGCGTCAAGGTGACCGTGTACGGGCCTATGTTCTCGATGTCCGTGAGGAGCCGCGTGGGCCACAGATTTTTCTGTCGCGTGCCTGCAATGAATTTATGGCGAAGCTGTTCACCCAGGAGGTGCCGGAGATCTATGATGGCATTATCGAGATCAAAGGCGTCGCTCGTGAAGCGGGCAGCCGGGCCAAGATCACCGTTCTATCCAATGATCCGGGCATCGATCCCGTGGGTGCCTGTGTTGGCATGCGCGGCAGCCGTGTACAGGCGGTCGTGGGAGAGTTGCAAGGGGAAAAGGTTGAGATCATTCCCTACACCGAGGAACCTGCAGCCTTTGTGGTCAACGCATTGGCTCCGGCCGAGGTTGCCAAGGTTGTCATGGATGAGGTGGCAGGCCGAATGGAGGTTGTCGTTCCCGACGATCAACTCAGCCTCGCCATTGGCCGCCGGGGACAGAATGTCCGCCTCGCCTCGCAATTGTCGGGCTGGTATATTGATATTCTGACCGAGGCTGAGGAGTCAGAGCGTCGTCAAGAAGAGTTTAGGACACGGTCTGCCCGCTTTATCGAAGCCCTCAATATTGATGATGTCATCGCGCATCTTCTTGTTGCCGAAGGTTTTGTGCTGCCAGAGGAAATTGCGGAAACACCGGTCGAGGAGCTGGCAAACATTCAAGGGTTTGATGAGGGTATTGCCGGCGAGTTGCAGAACCGAGCTGTGGAATATGTCGATCAGGAAGCGCAGCGCATCAACAAGGCACTTGATGACATGAAAGTTGCGGATGATCTGCGCAGCTTTGAATATATCAGCCTTAGCATGTTGCTGACGTTGGCAGAGGCCAATGTAAGGTCACTGGATGATCTTGCTGATCTCGACAATGAGGAGCTCATCGAGATTCTTTCCGAGCATGAGCTGACTGACGATGCTGAGGCAGGCGATATCATCATGGCAGCGCGCGCGCACTGGTTTGACGATGAGGATGACAAGGCAGAGCCCGCCGCAGAGCAGGGTGACTCGGCGGACGCCGATGTTGCCGACAGCTAGGTCATGAGAGCCAGACCGCATGTCAGAGCGCACCTGTATCGCAACTGGAAAAACCCTACCCCGTCACAATCTTCTTAGATTTGTGGCCGGGCCGGATGGCGCGGCGATTCTCGATCTTGCGGAAAAGCTGCCGGGACGCGGCGCGTGGATCGCCGCGGATAAGGCGGCGCTGCAAAAAGCCGTGAAGAAGGGTCATTTCACCCGTACGATTGGCGCCGGTTTCGGCGAGATTGACGCTGAAATAGATCGTATCAAGCACCTCATGCGAGATCGTGTGATCGCCTGTGCCAGTATGGCCCGGCGCGCTGGGCTATTGATTGGTGGTGCTGGAAAGCTGCTTGCTGGTGGACAATGCGCCGGGCTGCTCATCTCACCGGACGCCTCCGAGCGGGAAGCACGACGCCTGCAAAGCAGACTTGGTACGAGTTGGGTAACAAACTGCCTGTCAGCATCCGAAATAGGCCAGATTTGTGGCCGCGAATCGCTGGCTTTTGCCGGCCTTCTTAGGCCGGAGCATAAGGCTCAAGAGAATTTATGCAGGAATCTGCATCTAGAGATAGCACGAATGGAAGGGTTTTACGCCTCTGCGGGTTGTAATCAGCAGCCTGACGGGTGTATCACCTAGCCAGAGTTAATGGCAGCGATATGCGGTATCGGCTTTGTGTCGGACGTGATCATGTCATGAAAGGGTCAGAAATGAGTGACGAGAGCAGCAAAACAAAAAAACTGAGCTTATCGAGCGGTAAGCTGACGCTCGGCAATATTGATGCCGGTCAGCTTCGTGGTGCCCCATCGCTTGGTGCTGGCCGCAGAACTGTTCAGGTTGAGGTCAGGCGTAAGCGTGCACCTGCTGCCCCGCAGCGTGGCGGCACGCCGCGTCCCGAGGCCGAGGCACCAGTTGTAGAGCCGGTGGAAACCGCTGCACCCGCAACGCCGGCCGCGAGCCCGGCAGATGATAAGCTCACGGCGCAGGAGCGCGCGGCCCGCGCTCGAGCACTTGAAAGTCTGAAAAAGCCCGTTGCTGAACCGATGGCCCCGGCTGAGGAACCGTTCGCAACCGAGGAGCCAACGGCTGATCTGGAAGCGCCTGTCGTTGCTGAGGCAGTTCCGGCCGAACCGAAGGTGCCGCTTGATCCGATTGAGGCCCGCCGTGCGGCGGAACTGGCCGAGCTTCGTGAGATTGAGGCTGAGGAAGCAAAACGTCGCGAGGATGCCTCGCGTAAGCTGGCAGAGGAAAATGTCCGTCGCCAGACACCTGAGTCGGCAGCACCGAACACCGGACGAACACCGCCTTCCGGCCCTGAGGGTGCTGGTGAAACATTCAATCGCCGCCGCAAAGCAGCCGAGGAAATGGCACCCCGGCGCACCCCGGCGGTTCGCCGTGATGGTCCTGGCCGCCGGCAGTCTGGCAAGATGACGATTACCCAAGCGTTGTCAGGTGATGATCGTCGGCAACGTTCGCTGGCGTCCGTCAAACGGCAACGTGAAAAGGCACGGATGCGCGAGGATCAGCCGCAGGTCAAGCAGGTTCGTGAGGTCATCGTCCCCGACTCTATCACCGTTGGTGAACTTGCCAACAGAATGGCAGAGCGCACCGCTGACGTGGTCAAAGAGCTGATGAAGCTGGGGATCATGGCAACTGCAACCCAATCTATTGATGGTGAAACAGCGGAACTGATCACCAACGAGCTTGGACACAAGGTTCAACGTGTTTCTGAATCCGACATCGAGATTGGCCTTTCCGGTGACGAGGATGGCAACGAAGTGATGCAGCCACGGCCACCTGTTGTGACCGTGATGGGCCATGTCGACCATGGCAAGACAAGCCTGCTTGATGCCATTCGGGCAACTGATGTTGCCACAGGTGAGGCCGGGGGCATCACCCAGCATATCGGCGCTTATCAGATCAAGACCAATAGCGGCAACACAATCACCTTCATCGATACGCCGGGCCATGAAGCCTTCACCGAAATGCGCTCTCGGGGTGCCAACATCACCGACATTGTTGTGCTCGTCGTTGCGGCTGATGATTCGGTGATGGCGCAAACCATCGAGGCAATCAATCACGCCAAGGCATCGGGTTGTCCAGTCATCGTGGCAGTGAACAAATGTGACAAACCCGAGGCCGATCCAAAGCGGGTTCGCAATGATCTGCTGCAGCATGAAATCATCACAGAGGATTTTGGTGGAGATGTTTTGTGTGTTGATGTCTCAGCGCATACGGGGCTGGGGTTGGACAAGCTTGAGGAAGCGATCATGCTGCAGGCCGAGCTGCTGGAGTTGAAAGCCAATCCGGACCGCAATGCCGAGGGTGTTGTCATCGAGGCGAAGGTGGAGCGGGGTCGTGGTTCTGTTGCAACCTTGCTTGTTCAGCGTGGCACACTCAAGCGGGGCGACATCTTCGTCATCGGCGCTGAAAGTGGGCGTGTTCGCGCGCTGCTTGATGACCGTGGTCAGAATCTGGAAACAGCGGGGCCGGGTCAGCCGGTGGAGATCCTGGGTCTTAATGGTACGCCCATGGCCGGTGATGCCTGTGTCGTTGTCGAGACTGAGGCGCGGGCGCGTGAAATTGCGGAATACCGTACCCGGCGCAACAGGGATCGTGATGCGGCACAGGGCGCGCGCGGATCTGTTGAGCAGATGCTGTCTGCCATTGCCGCTGGTGAGGCTGAGGAATTGCCCGTGGTGATCAAGACCGATGTGCATGGCTCGCTTGAGGCAATCCGGGTCGCACTGGAAAAGCTGGGAACTGAGCAAGTCAAGGTGAGGCTGCTCTCTGCAGGCGTTGGTGCGTTGAGCGAGTCAGATATCTCGCTTGCGGCAGCGTCAAACGCCATCGTCGTCGGCTTCAATGTCCGGGCGATTCCGCAGGCCCGCGATTTGGCCAAGCGGGATGGGGTCGAGATTCGGTATCATTCAATCATCTATGAGCTGATTGATGAAGTGAAAGCCGCCATGGGCGGTTTGCTCAGCCCGGATACGCAGGAGGATTTCATCGGTTATGCCGAAATCCGTCAGGTTTTTGGCGTGTCGAAAGTTGGCAAGGTGGCTGGTTGTATGGTGACCGAGGGCGTCATCAAACGCGGCTGCAAGGTACGTTTGCTGCGTGATAATGTTGTGGTCCATGAGGGATCTTTGAAAACGCTGAAACGCTTCAAGGACGAGGTCAAGGAAGTGCGTGAGGGTTTTGAGTGCGGTATGGCGTTTGAAAATTATTCAGACATCCAGGAAAAGGATGTGATTGAATGTTTCGAGCTGCGCGAGGTTGCCAGAACTCTCGATTAGAGTCGGCAAACCCATGGATAAGCCTGATCGGGACCACATTGTTGGTTGCGGTCAACATTTAGAAAGCTGTTAGCGATGGCCAGTAAATCGAACCGATCCGCCAAAGCCCCGAGTCAGCGGCAATTGCGTGTTGGTGAGTCGTTGCGCCATGCGCTATCGGAGATACTGGCGCGTGAAGATTTCTTCGAGTCCGATCTGGAAAATGTGTCAATCACTATTTCAGAGATTTCCGTCAGCCCCGATCTTGGAAATGCGCGGGTCTATACCATGCCGCTTGGCGGAGTGAATGCGGATGTCGTCCTGCCAGCGTTGAACCGGATTGCACCATTGTTGCAAAAGCTTGTGGCCTCAAAAGTGCATCTGCGCCGTGCGCCGCGGTTGAAATTTCTGCTTGATGAGAGTTTTGAGACGGCCCAGAGGATCAACACCGTTTTCAACAATCTGCGGCAATAGCGCGGGTTTTCCGCAAATGGAGACTGGATGGCGAAGAGGCGTGGCCAGCCCGTTCATGGCTGGGTCAATCTTGATAAGCCCGTTGGCATGAGTTCTGCCAAGGCCGTTGCCATCGTTCGCCGGGTGTTTAACGCGGCCAAGGCTGGGCATGGCGGCACACTTGACCCTTTGGCAAGCGGTGTTCTGCCGATCGCGCTGGGCGAGGCAACGAAGACTGTCTCCTATGCGATGGACGGAGCGAAATCATACGCTTTTACTGTCACCTGGGGCACGCAAACAACGACCGAAGATCTGGAGGGTGATGTTGTTGAGACATCGCCACTACGCCCCACGCAGGCAGCGATCGCGACCGTTATTCCCGAGTTTACTGGCAACATCCTGCAGGCACCGCCGGCATTTTCGGCAATCAAGATTGACGGCAAACGCGCCTATGAACTGGCGCGCAAGGCAGTGCGGTCAGCCGATTCTGACGGTTTGGAACAATCGTCAGAGCTCGCGGCAATGCCGGAAATGGAACCGCGTTCGGTCTATGTAGACACGCTTTCACTCGAGGCGCTGTCTGCGGAGGCCGCAACCTTCCATGTAACCTGCGGCAAGGGAACTTATATTCGGTCGCTGGCGCGCGATATGGCCCTACGGCTGGGCACGGTGGGGCATGTGACGATGCTGCGTCGGCTTGCTGTTGGCCCCTTCACCGAAACGTCGTCGATTTCACTGGATTTTCTTGAAACTTTGGAGCATAGTCCGGCCGCTTTCGAGCATATGCACCCTGTTGTGAGTGCGCTGGACGACATCCCGGCGTTACCCATTTCAGAGGACGAGGCTGCCAAGTTCCACCACGGACAGCCGCTTTCCATGGCCAGCGCTACAGCACAGGCCCGGTTTGCGTCGCTCCAGCCAGATGCGGTTGCAATTGCCCTTTGTGGTGAGCAGCCTATCGCGCTGGTGACGGTCAAGGCTGGTGAATTACGCCCCGTCCGCGTGTTTAACTTTTGATCCACCCTTTCACGGTGGAAAACCCAAAGGAGGTTTTGATGTCGATAACAAATGAACGCAAAGCTAAACTCATCAAGGAATTTGGCAAGACTGAACAGGATTCAGGATCAGCCGCAGTGCAGGTCGCCATTCTTTCAGAGCGCATCCACAATCTGACTGAACATTTGAAAACCCATAAGAAAGATTTTGGATCGCGCCGCGGACTTCTATCAATGGTTGGCCAGCGCCGTAATCTACTTGATTACATCAAAGCCGGTGACGTTGCAGCCTATAAGGCATTGATTGAGAAGCTCGGACTGCGCCGGTAAACGGGCATCACAGAATCCCCACTTAAAAGCTACCCTGCGAGGCAGACCGGGTTTCCAGTGTCCGGTGAGATCATACAGGGTGGCTTGATAACATTTCTTTGTTTGCATTTTTGCCTCTGTCGTGCCAAAAAGGCGCGAGATTCAAGGGAAGTCAAAAAAGACGCAGGGCCCATTTGACGTGTGCGGGTGCCCAGAGGTTCGAATCAGACAGAGATTTGACCACATCACCCCAAAACACCCCTTTCCTGCCGGTGGATCAATGATGTTCCTCTGGCTATTGCTATGCCCTGAACAGAACGTACGAGAGAGATAGAATTTATGTTCAAAATTTTCCGCAAAGAACTTGATTGGGGCGGCACACCGCTTGTTATGGAAACAGGCAAGGTGGCCCGTCAGGCCGACGGCGCCGTCATGGTGAGCCTCGGAGGCACCTCGGTGCTTTGTACCGCCGTTGCCGCGCATAGCCCCAAGCCCGGGCAAGATTTCTTCCCGCTGACAGTAAATTATCAGGAAAAGGCATTTGCTGCCGGTAAAATTCCAGGTGGCTTCTTTAAGCGTGAAGGCCGCCCTTCAGAAAATGAAACGCTTGTCTGCCGCCTGATTGACCGGCCCATCCGCCCGCTTTTTCCAAGTAATTTCAAATGTGAAACACAGGTCATCTGTACGGTGTTGGCGCATGACATGGAAAACAACCCAGACATTGCGGCGATGATTGGTGCCTCCGCGGCGCTGACATTGTCAGGTGTGCCGTTCTTTGGTCCAATCGCCGCTGCGCGCATCGGCTGGATTGATGGCGAATATGTGCTGAACCCGACTGTTGATCAGATGGACAGCTCTGAACTTGATCTCGTTATGGCTGGCACGCATGAAGGTGTGTTGATGGTCGAATCAGAGGCCAAGGAGTTGTCCGAGGAAGTCATGCTCGGTGCCGTGAATTTCGGTCATAAATCAATTAAGCCAGTCATTGACGCGATCATTGATCTGGCCGAGTCATGCGCTAAGGAGCCACGTGCTCTTCCAGAGGAGCCAGACGAAAAATCTGAAATTCAGGCGGTGCTGGCTGGTTTTACGGATCAGTTTGAGGCAGCTTACAAGATTGCTGACAAGACTGAACGGCAGGCAGCACTTGCCGAGGTTCGTTCCGTTGCCAAGGAAAAACTTGGTGACCAGCATGACTCCGTGCTGGTTGGTGGGCTTGTCAAATCACTTGAGGCAGATGTTGTTCGGGGCGCCATCCTGAAAACGGGCACCCGTATCGATGGGCGCGACACAAAAACCGTCCGGCAGATTGTTGCCGAAGCTGGTTTTCTGCCACGGGCGCATGGCTCTGCTCTGTTCACACGTGGTGAGACACAGGCAATGGTCGTAGCAACGCTTGGCACGGGCCAGGATGAGCAGATCATTGATGCGCTGGTTGGTGAAAGCCGTTCTAATTTCATGCTTCATTACAATTTTCCACCATACTCAGTTGGTGAGGCGGGGCGTGTCGGCTCTCCGGGACGTCGTGAGATTGGCCATGGTAAGCTGGCGTGGCGCGCCATTCGGCCACTGCTGCCGGTCAAGGATGAATTTCCCTACACTATTCGTCTGGTCTCAGAAATCACCGAGTCAAACGGTTCGTCCTCTATGGCAACGGTTTGTGGTGGGTCACTCGCACTGATGGACGCTGGTGTGCCGATGGCACGGCCTGTCGCCGGCATTGCCATGGGCCTTATCAAGGAAGGCAAAGATTTTGCGGTCCTGTCGGATATTCTGGGTGACGAGGATCATCTTGGTGACATGGATTTCAAGGTGGCTGGTTCTGATGCGGGTATTACTTCGCTGCAGATGGATATCAAGATCACCTCGATCACTGCGGAAATCATGGAGATTGCGCTGGAGCAGGCGCGGGAAGGCCGCATCCATATTCTTGATGAAATGGCCAAGGCTCTCAACTCTGCAAGAGACGGCCTTGCTGACAGCGCGCCAAAGATCACCACGATGAAGATTCCTGTTGATAAGATTCGTGATATTATCGGTCCTGGCGGCAAGATCATCCGTGAAATCTGCGAGACAACAGGTGCTAAAATTGACATCGATGATGATGGCACAGTCAAGGTCGCCGCCGTAACAGGAACGTCTGGTGAAGCAGCGGTCGCCCGCATTCGTGACATTGTTGCGGAGCCTGAGCTTGGCGTCATATATAATGGCAAGGTTGTCAAAACGGTTGATTTCGGTGCCTTTGTGAATTTCCTTGGGGCAAAGGATGGCCTTGTTCATATCTCTGAACTGCAGGATGGCAGAACGGAAAAGACGACGGACATCTGCAAGGAAGGTGACGAGGTCAAGGTCAAGGTCATCGGCTTTGATGATCGCGGCAAAGTGAAACTGTCGATGAAACGTGTCGACCAGGAGACAGGCGCCGATCTTGAAGCGGCCAAGCCAGAGGAAGGCGACGCTGCCTAGACGGGTCCGTTGTTGATGAGTATTGCTGGGGCGGGTTATAAACGCGTCCCCGCCTCGATTGGGGCACAAGGTTGTTGGGATGACTGACAGAGTGAATGTATTGGTGACAGGTGGTGCCGGCTATATTGGCAGCCACATGGTGCTAGCGCTTCTGGATGCTGGGCATTCCCCCTTAATTCTTGACGATTTTTCCACTGGCCATGAACAGCTTGTCCCTGTTGGCGTGCCTGTAATCCGCGGCAATGTGGGTGATAGAGAGGTTACTGACAGATTGTTTGCAGACCATAAAATTGACGCGGTGGCTCATTTTGCTGCCTCAATCGTGGTTCCAGAATCTGTTGCTGATCCCTTGAAATATTACCTCAACAACACGGTCAGTACGGCGCGGCTGATCAAGGCATGCGTAAATGCCGGTGTTGGGCGCTTCATTTTTTCTTCAACAGCCGCTGTTTATGGCAATCAGGATGAGAGCCTGATTGGTGAGGAGGCTGGCTGCTGGCCGGAAAATCCCTACGGCACATCAAAGCTGATGTCCGAACAGATTCTTGGTGACGCGTCAAAGGCACACGATCTGTCCTATGTGGCGCTACGCTATTTCAATGTCGCTGGCGCGGATCCTGCTGGTCGTGCAGGACAGTTATCAAAGCCAGCAACCCATCTGATCAAGGTGGCGCTTGAGGTGGCCACTGGCCAACGCGACGTGATGCAGGTGTTTGGAACAGATTATCCAACCGATGATGGTAGCTGTATCAGAGATTATATTCACGTCACCGATCTGATTGCCGCGCATATGGCAGCTCTAGAGCATCTCTTGGGCGGAGGCGGATCGCTTACGCTGAATTGTGGTTATGGTAAAGGGAGCTCGGTACATCAGGTGCTAGAGTCGGTGGCTCGCCTCTCAGGCACCAATTTGAATGTCGAGATGGCAGCGAGGCGGGCTGGCGATGCGGCGGCACTGGTTGCTGATTCGACGCGCCTACGCAACCGGCTTGGCTGGCAACCGCAGCTTGATGATCTTGATGGCATCGTGCGCTCGGCGTTGGCATGGGAACGCAACCAGCTCGGCAACGGCTAAAGTTCGCGCGGTACACCGACGGTATTGAAGCCGCCATCGACAAAATGGGTTTCGCCAGTCACACCAGATGAGAGGTCTGAAATCAGATACAGACCGGATTTACCAACCTCGTGAATGTCTGGATTGCGGCCGAGGGGGGCTGCCTCCTCGGAGTGGCGATAGATGTGCCGCGCGCCGGTGATTGCCGCACCAGCAAGGGTTTTCATCGGTCCAGCAGACAGCCCATTGACCCGGATATTCTCACCGCCAAGATCGACAGCAAGATAGCGCACTGAACTCTCCAGCGCCGCTTTGGCCACACCCATAACATTGTAATTTGGTGCGATTCGTTGCGCACCGATATAGCTCAGGGTTAGCAGGGCGCCGCCATCTGGCATCATCTTGCGCGCACACTGCGCCGTTTCGGTGAAGGAAAAGGCAGAAATCATCATGGTGTTGGTGAAATTCTCGCGGCTGGTGTCCAGATACGGGCCTTTCAGCTCATTTTTGTCTGAAAAACCAAGCGCGTGGACGACAAAATCAATTGTCTCCCAGCGCTCCGCCAGTGTCTCGAAACAGCGTTGAACCGCACCGTCATGCGCAACATCGCATTCGATCAGAGTGTCTGAATTGATCGAGGCTGCCAGCGGTTGGAGGCGTTTACCAAAGCCCTCCATCTGGTAGGAAAAGGCAAGCTCGGCACCTTGTGCCGCCGCCGCCGCCGCAATACCCCAGGCAATTGAGCGTTCGTTGGCAACGCCCATAATCAGGCCGCGCTTTCCGGCGAGAAGATTTCCGGTTACGTCAGACATACTCAGATCTTCCGCAACGCCAAAGTGGCATTGGTGCCACCAAAACCGAACGAGTTTGACAGCGCCAGCGTAATCTCGGCATCGTCGATCCGGTTTGTGGGAACCGGGATGTCACCAATGGCCGCATCGGGGGTGTCGATATTGGCTGAGGCAGCGATGAAACCCTCTTGCATCATGATCATCGTGTAAATGGCTTCCTGGACACCAGTCGCACCAAGTGAATGCCCGGTTAGAGACTTTGTCGAAGTGACGACTGGCAGATAACCACGGGGGCCGAACACTTCGCGGACGGCGTCTAACTCCTTGACGTCGCCAACCGGTGTCGAAGTGCCATGCGCGTTGATATAATCTACCTGATCGATGAGCGCGTTACCGTCAAAACCAGCGAGAGCAAGCTCCATACAGCGCACCGCTCCCTCGCCGGATGGGGCAACCATGTCATGCCCATCCGAATTCGCACCATAGCCAACCAGCTCTGCATAGATTTTGGCGCCTCTGGCGATGGCACGATCCATATCCTCAAGCACGACCATGCCGCCGCCGCCAGCGATCACGAAACCATCTCTGTCAGCATCATAGGCGCGTGACGCCTTTTCTGGCGTGTCATTATATTTGGATGACATGGCGCCCATGGCGTCAAACAGCACCGAAAGAGTCCAGTGAAGCTCCTCGCCACCACCGGCAAAAACAATATCCTGACTGCCGCTACGAATGGCGTCGGCACCCGAGGTAATGCAATGCGCTGATGTGGAGCAGGCTGAGGTTATCGAATAATTCAGTCCCTTGATCTTGAAGAAAGTCGCGATACAGGCAGACACGGTCGATGACATGCAACGCGGCACCATATAGGGGCCAACGCGCTTTGGTCCCTTTTCCCGCGTCGTATCAAATGCCGTTAGCATGTTTGCTGTTGATGGCCCGCCGGAGCCGGCGATTAGCCCCGTGCGTGGGTTCGATACCTCGTCTTCTTCAAGCCCGGCATCAGCGATGGCCTGTTCCATGGCCAGTACTGCATAGGCCGCGCCCTCGCCCATGAAGCGCATCTGCTTACGGTCGATATGTTCGGTGACATCCATTTTGACAGATCCGTGGACCTGGCTTCGGAAACCGAGTTCAGCATAGTCGGCTGCGGCAACAATGCCTGATTTTCCATGGCGCAGCGACTCGGTCACTTCAGCAACATTATTGCCGATTGACGAGACGATGCCGATACCTGTTATCGCAACGCGGCGCATTTTATTCTCCTTCGGGTTTGAAGAGTCCAACACGGATGTCATTGGCCTCGAACACGACCTCGCCATCACACAGAACCTTACCGTCAGCGATTCCCATGACAAGCCGGCGCATGATAACGCGCTTCATATCCAGACGAAATGTAACGAGCTTGTTGGTCGGCAGAATCTGGCCCGTAAACTTAACTTCTCCCACAGACAGGGCACGGCCGCGTCCCTCGCCGCCAGCCCAACCTAGAAAGAAGCCGACCAACTGCCACAGCGCATCCATGCCAAGACAACCCGGCATGACTGGATCACCGTCAAAATGGCAGGGGAAAAACCAGAGATCGGGATTGAGATCGAATTCGGCATCTATCTCACCCTTGTCGAACAGGCCGCCCGCTTCCTGAATGTTGGTGATCCGGTCACACATCAACATTGGCGGCAGTGGTAACTGGGGGTTGCCGGGTCCGAACATCTCACCTTTCGCACAGCTTATTAACTCGTCATAGGTAAATTTGTTCTGGTCTCGTGGTGCCATGATCGGTCCCTTTAATCAAACGCAATTGATGAGCCTATAAAAAGCATGAAAAGCGGCATCAAGCCAAGCCAATATTGACAATCCTGCCCATGCGCATCACTTTCTACCAAGGGCAAGAGTCCAAAGAGGGTAAAAAGATGGCAACCGATCAACTGGATGGGCGTAAGAGATGACCGACTGCGATCAGATGACTTTGGAAGACATGTTGCGGTGTGCCGGGCTACGCCCCACTCGCCAGCGCGTTGCCATTGCCCGATTGCTCCTTGATGGACGCCATCGCCATGTGTCAGCTGAGAGTTTGAGTGCGGAAATCCGGGACTCCGGCGTACAGATGGCAGATGGTACCGTCTACAATACCCTGAACCAATTTACCGATGCCGGCTTGTTACGGCGGGTGACAGTGCATAATGAATACAGCCTGTTTGACACAAATGTGGATCATCATCATCACTTCTATGATGCAGATGCTGATCGTCTAATCGATATCCCGGCAGACCATGTTGTCCTAAACAGTTTGCCCAAAGCACCTGACGGACATGAAATTCAGTCTGTTGATGTAACCATTAACATCCGATTACGTTAAAAAATTCGACACTGTTCCTGGCATTGCCCTTGCTTGCGCGATGCCGAGCGGTTTTTTTAGTTTAAACTGATTCCAAACTGCTTGACGCGCGCCCCAAATTTGTGCTGTTTTGAAGAGAGAGATTGTTAATCAAAACCGTTGAAACAACCCATAAACTGGAGACGATCATGGATGGTGAAAACAGATGCCCCGTAATGCATGGGGCTTTGACGAATGCAGCTGCTGGCGGCACCACAACCCGGGATTGGTGGCCTAACCAACTCAACCTCAACATCCTGCATCAGCACCCTGCAAAGGCTGATCCGATGGATCCGGATTTTGATTATGCTGAAGCCTTCAATGCGCTTGACTACAAGGCGCTGAAGCAGGATCTGAATGATCTGATGACAGACTCGCAGGAATGGTGGCCAGCAGATTATGGGCATTATGGACCGTTTTTCATCCGTATGACCTGGCACGCAGCAGGAACCTATAGAACCGCAGATGGCCGTGGTGGCGGTGGTACGGGGGCACAGCGTTTTGCGCCGCTGAACAGCTGGCCCGACAATGGTAATCTTGACAAGGCTCGCCGACTGTTGTGGCCGATCAAGCAAAAATACGGCAAGAATATCAGCTGGGCTGACCTGATGATTCTGGCAGGTAATGTTGCCATCGAGTCCATGGGCGGCAAAACATTTGGCTTCAGTGGTGGCCGCGCTGACATCTGGGCGCCGGAGGAAGATATCTATTGGGGCATCGAGACAGACTGGCTTGGCAACAGCCGGTACAGCGGCGACCGAGACCTTGCTCACCCTCTGGCCGCGGTTCAGATGGGCCTGATCTACGTGAATCCTGAAGGGCCAGATGGCAATCCCGATCCACTCGCCAGCGCCAAAGACATTCGCGAAACTTTCGCGCGGATGGCTATGAATGACGAGGAGACCGTTGCGCTCACCGCGGGTGGCCATACTTTCGGTAAGGCGCATGGTGCGGGTGATGCGGCGCTTGTTGGGCCTGAGCCTGAAGGAGCGCCGATGGAACAGATGGGCCTCGGCTGGATCAGCACCCATGGCAGCGGCAAAGGTCGTGACACTATCACAAGTGGCATTGAGGGAGCTTGGACGGCCAACCCCATCGCATGGGATAACGGGTATTTCGACCTGTTGCTCGGCTATGAGTGGGAGCTGACAAAAAGTCCAGCTGGTGCGCATATCTGGCACGCTGTTGACCCTAAGGCGGATGATCTGGCACCTGATGCCGAGGATGCGTCCGTGCGGGTGCCGACAATGATGACAACCGCTGACATGGCAATGCGCGAAGACCCGAGCTATCGGGAAATCTCGGAGCGTTTCCACGCCAATCCAGATCAGTTTGCTGATGCTTTTGCGCGGGCCTGGTTCAAGCTTCTGCACCGTGACATGGGGCCGCGTAACCGCTACATGGGCCCCGAGGTGCCGGAAGAGGTTCTGATCTGGCAGGATCCCATCCCGGCTGGCAATAGCAGCTACGATGCGGAAGCGGTGAAGGCGCAGATCGTCAAAAGCGGTCTCAGCATTCAGGAAATGGTTGAAACAGCCTGGGCCAGCGCGTCGACCTACCGAGGGACCGATATGCGTGGTGGCGCCAATGGTGCGCGGATCCGTCTTGCCCCGCAGAAGGATTGGGAGGCGAACAAGCCAGAGCAGCTTGCCCGCGTTCTGGGTGTCCTTGAGGGAATTGCTGACGCCACAGGCGCATCGGTTGCGGATGTGATTGTTCTTGCCGGCAATGTTGGCATTGAACAGGCGTCCGGTTTGTCCGTGCCGTTCACCCCTGGCCGTGGTGATGCAACGCAGGAAGACACTGATGTCGAGTCCTTCGCCGTACTTGAGCCGGAAGCAGATGGATTCCGCAATTATCTGCGTGAGGATTTCTCAGTCAGCCCAGAGGAGATGCTGCTCGACAAGGCTCACCTGCTTGGCCTAACAGCGCCAGAGATGACGGTGTTGGTTGGCGGTATGCGCTCACTTGGCATCAGCTCAGACGGCCATGGCGTTTTCACTGATAATCCGGACCAGCTGTCGAATGATTTCTTTACGACCTTACTTGGCATGGATGTTGACTGGAAACCAACCGACAAGAACGGCTATGCCGGAGTGGATCGTGCCAGCGGCAAGACTGTTCGCACGGGCACTCGCGTTGATCTGGTGTTTGGCTCAAATTCACAGCTGCGCGCGCTCTCGGAAGTTTATGCCAGCGACGATGCGGCTGATAAATTCCGCAGTGATTTTGTCAATGCTTGGGTCAAGGTGATGAATAATGATCGCTTTGACATTGCCTAGGCTGTTCGTCAGTGGCTGTTCGCCAGTGATTGGTTGCCAGTGATTGATTAGTTGTGACACATGAAGGGCGTTCCGGCTTTATCGGAGCGCCCTTTCTTTTATGATAAGTGGTGGTTGGGGGCTTTTCATGACGAGGGTCAATCAAGCACCTCGGTCGCAAGTACACCCCAGAGCGCGTCACGCTTCATCCATCCCCGCACATCGTCTTTTGCCACCTTACACATACTGGATGGGCAGGCTTGCAGTTCCAGCAGAGCATCTCTCTCGGCAATGGCGATCACATTGCTGTTCTCACTCGCACTGTTATGTATTTTTGCTGATCCATCAGTGACCAGCGCCATACGGCGCAATGAGAGCACTGAGCCGCGCATCCAGCCGGTTGTTCCCTCATGATCAACCACCTTGCGCCACACACCAAATTCCGCCTCGACCAATAAAGGCAGGCCGGTCTTGCTGTAACTCCAGAGGACCGGATATTCACGGCCCGGTCCAGCGCGCATGTTAACCTCGTTGAATTTCAACGTCACATAACGCGGCACCGGCAGTCCGCTGCCCCTCACTGTCAGCTTTGCTTCCTGCGCCAGAGATGGCCCGGCAGCCACCAAGAAACATCCCATGGCGATAAGACAGGCACCAAGTGCGAGTGACAAAAGAAGTAGGGAGAACTGAAAATGTTTTTTCATGATAAGCCGGTTCTGGTAGTCTTTTCGGTAAAATTATTGCAGATTCAAATCGTAGTGTGACCAGAGGTCAACATGACCGGTCTGAGTGTAGACAAGGTAGTATTTTTTTTCTACGGACGCCAGTGACGTTCGTTCCAATCTGACGAGAGACACGGATATGAGTCAAAAGAAGCCATATGTGATTCTGACCCGTACGCTGCCCGATTCTATCGAAACGCGCATGCGCGAGTTGTTTGATGCCAGGCTGAACGAGATAGATGAGGCCCTTTCGCAAGAGGCGCTTATCGAGGCCGTGAAGTTGGCAGATGTGCTTGTGCCAACCGTCACCGATCGGATTGATGCGGAGCTGATTTCCAAAGCAGGTGATCAGTTAAAGCTGATTGCGTCCTTTGGCACAGGGGTTGACCATATCGACCTTGCTGCAGCCCGCCAGCGGGGAATTACCGTCACCAATACCCCGGGGGTTCTGACCGAAGACACAGCTGATGTCGCAATGGCGTTGATGCTTGCTGTGCCAAGGCGGATTGCAGAGGGCGACAAGCGCGCTCGATCCGGCAGCTGGCAGGGATGGTCACCGACAGGGATGCTCGGGCATCGGATCAATGGCAAGCGCCTCGGAATCATCGGCATGGGCAGGATAGGTGAGGCGATTGCCCGCCGGGCCCGTGGGTTTGGTCTCTCCATTCATTATCACAACCGCAAGGCAGTGCACCCGGAAACAGAGGCCGAACTTGAGGCAACCTATTGGGAATCGCTTGACCAAATGCTTTCGCGTGTTGATATTGTCTGTGTCAACTGCCCCCACACACCGGCAACACACCAACTCTTGTCCCGCGAGCGTTTGGCACTGATGCGACCATCGGCCTATCTGGTCAACACCTCGCGCGGCGAGGTTGTTGATGAGGAAGCATTGGCGGACCTTCTGGCAGAAAAGCAAATCGCTGGTGCGGGCCTTGATGTCTACTCGGATGAGCCCAACATTCCGCAGGGCTTGATTGATCTGCCCAATGTTGTTTTATTGCCGCACATCGGTTCTGCCACAATCGAAGGCCGACTGGAGATGGGTGACAAGGTTATTATCAATATCCAGACATTCTGGGATGGCCACACCCCACCTGATCGTGTCATAGAGGCGATGCTCTAGCTTGTCTCCACGCTGATCATTTTGCGCTGCAGCACAGGCATTTGGGTTGCTTTTTTGTGGCTATTTCCATGATGCTACCATTATAGCCGTCAAACAGCATGAGCCGACCTATCAACACGCTGCCGATCCCGGTGATGAGCTTCACCACCTCAAGGGCCTGCATTGAACCGATGACACCTGTTACGGGCCCTAGTATGCCAGCTTCTGAACACCCGGGCGCCTGACTGGAATCAGGCATTGCCGGAAACACGCAGCGAAAACAGGGGCTGTCTTCAAAGCCGACGACACCACTCTGGAAAACGGCAACTTGGCCTTCGGTGCGCACGGCGCCACCAAAGACCAGAGGGGTCTTTTCCCAGTGCGCGGTGTCACCAAGCAGGTAGCGTGTTTCCACATTGTCCGAGCAGTCCACGATGATATCATGGGCGGCAACAAGTTTGCGGATATTGCCGATGGTGGCCCTGTCAGGAAGCGTTGAGACAGTGATATCCGGGTTCAGCTTTGTGGCTGCCGCGGCTGCCTGCTTGACCTTCTGGCTGCTGATATCCTCTGTTTGATAGATGATCTGGCGATTCAGGTCACTGCGCGAGACTATGTCATCATCGATGATGGTGATGCTGCCGATACCTGCTGAGGCCAGATACAGCAAGACCGGCGCACCAAGGCCGCCGACTCCGACAATAAGCACCCTCGCCGCCAGAAGCGCCTCCTGGCCGGCCTCACCCATATCCGGCATGATTACCTGCCGGGCATAACGTTCTAAATCCGCGTCACTCAACATCACTCAGACACCTGTTGATCCAAACCCATCAGCTCCCCTTGTCGTAACATCAAGGTCGCCAACTTCCACCGGATGACACTGCGTCACCGTGGCAATCACCATCTGGGCAATGCGCATGCCACGGGTGATGATAAAATTCTCGCTGCCAAGGTTGATCATAATCGCTGCAATTTCGCCGCGATAGTCACTATCGATCGTGCCGGGGGCATTGGCGATAGTGATACCATGTTTTAGTGCCAGCCCGGAGCGCGGCCTGATCTGCGCCTCAAACCCCGGCGGTATGGCCATTGCAAAACCGCAGGGAACCGCCCGGCGCTCACCGGGCCCAAGGGTAAGGTTGGCGGTGATCGCCGCGCAGATATCCATGCCCGCTGCGCCGCCGGTGGCATAGGAGGGCAGATCGATATCAACGCCATGCGGCAATCGTTTCATTGCAATGGAAATCAGATTTGATGGTGTTTCAGGATTTGGCATGCGCGGCTCCAATGGTGTCGATGATCCGCTGGACAAGCCTGTCTGCAAGCTCGGTTTTCGGCATCATTGGCCACTCTTCCTGTCCATCGCCTGTCATCAGCGACACTTTATTCTGCATACTGCCAAAAACTGTCTCGCCTGTTTCATCTGGCAAAACCTGATTGGCAACGATCCAGTCACACCCCTTGCGCCGCAGCTTTTCGCTGGCATTTGCCTGCAGATCATTCGTCTCGGCGGCGAATCCAATGACCAGCTCGGGTCGCTGTGGATGGGATGACAGCTGCGCCAGAATGTCTGGGTTTTCGGTCAGCGAAAGGGATGGTGCTATGGTGGTGCCTGGGCGTTTTTTGATTTTGCCACTGACCTGATCCCGCGCCCGCCAATCGGCAACGGCGGCTGTGCAGACGGCAATATCAGCAGGAAGCGCCGCCTGGCAGGCGGCAAGCATCTGTTCGGCTGTTTCGACATGGACTGTCTCTACCCCCGGTGGGTCGGGGATGTTTACGGGTCCACTGACCAGCGTTACGTCAGCCCCGCGTTTGGCCAGCGCTGTGGCAATGGCATGTCCCTGACGCCCCGAGGAATGATTTGAGATGAATCGGACGGCATCAAGTGGTTCAACAGTGGGGCCAGAAGTGACCAAAGCATGCCTTCCTACAAAATCACCGGTGCTGTCCGCCCGCGCAAGCCTCGCCAATGTTGCGGTGACGATGGCCTCAGGCTCGCTCATCCGGCCCTCACCCTCCTCGCCGCAGGCGGTATCACCTGCCACGGGGCCAATCATCTCAACGCCCCGATTGCGAAGTGTTGTCAGATTGGCCTGTGTAGCTGCATGAGCCCACATCGCCGGATTCATCGCTGGTACCATGATAACAGGTGCTGTGGTGGCCAATAACAGAGTGGTGGCCAGATCATCTGCCAGCCCTTGCGCCGTGCGCGCCATCAGATTTGCCGTTGCTGGCACAACTAGAACCAGATCGGTCTCCCGCGCCAGCCGAATATGCCCCATTTCCGCTTCATCAGTCAGCGAGAAAAGATCCGTGTAGGTCTTTTGCGCGGTTAGCGCCGAGAGGCTGAGGGGGGTAATGAATTGTTGTGCCGCCTTTGTCATCACACCGGTCACCGTGATGCCGTGATCCTGCAACCTCCGGCTCACCTCCAGGGCCTTGTAAGCGGCGATTCCACCGCCAATAATCAGCAATAATGAGGCGCCCCGCATCCTGCGTAACTGCACCTGTCTGGATTTGACCGCCGGCAGGGCGGTGATGCGCAGGCTCTGGGGATCAATCTGGTAGCCGCGTTCCTGTAACGCCTGACAGATTAGTGGCCGCGCCCTGTTCGGCAACGCACCCCTCGCCAGATAATTGCTAATCGCGCTTGGCCCAACGCCCAGTAGCGTTTGCAGCGACACACGCCCACCAAGGGCTGTAATCAGCGCTGCAACATCAGTCTGTGACACGAGACGCCCCTTCACAATATTTCAAAAAAATGAATTTATGTGAAAAAACTGACAATTGCAATGATGAGAGCCAGCGTAGACAGCAAAATAGGCAGGTTTTTATTTGAATTCTGGTGGGTTTGGTGCGGGCGTTCTTCAAGTTCTTTCAGGATACGTGGCAGACGTGACGCAACCAGCATGGCGTCCTCCAGAAAGGTCTCGGCCCGTTTTGTCAGGCCTGCTTGATCGCCCATCCATTGCATCGCCAGTGGCCGCGACAATGACCACATGTCGGCATGAGGGTTGAGTTGACGGGCGACACCCTCGGCCATCATCATTGTTTTCTGTAACAAATTAAACTGGGGCTGAACCTCGATCTCGAACCGTGTCGAAAGCTGGAAAATCTGGCCAAGCACCGTTCCCAGCGACACATCACCGATGGTTTTGCCCATCACCGGGTCGGCAACAGCGCGCACCGATTGGGCAAACCGGTGTAGCGAGACATCTTCACCGAGCATGCCAGCATTCATATGCAACTTTGCCACCATATCATAATCGCGGTCCAGCATGGCCATCAGCAAGCGTGCCAGAAATAGCCTGTCGGTGAAATCAAGGTGGCCCATAATGCCAAAATCGATCGGCACAAGTTGCCCGTCAGGGGCAATGAAGATATTGCCCGGATGCATGTCGGCATGAAAAAAACCGTCACGGAACACCTGATTGAAAAAGCTGTTTGCCGCCGCCTCAGTCAGGTGGTGGATATCATGACCGGCTGCCTTTAGGGCTGGCACATCATCGATTCGAATCCCGTCAATCCATTCGATGATCAGCATCCGCGAGGTGCTTCGGTCCAAATCGACCCAAGGGACATGAATGCCCTCATCATCGCGTAAGTTATCGGCCAATCGGCCAGCGGCGGCGGCCTCCATCCGCAGATCAAGCTCGATGTCGGATATCTCGACAAATTGTTCTACGGCTGTCACCAGCTTCAGACGGCGCAGACCCGGGGCCACCCACTCCATGATATTGGCAAGCGCAAAAAACAGAAGTGTGTCTGCGCGCATCCGCCGTTCAATGTTTGGACGCAGCAGCTTGACCGCCACCTCTCTGCCATCGCATAGCCTAGCCCTGTGCACCTGCGCAATCGAAGCAGCCGCAACTGGCTCGCTGGCAAATTCGTCGAAGGTCTCAGCCATTGGCGCATCGGTCTCGCTCTCGACAAGCCGATGGGCGACGGAGGAATGAAAGGCTGGCAGACGATCCTGCAATTGGCTCAGTGACAGGCTCATCTCTGGGCCGATGAGATCAGCGCGTGTTGACAGTGCCTGACCAAATTTCACAAAACCCGGTCCAAGTCGGAGCAACGCATCGGCGAGCGCACTGCCCGCATCTTTTGTTGCGGTGCGGGATCGCACCAGCTTGTCGAGGAACAGACAGCAACGCTGCATCCAGTTCGGAAGCAGGGTGATTCTCCCAACATGTCCCAGCACACCAGCTCTGCCGAGATGCCAGGCTATTGCCGGCAATCTGAAAAGAGCTAAAACAGTATGCCAGAGCGATGGCCGCATCAGTCCAGCTTCCAACCAGAATGGATGCAGGCAACGCCCGCAGAAAGGCTGCGCACTCTAATCTGGGCAAAGCCGGCGCTGGCGAACATATCGGCCAGAACTTCCGGCGTGGGGAAAGTGCGGATTGACTCGGCGAGATAGCGATAGCTGTCCGCATCACCGGCGACAAGCCGCCCCATCAGTGGCAGAGCATTGAAGGACCAGGCGTCATAGACGCGCTGCAACGTGCTGCTCTTGACCTGTGAGAATTCGAGGCACAGGAAACGGCCGCCCGGCTTCAGGACACGATGTGCCTCGGCGATTGCGGCCTCCCGGTCGGTGACATTTCTAAGGCCAAAGGCGATTGTGACAAAATCTGCGACTCCATTATCGAAAGGCAGGCTTTCAGCATTGCCAACGCACCAGCTCAACCTGTCATGATATTTGATGATGTCGCGCCGCCGCCGTCCGGCGTTCAGCATGGCGTGATTGATATCGCTGATTGCCGCGCTGCCACCACCAGCGCGCAGAAAGCGTAGGCTGATGTCGCCTGTTCCCCCGGCAAGATCAACCAGATGCTGATGCGGCTGTGGGGCCATCCAGTCGATCAGGGCAGATTTCCAAAGCCGGTGGATGCCGCCACTCATCAGATCATTCATCACATCATAACGGTCGGCGACCGAGTCAAAGACGCCGCGGACAAGCCCTTGTTTGTCCTCACGGTTAACAGTGCGGAATCCGAAATCAATGGTCGATGTCTCGCCTGATTTGTCCTGCCGGAATGCGTCGTTCATCTTTGCTGTCCTATGTTAATGCCACCTTGCGGGCATTTACCGTTTTCTCTGCCTATATAGTATCAAAGGTGGAAAAGTGTGAATCTTCTTTCTCACCTAGAAATTCTGAAATCTGATGATGAGGCGCCCATATGCCTGAGTTACCCGAGGTAGAGACTGTCCGACTGGCGCTGCTGCCGGCACTTGAAAACCATCGCATCATAACGGCCCATGTTGGCCGACCAGACCTGCGCTGGCCGCTGCCCGAAAAGCTCGCTGACAGGCTTACAGGGCGAATTTTTGGCGCACCGCAACGGCGTGGCAAGTTTTTGCTGGTGCCGCTGGATGGGCGGGAAACATTGCTCTTGCATCTTGGCATGTCAGGGTCAATTCGACTCCATGACAGCCCGCCCAAATTGGGCGCGCATGACCATTTTATGCTGGCGATGGCGCCAGTGGACGGTGAGGTGGCGACAAATTTTATGGTATTCAATGATCCGCGCCGCTTTGGCTGGATTGATCTGTTTAGTGACGAAATTCATCCCATGCTGGCGCAGATGGGGCCGGAACCGCTTGGCAATATGTTTTCCGAGGCCTATCTGGCTGCCGCATTTGCGAATCGGTCAGGTCCGGTGAAGACGGCGCTGCTCAATCAACAGCTTGTTGCAGGAATTGGCAATATTTATGCGTGTGAGGCGCTGTTCTATGCTGGCATATCTCCCCGCCGCAAAGCAGGTTCGATCAAGGCGCGGCGGGCGCAACGTCTGACTGCGGCAATCCGCGATGTGTTGCAACGGGCGATTGCCGAAGGGGGAACTAGCTTGCGTGACCACGTCCAACCGGGCGGTGAAATTGGCTATTTTGTGCAACAGTTGGCTGTTTATGGCCGTGAGGGTCAGGCCTGCCAGCGGTGTGACAGCCGCATCAGGGCGATCGTGCAATCAGGCCGCAGCACCTTTTACTGTCCCACCTGCCAGCGGTGAGCCATCAGTTAGGGTTTGGGCTAGAAGTGGTGAGCAACCGAGATCGCTCGGCTCTGGTCTTTGCCTGATTTTGAGGTATGGCGATACTTGGTGTTGTGCGGCCAGGAAATTTGGTTGAAATGGCTTGACGTGGCTGGCTTTTCGTCCTAAAAGCCGCATCTTGCTTGAATTTTACAGGAATTCGGACGCCCCATGGCCAACCACAAGTCTGCCAAAAAGCGCATTCGTCGCAACGCCAACAGAGCCGTTATCAACGGTGCCCGCATGAGCCGTATTCGTACGTTCGTGAAGAAGGTCGAGACCGCCATCGCGTCGGGCGACGCAGCGGCGGCCCGCGAGGCGCTTCGCACAGCACAACCTGAGCTTCAGCGCGGTGTGACGCGCGGAGTTCTGCACCGCAATACGGCATCTCGCAAAATTTCGCGTTTGGCTGCGCGGGTGAAGGCGCTCGCCGCCTAGCGTCCATTGTGGATAGGGCATCGTCTGACGGTGCTCCTGATGGCATGAGATGACATGACAGTTGTTCAGAGGCTTTGATCATACAGATCAGGGCCTTTTTCTTTGCCAAGGGCTCACCCGGTCGGGTAGTGGCGCAAACTCATGTCGCCGCAGCCCGTTCGAAAGAGGCGCACTTGCATCCAGCTTTTCAAGCGCTTTGTAACAAGCTGCCGATTCGGCTGTTGAAAAATAGTGATTTGTTCTACTGGAGACGGTTTTCGTGACAAAATTGTGTCAACAAAAATAACTGCATTTCAGCCCACTTTATTTTCCGATTCTGCTGGTTCTGCATCTTGCGTGGCGTCCCCCAGAGTCGGTATTGTCTATTCATAGATACTGATCGCCCGATCACGTACCGAAAAACAAATCATAACAGAATCCGGGGGGATCAATGTCGGCTGACCATGAAAATGATATGACTCCTCATGGTGTGGCTGATTTTGGTGGCGCGGAGCCACGAATGCAGGGCCCCGCAAATTCTGGCACCGAGACATCCTCATCTGACCTTGAAAAAGCCTGGGGCCGCGTAACTGAACGGTTGCGCCGCGATATCGGTGATGCAGCCTGGCGAAATTGGATCAAGCCGTTGCGCGTCAGTCGTCTGCAGGATGGCACGCTTACCCTTGAAGCAGGATCATCTCTTGCCAGGGACCGTGTCAGTAGCCAATATGCGGACCGGTTGCGGGTCATTTCTGCTGCGGAATATGGCGCAAAACATGGCAGTGTAAAACAGATTGAGGTGAAACTGGCTGCGTCTGCCATCACCGAAAACAGACGCAAGGACAATGTGCAGCAGGCTACCGAAACCGGTGGCCGTAAAGCGCCGAGTGAAACAGCGGGCGACGATCTGACCGCCGGTCTGGATCCACGCTACACATTTGCCAATTTTGTTGTTGGCAAGCCAAATGAGTTGGCATTCGCTGTTGCCCGACGTACGGCGGAGAGCGAGCGGGTCTCGTTTAATCCCCTGTTCCTTTATGGAGGTGTCGGCCTTGGCAAGACGCATCTGATGCATGCCATTGCCTGGCAGATTCGCGAGCAATCGCCTGGGCGCAAGGTGATGTATTTATCTGCCGAAAAATTCATGTACAGGTTTGTCCGCGCACTGCGGTTTCGCGACACCATGTCATTTAAGGAACAATTCAGGTCTGTTGATGTTTTGATGATTGATGATGTGCAGTTCATCAGCGGTAAAGAATCAACGCAGGATGAGTTTTTCCACACCTTCAACGCTCTGGTCGAAGGTGGGCGTCAGGTTATTGTTTCGGCCGACAAATCGCCAACTGATCTTGAGGGGATGGAAGAGCGGCTGCGGTCGCGGCTTGGCTGGGGCATGGTGGCGGATATCCATCCGGCCGACTATGAATTGCGTCTCGGGATTCTGCAGGCAAAGGCTGAACAGATGCAAGTGAGGATTCCAGACAAGGTTCTGGAGTTTCTGGCGCATCGCATCGCCAGCAATGTTCGTGAGCTCGAGGGTGCGTTGAACCGTATTGCCGCACACGCCATGTTGATCGGGCGTGAAATCACTATCGAAAGCGCGGCTGACCTGCTCAGTGACCTGTTGCGCGCCAGCAGCCGACAGATTAGCGTCGAAGCAATCCAGAATCGGGTGGCTTCGCATTATGGCGTTCGTGTTGCCGAGATGTTTTCACCGCGACGCGCGCGCAACATTGCGCGCCCACGGCAGGTGGCGATGTTTCTGGCGAAAAACCTGACGTCGCTCTCATATCCTGAAATCGGCCGCCAATTCGGGGGGCGGGACCATACGACGGTGATGCATGCGGTGCGTACCATCGAAGGCCTTCTCAACAGTGATCAGGTAGTGGCCGAGGATGTTCAGCTTCTAAAATCCCTGCTATCTGCTTGACAGGCATAAAATGGGTTTGAAAACTGGCCACCCATCCGCTTGATGGGGCTTGGGGAGTCGGTATTTCACCGCCTGTTTCATTGCCTGCCACATCGCCTGTTTCATTGCCTATGTAACCCCCATCAAAAACTCAATATTTTGATGTTTGTTTGTTAATTTCATGCTATATTTTGTGGGATTATGTCTGATTGGGTTGCGTCTCAAATTGCCCGATGTGCCCTTGGACCGGTGGGTGCTGTGTGTGAATGTAAAAACCGCCCTGTAGCCGTCACGAGAAGCAAAGAGAAAGCTGATGAAACTAACCATAGATCGTATGAGTCTTTTGCGCCCACTTGGTCATGTGCAGTCTGTTGTTGAGCGTCGCAATACCATCCCCATCCTTGCCAATGTTGTGCTCGAAGCGCGCAATGGCACACTTGCAATGACCGCGACCGACATGGATATGGATATTGCTACAGAGGTTGGCTGCTCGGTTGCCACTGATGGGACGACTACGGTATCAGCCCATATGCTGTATGACATTGCCCGCAAGCTGCCTGATGGTGCCGAGGTCGAGCTTTTGGTCGCTGATGGCCATGTAACTATCAGCGCGGGCCGGTCAAATTTTCGCCTGCCAACCCTGCCAGTCGAGGATTTTCCCGCAATCAGCGCTACCGAGATGCCGGTTAGTTTCATCGTCACGGCGGCTGACATTCGTGATCTCATTGACGCTACCCGGTTTGCGATCTCTACCGAAGAGACCCGCTATTACTTGAATGGCATCTATCTGCATAAAGCGGAGTCTGGCGATCTGTGTGCGGTGGCTACCGATGGACATCGGCTGGCGATGACACGCCAGGCGCTGCCATCTGGTGCCGCTGCAATGCCATCGATCATTCTGCCACGCAAGGCGGTCACCGAATTGCGCAAGCTGCTTGATGATTTTGAGGGTGATGTCACCATTTCGCTATCGGACACGCGGGCGGAATTTGGGTTTGGAACGGTGCGCCTGAAGAGCAAGCTGATTGACGGCACATTCCCTGATTACACACGCGTCATCCCGCAGGGAAATGACCGGATCATGCAGGTTGATGTGGCGGCGTTCTCGGCGGCAGTTGACCGTGTGTCGACAATTTCCTCGGAAAAGTCGCGTTCGGTGAAGCTGAAGTTGCAGGCAGGCATCCTTAACCTGTCGGCAAGCAGCACTGATGCGTCCAGCGCGGTTGAGGAACTGGAAGTTAGTTATGATGGTCCGGAAATGGAAATCGGTTTCAACGCGCGCTACCTGATGGACATTGCTGGTCAGGTGATGGGCGATACGATTGAGTTTGCGCTGGCTGATCAGGGATCGCCGAGCCTCGTTCGCTCTCCGGGCGATGAGGCAACCCTGTTTGTTCTGATGCCAATGCGGGTGTGAGTGTTCTTTGGCGGGTGTTTTGCAAAATTTGAAAGCAGTGGACGAAGCGCCAGCAACCACACCCGGCCTGTTTCTGTCATCGATAAGCATCCACGATTTTCGCAATTATGCGGATGCGCGGATCGAGATTTCACCGGGACCTGTCCTTGTTCTGGGGCCAAATGGTATTGGCAAGACAAATCTGTTGGAGGCGCTCTCGCTTCTCGCGCCCGGCCGGGGTATGCGCCGTGCCCGCGCGGAGCATCTTGGCCGCCATGGCACCAGCGGCGCCTGGGGCGTTGCCGCAACAATGCAGTCATCGGATGGCCCCTGCCAGATCGGCACGGGTGTTCCGCCAGATTCCGAGACTGGGCGCAGGATCATGCGCCTGAATGGTGATACCGTATCGCAGGCTGAAATCGGTACCCTGTTATCGGCATCCTGGCTGACCCCGCAGATGGATGGGGTTTTTGTGGACAGCCCAGGAGCCCGCAGACGGTTTCTGGACAGATTGGTCATTGCGTTCGATCCGGCCCATATTGCGCGCACCAATCGATATGAAAAATCTCTGCGTGAGCGCGCTGTTCTGCTCAGTGAGGGGCGCGGTGATGATGCTTGGCTGTCCGCGCTTGAGCTTACGCTTGCTGAAACGGCTGTGGCTATTACTGCGGCAAGATTGGCGCTGATCGAGGATCTGAATGTTGAGGCGGAGCATGGATGGTTCGGCTTTCCAGGCGCGCGCCTTGACCTTGCGGGCGATACTGAGAGCTGGCTTGCCAGTATGTCGGCCCTTGCCGTTGAGGAACAGGTGGCGGCCGCAGCGCGGCAAGCCCGGCTGCGCGGTGATAAAACCATGCCAGGTCCGCATGCCAGCGAGCTTGGAGCAACGCATCTGCAAACCGGAACGCCGGCTGTGCTGGCCTCAACCGGCCAACAGAAAGCGCTGTTGATTGCCGTCACTCTGGCGCATGCCCGCCTGCAGCAACGGCGTTTGGGCCGGCCACCATTGATGCTGCTTGATGATGTCGCAGCCCATCTTGATATCGAGCGTCGGCTGTCATTGTTCGACGCTGTTGGCGGGCTTGGCGCGCAAAGCTGGTTCAGTGGTACGGATATTGATGATTTTAGTGGATTGCGGGATCAGGCCCAGTTAATCCGGATTGCTGTTGTTGACACCGATGGTGGCTTGGCAACAATTGAGGTGATGTGATGAGTGAAGATGATAGCGCGATTACAGATCAAAATGCTGACTATGGCGCCGACTCGATCAAGGTTCTGAAGGGTCTTGACGCAGTTCGCAAACGCCCGGGTATGTATATTGGTGACACTGATGATGGCTCGGGTCTACACCACATGGTTTATGAGGTCGTGGACAATGCAATTGACGAGGCGCTTGCCGGACATTGCGATGTTGTCCAAGTCGTCCTCAATGCCGATGGCTCGGTCACCGTCACCGACAATGGACGCGGTATTCCTGTTGATATCCATTCTGAGGAAGGTGTGTCAGCTGCCGAAGTGATCATGACCCAGCTCCATGCCGGCGGAAAGTTTGACAATAATTCCTACAAGGTCTCTGGCGGCTTGCACGGTGTTGGTGTTTCGGTCGTTAACGCGCTCTCACAATGGCTGACACTGGCTATTTTCCGTGATGACAAGGAACACAGGCTGACGTTCCGACATGGTGAAGCCGAGGGTGCGCTGCAAATCGTTGGTGATGCCAAGGGCCAATCGGGAACGCATATCACCTTCATGCCCTCAACCGAGACATTTTCCGCCACCAAATTCGATTTTGCCACGCTGGAGCATCGGTTGCGCGAGCTGTCATTTCTCAATTCCGGTGTGCGAATCAAACTTGCCGATGACCGTTCTGCTGAACAACGTGTTTCGGAATTTTTCTATGAAGGTGGGTTGATGGCCTTTGTCGAATGGCTCAACCGGTCGCGCACAGCCATGCATGATACCATCACTCTTGAAAGCACCCGCGATGACATCTCGGTCGAGCTGGCAATGAGCTGGACGGACTCTTTCCATGAAAATACGCTGTGCTTCACCAATAATATTCCCCAACGCGATGGCGGCGCGCATCTGGCTGGTTTCCGGGGGGCGATGACCCGTGTCGTGAATGCCTATGCGCAATCATCAGGCATTGCCAAAAAGGAAAAGGTACAGCTTACGGGTGAGGATTCACGCGAGGGTCTGACTGCGATTGTGTCGGTAAAGGTGCCCGATCCAAAATTCTCATCACAGACGAAGGACAAGCTTGTGTCCTCCGAGGTCCGTCCAATCGTTGAACAGGCCGTTGCTGATTGCCTCAATCAATGGTTTGAAGAGCATCCAGCAGATGCGCGCAAGATTGTGTCAAAGGCTTATGAGGCCGCCGCCGCCCGCGAGGCTGCGCGCAAGGCGCGTGATCTGACGCGGCGCAAGGGGGTAATGGATATTGCCAGCCTGCCGGGCAAACTGGCTGATTGTCAGGAGCGTGATCCAGCAAAGTCAGAGATCTTTCTTGTCGAGGGTGACTCGGCGGGTGGATCGGCCAAACAGGGTCGTGATCGCGCCAATCAGGCCATTCTACCGCTGCGTGGCAAGATTTTGAACGTTGAACGGGCGCGCCTCGACAAGATGCTTTCCTCTGCCGAGATTGGCACCTTGATCACGGCGATTGGCGCCGGTGTCGGCAATGCCGAGATGGATATCGAAAAAGCCCGCTATCACAAGATTGTCATCATGACGGATGCTGATGTCGATGGCTCGCACATCCGGACGCTACTTTTAACCTTCTTCTTTCGTCATATGCGACCCCTCATTGAGAAAGGTTATCTCTACATCGCACAACCGCCATTGTTCCGCGCCAAACGGGGCCAGTCCGAAGTTTATCTTAAGGACCAGCGGGCACTCGACGGCTATTTGATGGATGCTGGTCTGAGAGATGCGGTTCTCACACTCGCTGACGGAGCGCAGATTGGTGGTGAGGAGCTGCGCGAGCTGGCCAACAAGGCGACCCATGCAAGCCGTTTGATCGAACAGGTAGGACGGCATCTCGGCAATAAGGAGGTCGTTGAACAAGCGGCGATTGCTGGCCTTTTGTCGCCTGGTACGCTTGATAGCATCGATGCCGCGGAGTATCTGGCAAAGCGGCTTGAGGGTCAGGCAGACGCTCTGGAAAAAGGGTGGACAGGCAGTGTTGAGGGTGCGGGCGAATCGGCGGCTCTCATCATCCAGCGCCGGTTGCGTGGCATTACTGAACGCTATGCCATAGACCGACGCCTTCTGGGACATGCTGAAACACGCCAGCTGGATGAGATGGCCGCGCATTTGCAACAGATTTATGGCAAGCCTGCAACGCTGCGCCTTGGTCAAACCCAGACAAACTTGAACGGTCCTTCGGCCTTTTCCCAGGCGATTTTCCAGACAGGGCGCAAAGGAGCACAGATTTCTCGCTACAAGGGTCTGGGTGAGATGAATCCTGAGCAGTTATGGGAAACCACGCTGGACCCGGACCAGCGAATTTTTCTACAGGTCTCGATCGATCAGGAAGAGGAAGCAGATAATGCCTTTTCAACGCTGATGGGTGAAGCCGTTGAAGCGCGCCGGAACTTCATTCAGGAAAACGCCCTTCGCGTGGCAAATCTGGATGTCTGATAGATGCCGCCGAGGGGCCGGCACTGGCAGAGGGAGATGAAGACGCCTATCTAATGGATGAAACCAATGTAGGAACAACTCGTGTTGTCAGAGATCAATAACCGCTCACAAGGTCGTGCCTACTCTCCCATTGATGCAAGGTTAATCCTTAACATTCGCTGGTTGGCGATCTTCGGCCAGCTTGCGGCGTTGCTCTACACCTTTTTCATCGTCAAGCTGGAAATCCCTATTGGGCCGGCATTGTTCGTCATCGGCCTCTCGGTGGCGATGAATGTCTGGCAGACGCGCCGCACCACCGTTACCCGCCGTAAGGATGATCAGAATTTTGCCGCTTTATCCTATGATGTGGTGCAGCTGGCAGTGCTGTTGTATTTTACCGGTGGCCTGTTGAACCCCTTCTGTATCCTGTTTCTGGCGCCGGTTTTTGTCTCGGCGGCGATTTTGCGGCGGCGCGAGGCGGCGATATTGGTCGGACTTGTTGTTGTCTGTGTCAGTCTGCTTGCCGTCTATAACTATCCCCTACCGTGGGGTAATGAACCGATTTTGCAGCAAAAGCTGTATCTTGCGGGGCTTTGGTTGTCGCTACTTCTCTCAGCGGTTTTCATCGGTGTCTATGCATGGTGGGTGGCGTCGGGAGCGCGCCAGTTGAGCGAGGAATTGTCCGAGGCGCGCCTCAATTTTGCCGAAGAGCAGCAGGCGGTTGCCCTTGGTGCCCTCGCCACATCGGCGGCACATAAGCTGGGCACGCCGTTGAACACCATTACGGTGATTACACATGAGCTTGAGCGCGAGATTCATCCAGATGATCCGATCTATGAGGACGTTCAGCTTTTGCGCTCAGAGGCCGAGCGGTGCCGTATCATTTTGCGTGAACTGGATGAGTATAAACTTGTTGAAAGTCCGGATGCTGATACGGATATCAGCATCGCAGCGTTCCTGCGTGAAATTCTTGATGAACGGATAGAGAAAAGCGAGATCGCCTTTTTTATCCAAATCAACCCCCAAGACAGTGGTGCTTTACCGCAAATTCGCCGCCGCCCGGAGATCGTACAGGCGCTTGATGACGTCTTTCGCAATGCGGAAACTTTTGCCAACTCACGTGTAACTGTCTCTGCAAATCACAGCCAGCAAAATCTGCAAATCGTTGTTGCGGATGATGGCGAAGGCTTTCCCAATGATGTTTTGGCCCGCGCCGGTCAACCCTGGAATTCGACACGACAGGGTGATGAAGGACATCGTGGATTGGGTATTTTTATCGCCCAGACCTTGATTGAGGCGGTTGGCGGCTCAATATTATTCGGAAATAGCGTTGCCGGCGGCGGTGAAGTAAAAATTATTTTACCTATGTCCGCTTTAATCGGGCGCGCTGGGAACCAGTTAACGCCGTAATGTTGTGATCGGGTACAGGGTAAACACACCATGTCAGATAAAACCTTGATGATTCTTGATGATGATGGCCCCCTGCGCAATCGGCTTCGCCGTGCCATGGAAAGTCGTGGCTTTGATGTGCTAGATGCGGGAACCGTCTCTGAAGGCGCCGAAATTGTCCGGAAGGAGGCGCCGGCCTACGCGATCCTTGACATGAAGCTCGAGGATGGTAGCGGCCTGAACCTTGTTCAGGATCTGAACAAAAAACGCCCGGATTGCAAGATTGTGATGTTGACAGGTTTTGGCAATATCGCGACAGCGGTTGCGGCTGTAAAGGCAGGGGCATTGGATTACCTGCCCAAACCGGCGGATCCTGATGCGATTGCCGCTGCGCTCCTGCAATCGGGTGACGGTATGCCGCCGCCACCTCAAGACCCGATGAGTGCAGACCGCGTCAGATGGGAGCATATCCAACGCGTTTATGAGCAGTGTGGCCGAAATGTCTCGGAAACGGCTCGCCGGTTGCGTATGCATCGGCGTACCCTCCAGCGGATCCTCAGCAAACACGCTCCGCGCAGCTGATTCGTTTTACGGAGCAGGTGTTTTGCAATACCCTGCCCGCATTGTCTTTATCTTCGTTAGACTGGAATTGTAGTGGATGTTTCCGCCCTGTTTGCGCTTGGCGCTGCACTGTGCTGGACAATGGCCGCGCTGTTTGGCCACCGGCCAGCCCGTGAACTTGGCTCGCTGCATTTCAACAGGCTCCGAATGCTGGCGGCAATTGTCATTCTGTGTGTTTTGATGATCCTCAGCGGACGTTCTTTCAGCCTTGAAGCATCACATTTCTGGCCGCTTGTTTTATCCAGTCTGTTTGGCATCGTGATGGGTGATTTTTTCCTTTTTGCTGCAATGCGTCGGCTCGGTCCCCGGCGAACGAACATTCTGTTTGCAACAAATGCGCCGATCGCAGCATGTTTGGGGTGGTTTATCCTCGGAGAGGGGATCAGTTTTGAAGTCCTGCTTTCTGTGCTTTTGGGCTTTCTCGGTGTGGTTCTTGCGATCATCTATGGCAAACGCCGTGATCTTGCGCATATCTGGGAAGCAGTCACGCCGCCACTGTGGGTCGGTGTGATGCTTGGCATAATGGCGGCAGTGGGGCAGTCGCTTGGTGTTCTGCTGGTCCGTCCGGCGATGGCGGATGGGGTCGATCCGGTTTTGGCCGGGCTGGTGCGTGTGCTTGTTGCCGCGCTCGTTTTCTGGGCGAGCTACGGCGTTGACCGGCAGCAATGGCAGCGCCCGCTTTGGCCTGGCAAGAAAACCCTTCTCTTTGTTGCGATTAATGGTTTGTTTGGCCTTGGTGTCGGCGCTGCTTTCTTCCTTGAGGCGCTGGAATTTGGCTCGATTGCCAAGGTGACAATTCTGTCGGCAACGACGCCAGTTCTGATCTTGCCATTTGTCTGGATGCGTACGGGGGTTGTTCCGGCGGCAGGCGCGTGGGTTGGCGCCCTGCTCGTTGTTGCCTGCTCGGCGGTGCTGGTCTTCTAGCACGCGACAAATGCAGGGGATGGTGCCACGGATTAATTTGACCAAACCTGACGCGATGCGGCTACCACCCTCCCTTCACAATCTGCTGACCCTGCTATTTCTCTCGTTACTCTGGTCCTCATCGCTACCTACGATCAAGATAGCTGTTGCGGAGACGGGATTGGTCACATTGGCTGCATCACGCGCGGTCATCGGGTTTTTCACCATCGCCTGTTTGTTGCCTTTTCTTGGCCGGTTTGTGTGGCGGGAGCATCTTCGCCATCTACCTTATACTTTTGTGATGTGTCTGGTTGGCATGTGCCTGCCCTTCTATTTGATTTCCCGCGCAGAACTGGTTCTTGAGGCCTCCATGACTGGTTTGCTGCTGTCGGTTGGTCCACTTTTTACGGTCTTGCTGGCGCATTCTCTACTTCGACAAGAGAACTTGAGTTGGGGCCGTTTTGGCGGTGTTTTTGTCAGTTTTATGGTATTTTAATACTGCTTGGACCAGATGCCTCATGCACGCCGCATGCGACGATTGCGGCACAGGCAATGGTAATTCTTGCGAACATGGGATATGTTTCGTCCAATCTCATGCCATGGTACCTGCCGAAGGTGCCAGCGAAGATCATTGCGGCATTTTTCATTCTACTTGGTCTTGGCCTCACGCAGAAAGCCTAGGCACACTCACTGGTGCAGCGGTGATAATCCCTGCAGTCATAATTGCAGCCACAGGAACGTTTTGGCTGCAACATAAATGTTAATCTCTGTAGAATTTGGTGTGAAATGCCGCGTGAGGAAGACATGGCAAAGCATCTCATCACAACGGTTACGGTGCCATTTCTGGCGCTAATCCTGTCTGCCTGCGCTGTGCCACGCAATGCTGACTCTCTGCCTGCCACCGATAACGGCCAGGACACGACGGCATCGTTGCCTGAGGTTGTTGGTTCGGATGTGGACACCGCATCACAGACGGATGATATGGTAGATGATGAATCCAGCCCAACCGTGGCATTGCCGCCACTTAGTTTCACCTGGAATACTGATTACGCCAACTTCTTGACAGCGCCGCAGCAGGTCAGAGCAGCTGCCAAGGAAGCCTGTGAGGCGCGCGGTTACGAGACTGCCATCATGGCCAGCATCTCACTGGATGCTGACAGTGCCTCGGCTGATTTCACCTGCCATGGTGCTGTTGACTAAGGTTAGTATTTGTTGGCTGGCTGGCCAAAGCTGTGGCAATTTACCCATTCGCTTTCTATGGTTGTAGCGCAGAGTGAATTTTATGGGGTTCGGGTCATGGATAAAAGGCGGTTGGGTGCGCAGGGGCCGGAAATTTCGGCTATCGGCATTGGTGCGATGTCATTCAGTAATTTCTATGGGGCAACCGATGAAACGCAGTCTCATGCAATTCTAAGCGCGGCGCTTGATGAGGGCGTTACCCACATCGATACCGCCAATGTCTATGGAATGGGAACCTCCGAGACCGTTATCGGCACGTTTCTCGCAAAACAGGGAAAACGACGCAATGAGTTGTTTTCCATTGCCTCAAAGGCAGGCATTGCGCGCAGGAAGGAACTGGGTGAACGCTATTTCGACAACAGCCCTTCCTATCTTGCGGCAGAACTTGACAAGACACTTGCCCGCCTTGGTGTCGATACCATCGATCTCTATTACATTCACCGCCGTGATGCCACCACCCCCATCGAGGAGGTGAGCGAGACACTTGCCGGTTTCATCAGGGCTGGAAAGATAAAGTCCTTTGGGTTTTCAGAAATCGCCCCAACCTCTCTTTCACGGGCAAGTGTGATCCACCCTGTCGCCGCTGTCCAGTCTGAATACTCGCTCTCGGTTAGGAGCCCGGAAATGGGGCTTGTTCAGGAAACACGTAAATTAGGGGCGGCGCTTGTCGCCTTTTCGCCTGTTGGCAGGTCGTTGCTGACCGACAGGCCACACAGTGAAGAGCGTATTGCGGACATGGCGTGGATGCGCACCAACCCACGCTTTATCGAACCCAATCTGAGTGCCAATGTTGACTCTACGGCTGGTTTCAGGGCGCTGGCGGCGAATATGGGAACCTCGGCTGCGGCCCTAGCCATCGCGTGGCTGTTGCATCGTGATGATCACATCATCCCTATTCCAGGCACAAGATCTGTTGCCCACTTTCAAGAACTTTGCACGGGGGCGAGATTACGCTTATCCTCTGAAGATATGACGCGCATTGAGACGGTTCTGCCAATCGGCTGGGCGCATGGCGACAGGTACTCCGATGATCAATGGGTTGGCCCTGAGCGCTATTGCTAGCCATTTCTAACACTTCGCCGGTGATACGGAAGAGGGCACCTAATGGATTTTGACGATGCCTATGCCAATATGGCACATATTCCCAATGCCAAATCCTTTATCACAAAATGGCCCGAAAGAGCGGCGGCTTTCCGCGCGAACTGGCCACAGAAGCAACTTGATATCGCTTACGGTGATGACCCGCGCCAGCGTTTTGATCTATTCCTGCCAGATGGAGTGACAAAAGGCCTTGCCGTTTTCATTCACGGGGGATATTGGCGCGCCTTTGCCAAGGATGACTGGTCACATTTGGCCGCAGGAATACTTGCCCATGGCTTTGCAGTGGCCTTGCCCAGCTATCGGCTGGCACCACAGGTGCTATTGGATGAAATCTGCCGGGACGCGGCGGCGGCTGTCACACTAGCGGCCGCTCATGTTGATGGACCGATTCACCTCGCCGGTCATTCGGCAGGAGGCCATCTGGCCACGCGCCTAATCAGCGGTGAGCCTTTGTTGGCGGCACCACTAATCAAGCGAATTGTTGCAGTCACGTCAATCAGCGGCGTGCATGATCTGCGGCCACTTCTCCACACTGAACTGAATGATCTTCTCGCCATCACGGATGATATTGCCGCAAAAGAAAGTCCAGCGCTGTTGACGCCCACGGCATCGGTTATGGCTGGTGAGATTGGAGTCAATGTCTGGGTTGGTGCAGAAGAACGCCCCGAATTTCGTCGGCAGACAGATTTGCTGGCTCTGTCCTGGGGTGGGCTTGGCATACAGGTGAAGGTAATGCATGAAGAAGGTCGCCATCACTTTGATGTGATTGACGGATTAATCGCTTCCAATGATGACCTTGTTAGTGCTGTTCTGGGACAGGGTACCAATACTTGATTTTCGAGGAAGTGCTGGGCCTGCTGGAAACTGCAGGGATTGCCGCGGAATGATCAGACAGCAAATGAAATTTGGCGAATGGCTGATGCTGGTCACGCTGTCACTTTTATGGGGTGGCTCCTTCTTTTTCAACGGCGTCGCAGTTGCTGAACTGCCGACTTTGACAATTGTGCTTTGCCGCGTCGGTTTTGCCGCGATGGCGCTGTTCATATTCATGAAATGGGCTGGTCTTGCAATGCCGATGGACCGCCAGATCTGGCGCGCCTTTCTCTGGATGGGATTTTTGAACAATGTTATCCCCTTCGGCCTGATCGTCTGGGCGCAGGGTTATGTTACGTCTGGCTATGCGTCGATTATCAACGCAACGACGCCCCTCTTTGCGGTTCTTGTGGCGCATTTTGCCACTGAAGACGAAGCGCTGACTTTGCTGAAGGTAGCTGGTATTATGCTGGGCTTTGCAGGTGTTGCGCTTTTGGTTGGCCCAGATGCCTTTGCTGGAATGAGCTTTTATCTGGGCGCACAGCTCGCATTGCTGATGGCGGCGCTGTCTTATGGTGTGGCCGCAAGCTATGGCCGCCGCTTCAGGCAACTTGGTGTATCGCCTATTGCGACGGCAACTGGCCAAGTCACCGCCTCGACAATATTGTTGATCCCATTGGTGGTGGTGATTGACCGTCCGTGGCTGTTGCCGATGCCGGGCAGCGGTGTCGTGCTGTCGTTGATTGGGTTGGCCTTGTTGTCAACGGCCTTTGCATATTTTCTGTACTTCCGCATTCTGGAAACCGCTGGGGCCACCAATTTATCATTGGTGACTCTGCTTGTGCCTGTCAGCGCTATTGCGTTTGGCGTTTTTTTCCTCAACGAGATTTTGCTGACCCGTCATCTCATTGGCATGATGGTGATCGGGCTTGGCCTGCTGGCCATCGATGGGCGAATACTGCAGTTGCTGGCCCGGTTGCGCCGCGGCTAGCCGGTCTCAGCACTCAGATCTGCCGCCGCAATGCCAGCCAGCGCTGCCGCCTCATCATTGTCTGACGTATCTCCCGAAATGCCAACCGAACCCATTAGCACGCCTGCCGCATCACGAATCAAAACACCGCCAGGCACGGGAACCATGTCGCCGCCGGCAAGGCCATTCATGGCTTGAATGAAATAGGCCTGCTGTTCGGCCCTGTTCATCAGGGCGCGTGTTCCCATGCCAAGCGCGATGGCAGCATTTGCCTTGCCATGTGCGATTTTAGCCCGCATCTGGCTGACCCCGTCTTCTGACATGCAGGCAACGAGTGAGGCCCGTTCGTCGAGAACAACGACGCTGAGTGGTTTCATGCCAAGGTCACGGCCTTTGGCAATGCTTGCCTCAATGATGGTCTTTGCCTGCGCAAGTAAAATCGACATATCCAATCCTCTTCGGTCATTTGCGTCTTCGGAAGAATAATCCTTGGGTGTCATGGCTAGCACAAAGGTGATGATGCAAACAATTGGCAAATCTGTGGACCAAGGTTCATATGTCGATTAATGTCGTGGCCATGGGTTTGATTGCTGGGCATAAAGCGCTCCCAGCCCACATATGCCGGCTGCTGATGGATCACGAATACGAGTCTTTTGGATGAATGATAGTTGGATTATCACTGGCGCAAACACCCATATGCATGGCGTTTATGGAGGCCATGACATTGCCATTGCCGATGGTCTGATCAGTGAGGTGGCAACACCGGAAATGCGCCCTTTTGATGCATCTGGCCTGATTGCCATGCCGGGACTCATTGACCTCCATGGCGATGGATTTGAACGGCATATCGCTCCGCGCAATGGTGTCGAGTTTGATCTTGAGACAGCACTTTTGGCAACCGACCGTGAATTGATCAGCAACGGTATAACGACAGCCTATTTGGCGATGACCATCTCCTGGGAGCCGGGCTTGCGTAGCATTGAGAGAGCCGGTGAGATTGTTTCGGCTTTCAAGAAAGTGCAGTCGCGCTGTGCTTGTGAATTGCGACTGCAGCTCCGGTGGGAAATCTTCGCGCTTGAGGCAATAGCCGACATCGAGAGATGGCTTGATATGGATCCAGCACCAACGCTCGCTTTCAATGATCATCTCAGCGCCATTCTGAATGGCATGAAGCCGCATATCATCTCCAAAAACGCAGATCGGTCTGGGCTGTCAGTCGAGGAATATATCGCTCGTCTCAATGCCCTCAAGGCAAGGTCGGATGAAATACCGGCAGCCATCAGGCATCTGTCAAATCTGGCACGGAAAAAGGGCGTTACCTGTTTTGCTCACGATGAGGCGAGCCCTGATGAACGCGCGGCAAACAGGGCGACTGGCGTGACTGTCTGCGAATTTCCGATTACCGATGCAACCGCGCATGCGGCGATTGATGTTGGTGAGGCGACCGTGTTGGGTGCGCCAAATGTTTTGCGCGGCAAAAGCCATACTGGCGCTGTTGATGCCACCAACGCAATCGCCAAGAACATCTGTTCGGTCCTTGCATCCGATTATTACTATAGCTCCCAACTGGCGGCCGTGGCAAAGCTGGGTGGCAATGATCCGGCGACCATGGCGACGTATTGGCCTCTGATTTCTGGAAATGCGGCGCAGGCTGTGGCGCTTTGTGACCGTGGCCAGATTGCGCCTGAGCAACTGGCTGACCTTGTCCTCTACCGGATTGTGGACAGTCATCCACAAATTGTTGCTGTCTTACGCAAGGGGCAGTGCCGCCACCTTCTCGACCCGGCTCGGATTTAACCGCCACCTGCGGCTCACGGTAACGTGAAAGCGGTGAGCCGCCCGCCTCTTTTTATGTCTGGTTAATGCATGCACAGTTCTGTTGTTCGCAGACGGAGGAGGCAGAAATATGGAACAGCTAAAGAGCGTCAATGCTGGGGGTAGCACCATTTTCAGTGGTCAAACCGCCTTCCAAGGATATGCTGGCCCGGTCCTGCATACTGAACGGTTAAAACTTGTTCCTATCCGCCCCTGTGATTACGAGCCTTATCGGGCTTTCATCATGTCTGACCGTGCACGTTACATTGGTGGCCCCTTTGAGGATGAGGGAAAAGCCTGGCGGACATTTGCCTCAATGATCGGGCATTGGCATATGCGCGGATTCGGGCTTGGCACCCTAAATCTGTGATGCGTTGGATTTTGGGAGGTCTCAATGACTTACAACACGCCATATCGGCCTGAGGATTTGATCAATCTGGTGGATTTTCCAATCCATCAGAACGGACCAGAGCGCGATGCGCTTATAAGGGAGGTCCATGCCCAGCTTGCTGCTGATGGCTGCGCGGTTCTCAAACGGTTTTTGACCGAGCGGGCCATCACCCTGCTGACAGAAGAGGCTGATTCGGTGGCATCCTGTGCGCACCGGTCCTTCAATCGCACAAACCCTTATTTCACGGTGGATGACCCGTTGCTTGACGCTGCGGATCCGCGCCGCCGCTTTTATGACCGTTCAAACGCTTTCATCCCGGCAGATAATTTTATACCAACGGGTCCACTGCGTGTGATTCAGGATTTTTCCGCCTTTGATCCCTTTATCCAAACCTGCCTGCAACAGAAAAATTTCTATCGTTATGCTGATCCGCTGGCAGATGTGATCGTCAATATGGCAGAAGAAGGCGAGGGCTTTCCGTGGCACTTTGACACAAATAATTTCACCATTACGCTTGCCATTCAATCGGCTGAGGAGGGTGGCCTGTTCGAATATGCCCCCAATATACGGGCTGAGGGTGAGAACTTTCCGGCAGTACGCGCGGTGCTTGACGGCACTTCTGATCTGGTGTGCTCACTGGTCCTGGAGCCAGGTGATCTGCAAATTTTCAAGGGGCGTTACTCTCTGCATCGGGTCACTGCATTGCGGGGCGCCACGCCGCGTTATGTGGCGATTTTTTCCTATGTTGAACAGCCTGATATGGTTGGTGCGCCAGAGCGAACGAAGCAGCTTTATGGCCGGGTGTTGCCTATCCATCTGAAACGCGCCGGGCTTCGTGACGACAGTTTTATTGACTGATCATTTATCTTGATCTGTTTCACCAAGCATTTTTGACAACGCCATGTTGAAGCGGGCCTGATCGGTATGGACCAGTGTTTTGAAAATAGCGAGTTTGTCCTCAAGATTGCTGGCACCTCTGTCGATCAGATTGCGCAACTGTGCCTCCCGTGCTGTCCGGGCACGTTGCTCAGCTTTCAATCGGGCAAGTTTCTTCTGATTTTCATCCAAATCAACGCCTCCTGTCTCAGAGATCCTTCATCAAATCCAGCAGACGGTTGCGAAGCAAACCCAGCTTCGCCTGCAACTGTCTGTTCTCCGCCTCAAGCAGGATCAATCTCTGGCTGGTGTCGTCAGCAGCGCTGGGTGCGCTGGTGGCTGATTTATCGTGTCCGTCCATCCCCATGACAAGATCATTCTTGCAGGCATTATAGATGGTGATATCGGATGCATCCGTGCCGGACAGCACACATTGATGGCCATACAGGGGAGCTGCCAACAGGCTGAACAATGTGGCAAAAAACATACTTCGCATCTCAACTCTCCAAAATACACTCATTGCTGAGGATAGGGTGTTAACCCACTATCTGTCAAAATATGCAGATCAGATTAAATTCAGCGTGATTACGGCGACAAGGATGTAACGGATTGCCTTTGCAAAACCGACAATCAACACAAAGGACAGGAAGGGCTCGCGCAGCACGCCAGCGGCAATGGTGATGGGATCGCCAATGAAGGGCAGCCAGCTCAACAACAGGCTCCAGCGTCCATATTTGCGGTACCAGAGCGTTGCCCGGCTCAATTGCAAGGGCTTGATTGGAAACCACCTACGGTCACTGAACCTGTTGACCCAGCGTCCCAGATACCAGTTCACGACGGCTCCCAGAACGTTGCCGAATGTAGCGACGACGACAAGCAGTATGACATTGTTCTCGGTTGTCATAATCAGGGCAGACAGCCCAGCCTCTGATTGCGCCGGGATGATTGTGGCTGCCAGAAAGGCAGCGAGAAAGAGGCTGAGATAGGCAGTGGAACCGGACACAAATCGCCCCTTTGCTGGGCGTGAAACTGGCCGCCTGAAAAAAACCGCCCTACCCCGATTGAACAACACCCCAAAAGAATAGACCGTGTCAGGTCATGAAAACCAGTCCAGTTTTGGTGGAGCGTGCTTGCGGCTCCCTCCCGGCCATGTGCATACTCAACCATACATAATTGGGGGTGATGGGCTGACATCGGGCCTGAAATGCCAAATGCCCGATTGTGTGTTGTGGGAGTATGAGGTGTGACTCTATCAAGCTGGTACAGGATCAGGACTCTTGATGATGGTGTGTCGCGTATTCTGGAGGCACATGTTGCCGCTGATTGGCGATGCAATATTTGGCATGTGCGGGGCAGGGATCGTGACCTGATAATTGACACGGGCCTCGGTCTTCGCCCAATCGCCAAAGACATCATGATGCTGGCTGAACGGCCAGTCATTGCGCTTTGTACGCACAGCCACCACGATCATGCGGGCGGCCTGTGCCAGTTCAAGACGCGGCTGGGACATGCTGCCGAGGCTGACATTTTTGCCAATCCAACACGCGAGGCAACAGTGGCTCATCTGCTTGAACCACGGACAGTAAAAAAGTTGCCCTATGACGGATTTGACGTCGCGGATTGGTGTTATCAACCCGCGCCCTTGACCGAAACAGTTGATGATGGTGACGTCATCGACCTTGGCGACCGGGTTTTTCAGGTGCTCCATTTTCCGGGACATTCCCCAGGCTCCATCGCCCTGTGGGAGGCCGCGACTGGGGTGATCTTTACTGGTGATACACTTTATGATGGCACGCTATATGACCACCTCTACCACTCTGTACCAGAGCAGCTTTGTGAGAGTCTGCGTCGGCTCAGACAGATGCCTGTCAGCAGAGTCCATGCCGGCCATTTTTCCAGCTTTGGCAGAGACCGGATGCAGACGGTTATTGACGAATATCTGGATGGTAAACGCAGCATGCTTTGTCCCGGTCAGATGGGCGGCGACTAATCTTCGTCTAAGTGTCGTTGGCGTGTTGGTCCTGTGCCATGGCTAGGGCCAGACCAACTGCAAACCACAGGAACAGATTGTTCCATTGGCCGAAAAAATCAGCTGAGGGCTGGGGAAAAAACAGCAAAGCTGGCGGAATCCATGCAAGGCTTGAATAAAGCGTCCTGTTACTGCGGCCATTGGCGGCCGTGATGATGATCGACACAATCATGATCACGCCTGTCAGCAGCCCAAAAATTCCTGTTTCCTCGGCCAGCTGTACATAAAACTGATGCGGATGTGGGTGGCAGTCATTCTGTCCAACCAGCCATTGTGGACCTTGCGGTATCTCCGGGCACTGAAGTCGGTGCATCCCAACACCAATTCCTGTCAACGGCGACTCCATTGCTGCCACAATTCCGGGCCGCACTGAAAACCAGTAGGCGCTGTTGAAATAATTGGTTATTTCACTTTTATTTCCCGCCGAAAAGCGATCTGCGATGCCCGGGAATACGGCAAACAGAAGCAAAAAGCCAGTTGCGGCAAGGGTGCCAAAAAGAACAAGTCGCCGGGGCCTCACCACCCAGGCACATGAGGCAAGAAAAACTGCCACTCCTATGAGGGCGGCATTTACCCGTTCGCCGGTGATCGTTGTGAAAATCACCATTGATCCACCAGCCACTGCCAGAACAAGACCATGTTTCAATGGTTTGCTCATTGCTATTGCGGCAAGTATGATCGCCAGTGGCATCATGGCCTTACCAAGAAAACTGCCGGGGATAAGATCGCCATAGGGCCCAGATAATCGCGCCGAATGATCCGAGGAAAGCATAATCACACTGCCAAATTCGACAGCGAGAGCAACCGCCATGATGGCTGTGGCCAGCCCCATTGTGGCAAACATCATATTCAACCGGGCTCTGTTGGTTCCCAGCCAGAACATGCAGGCGGCGGCATAAAGTGGAAATCTGACCCAGGCGATCGCCTCGCCAAGCGAATAAAGCGGCCTGTCGGAAAGGCCTGAGACTATCAAAGCAACAACCCAGAAAAGGCCTGTGGAACGAACCCAGAATGCGGATAGCCACTGCCATTGGTTGGTATGGAAAGATCGCAGAAGAAAGACGATGCCAAACACCGAAAGCCAGATGTCAGCAGGTGTGCGCTCGATCAGATAAAGAAAAGGACCGGCAAGCCAAAGCCAGACAAAGCCATTATCCCATTTTGAGGATCCGCGCAGATTGTATCTAAGCTCTGTGAGTTTGATGCGGATATCTGACATTTCAATAAAACAGTCCAGACGGAAAAACGGCTGTGGTGATCCGACACACATCCCCACCGATTATCGGAGAAGACATCATGCAACCTAATTTGGCGGCCACCATTGTCAATCCCCGTGATGGCACGGATCTGGTTTGGCAGTCCATGCTGCTACTTAGTCAGTCTTGCAGGATTGTTTTCAGATAACGGCAATGAGAGGTATGAGCAGGACTGAAAGACAGAAACTCCAGAGTATTGACTGGGCGATTGCGTCCGTCTTGCCATCATAGCGACTGGCAAAGGTCAGTGCCATTACGCCAACCGGGGCAACTGTCACCATCAGGGTTGTGCGCGCCGCCTCGATTGCGTAGCCACCAGCAATGACAATGATCAAGAAGCCCAATATTGGATGCACGAACATCTTCAGACCGGTGATGACGACGGCAAGTTTCAGACTGTTTCTGGAAATCGGTCGGGCCAGCAGAATGCCGGATGCAAAAAGGCCGCATGGTGCAGCGGCATCGGCGATAAAGCTGGCGCATCTGATGAATGCGAGCGGCGGCCTGCCAAACGGGTTCAGAACCACCAGCACACCCAGCAGTAGCGCCAACAGAAGCGGGTTTCGCAATTGGCCCGAAATTGCCCTCAATGGACCCGCGGATGGGGCCTGATGGATATCGAGGATAATGACGGTTAGGGTAAAAATGATGACATCGATCGCAATGATGCTACGAACGGGGATGGTCATCATCGGTTCAAAGGCGAACTGAGTTATTGGATAGACGAACAACACATGGTTAGCAAAAGATGCCGCAAAGCCGCATAGCAGCGCATCCTTGAAACCAAGCCTGAACCAAAAACGGGTGACGAAGAAACCGGCCGCATAAACCAGCAACTCGCTGATGAGGTAGAGACCGGCGAGCGTCGGGTCCAGACTGGCAACATCGGTGGTGATGATAATATTGATGGTGATCGCCGGTGCAGCAATCTGCGCAATGAATTTGAAGATGGAGGCGGCATCAGGCTGGCTGAAACCACCACGCCAGCTTACAAAATAGCCCACGGCAAAAATCAAGGCGACAGGAAGAACTGAGCTCACCAATGTGTCAATAATGGTCATAACCTGATGTTTCCCTGCCGAATTATTGCAAGTCTGATGTGCCAAAAGCGATTAGCGGCCACCATCATTGCCAAGGCATTGTTTGATGATCTTTGATCTGCGGGGAAATTGAAATCTGGACAACTTCATTTTGCGTGCCAAGTCTCATTCTCGGGCCCCATGTGCCGCTGCCAGATGAGACATACAAATGGGAGTTCAGACGTCTGTACATACCGTAAACCGTTCTGAACTGCATCCGTACCAGAAGATTGAAGGGGAATATCTGTCCGTTATGTGTGTGCCCAGAGAGCATTAAATCCGTCTTTTCTGGCGCACGATGCCACAAGGAAGGCTGATGGACCATCAGTAAATTGAAACTGTCATCACTGATCAGGTTTCTGGCAATATCGGATTGTGTCTTGGGTGCCTGATTGTCGCTGATGCCAATGATGTTAAGCTCATCAAACTGGGTTGATTGGTTATCCAGAACGGTGAAGCCGAATTTAGTCAGATTAGCGATTCTTTCGTTATGGTTCTTGACGTAATATTCGTGATTTCCAGTGACAAAGAAGATCGGTGTTTCCAGGGCTTTGAGGAGGTTCAAATCGTCATCGTTAAAGGCGCTCGAGTCAAAAAGATCACCGCCGATGAGCAGGTGATCGTATTTCAGCCGATGAATCTGATCGCAAATTCTCTCCAGATGCCGCTTCGGGTTGGAGCCCAGATGAATGTCGCTGATGAAAATGAGATTGTATTTTCGCTCTATTTTTGGAGACGTCAGGTGAATTGTCTTTAGGGCAATACTATTCCCACTCAAAATGGCTTTGACACACACAACCATGGAAATGACAAGGCCAATCAAGCCAATCTCGATGGAAAAACCCGGTAACAGCACCGAGACTAGCAGTCCGATATTGAGCACCCAGAATGCAATGAAGCCGATGCCCATTCCGTAGTAGATCACCCCGCTCAAAAGGCGGGATGTTAAGTGTGTCCTGAAATACACAAAGACGGCGAATCCAATTACTACCGTCGGAAAAATAGTGACAGGCTCGATGATCTCGGCGGCGAAGAGCAAATGAGCGAGCACATTCAGTGGATATACATAGATCAGGAAACTGAGCACTGTTGTGATCGTGGCAAAAACAAGGTCACGCAAAAAAATAATCCCAACTCAATGACGAAACAGCACGCACGCGCCAAACGATACCAAAAAATGATATTTTAAAAAGAAAAATGGTGCGAGCATGCTGTCTCCTAACTTTTAAAATCTGCGGAACGTGGTTTAGGTGACTGGTTGCGCGGATCCCGGTTCTCGATAGCATGCCCATTCAAGCCTGAGCCTTTTAATTTTTTGTATGATGTTGGTTTTTCGCAAATGACCCCAGACATTTTTCGTTCCCTTCCCGCTGTGATACACGCACTGAAGACCCCCCGTTCGCCGCGCAGTGTCTTGAATTACATGTGCGCCTCCGACACCGCAGACCCGCAGGTTAGAGAGGCTCTCAACACAGAAGACAAAGTTACACCTCTTCTGGGAATTTGGTTCGCCGGTGGAAGTGCATTGGATGGTCTATGTCAGCCGTTTGCCCCAGTGATTCGTGAGTTAAAAGCTAACCCTCCAACATTGGTTGGTGCAGAGTGGGAGAATGTTGAAGGCAGAGTGGCCAGAGTCTTGTTGGCTGACCAGCTTTCGAGATCATGTTTTCGCGGCACTCCAGAGGCGTTTTCATTTGACCCAATTGGACGAGAACTGGTTCGTGAACTCGTAAGCGATGGCACAGTGGATGAAACATTGAAACTTCCCGCCGCGCTTTTGTATCTGTTGCCCTGGGCATTGGCGCATTCAGAAGATGTGAGTGATTTGGAGCGCGCGTGTGAAGTGATCGATTTAGCCGCCGCCGCCAACCCTGACTTCAAGCTGTTCCAGGGTAGAAATAGGCAAGCTGTCGATCAGCATCGTCAGGTATTGGAAAAGTTTAGCAGATATCCCCAGAGGAATGGGCAATTTGGCCGAACAAATACGCCGGAGGAAACCGCCTGGTTGAACGACAAAGAAAACCTGCCTACCTGGGCCGGTGGCAAACTCTCATTTGATAGATCCATCAGATGAATTTGAGGCTTATAGTCGTTTGACCCATTGGTCCTTTGGAAGTGGGAGTCACCTGTGTCTAAGACTCACAGAGGTGGGTGCTTGTGTGGCAACTTGCGTTATGAGGTGGTTGGAAGTTTCTGATGAGGGTCCATATGGCGGGCCGATGAAGAAAGTGAACACCGCCAATACTCCGCCAAGCACCCCGGTCAGGGCCTCAGGAAAAACGTAGGCATTTGCGGGTTCTAGAATGGGGAATGGCGCGCTCGGGAAGATTCGAACTCCCGACCCCCAGATTCGTAGTCTGGTGCTCTATCCAGCTGAGCTACGAGCGCATCTCGCAGACCCCGCATGTTGACGCAGCCTCTGAGAGTTGGCGCAACATAGGCCAACATATCAGTGCATGCAACCCCTTTATCCGGCTATCTGATCTGGGGTTTTGTATTGCTGTGCGGCGACCGGGAGCATTGAATTTTTCTCTGGTGAACAGCTCTTTGACAGCTTCAGGCACGCATTATTTTCAAAAATCATCTTGTCATTGATCGCCATCACATTAAAGTCTGCGGCCTTACTTGATCAGTTCATTGGGCCGTTGACATGTCGGATTCCTATCAAAAGTCGTTTCCTGTTTCATGGGAAGAGCTTCACCGGACGTCAAAGGCACTGGCCTGGCGCTTGCTTGAATTGGGCCCATTTACAGGCGTCGTGGCGGTGACACGTGGCGGCCTTGTGCCAGCGGCAATTGTCGCGCGTGAACTTGAGATAAGGGTGATCGAAACAGCCTGCATATCCTCCTATCACGGAAAGGATAGGGGCGGACTTGAAGTGCTAAAGTCTGCTGACGTGGCCGAACAGGGCAAGGGCTGGCTAATCGTCGATGATCTGGTGGATACCGGCGAGACCGCAAAGGCGTTGCGCCAGATGCTACCAGATGCACATTTTGCGACGGTCTATGCAAAGCCTGCTGGCCGGCCTCTTGTTGACACCTTCGTCACCGAGGTATCGCAGGACACATGGATTTTCTTCCCCTGGGACATGGAACCGCAGCCATCGACGCCAATCATCGGGCTGCGCGGCTAGTTCAGGAAAATCTGTTTGGGCAGGTGCAGCCTGAATTCGCTGCCGTCTTGGTTTGAGCGGGTCAATTTCAGATTACCACCAAGCGCCACAGCAAGGTCGCGGGCGATGGCAAGACCAAGGCCTGTGCCGCCAGCCTTTGTTGTTTTGAATGCCTGAAATAATGTTCGTCGTGCGTCTTCACTGATGCCGGGGCCATTGTCAAGAATGTCGATGACGCCAAGGTGGCCGGCCCTCCAGATATCAATTTTCAATTCGGTGGCGCCGACAATGCCCGCATTGCGGGCCAAGTTCAGCAGGATGTGAAACATGATCTTCCTATCGGCGAAGATCTGCGACGGTCCTTCATAGATAACCTCCATCCCGGTGGCGATTTCCAATTCGTCCGCTACCTCATTCATCGGGATGATGTCGGGCTTGGGTGGTGGCACCTCAACAAGATAATCGAGCATCGACTGGCAGAGATCTACAGCTTGTTCAAGCGACCGGACGACATGGGGTGCTGACCGGCGAACTTTCGGGTCGTCTGAGCTCATCAACGCATCGGTCACCAACGTTGCAGAGCTGAGAACATTACGGATGTCATGGTTGATTTTGGTAACCGCTTCACCGATGTCGGCAAGCCTTTCGCGCTGGCGAAGGGCGATCAGGGTGTTGCGCTGCATTTGCTCGACGGCCTTTGCCGCCTTGTTGAATTCACGAGACTGGGTGACGTAGGTTGGTAGCGGCCTGGCAATCGTCGGATCAGTGCTGAAGCTATTGATCGTCTCGACCAGCGCATGAAGCGGCTGTGATAGAAAGCGCCACAACAACCATTGGCCAAAGGAGTACAAACCGAGTGAAACGAGAAAAGTGATCACAAAACTTTTAAAGAAAAAAATCTGCAAGTCTCGTTGCAACTCCGCCATTGATATGCCGATAACCAGATCTTTCCGAAAGGGCAGGTCGTTTACATAAGTGATCTGATTTTGTCGCCCAGTGACAATTTCCAAAGCAGACTTGACAGCGTGGAAGTCAAGTCGAGGTCTGGATAATTCAGAGTGTGATATCGTGGAGAAGGCTTTGTCTGGTCTTTTGCCATAAAGGGATGTTTAACCCCTCATCACCGTCAATTGCCAGAAAGTGAATGATGTTGCCCAGCGGGGGGAGTTTGACGTCATTGGGAACCTCATCCAAAGCTTTGACGGCCATGGTGATTTCCGGCAGATGCGTATTAAGCAGGGTCATCGCGAGGCGGCTCTGATGAAATGAAATGCTGACCATTGCCATCACAAATGCCAGAACGATAATGATTGGCATACCTGATCTGAACCAGGGGGCAAAATACAGGGCACGGCTTTCACCGCCAGTGTCACTGGTTTGCGGTCTTTGGCTTGTTTTTTTCATGCACATTCCACAGTTACGGCGAGCTGAGTACCCCTGAGTATTAGTGTGATTAGCAATTGAGCCAAAACTGTCAGAGTCAACGCATGCACCACCAGAACATGGCTAAGGCGGATAGAGAGCCTTTTCACTGGCGCTTTGCGCCAAATATCTGTTTCATGTGCCGAATGTCAGCCAGATGAGATGATCGATATCTGGGCAAAAGACATTGACAGCAAGCCGCTTGCGGCATACAACGCGGGCTCAGATTTCAGATAACCAGATTTTTCGTAAGGAGCGTCATCATGAAACGCACCTATCAGCCAAGCGTATTGGTTCGCAAGCGTCGCCACGGATTCCGGTCTCGGATGGCCACTGTCGGCGGTCGTCGTGTGCTGCGGGCACGTCGCGCCAAGGGCCGTGCGCGCCTGTCAGCTTAATCGGCGGGATCAAGATTGTTGCCCGGGGTAACGAGCATTCCGTCGAGAGCCGGTTTTCTGCGTGCCCGCAATTACGGTCTCAAAGCGGTTTCGCGTGGCCTTGTCATGCAGGCAGCGCCGAATCATCTCGCTGATTGGCGGGTTGGGTTCACAGCATCCAAGAAAATCGGAAATGCAGTTACCCGCAATCGGGCGCGCCGGCGGTTGCGTGCTGTCATGCGCGAAAGCCTGCAGCCCGTGGCGCGTTTGGGCCTCGATTATGTGATGATTGCCCGATATGACACGGCCAGACGCGAGTGGCAGCATCTCGTTGACGACGTCGAAAAGATGGTCGGCTACCTTCATCGCCAGATTGATCACAGGATAGACCATCAGTTAGACAGCCCGCATGGTGAGAGTCAGAGTGCCCGTTCTGCACGCAAGGGTGGACAGGCCTGATGCCGAAACGAGTTTATTTTCCAGTCACACTATTGTACCGCTGTGTTGGCATGGTTCTGCAAGGGCTGTTGTGGCTTTATCAGGCTGTTATCTCGCCATTTATGGGTGCGCAATGCCGCCATTTGCCAACCTGCTCACAATATGCGAAAGACGCGTTAAGACTGCATGGCCCCTTGCGCGGATCGTGGTATGCGCTAAAACGTATCCTGCGATGCCATCCATGGGCAACGCCTGTTTTTGACCCAGTCCCGCCAGTCTGTTCTGGTGATGATCAAACCAACGCCGATAGGCACACCTCTGCCGATGGGCACAGCAGCGAAAGCAGTTGCGCCCGATGAAAAGGTCTTTGTAATGAGTTCCGATAATCGCAATTTGCTCCTTGCTGTCGCTCTGTCGATGGCTGTTCTGTTTGGCTGGCAGATTCTTGTCGTTGGCCCCGAGATGGAAAAGGAAGCCGCGCAACAACAAGTGCTGGCCGAACAACAGGAAGAACGGGCAGCGGCAGATAGTGGGACCCCGCAGGCAATGGCAGCCGTAGATAGTCCCGGAACAGGCGCCATGCCAACCACAACGGGCGAAACGGCAACAGCCATCACCGATACGGCAAAGCGGATTATCATCGACGCGCCGCTGGTCAGCGGTTCTTTCTCGCTACAAGGTGCCCGCATTGATGATGTGGTGCTGACCGATTACCGCGAAACGCAGGAAGTCGGATCGGAAAACATCCATTTCCTCAAAAAGATCAACGGTAACAATCCGTTTTTTGCCGAATTTGGATGGGCGGTGTCTGACACACTGCAGCCGATGCCCGCGGCTGATACGCTGTGGGCCGCCAGCGGTGACGTGCTGTCACCGGCAACACCTGTCACGTTGACATGGGACAATGGCAACGGCCTTGTGTTCACCCGCACTATCGCCATCAACGATGATTACATTCTGACTTTTGATGACACGATCGCCAGTAGTTTGGACACGGCGCTCACGGTCTTTCCCTATGGTCTGGTTCGCCGTCATGGAACGCCCCCGACAAGCGGCATCTACATTCTTCATGAAGGCGCGCTTGGCGTCTTTGATGAAACGCTGAGTGAGGAAGATTATGACGACATCAAGGATGCCGATGGTGGTGTTTCGAAAATAGACCCGGAACAGCCCGGCGGTTGGATTGGTTTTACCGACAAATACTGGCTGGCGGCGGTTCTGCCAGATCAGGATCGCAATTATTCTTTTGCCTTCAAATCGCTGAACGGCCCAACCGACCGGTATCAGGTTGATTTTATCGACACCGCTGGCATGGTACTCGCCGCGGGGGGCAGCGTCACCTCGAAAAGCCGTCTTTTTGCCGGCGCCAAAAAAGTTACACTCCTGGATCATTACGCTGACGAGTTTGGCATTCCAAATTTCGACCTCGCCATTGATTTTGGCTGGTTCTATTTCCTGACCAAGCCCTTCTTCTATGCAATCAACTGGCTCAATGGCATCCTTGGCAATTTTGGTTTGGCGACGATGGCATTCACTGTCCTTGTCAAACTTGTGTTCTTCCCGCTTGCCAACAAATCCTATCGGTCAATGGGCAAGATGCGTCTGCTGGCACCAAAGATTCAAAGTCTGCGCGAACGCCATGGCGATGACCGCATGGCGTTGAACAAGGAGATGATGGCGCTCTACAAGGCAGAACAGGTCAACCCGGCGGCGGGCTGTTTGCCTGTATTATTGCAGATCCCGGTTTTCTTTGCCCTTTACAAGGTGCTGTTTGTCACGATTGAAATGCGGCATGCACCTTTCTTTGGTTGGATCACCGATCTGTCAGCACCCGACCCAACATCGATTTTCAATCTCTTTGGCATTCTGCCCTATTCGACGGAGTTCCTGCCGCCTTTCCTGCAACTGGGTGTGTGGCCAATTCTTATGGGAATCTCGATGTTTCTTCAGATGCGCCTCAACCCGGCACCACCTGACCCCATTCAGGCCAAGGTGTTTCAATTCATGCCGCTTTTCTTCACCTTTCTCCTGGCCACCTTCCCGGCGGGTCTGGTGATCTATTGGACATGGAACAACCTTCTTTCCATGGCACAGCAATGGTTCATTATGAAGCGCGTGGAACAGAGTTGACGCCGGACCAGCTAGAAGCAGGCCGCCTGCTTTTTGCTGGTCAGTGTGATTTTATCGCCGCTGCCAACAACATGCCTGCCCTGCCGCCAATCACGCTGCCAGAGGTGTGTTTTGCAGGACGGTCGAATGTTGGCAAATCGTCACTTGTAAACGCATTGACAGGGCGCAAAACCCTGGCGAGAACCTCACAAACGCCGGGGCGCACACGGCAACTGATCTTTTTCGACCTTGCGCACCGGCTGCAGCTGGTTGATCTGCCCGGCTATGGCTATGCTTCGGCGCCAAAGACCGACGTCATGGCCTGGACAAATTTGACCCGGAAATTTCTGGCAGGGCGCGCATCATTGCAGCGTGTGTTTCTGTTGATTGATTCGCGGCGCGGAATCGGCAAGGCCGATCAAGAGATCATGCGTCTGCTTGATGATACGGCGGTGTCCTGGGCCGCTGTCATGACCAAGGCTGACAAATTAAAGCCGGCTGAGCTTGCGAAAGTATGCAAAGCAACCGAGACTGCGATCGCCACGCATGTTGCGGCCTTCCCCGAGTTGTTTGTCACCTCGTCCGAACGGGGTGATGGCCTTGCACATTTGCGGGGGCATCTTGCGATGTTTGCCGAAAACTAGGCATTTTTCGCTGTTTATCGCGTCATGTGGGGCTTGCTTATCTCACCACAATACAGATATTTTGGCAGGCGCAGTTGGTGCGCATACGGGGCGGCCTGATACCACCTTGTCCCGTCTGAGACTGATCGCTGGTTGAAGGGCGGCACTATGGATGATTCGCAAAACACATCGGCAGACCAGTTCCTCGAAAAAGCAGGTATGCTGATCGAAGCTCTGCCGTTCATGCGCCGCTACTCTGATAAGACCATCGTTGTCAAATTTGGTGGCCATGCCATGGGCGAGCCTGAATATGTGAGCGCCTTTGCATCTGATATTGCGCTTCTCGATCAGGTGGGAGCACGGCCTGTCGTGGTGCATGGCGGCGGCCCACAGATTGGCGAGATGCTGAAGAAGCTGCAGATTGAGTCGAATTTTGTCGACGGTTTGCGGGTGACAGATGAAGCAACCATATCTGTTGTTGAAATGGTTTTGGCTGGAGGGATTAACAAAGCGCTTGTTGCCGCCATCACCATGGCTGGTGGTCGTGCTGTCGGTATTTCCGGCAAGGATGGTAGCTTGATCATGGCACGCAAGCTGAAGGCTCAGGCGAAATCAGCTGAGAGCGCGATAGAGAAAGTTGTTGACCTTGGCTTTGTTGGTGAACCCTCGAAGATCAACACTGAAGTTCTGGACGCACTCGGTGAAAAAAATCTGATCCCCGTTGTGGCTCCGGTTGGTGGTGGTGAGGACGGGATGACTTACAACATCAATGCTGACACGGCAGCCGGTGCTATCTCTGCTGCGCTTGGTGCCACGCGGATGTTGATGCTGACAGATGTTTCAGGGGTGCTCGACAACGCTGGCAATCTGATGTCCGAACTCACGGTGAGCGAGGCAGAAAGCCTGATCCATGACGGTACGGTCTCTGGCGGGATGATCCCAAAGGTTGAGACCTGTATTCAGGCTGTCCTTGGCGGGGCCGAAGCTGCGGTTATCATGGACGGACGCGCGCCGCATGCCTTGCTTGTCGAATTGTTTACCGAACATGGGATGGGCACCTTTATCAAGCCTGACTAGACTTCTAGTCGACCTCACAGAGTAAAAAGATGGAGTTAATAATCATGCCGCAGACTTTTCCTGTGGAGGAAATCAAGGACTGGATCTTTGACCTCGACAATACAATCTATCCGGCACGTTCAAATCTGTTTGTGCGCGTTGCCGTGCGAATCACCGAATTTGTAGCCACCCATTTTGACGTACCGCAGGATGAAGCGCGCGTGATTCAAAAGGATTTGTTCCAGCGCTATGGAACGACGATGCGCGGCCTTATGGTTGAAGAGGGACTTGAGCCATCTGACTATTTGCATTTTGTGCATGACATTGATGTCAGTGACTTGCCGCGTGAGGCCGAGTTGGAGGCGATGCTTGCCAAGTTGCCTGGCCGCAAACATATCTTCACGAACGGCACCGTGCCGCATGCCGAGAACATCCTAAATGCCTATGGTATACGCCATCATTTTGAGCATATCTTTGATATTGTGGGAGCTGACTATGTGCCCAAGCCAGAAGCCCATGCTTTTGCGAAATTCATAGAAAAGACTGGCATTGATCCACATGGCGCGGTGATGATCGAAGATATGGCGCGTAATCTTGAACCAGCCGCGGCCATGGGCATGCGGACTGTCTGGCTGACAAGTGACTATGAATGGGCCACCAAGGGTGCCAACGAGCCTTATGTGCATTACATTGGTGAGGATTTGAAGAGCTTTCTTGCGCCGCTGACTGGCCAGACCCTTGCCAATCAGGCGTGAAACGCCGATATCAAAGACAAATAAAAGAGGTGGCCGCGTGGTCAACCTGCTTAGCGACCAGGAGGCCAAAATGGACAAGGCGCAACTTGAAACTGAAATCAACGCTGCTTGGGATGACCGTGATAATGTCAGCACCCAGACAGGTGGCGCTGTGCGCGAGGCTGTAATGGTAGCGCTGGACATGCTCGACAGCGGGGCTGCCCGGGTTGCCGAACCACTTGGCGATCATCAATGGCAGGTCAATCAGTGGCTGAAAAAAGCTGTGCTGTTGTCGTTCCGCCTGAATGACATGGCCTGCATACCCTCAGGCACGCATTATCCGGGGGCCGGCGAGGCACTCTGGTGGGATAAGGTGCCCTCGAAATTTGCTGGCTGGGATGAGACCAGATTTCGTGCTGCAGGCTTTCGCGCTGTTCCCGGTTGTATTGTCCGGCACTCAGCCCACATCGCCTCGGGTGCTGTGCTGATGCCGAGCTTTGTCAATCTTGGCGCCTTTGTCGATGGCGGCACGATGGTTGATACATGGGCGACTGTTGGATCGTGTGCGCAGATTGGTAAGAATGTCCACCTGTCTGGCGGTGCTGGCATCGGCGGTGTTCTTGAACCATTGCAGGCTGGTCCGGTGATCATCGAGGATGATTGTTTCATTGGCGCCCGTTCCGAGGTTGTCGAGGGGGTGGTTGTTGAGCGCGGTGCTGTTCTGTCCATGGGTGTGTTCATCGGCGCCTCAACAAAAATTATCGATCGTGTGACTGGTGAGGTTCACATGGGCCGTGTACCTGCCTATTCAGTTGTTGTGCCGGGCTCGTTGCCAGGAAAGCCGCTTGCCGATGGCAACCCCGGACCGTCACTATCCTGTGCCGTGATAATCAAACAGGTGGATGAGAAAACCCGTTCCAAAACTTCGGTAAATGACCTTTTGAGAGATTGATGGACAGAACCTCAAAAGCTGTTCTGCTCGCACAGAGGCTCCTTCGATGTCCCTCTGTGACGCCTGCTGAGGGCGGTGCCCTTGATTTGCTTGAGGCCGAACTGACAGCCATAGGCTGTGTCTGCACGCGCCTGCCATTTGGCGAGGGTGAGGCCCGTGTGGACAACCTGTTTGCCCGGTGGGGCACGGATGGGCCGCACTTCGCCTTTGCCGGCCATACCGATGTGGTGCCGCCGGGTGATGCGGCCGCCTGGACTTATGATCCCTTTTCCGGAGAGATTGTTGATGGCTGGCTTCATGGTCGTGGGGCAGCTGATATGAAGGGTGGTGTTGCCGCGTTTGTGGCCGCCGCTGCGCAGTTTTTGGAAACACCACCGCAACACGGGTCGATCAGTTTTCTGATTACCGGTGATGAGGAAGGTGATGCCATCAATGGCACTACCAGAATGGTTGACTGGGTGCGCGACAATGATCATGTCCCGGATATGTGTCTTGTTGGCGAGCCGACCAATGTCAGTGAGATGGGTGATGTCATTAAGAATGGGCGGCGCGGGAGCTTATCCTGCCAGCTGACGGTTACCGGCATTCAGGGGCATGTTGCCTATCCGCATTTCGCCGACAACCCACTGACACACCTATTGGCCATGTTGGCACCTGTGAATGGCTGTGAACTTGATGGTGGGACAGAGTTTTTTGATCCATCGACAACGAATGTCACCTCAATTGATGTTGGCAACACAGCTGGCAATGTCATTCCAGCCAGTGCAACAGCTCAGTTTAATATCCGCTTCAATACCGAACATAGTGCTGACAGCCTGATTGGTTGGCTTGAGGAACATTTTAACCGTGTTGGCGGCAAGTGGGAGGCACACTGGAAGGCGACGGCGCATCCCTTTGTGACGCCGCCCGGCCAACTGACCGAGATGATCGCCGAGGCGGCGGAAAAAATTGTTGGGCGTAGACCGGAATTATTGACTAATGGCGGCACATCAGATGCAAGGTTCATCACCACTATCTGCCCGGTCGCCGAATTTGGGCTGGTCGGTAAGACGATGCACAAGATTGATGAGCAGGTCGCGGTGGAGGATATTGACGCTCTTACCGATGTCTACACACACATCCTGCACTCATTTTTTGAAAAGGTGAAATGATGCAGCATTATGGCCTGACATTGGCACCGGGTGTCCTGTTTATCTATATCAAACGCACAGTGCTGGTGATGCTTGGCAGGCTGTCCATTGATGATGCGTTTCAGGCCAACATTCCTGGCCTGTGGCAGGCGATCTGGTCTTCGATGATTTTCACCTTTTTGGTGTCTGTATATCCGGGCATCCAGAATGGACTGACCTTGCTGTTTGCCAACATGATGATGCAGATGGTAGCCGTCCTTGTCATGGTGTTTTTGTTCATGGCGGCGCTGCGCGCGCTGCAACTCGAAGCGCGCATGTTTGCCTATATCGTGCCCTTTCTGTGGATCGAGAATGTCCAGCATCTGTTTGCCGGGATCATCCAGAATTTCGTGATCGTTTCTGCAAACCCGAAATTGCTGATGTTGATCACGCCAATCATCGTTTGGACAATCTATTGGCTGTGGCGGCTTGGCAAGGTGCAACTGCAGCGTGGTGGATGGATTGCAACCGGCTTTCTTGCGCTGTCATTCGTCATTGATCTTCTGCTGTTCATCATTGTGCAAGTCAGGGTGCATATGCCGGTTGGCTAGGACCAGTCGATACCCTTGTAGCTTACAGCTGAGAGATATAGACCCTCGGCTGGGGCTGTTGGACCAGCCGCAGCTCTGTCAAGCGCGACAAGCGCGGCACTGACGTCATCGGCACTCCATTTTCCAGTACCAACAAGAGCCAGAGTGCCTGTGATGTTGCGCACTTGATGGTGCAGAAATGACCGCGCAGCAACATGCAGATGTATCTCTGCGCCAACGGCTTCGATGCGCAACTCGTCTATTGTGCGAATGGCGCTGTCTGCCTGGCACTGGCTCGCCCGAAAGCTGGTAAAATCATGTTTGCCAACAAGCCGGTCGGCCGCCAGCTGCATGGCTGCTGGATTAAGTCGTTGCCTGTGATGCCAAACACGTCCGAGCGCCAGCGCGGGCGGTGTCCGCTGGGCCAGAATGCGATAGAGATATTGGCGTTGCGTCGCGGAAAACCGCGCGTGAACGCTCTCATCGACAGCCTGCGCTTGCAAGATTGTCACGGGCCAATTGCCAATCAGCGCATTCAGCGCCTCAGTGACCCTGTTTTCATCGAATTTGTCGGGCAAGTCCAGGTGTGCCACCTGTCCTGTTGCATGCACCCCCGAGTCGGTTCGTCCGGCGCCTTGAATCTGAATGGCATAACCGCATAGCTGGGTTGCTGCCTCCTCAATCACCTGTTGGACGGAGATGCCATTGGCCTGTCGCTGCCAGCCAACGAAAGGCGAGCCATCATATTCAATCCTGATCAAGAAGCGCTGTGTCATGATGGGGTGACGTCAGGTTGTGGGCCAAAGACATGGCCGGGAGCTATGTCCTGCCCATTCAAAAAGTCGCGCGCTTCCATTGCCTTTTTACCTGCTGGCTGTACCCGGGAAATTTCAAGAACCCCGTCAATTGTTGCCACGCGCATCTGGCCTGCCGGACCGATACCGAGGAAGCTGCCAGCTTGAGCGTTGTCTGGCATGTCGGTCACAGGCCTTGCCGCGGCTATCTTGATGCGGCCCTTCGGACCGTCGAACCAGGTCCCGGGATAGGGCGAGAATGCCCGGATTTTTCGATCCGTGACTGAAAGTGGCGCATGCCAGTCAATGGCACATTCAGCGGTGTTGATCTTTGGTGCGTAGATCGCGTTCTCAACATCCTGCGCTTGCGCCTGTGCCAAAGAATTCGGCAGGTCTGCAATGACGGTTTCCAGCAGGTCGGCATTCAGCTGGGCAAGCCTGTCATGCAGGGTGCCAGCGGTGTCATCCTCCGCGATCTCGCACTCCAGCGTGGCAAGCACCGGTCCTGTGTCCAGCCCTGTCTCCATACGCATGGCCGACATGCCGGTGCGCGTGTCGCCAGTGGCGATTGCGCGTTGAATTGGTGCCGCACCGCGCCAGCGCGGCAACAGTGAAGCGTGCCCGTTGATGCAGCCATAGCGTGGCATGTCCAGCACCGGTTTTGGCAACAACAATCCATAGGCGACAACGACAACGGCATCCGCCTCAAATGCCGCCAGCTCGTCTTGCACCTCTTTGGATTTGAGTGAGCGTGGCCAACGGACGGGCAGGCCAAGCTGCTGTGCGTATTTTGCAAGAGGAACCAGCTGCTCCTTCATGCCGCGACCAGCTGGCCGGGGAGGTTGAGTATAGACAGCAGCGACGTCATGCGTGTGGGTGAGGCGCGCCAGCGCCGGTATGGCAAAATCCGGACTTCCCATGAAGACAATACGCTTCTTTTCATCTGGCCGTCCGGTCATCAGATTACTCGCCTTTCGGGCTACCACCGCCGGATTGACGCATCTCCTTCATGAAACGGCGCACGATCATATCGCGCTTCAACCGCGAGATATGATCGATGAACAAAACTCCATCAAGGTGATCCACTTCATGCTGGACGCAGGCGGCAAGCAACCCCTCGCAGGTCAGGCGCTTCTCATCGCCGGCGATATCGGTATATTTCACCTCGACGACAGCAGGGCGTTCCACATCGGCTGTCTGGTCAGGTATGGACAGGCAGCCCTCCTCGAGAACGGCCAACTCGTCCGATCGGTTGATGATCTCTGGATTGATCATTTTGAGCAATTCCCGTGTCTCATCCTTGCCGCAATCCATGACAATCAAGCGCTGACTGATATTGATCTGTGGGGCGGCAAGACCAATTCCGGGCGCGTCATACATGGTCTCGGCCATATCCGTCAGCAGTTGCCGGATCCCCTCCGTGATCTCTGGTACAGGCGCAGCCACTTTGCGCAGGACTGGATCGGGGATGGTGATAATCGGAATGAGCGCCATAGTTCGCCTCTGCCTGTTCGGATGTGCTGAAACGATTGGCTTCAACAATGTCAATCAGTTAGGCGATGGCGCCGTTGCAGTCAAGCCGTCGGCATGCGACACTTGTTTTAATCAGCACAGGAAAAGCAAGAGTCCGCCAGTCATGCCAGGATTTTCCACTCTTATCATCATCGCGCTTACAACCATCATTCTGCTATTGGTCATGATGATGCTGCGGCGCCAGCCAGCAGGGGATGATACCGGCCTTGCTGAGTTGAGGGGCCAGTTGGCACAGATGGCGGGCCAGTCGGGCGAGCTACAAAAGGTGATTGCAAGCCAGATGGCCGAGTCGGAGGGAAGGCTCGGCACACGGCTTGAACAATCGTTACGTGATCAGAATGAGCGCACAACCAAATCCCTAACTGGGATGGCCGAAAAACTTGCCGTCATAACCGAGGCGAACAACCACATTTCACAATTGTCCGGTCAGGTCACACAGCTGCAGAACATCCTGTCCAACAAACAGGCGCGCGGCAGTTTTGGTGAGGTTCAACTGGAAAATCTTGTCAAGGATGCGCTACCGGACAGTGCTTTTTCTTTTCAGCATACATTGACCAATGGCCGCCGCGTCGATTGCTTCATCACTATGCCCAACCCCCCCGGCTCAATCTGTATTGACTCCAAATTTCCCCTCGAATCCTTTCGCGCTCTGATCGAAGCGGCTGATGAGGCAGCGCGTGTGGCGGCGCGGCGCTCACTAGAAGGTGATGTTAAAAAACATATCAATGACATTGCACAAAAATATATCGTTCCTGGCGAAACGGCAGAGAGCGCTATTTTGTTTCTGCCATCAGAGTCCGTTTATGCTGAAATAAATCTGCAACTGCCAAAACTGGTCGAGGCCAGTCGTCGGGCGCATGTCTATATGGCTGGCCCGGACAATTTGATGTTGATCCTGCATACTGTCAGGGCCATTTTGCGTGATGCCCAGATGCACGAGGCGGCCGGCCTGATTCAAAAAGAAGTGGACATGATGATGCAGGATGTGACCCGGCTCGATGACCGTGTTTCCAAATTGGCCACGCATTTCCAGCAGGCGGAAAAGGACATCAGCGATATTCAGACCTCGACACGAAAAATAACCTCGCGGGGTCAGAAAATCACCCAAATCGAGGTGGCGGAGGACCGGGCTGTCTCGCCGGTAGCAGACGCGGCTGACCCCAAGCCGGATCTTCTGAGCTAGCCCAGTTTGCCCCGTGCTTTCAGCGCTTGCGCCAGCGTTCCATCGTCAAGATAGTCAAGTTCTCCACCAACCGGTACACCATGTGCCAGCCGGGTGACCTCGACCGGCAATCCGGCAACGCGCTCCTGGATGTAATGCGCCGTTGTCTGGCCATCGACCGTCGCGGAGAGCGCCAGAATGACCTCGGCCATTTCCGGGTGACCCGTGCGTTTGACAAGCCGATCAATGTGAAGCTCATTCGGGCCGCGGCCATCAATCGCGCTCAATGTTCCACCAAGCACATGATACAGGCCGCGAAAGACAGCTGCGCGCTCAATCGCCCACAGGCTGCCAACATCTTCAACGACGCAGATGATGGACCGGTCTCGCCGAGTGTCGATGCAGATCTTGCAGACGTCACCAGTGTCGAGATTGCCACAATCTGCACAGGCACGAATACGTGTTGCCACGTCATTCATTTCACGGGCGAGCGGCACCATCAACCGCTCTCTGTTTTGCAACAAAAACAGCGCGGCGCGGCGCGCAGACCGCGGGCCAAGTCCGGGGATACGGGCCATTTTCTTGATCAGGTCTTCAACCGCATTGTCCATCTTGAGACCTGTTGATTTAAAAAGGAAGGTTCATGCCGGGTGGCAATGGCAGGCCACCAGTGATGTCTTTCATCCGGGCAGCCATCTCGGCTTCGGCATTTTGCTTGGCGTTGTTTGTCGCCAGACAGATCATGTCTTCCAGAACATCAATTTCATTTGCATCGACAGACGCTGGATTGATCGAAACGGATTTTACAAAACCTTTGCCATTTACCGTCACGATGACGGAGTCGCCGCCCACTGATGCGGCAAAGCTGGCCTGCTCCATCTCGCTTTGCAGCGCTTCCATGCGCCCTTTCATTTCCTGAACCTTCTTCATCATTCCGGCCATATTGCGCATCATTCGCCATTCTCCCCGTCTGTCATTGGCGGTTCATTGCCTGCATTGATGTGAAGATTACCGTTGTGGGTCGCGGCATCGCTGGGTTTGATCGCCTCGATCTTTGAGCCGGGAAACAGCATCAGGATGGTCTTCACCAATGGCGTCTCGGTGATTTCATATTTAAGGGCATCAGCCTGTTCGGCACGTTCTTCGGCGAGGGTTTTGCCGCCGGGTCCATCTGATATCGAGACCAGCCAACGCTGCCCGGTCCATTCGGTCAGATATTTTGCCAAATCGCCGATCAGTGAGTCAGGTGCCCTTTCTGTTAGCGCCACTTCCAGAGATCCGGGGTGAAGTGCAACAAGGCGCAGATGCGTGCGCACCCGTGCGGCCAGCAACATTTCATCTTTGGCTTCGGCAAGAGTGGCGATGTCAGCAAGGCTGGTGATAGAGGGTGCGGCTACATCCTTTGGCGGCGGTTCCGCTGGCGTGGTCTCGCCAGGATGGGCTTCGGCTGGAAGAATTCCTGCCAGGTGAGACTCAATGTCTGGTGGCATGTTATCGGCTAAAGCCTGCTGTTGTCCGCCATTGCCAGACATGTGCATGGAGGTGGTGGGATGGGCAACGGGTTCAGCTTCCAGCGGAGCAGAAGATTGTTGCACCGATTCGGCTGGTGGCGCGGTGCTGCCCTTCGTTGCAGCTGAAGTTTCCTTCACCCTGGTATGAGGAGCGTTTGGAAGCTTTTGCAGAATGTCTCCCGGGGTTGGCATGTTTGCCGTGTGGGCAAGGCGGATTACCAGCATCTCAAAGGCTGCTGCCGGGTTTGGTGCTTTGCTGACTTCTTCATGTCCTCTAAGCAACATCTGCCACGCACGCCCCAGTTTGGCGATACCCAAATCACCGAGCGCGGCAATACCGGGGCGTTCACTCTCGATCAGATCGGCAAGATCTGCGCCGGCGGCAGCCAGACTTGCCTGATGGATGATGTTCAACAGGTCGGCGACGACCATTTCGGCTTCTGCACCATTCTTGTGCACCCGCGCGAACTGTAACAGTGCCGCTGCGGCATCGCCGGCAAAAATTGCTTGCAGAATGCCAAGTGACTCCCCCCGGCCAGGCCGGCCAAGCATCTCATTGACGGCACCCTCAACCAATTTGTCCGCTGTCATCGCTGCTGCCTGGTCGAGCATTGACAGCGCATCACGTACCGATCCCTCAGCCGCCACGGCAATTGTGCGCAGAGCAGCCGCATCATAGGTGATGCCTTCCTGATCACAGATTTTTTGAAGGTGCTCCTCAAGCATGTCGGCTGACACGCGGCGCAGATCATAGCGTTGGCACCGGGACAGGATGGTCACGGGAACTTTGCGGATTTCGGTTGTCGCAAAGATGAATTTAACAGCTTCAGGTGGCTCCTCAAGTGTTTTGAGCAAAGCATTGAATGCGCTTTTCGACATCATATGAACTTCGTCGATGATGTAGATCTTGTAGCGTGCAGACACCGGGCGATAGCCAACGCCCTCGATGATCTCGCGCGCATCATCGACGCCTGTATGGCTTGCCGCGTCAATCTCCAGCACATCAACATGTCGTCCAGCACCAATGGCTGTGCATGGCTCGCAGCTACCGCAGGGTTCCAGCGTTTCTTTGCCGCTGCCATTCACGCCGATGCAGTTAAGCCCTTTGGCAAGAAGGCGTGCCGTTGAGGTTTTGCCAATGCCGCGAACCCCTGTCAGGACAAAGGCATGCGCGAGTCGTTTCATCTCAAGCGCATTGCTCAGAGTGCGGACAAGCGCTTCCTGACCAATCAGGGCGGCAAACGTTTCTGGTCGGTATTTGCGTGCAAGAACGCGATAGGCTGTTGGTGCCTCTTGGCTCATTGTTGACGACCTGTCCTCGCAATCAGCTAGCGGAAGACTGGACGACCCATGAACAGTCCACTGCGGCTGCTTCCTCTCGGACCTGACCGGATTGGCGGGTGACATGTCCACCCAGCCTTCCTGACACTTATATGAAACAAAGCTGGGTTTCGGACAAGCAAATTATCATTCGCATCTCCAATCACCGTCACGTTTCTTAACAGATCTTGGAAGTCTCACTCTGCTTGGAGAAGTCAGGTCTTACCGATTTGTGTGCGGTTTGCCGGGTAACAGCCAAGTATTTTGACCTCCCCCTCCTCGCAATAGAAGCGCAGTTCCTCCATTGCATGCCTCATTGCTGGTGATTCGGTATGGCCCTCAACATCGACATAGAATTGAGCATGGTCGGCAAAGCCGGGTCGCATATAGCTTTCCAGCTTCGTGATGTTGACGCCATTGGTGGCAAAGCCGCCAAGCGCTTTGTAAAGCGCTGCTGGGACACTGCGCAGACGAAACACCATCGTCGTCAGCATCGGCTCGCCATTTGGTGTCGGTGTTTGCGGATCCTGCGCCATGATCAAAAAGCGCGTGGTGTTCTGCTCCGCATCCTCAGCCGAGGCGACAAGCACATCAAGATCATAGATTTCACCAGCAAGTGCTGAGGCAATGGCCCCCACCCTTTTGTCACCGCGTGCTGCGATATCCTTCGCGGCACCAGCGGTATCTGGATGAACAATGGGTTGCAGGCCAAGCGAACGCAGACGTTCTCGGCACTGGGCCAGACCCTGTGCGTGGCTGTGCACCTCAACCAGGTCTTCAAGCCTGGCACCGCGCGGCGCGAGCAGCTGGTGGTTGACCGGCTGGAAATGTTCGCCGATGACATAAAGTCCGGACTCGGGAAGAAGGTGATGGATATCGGCAACTCGGCCAGCAATTGAGTTTTCGACTGGTACCATCGCCAGTTGCGCGTCACCCTCCTGAACAGCGAGCAGCATGTCCTCAAATGACCGGCATGGCATCGGCGTCATCTCCGGCTTGACCGCAAGACATGCCATGTGGGAATAGGCGCCAAGGCTGCCCTGAAACGCTATTTTATTGGCCGCATCACTCACGATTCTGTCTCCATTTTTCATCACAGTCTCGCCATCATCTGGCCTACACAGTGATACGCGGCAGTATCAAGATGCTGGCGGCGGCTGTCAACGCCGGGTGGATGGTCTCTTGCGATGTCTGTCTGCGGATCAATGGCCGAGTCTGCGGCGCGTTGCTATCAGATCATCGTTTGTGTCGACCCCGCCGGGGGCAGCATTGATTTGTGCAACTGCGATGGTCATTCCTGCTTCCAATGCGCGAAGCTGTTCCAGCTTTTCCGTGAGTTCCAGCGGAGATGGGGGCAGCCTGACAAATGCCGAGAGAGCACTGCGCCGCCAGCCATAGACGCCGACATGATGGTAATATTCGGTCGCGCCCGCGGGAATTGGCGCACGGCTGAAGTAGAGTGCAGTGCCAAATCGGCTGGCATTTGTTGCGGGTTGATCACAGCCATTGTCCCAGGTAATCGCGGCTTTCACCACCTGAGGTCGAACCGCCTCCTCAGCGGTGGCAGGTGTGACTAAAGTCGCCAGATCAGCACCGCTCCTGTCAAGCGCGGTGACAAGTGCTTCTGGAATGCCCGGATCCATCTCTGGTAGATCACCCTGCAGATTTAGGATGGTCTTGAAAGAGCCATTTGGGTCAATAATCTGCAGCGCTTCAAAAACTCTGTCCGAGCCGGAGGGATGATCATCTCTGGTGATCACCGCCCGACCGCCTGCAGCACCGATTACATTGGCAATTTCCTGATGATCGGTGGCGACATAAACCGGCGCAATGTCAGCTGCCATTGCGCGCTCCCAAACATGCTGGATCATCGGTTTGCCCGCAATATCTGCCAGCGGTTTTCTGGGCAGCCTGCTTGCCGCCATTCGGGCCGGAATGATGATAACTGTGCTGTCTCTGCTGCTCATGATGCGGCAATTCATCACATATTTGGCTTTTTGCATAGGGAAAATGCATCGCTAGGCTAGGAAAGGCTTGAGAGGCCCATGTATTTTGGGTAAGTAGACTGCAACCGTGGTGTGGTCATCATCGGTGGTCTGAATATCACGCAACAGCGTGGTCCAATGTGTGAGGGGAGCCCCTGTTTGTCAGGGGAAAACAGCATGGATGAGTTGGGTTTCAACAAACTGTTTGCCGGCGTTCTGCTTGCCGGTTTGTTGCTTATGGCCGGTGTCAAGTTTGCTGATATTTTGGTGCCACATACTGAACTGGCGCAAAACGCCTATGTGATCGAAGTTCCTGAGACAACGGACGTGGCTGGTACCGCGCCTGTCGAGACGGGCCCTGAACCAATTCTGGCCCTGCTTGCTGACGCCGATCCGGTGGCTGGTGAGAAACTTGCGAAGAAATGCACCGCCTGTCACGTGTTCGCCGCTGACGGTGCGAACAAAGTTGGCCCTGCTCTTTGGGGAGTCGTCAATACCGCAAAGGGTGCGGTCGATGGTTTCTCCTATTCGGCAGCGCTTGCCGGTTTTGGTGGTGTTTGGGATTACCAGTCGCTGAACGGGTTTCTGGCCAAGCCAAAAGCTTATATCTCCGGAACGAAGATGAATTTCGCTGGTTTGAAAAAGCCTAAGGACCGGGCGAATATGATCGCCTATTTGCGTCAGCAGGCTGATGCCGCGGCAGCTCTACCAACAGCCGAAGAAATCGCAGCTGAAAGTGCCAGCTAAGAGAGCGCACTCCCGGATTCACAGCCAGCTCGACAATGCCGAGCTGGCTGTCTTTCTTTCAAACCTTGCCACGGTCAGCCGGCCAATCATCGCGCATTGGTTTCGTGCTCACCCTGACATCGAAATCAAAGCTGACACCTCCCCGGTGACCATCGCCGATAAGACTGTGGAGCTCGCTCTACGCGACGCAATTGCCAGTCGTTTTCCGGGTGATGATATTCTCGGAGAAGAGCATGATGTCACCCGGGGAGACGGAAGCACCGGCTATCAATGGGTGATTGACCCCATTGATGGCACGAAGGCCTTCGTCTCGGGTAAGCCCACCTTTGGGTCGCTTGTTGGCCTGCTTGAGTCTGGCCGACCGGTTGCCGGGTTTTGCGACATGCCGGTGCTTGACGAACTTTACATTGGTGTTGGCACAGAAGCGTGGCTCAATGGTACACCGATCTCAGTCAGCGCTTCAAAAGATCTTGTTACATCAAGGCTGGCGACGACCTCACCGGACGCTTTCCCCCCGGGCGGACTTGCTGTATTCAACCGGATCAGCGCGCAGGCAGGGATCACGAATTATGGGGGTGACTGCCATAATTATGCACTTCTGGCAGCAGGACATATTGATTTGGTGATTGAGGATAGTCTTGCACCCCATGACATCATGGGCGTTGTCCCCATCATGCAGGCTGCGGGTGCCTGTGTGACCGATCTACAGGGCGACCCGGTGCGCTATCCACACACGACAAGTTTGCTTTGCGCCGCAACGCCGGAATTGCATGCTGCGGTTCTTGCCATAGTTGGGGACAGTTTCTAGACTCTCTCCTGCCCGAGCCATGGCTGGCCGGCAACCGATAATGCGGGGACAAGCGAGAATGATTACCATAGGCTTTTATGGCGCGGCGAAAGAAGCCGCCATGTGGCAGCGAACATTGGCTGAATTGGTGCCGGACTGCCAGGTGGTTGATTTACTGTCCGATAGGGGGCGCATGTGTGACGTTGCTCTTGTTTGGGCGCCGCCACCAAATGCTTTTGCCGGCCTGCCAAATCTTAAGGCCATTATCCTTCAGGGTCAGGGTGTTGACCATATGATGGCTGATGAAACCGCACCGCGAGATGTTCCGCTGATACGGCTGGTTGACCCCGACATGTCCGACGCGTTGAGTCACTGGGCGATCTTGAATGCGCTGGATTTCTGGCGCAACGGCCAGCATTATCGCGACCAACAGCAACAACGCAAATGGACACCGCTGCCCCAACGGCGCAGCCGTGGCGGCATTGTCGGGGTGATGGGTGTTGGCGCCATTGGCTCCGTCATTGCCGGCCGGTTTGCAGCGCTTGGGTTTCACGTTCGCGGTTGGGCGCGCACACCGCGCATTCTCGATGGTGTTGATATCTTTGCTGGAATGGAGGGGCTGGATGCTTTTGCCGATGGGGCGGAAATCATCGTTTCGGTGTTGCCCCTCACCCCACAGACGACAGCCATCATGAACAAGGATTTCTTTGGCCGACTGGCCAAGGGTGCCTTCATCATTAATGGTGGGCGTGGACCGCAAATTGACGATGATCACCTTCTGGCCGCCCTAGACTCGGGTCAGGTTGGCGGTGCCGCGCTTGATGTGTTTAGAAGCGAACCTTTGCCAGCGGACCATGATTTCTGGAGCCATCCGAAGATTTCAGTCTGGCCGCATGTTGCCGCGCAGACCAACCCCGCCACTGCCGCCCGGCAGGTTGCCGACGCCATTACCGCGGTCATGGCAGGCAAGGAGCCGGCAAACCGGGTCGATTGGAGTCGCGGCTATTAACTCTGCTTGTTGGCCGCAAGCTGTTCGATATAGCGAAAGATTGCCCGCAGGCCCATCGCCTCGCCGCCCCGTGGCCGCCCTGGCCGGCCACTTAAATTCCAGGCCATGACATCAATATGGGCCCAGTTGCTATCATTGCCGGCAAACCGCCGCAGGAACAGTGCCGCGGTAATGGCGCCACCAAAGCCGGTGCTGCCGGTGCTTGATAGCGTCACATGCCCATTCTCAAGATGCCGGTCATAATCATCAAAAAGTGGGAGTCGCCACAGAGGATCACCAACCTCGTCACTGGCGGCAAGAATCTGCGTGGCGGTGTCGTCCCTGTTGCAGAACAATGCCGGTAACTCGGTGCCAAGAGCGACCCGTGCGGCGCCCGTCAAAGTGGCAAAATCAATGACGAAATCGGGATCATCCTCACGGGCAAGGGTGAGCGCATCGGCGAGCACAAGCCGCCCTTCGGCATCGGTGTTGCCAACCTCGACCTTGATGCCGGCGCGTGTGTCAATCACATCCAGTGGCCGCATTGACCGATCCGAAACTGCGTTTTCCGCGGCGGCAACAAGCACCCGCAACCTGACAGGAAGCTTTGCGGCCATGATGGCCATGGCCAACCCCAGCACTATCGCCGAGCCACCCATATCCTTTTTCATCATTTCCATCGCCTTTGATGGCTTCAGGTCAAGGCCGCCCGAGTCAAAGGTGATCCCTTTTCCAACAAGGGTGATTTTCGGCCCTGTGTCGCCCCATGAAAAATCAATCAGACGAGGAGCGATTTCGGCGGCGCGGCCAACAATGTTGATCGCCGGAAAGGATTTTTGCAGATCATTGCCACTTACAATTGTGATAGCGGCTCCAAATGTCTTGGCAAGATCGGTTGCACTATCCTCTAAACCCTGCGGCGTCATGTGGTTCGCGGGCGTGTTGATAAGATCGCGGCAGAACCAGACCCCCTCGACCAATCCAAGCAGACGGTCGGCACTGACTCCTCCCGGAATGGCCAAATGAGTCATGAGATGATTCGACTTGTCCGTGCTGCTCTCGCCATTTTTGTAGGTGTCAAAGCTATATTCTGACAGGGCCCAGCCAAGTGCCAGCATTTCATAGGCCACCGTGTCGAGCTTTGTTCCCTGGGTGGGATCGATGTGCCATCCCCCGGGTGGCAGGGCCTTCGCAAGGCAGGCACCATCCCAGATATCATGTTTGCCAATAACACCGATGGCGGCATTGATACCGCCATCATCCGTTGGGATAATCAGTGCTGTTCCTGCCTTGCCGGAAAAGGCATGCGCTTTAATCCAGTTTTTGGCAAAGGGCTCGGTAGCCTCGCACCAAGCTGCCCAGTCATCGGCGTGGACCAGAACCAGTGCGTTTGTTCCCTTGGCCGACTCCTGCAAGCCGTAATCCGTAATTATCCTGTTCATTCTGGCATTATCTCCCATGACAAAATTCAGCAACCCCAAAAAGCAATCGGGTCTAGATGGCAAGCCCAATGACCCGGGGCAATAGCAGCCATAGGGTGAGACCGCGCATGCCTAGCCAGAGTGTAAAGGCTGCGAGCAATCCGGCAAGCCCATATGGCGCCGCAATCCAGACCAGTGCAACAAAGACAGCCGTTGACACAAGCATTGCATTGCGCATCTCACGGCCGCGTGTCGCCCCAACAAAAATGCCGTCCATCTGGAAGGCCAGAAAGGATGCACACGGCATCAGCGCAACCCAATGCCATTGCTGCGCCGTCAATTTGATCAGCGATTGCTGATTTGTCAGCGCTCCGATGATCGGCATCTCGCCTGCAAGAATGAACAGCCCCATCAGCAGGGACGAGGCAAAAGCCAGCGCATTTGTCCGCTTGATCGCTAAGTTCAGCATGACCGGATCCTTGCGACCAATGGCGTCACCAACAAGTGCTTCGGCAGCGTGGGCATAGCCATCGAGCCCAAATGCAATGATCCCAAACATCACGATCACCAATTGCGCGGCAGCCAGCTCCATGTCACCAAGGACAGCGGCATTATTCAGGAAAATGGCCTCGCAGGCGAGAAGCATCATAGTGCGGAGGATCAAATCCAGTCCTAGTGAGAAAAACTGGCCAAAAGCGGGCAAATCAAACCAGGATGGAGTGCGTGTAAGCAGGCGTGCCATCACGCCGCGCAACATACCCCGCCATTGCCAGCCAATGAGTCCGAGGGTGAAGATGAAGCCCGCCCATTGGGCCGCAACGGAAGCAAGTGCGATGCCGTCTATCTTCATTTCAAAGCCAACGACAAACAGGATGTTGAGCAACAGATTACAGATATTGACGACCATGATCTGCACCATGCACAGGCGCATCTGTTGTCGTCCAAACAGGCATCCCAACAAAACCATATTCCCCAGAGCGGCAGGCGCAGCAAACAATCTGATCTCGACATAAACCTGCATCTGGTGTTCAACGCTGCTGCTTGCTGTCAACAGCTGGCTGGTGACCAGATGGATGATCGGCGAGGCCAGAATCGCCAGCGAACCAAGAGTAAGGGCAATGATCAATCCCCTAATCAGCAGATCCTCAATTTCCACCTCATCGTTGCGGCCATGTGCCTGTGCCACCAATCCGGTGGTGCACATACGAAGGAAACCAAGCCCAAAATAGAGAAAGTTGAACACCAGGGTGCCAAGGGCGACACCACCGATATAGGCCGGGTCAGGAAAGCGTCCCATCATTGCCGTGTCGACAGCGCCAACGAGTGGCACCGTGATATTGGCCAGAAAGATCGGCCAGGAGATTGACCAGATATGACGCCACGATGTTTTCTGGAGTCGCGACATCTGGCCTGTTTCTGGTTGGGCGTTCCTATTCATTATTTTTACCCAAATTCATCCTGTTTCTTAAATGTATTTCATGACTGGCAACCGCCCGGAATGACTAAGCTCTGGTTGTCTTTGCTGTGCTCTCTGTCGCTCGAAGTGGCGCCGTCCGATGTTGCCTGTCGGTAACAAATCTAGGTGACCTCACGATCAAATGATATGGCATACCCAGTTAAAAGATGGTTTAAACAGGGGGCGTGTGGACAGTATTGCTGGCTGCTGTGGACCTGTAGGAAAAAGCGTGTCTTTGCTGAACAAACAATCTGCCCTGATTCTGGTGCTTGCCCTGCTGGCAGCAGCTGTTTTGATTGGCCATCAGACTGTGCCTCCGATGGATCGTGACGAGGCCCGGTTTGCCCAAGCCAGCAAACAGATGCTGGCCAGCGGTGACTACGTGACGGTGCGGTTTCAGGAAGAGTTGCGAGCCAAGAAGCCAGCTGGCATATACTGGATGCAATCGCTTTCAGCTGGTCTGTTAGGGGCGGATGACATTGCCGCCTACAGGCTGCCAAGCCTTTTGGCCTTTCTGGCGGCGATCTGGGGAACTTATCACCTGGCCTCTCACCTCTACCGACAGCCTCGTGCTTTACTTGCCGCCGCTGTTCTCGGGACCAGTCTTCTTGCTTTCGCCGAGTCCCATCTGGCCAAAACCGATACAGTGCTGATGGCGCTTTGTCTGGCCCAGCAAATGGCACTGATGCGGATTTATCTTGCGGTGCAGCTTGGCCGAGCGCCGCCGGAACGAAGCTGGCTTTGGTTTTGGGTCTGCATGGGGGCGGCGATCATGATCAAGGGGCCCATTGCTCCGCTTCTTGGCTTTACGACGATTGCTGCGCTGTGCCTGTGGGATCGCTCCTATCGTTGGCTTGAGCAGCTCCATTTCGTCCGAGGGTTTTTGGTTCTGTCCGCGCTCACACTGCCATGGGCAATTCTTGTGACATTGGCAACTGATGGTGCCTTTCTTGATATTGCCGTGCGGGGTGATTTTCTGGCCAAGGTGAAGGCAGGACAGGAATCGCATGGGGCGCCAATCGGCACTTACATAGTGCTTTTGGGACTTTTGATATGGCCTGGCTGCATTCTGTTGCCGCGCGCGGTGGCGCAGATGCCAACCTTGCTGGCGCATGCCCAGAGCCGGTTCCTGATCGCGTGGATCATTCCGTTTTGGCTTTTGATCGAACTTATTCCAACGAAATTGCCCCATTATCCATTGCCTGTTTTTCCGGCACTGGCGGTACTGCTTGTCTGTGCTGTCGAAGTGCCTTTGCCCGGTAATCTGGGAGGCGGCAAGCTCAGCCACAAAATCCAGCGCTACATTGCATTGGCTGGTGAATATTTGATGCTTGCAGTCGTCGGGGTGCTGGCGGCTGTCGTCCTGTGGGCGGCCATCACACTCGGAGGCCATACAGGTGGCAGGGCGTTTTCCTTTGCGATGATTTGCCTGTTTTTGCTTGCGGTTGTTTTGTGGCAGGGCATTCTCTGGCACCAGGGTGGCGGTATCAGACCGATCGCCATAATCCTGCTTGTCGGGGCCTTGTTCAATTTTTCCCTGATTTCCGGATTGCTACCGGCACTTTCCCGTATGCATGTTTCAACAGCGATTGACCGGGCGATTAACAGTCTGAACATCAATCCAGCAGCCATTGCTGCCGCCGGGTTTCATGAGCCGTCAATGGTGTTTTTGCGCGGTAGTGATGTTTTGCTTCTCAATGGCTCAGAGGCGGCTTTGTTTCTGGCCGAGGCACCCGGCGGGTTGGCGATTGTTGAAAACCGGCAACGAGAGGCGTTTCTGGAGATGGTAGGTCGGCTTGGTGTAGAGTTGCTACCGCCCTATCAGATCAGTGGCTTTAATGTTTCAAAGGGTAATGATGTGCTGATTTTCCTGTATCGGTCAGTGTCTGAGTAAGCGGTGTTTGACGCCAACAGTCACACCCGTTAAACAGAGTCAAAGTTCAAGCTTTCCAATTACAAATGTCTGCTGGCAATTAAACTCCATGCCCAAACGCTCTGAAAAAGATACTACGAACATACCGGAGATATCGGTTCTGGTTCCGGTGATGAACGAAGCTGGCAACATTCGCCCGCTGATCGATGAAATTTGTGAAACTTTGTCTGGTCGGAATTTCGAAATCATTTATATCGATGATGCCAGCAATGATGCTAGTCCTGCCGAGCTGGCAGATACGCAAGCGGTTATTTCGCAATTGCGGGTTCTGCGGCATCATCGCCGTGCTGGACAAAGTGCGGCGATCCGGTCCGGTCTGCTGCGCGCGCGCGGAGATCTTATCGCAGTGCTGGATGGTGATGGGCAGAATGTGCCCGCTGATCTGCCCAATCTTGAACAAGCACTGCTTGCCGGTGGTCCGGCGCACGGCATGGCGGCGGGTATCCGGGCCAAGCGTCAGGACAGCACCTGGCGGCTTGCAGCTTCACGCGGAGCAAAATGGATTCGCAGTTCGCTATTGGGTGACACCCATCCAGACAGTGGCTGTGGCATTAAGATCCTGCAGCGTGACCTGTTTTTGCAGCTGCCATTCTTCAACCACATGCATCGCTTCATGCCGAGCCTGGTGCGCCGTCATGGTGGTTTTGTAACAGGTGTTTCGGTGGCACACAGGCCGCGGGTCCAAGGCACGTCTAAATACAAGGTTCTGGACCGCCTGCTGGTAGGAATATCTGATATCCTAGGGGTGATTTGGCTGTTGCGCCGCGCGCCGCGCCAAGGTGAAGTTATTGAGGTTACGACCAGCGCGGGATCGCGCGATTCAAGGGAAAAAGATTGATGAGTGGTGCGTTTGGTCAAGCGGTCGTGTATCTGGCCCAGCAGATTGAGGCAGGGGCGACTATGGTGGCCATTGTTTTGACAACGCTTCTGCCCATTCTTCCAGACAGTCTTGTTGAACAGCCTGAAAAAATCATGATTGTCGTTGGATTTGCTGGCCAAGGGCTGTTCGCTATGCGCTTCATCATCCAGTGGCTTTCATCTGAAAAACAGGCTAAATCGGTGATCCCCATCGCTTTCTGGTACTTCTCCATCGGTGGTGGATCGGTGCTGTTTCTCTACGCCATCTGGCGACAGGATTTGGTGTTCATGAGTGGCCAGGGTCTTGGCCTGTTCATCTATCTGCGCAACCTTTATTTCGTCCGTAGATCACGTGCCGCCATGGGCGGTGAGGGCGATTAAAGGCCGGTTGCGCCCTTCTCGAGGATGATCTCCCACTGTGGCTGCGACACCGGCGTCACCGAGAGCCGTGCCTGGCGCACCAGTGACATGTCCTGCAACCGGTCATCGGCCTTGATGTCTGCCAGAGTCACAGGCTTCGTCATGCTTTTGACCGCTCTTACTGTGACCATGCCGAAACGTCCATTCTTGTCGGTTGGGTCCGGGTGATAGAGTTCGATAACCTCAACGATGCCGACAATCTGTTTTTCATTGACGGAGTGGTAGAAAAAGGCGAGGTCCCCGATTTCCATGGCCTTCATGTTATTCGAGGCTTGATGATTGCGCACACCATCCCAGCCTTCGCCAGCATCGCCACGGGCAAGCTGATCCTGCCATGACCAGCTGGAAGGTTCTGATTTTAACAGCCAATAGCGCATCATAATCTCCGGCTCTGTTGGCAAAGCTCTGTTTTCTGCGCTGCCTCAGCCCTCTCTTCCAATCGGTCGGGCCAGCAGCGCCGTTACAACATCATGCAAATTATCACCGTGATTAACGACTCTGTCCACCGCATTGGTGATTGGCAGCTCCAAACCCATTGTCTCTGCCCGCTTGGCCAGTGCAGCGACAGTATGGCGTCCCTCAGCCAGACGTGTGTCAGGTGACTGCTCTGCACCGATTGCCATACCATAGGCCATATTACGCGAATGCGGTCCAGAGCATGTCAGCGCCAGATCCCCCACGCCGGAGAGCCCATATATGCTCTCCAGACGTCCGCCAACGGCGACGGCAAGCCGCGCCATCTCGGCAACACCCCGGGTCAGGATTGCGGCCTTTGCATTGTCACCCAATCCCAGACCAATCGCACAGCCAGCGGCAATTGCAATGACATTCTTCATGGTGCCACCAACCGCAACGCCAATCGGATCATCATTGCCATAAAGGCGCAGATTGCTGTTGGTAAAGCTTTGTTGTACGGCGTCAACCAGAGCAGGTGTCTGCGACGCAATGGTCAGGGCGGCTGGCAGGCCGGACAATACCTCATCGGCAAAGCTTGGACCGGACAGGACTCCGGTTTGGTGGTCTGGAAGGTCGGTCACAGCAAGCTCCGGTAGCAGCCTGCCAACGGAGGATGCGTCGGCAACAAGGCCCTTTGCGGCAAAGATAATGCCAGCCTCTGGGTTGGCCCTATCTTTGATAAGGGAGAGTACATCCTGAGTGGCGCCTGCGGGCACGACAACATAGATCAAGCTCGCTGCACTCAGACAATCTGGATTAAGCGTTGCGGCAAGTGGTTCAACAGCAGGCTGGTCTGGCAGCTGTCGGCATTTGCCCTTGGCCAGCAATCGCACCGTCTCCGGGTTCCGCACAAATAGGCTTACATCCGTGTTCGCGGCTGTCAGCGCCGTGGCAATGGCCATGCCCCAACTGCCGCCACCAATGACAATCTGTGTTTTCATTTGCATTCCGTCCTGTTGTTGCCAGCCCAATCAGCTGCGCACGCCTTGACCCGGCGGTGGCGCGGCGTTTGGATCAAGTGGCCAGCGCGGCAATGGCGCAAAATCCAATTTATCTGGCGCCTCACGTCTCTCCAAGGCGGCCCAGGCAATCATTGCGGCATTATCAGTGCATAAATGACCAGGTGGAACAGAAATCCCAAACCCGGCTTTCAGTGCTTCTTTTTCAAGCTGTGCAAAGATGGTTGCATTAGCTGCCACACCACCGGCAATGACGAGGGTTGCCGGGCCATGGCTGGCTGCAAATCGCTGCATCGCCTGTTTTGTGCGATCGGCAAGACAATCGGCAATGGCCGCCTGCAGGCTGGCGGCGAGGTCGGTGATGGCATCGCTCTTTCCCCCCAGTTGCGCATGACGCTGGGCAAAGGCTGTTTTCAATCCGGAAAAGGAAAAATGGCAATGCGCTGCACCGCGCAGGGGGCGCGGCAACTGAATGGCTTTAGGGTTGCCGTCTTTGGCGCATTTCTCGATTGCTGGTCCGCCCGGATAGCCAAGCCCCATGATTTTGGCACCCTTGTCGAAGGCCTCGCCAGCGGCATCGTCCATGGTTGTTCCGTAACGTTCATATTGCCCCGCACCGTGCACGGCCAGTAACTGAGTGTGCCCACCGGATACCAGCAGCAACAGATAGGGGAAACTTACATCATCACTCAGACGTCCGCTCAGCGCATGACCCTCGAGATGGTTGACGGCGAAATAGGGAATGCCCCTGGCCACGGCGATTGCCTTTGCGGTGACGGTGCCGACCAATACGCCGCCGATCAATCCCGGCCCACCCGTTGCGGCGACACCGTCAATCTGGGTAATGCTCAGCCCGGCATTCTCAAGGGCACCATCAATGACCTGATCAATGACATCAAGATGGGCGCGGGCTGCCACCTCCGGAACGACGCCACCATATTCGGCGTGCATGTCCATTTGCGAGGCGACAAGGTTGGCAAGAATGGTTTTGTCATCACAGACGATGGCTGCAGCGGTCTCGTCGCAACTGCTCTCGATGCCGAGCATGATGAATCTGTCCTGCATGTGCCGTCCGTGATTATACTGATGAAGCCCGAGCATACGCCATCTGGCGTCAGATCGTAAGAATGCTGGGCCATTTATTTTCTGTAGCTTTTGTTTTGCAATGAAGCGTCAGGGTCTCTAAATAAATGGGCCATGACAAAGAGCTTGAATGTTTTTGATCGCGTCCCCCTTCGCCTTGCCAGCCGTGCGTCACAGCTGGCGATGTGCCAGGCGGAATTGGTTAAGAGAAAACTTGCGCCGATTGCCACCGAAATCCAGCCAATCACTACACATGGTGACCGGGTGCTTGATCGGTCACTTGCGGATGCCGGGGGCAAAGGGCTGTTTATCAAGGAACTGGAAAAAGCCATTCTCGCCGGGGAGTCTGACGCCGCGATCCATTCGATGAAGGATATGGAGACAAATTTTGCGCCTGGAACCGAAATTGCTGCGGTTCTGCCACGTGAAGACCGGCGTGACGCGCTTCTTGGTGGTTATGAAAGCCTTGCTGATTTACCACAGGGTGCTGTTATTGGCACGTCGTCGGTACGCCGGCGTGCGCTGTTGTTGCATCACCGCCCTGATCTCCAGATCAAGCTGCTTCGCGGTAATGTTATTCGGCGCATCGGGTTACTTGAGGCTGGAGATTATGACGCCATCATCCTTGCGGTAGCGGGCTTGAAACGGCTCGGCCTTGATGTCGCCTACAGCCCGCTTTCCAGCGATGAGATGCCGACGGCGGCAGCGCAGGGAGCGTTGGCTGTGCAGATAGCCAGCCCCACTAATGAGCGGGCCAGATCTGTCAGTGCCGCATTTGCTGAGATGAATTGTCCGATTGCCACCGCCGAGGTGACGGCGGAACGCGCTGTTCTGGCTCATCTTGATGGTTCCTGCCACACGCCCATTGCGGCGAGTGCCAAATATAGTGATGATGGCATGATTAGCCTCGATGGCATGATCCTTCGTCCTTATGGTGAGGCGGCTCATCGGCGTCAGATCGTGGGATCTGCGGATGACGCCGCCAACCTTGGTGTGGAGCTTGGCGCGTCCCTGCTCACTGATGCTGGTGGCAGAGACTTTTTGGCCTGATTGCCAGACCAATTTGCGATGGCCTCGCGGGTGCTGATCAGAAATCGCAGGGGATGTGGTTTGAGATGGTTGCAAAATGGCACAGATGATCCTGAACATACGTCCAGCCGCTGACTCGCTGCGCGATGCCGCCACCCTGTCCAGACGCGGCGTTGTATCGGCCTGCTTGCCCTTGATGGAGATTGTGACGCTGGCACCTCCGCTGCCAAATGTGAAGGATATATGTGGTCTTATTTTCACCAGTCGCCACGCCGTTTCAGCTTTCGTTGCTGGCATGGGGCCTGTTGATTGGGCAAGGGTGCCGGCTTTTGTTGTTGGCAATGCGACAGCGGCAGCGGCACGTGCAGCTGGGTTTGTCAGCATTTTCACCGGATCAGGTGGCGGCGCTGGGCTCGTGCCAGTGATCCTGCGACATGTTCCGGTGCGCGAGGGGCGCATTTTATGGCCGGCAGCTGTCGATAAGAGTTTTGATATGGCAATGGCGCTCACGGCACATGAATATGATGTTCAGACGCTTGATATCTATGTCGCACAGCCACGGGTAAATATAGCGATGAATGAGATAGGACCGCTTCGCGAGGGCGCTGTCTGCGGCGTTATCGCCATGTCGTCGCGCAGCGTGCATCTCTTCTGTCAGTTGCTCAAGGAACAGGGGTTGGACTCACGCCGGGCCGAAATCACGCTGATTGCCGGCAGCCAATCAATAGCCAATGCAGCGGGTTCTGGCTGGCGACAGATTCATGTTGCAGGAAAACCACGTCGCTCACGGCTTTTGGCAATTGCGACTTTGCTCTATCATCGTCAGCATGAGGAACAGGCTGCAAGCATGGTGATGGATGATGGCTAGATCAAAGCAAGCAGATGATACGAAGGTCAATCGCGGCGACAAAAAGCCCTCATTGGATGATGTTGTCGAGGGTACCGCGTTTGAAAAGGAGACGATTGATCCCGCCGGCCAGACCGGTGGACAAAATGGGCCGGCGCGGCCATCAACAACAACCCGCGTCTCTGGCGTGACACTGGTGTCGCTCATCATGTCGCTTGTGGCGGCGGCTGGTGTGGCTTTCCTCCATTACAAAATTAACACCGATACTGAACAGGCCATGAGTGCGCGTGACAAGGAGCTGACGGAGTTCTATGACGTGTTGGGTGATCGCCTTAACGCTGTTGAGGCACGTCTTTCCCCCCTTGAGATCACGGCCAGCGCCCTGCAACAGGAGGCCGATGAATTTGAAGTAAAAATAGACGAAACCGCGAGGGCCACTGCGGATGATTTCGCGGCTATCCAGTCAGAGATGGCCATCCGTCTTGGTGATGTTGAAACGCAGGTTGCCGAATTTCTGGCTGCTGAAGCGCCAATTTCGGATGTGGATGCTCAGGCCAACACCGCCTTGATTGACGATCGGGCAGGAAGTAGTCTCGCTGGTCAAACAATTCCAGATCAAATTGCTGTCCTCATCGTCATGGGGTTGTTGTCCGATGATGCTGCGGGCCGACCGCTTGCCCGCTGGGCACCGGCACTGTCTTCCTATGCTGAGTCTGATAACGTGCCAGCGTCCGTGGAGCAGGCGGTAATAGCTGCGATCGCCGCCATAAATGCGTCTCCGCCACCGGCCGACAGTCTGCTTGCAGACGGCGCGACACTGGCGGCGTCGATGGCCATTGGGGTGAATGAGGTTGGTGTCGATGCGTCGCTGTTTGAGCGTGCGCGGGCCAGCTTTGGTCAGATGTTTCGGCTTCGATCAACAAACATCGCAGGAGATGATCCGCACAACCAGCTCGCCCGCTTTGATCTTGCTTTATCGCGCCGTGATCTTATGGCGGCGGCAGGCATCGCCGGGATGTGGAATGGTCCGAAGGTGGACGGTCTTGAGGGCTGGCACCAAAATGCCCTTTCACGCTTTGCGCTGGATAAGGCGCTGGCTGATCTTACGGCAGCTATCGTGGGGATGGTTGGCTGATGCTGTTTCGCCTCATCTGGCTGGTTGTTTTTCTAGTTCTCGCGGCGGCGAGTGCCAACTGGTTGATGGGGCAGCCCGGCCGGATGCAGTTGGAATGGCTCGACTGGCGCATTGAGATCCGCACCAGCCTTGCGGTTGTTCTGTTGATCATGCTGTGTTTTCTGCTGATTTTTGCTGATCGGCTGTGGCGGCGGCTGGTGACTTTACCGGGGTGGCTTGGACGCAATATGAGGCGACGCCGTGGCGCTGCTGGGCATAAGGCACTGACCCTTGGCCTGATGGCGGTCTCGGCAGGGGAAGCCAGCGAGGCAAAGCGGCAGGCGATGTGGGCGCAGCGGCTCCTGGATGCGCCACAACTGACAGATTTACTCTCGGCGCAGGCAGCGCATTTGGCTGGTGATAATCGTGCCGCTGGCCGTTACTTTCAGTCGCTCACAAAGGCACAGGATACCGCCTTTCTTGGCCATATTGGCCTTGCCCGCCTTGCCCATGAGGGCAATCGTTTGGATGAGGCTCTAGCTGCCGCACGGCGCGCCTTGTCACTCAAACCAAAATCAGCAATGGCTGCTGCTCAGGTTCTGCATCTGGAGGCGGCGCGCGGCAATTGGTCCGATGCCGCACCGGCCTTGGAGGTGATGATTGCTGCCAAAAACCGTACCGGCCCGCAAAATGACACGCCGCGTGCTCGCAGCCGGCAGAAGGTGGCGCTGGCCTATTTGCAGGCAAGACCATTTTTTGATGGAGATCACAACGAACAGACATTGAATAGGATATCCGAGAAGGAGGCTGTCCGCCAGTTGCGGTTGGCACTTGCGACAGATCCTGGTTTCTGGCCGGCGGCGATTCTCCTGGCAGATTTTTATTTGCGAAAAGGCCAACGGCGAAGGGCAGCAAAGATACTTGAAACCGGATTTTCTGCGGTGCCGCATGCGCTTTTCAGTGATCGGCTGAAACAGGCGTGGAAGGTAAATGAGGGGGCGTTCGTGGCCAAGTTTATAAAGCTTGCCAGTAGCACCGGCCATGCCCATGCTGCCGAGGCAGAGACATTGGCCGCCGATGCGGCGCTGGCGGCAGGTCTCGAAGGAGAGGCGCGCCGGCTTCTCGACGGTATTGCTCAGGCGAAGCGTGATGTTGTGACGTGGCAGCTCATTGCGCATCTTGCTGAGATTGGTGAGAACAGCACTGAGGCAGCAATGGCCCTGCGCGCTGCAGGAGGCGCCATTCGACCACGTGGTTGGCAATGTCAGACCTGCCATGTGATGAGCGCAGAATGGCACAGCCACTGCCTGAGTTGTGAGGGCTTTGCAACGCTTGAATGGCAGCGGCCTGATCATCTGACCCCTCTGGGGCTGGCGGATGACAGGGCAGTTGAAAATTTGACAAAAGGCAAAGCCGCCGATGATTGAACCCTGAGCTGAAACAAGATATACGGTCATGCGTTCACGCGCCTCACGCGCCATGCCCGCTTAGTTAAATGGTATAACGGGTCATTCGTAATGATTAATTGGGGGTTCGATTCCCTCAGCGGGCACCACTTCTTCATGCACATGACTGATATGTAGGCACTAATTGTGCTAACAGGTCAGGTGACGTACAGAATGACGTATGCGCAATGAATGATTTTCTGATTATTGTTATTGCGGGTTTTTTTTCCTGTGTTGCTTTAGACTTTTTTGGCCGTGCCTTGCTGATCTTATTTAAAATACCCGAACCTTCATGGGGTGTTGTTGGTCGTTGGGTTTTCTACATGGTCAGGCGTGGAACGGTCTTCAACCCACAGATTTCAGATGCCGTGCCAATCGCTTATGAAGTAAAAATTGGTTGGGCTTTCCATTATCTCATCGCTGTCGTTTGGGCTGTTGCGTTTCATATATTCTTCGTTGGTTATCCATTATTTGAGTTATCCTATAAAAATGGGCTGTTATTTGGGGCATTAACTACGCTTGCTCCATTATTTATTTTCATGCCTTTCACTGGTCAGGGGGTGCTCGCACGAAAAACTCAAATGCCTTTGTTGACTTCGCTAATTCTGCTAGCACGACATTGCGTTTTTGGGTTAGCCATGTTTGAGGCGTTCAGTTGGTTCCACTAACCCGTCAACAATCAATCTGTATAACAGCACATTTATAATACCTACGTAGGTGGGTATGGTTCCTGCCTACCAATCTTATAGATATATGTATCTGTAGTAGGTCCTTTCTATTACCAGACGATTTCTGAATGGGTAGGTAAGTTATGATGGTCACATGTCTTGGCATCGCAATAGCAAGCGAAGGCGCAATTGCTATCAAAGTATACACAGACGTGCCGTGTATGACACTGTGAGGCTCGATGACGGCCTCTGGCCTCGTCACAGACCAAATTTTACCAGAACATCTTCTTGAGGCTTCTGCGTGTCAATTGAAAAGCTGAAATTATTGAGGGCGCATGCTTAAGCTATTCTCAAAAAATCAGAGTTTTTCTTCTGAGCCTAAAAATTGATCTGACTCTCTTGCTAACTTTTCAAAAACCGCAAGCGCATCATCAGAACCAAGTCTCTTCAATGCGCCAGCTTTAACCTCATCTTTTGTCCACATCCAACTTTTGTATGGATCAAATTTCATTGCCCAAGAAGCAAAAAGCCTTCTTCCTGTAATTTCATCCCTTAGCTTTTGAATCTCGAGGTGACGGTTATCTGTCAAAATTTTTTCATACAGATTATCAATAGCTTCTGGTGGCCCTTCTAAAATTTGAAAAAAAAGATCAGATCTGCAAATTAAATTGCCAGAAACACCCCAGGCAACATTATTTTTTCGAGATGAACGCAAGATTTTTTTTAGAATCGTATCGCTGAAAAAAGTTGGCTTAGACGCATAAATCACGTGTTTCAGTTCTTCTTGCTTACCTCTTTTCATAGCCTTCATCTCCAGAGTATAGGGAACGAGGCTAGTGTATATTTGCAACTTTGGCAAATTCTTGACCTTTCCAACTCAACCCCCATCTGTCTTGCTACCCAACAATATACTACCCACACGCCCCACTGGCTGGCAATGGCAATGTTGTGCATGGATTAAGGCATAGCCTTAGAGACAGGCTACGTACCGTTGAGTGTCCATCAGACATCATTGATGCCATTGGAGGATGGACAACAACAGGCATCGGCCATGCTTATGGCAATGGCTATGGTGTGGATGTGATGGCTAAATGGATGACAAAGATTGAATGCTAAAGTTTACTCAGCCACACCTTCAATAATCATGAAATCAGTGTCAGAACATTCCTCTCTTACAGCTTTTGCGGCCTGATACTCTTCACTATGGTAAAAAGTATCTGCAGCCTCTTTGCTCTCAAACTCAATCATCATAACGATGCCACTGACATCGCCTTCAAGTCTGTCGGCGCCCGGACCACGAGCAAGCACTTTACCACCATATTTTTTAATGGCTGGCCCCGCCATGCCTGAAAATTTTTGAAACTTGTCTTGGTCCGTGACCCTGATGTTCGCAACTACATATCCCTTAGCCATTTAATACCTTCCAATCTTGAAAATTAACTACACACCTGACCTGCCAGCACATAAAATGCTGACATATCAGTGATGTACATGAAGAAGTGGTGCCCGCTGAGAACAATGGTTCCTCCACTAGGCACGTACATGAACAGCTACGTAAGCACCACAGCCAGTTTACGCATCAGTGACTCATCGTCAACAGGCGCATTCTGTACGTCAGTTTGTGTGCTGGCAGGTCAGGTGAGGTACAGGATGGTGTACACTCAATACCCTCATATCTGCATCCTATTTGGCATCTATCACTTTGTCAGGCGTGTTCCTGCTGACCTTCGGCTGCACTATCGCAGTGACAGGGTGAGCATCAGCCTTCGCAGCAAGTTAGCCAGAGCAGCATCGGGTCTACCATGTCCATCAGATGTAGTTGCCTAAAGACATTGTCATTCTTGTCATTTGTGTCATTGGGATGCTCTAATTCTTCACCAAAATGAAAGAGTTTATGAAAGAGACTTGTGAGGAGACGCGAAGATGAAATCTGACACCAAACCGATTTACACGTGGGATGCGAAGCCATCCCGCCGGAATTTAACGGCAGCAGATATCAGAGCATGTAAGGGAAACAAAAAGTTAACGCAGACAACCGCGAACACTGTTGAAGAAGCGTCGGCTGCGGCAGATTCTGAAATCGACATGCTCATTTGTGGTGCCTCCAACGTGAGTCTTGTGCGTCGAGGCGCGCCTTATAATTTTCTCACTGCAGCTTTGACCATTCCCGATTACCCAACGGATGATGACATTCTTCGCGGCGCTCTAAAGGCGCTACAGAATGGTGCTGACTCAGTCATGACCGCGCGCCGATTGGCCGTTGTGGAAATGTTGGCAAGAGAAGATATACCGGTAATGGGTCATCTGGGTTTGGTGCCTCGCAAATCAACGTGGCGAGGTGGTCTGCGTGCTGTTGGCCGGACGGCGAATGAGGCCCTTGAACTAATGCAAGATTTCCGCGATTTGGAAAATGCTGGTGCATTCTCTGTGGAAGCCGAAGTCATTCCGGCGGATGTTCTCGCCGTTATCAGCCCGCAAACATCGCTGATAACGGTGTCACTTGGGTCTGGACCGGGGGGTGACGTGATGTATTCGTTTCAGAATGACATATGTGGTGAAAACCCCTTGCCACGTCACGCGCGCGCCTTTGGCGACCTCGCCGCAATCGCGGCCCAGATGGCAACAGAACGCCGCGCTGCCTTATCAGCCTTTCGTGTCGCATGTATGGAGGAAAGTTTTCCGGGGCAGGCAGAAAATGCGAAAATTCCAGAAAAAGAGTTGGATTTGTTTCTTGCGGGTTTGGAGGACAGCAATTGACAAAAATGCCCATGGCAGGATGTCTTATCAGTCTTATAACTCTTTTCAAGACTGCCCCAGCGTGTTGTTGTTAACTGTTTAATGTTGTGTGGGAGACACCATGAGTCACCAAAACAAAGAAGACAAAGGCGCGATGCTCCTGCCTCTTTTGAAGGAGCATGGGGTAGATTTCCTACCTTTCGTTCCTGATGCTGGGCACGCAAGTCTCATCGAGTTGGCCTTTGATGATCCTCACATCCAGCCTGTCGTCCTTACAACAGAAGAAGAGGGTGTTGCGCTTGCCTGTGGCCATTGGTTGGGAGGAAAAAAATCCGTTTTATTGATGCAGTCAAGTGGCGTTGGCAACACAGTCAACATGTTGTCATTGATCTCGAACTGCAATTTCCCTTTTGTTGCTCTGGTTACGATGCGAGGCAATTTTGGGGAATTCAACTCTTGGCAAGTGCCAATGGGACGGGCAACCCCGGATGTTCTGACGGCAATGGGGATACAGGTATATGTCGTTGAAAGAGATGACGAGCTTCCCAAGGCTGTCGATTCTGCGCTCTATTCTGCTTTCTCAAGTGATCAAGGCGTAGCTGTTCTTTTGTCTCAAAATTTGATTGGTAGAAAGGAATGGTGATGCTCAAACGGCGGGACGTTACGGCTAAGCTAAATGATATGCGGGGGGAGTCTCGAATCATATCTGGCTTGGGTTCCTCAACCTATGATCTACATTCCACTGGTGATACGGATCATAATTTCTATCTGTGGGGGGCAATGGGTGGCGCGGCAATGGTCGGTCTTGGCGTTGCAATGGCTCAACCGGATAGCAACGTCATAGTCCTGACTGGTGATGGCGAAATGCTGATGGGGATCGGCTCTCTTGCGACAATTGGGGTGCAAAAACCTGCAAACCTGTCTGTAATCGTGCTTGATAACGGTCATTTTGGTGAAACTGGCATGCAAGCCAGCCACACAAATTCATGTGTCGATTTGGCAAAAATAGCGGCAGCTTCAGGTTTTAAAAGGGCTGAGACTATTGAGACAGAGCAAGAGCTCGAACGTTTTTTACAGCTTTTTCAAGATGCGTCTGGACCCTCTTTTGCCGCAATAAAGGTGGAACAGGAAGCCCCGCCACGCAGCCTGCCTATTCTTGACGGCGTTGAATTGAAAAACAGATTTAGAAGGACGTTTAATCTCTTTCCGAAATGATCGGGGAAACGCTGCTTGGGGTCACGCCAAATGGATGGCCAGAGTATACTAGGATGGAAAGGTGTTTATCCTTTATGGCTGTCCAGCGATGCCCAGCCAATTCACGTTCAGATACAGATTTGAAGGTTTGGGTAAGGATAACAGGTTAAATCTTTTCTTTGTCCTTACTGTTTCATAAGGCTTAAAATTCTCATTCCAAATTTTTACGTAATTGTCGGCTTTATCGGGGAGCATTCATCTATGTCTAAATCTGTTATCACAAGTTACACACTTATGGACTTCTTGTCTGAGGCTGACATGTTGGCTTTTCTATCATTTGCCGAAGAAAGCATGCAGGCACATGCCAATAATTTGAGAGCCAATGGAATGACGAAGTTTTACATTTCAAGAGTTTTCAACAAGGGCGACAAATTCACTATAGGAAATTGGCTTGAGTATGAGGACCAGGAGGCTTACGTCGCGTGCGACAAAATTTGGCAAAAATTCCTTAGCGATAGTGATAATGAAAATAAATTTAATTTTATCAGCAAAATCGTTCCGTATAGGGGAATTGTTCAGTACGACTTTAGCTGACGCCCACCGGGTTTTTCAGCACGTGCCAGATCCAGGGCGGCAGACAGTCCGGTAAAGTTACATCCGCTCCTAGCGATATCAGCAGGCTCATCTCCACCCGTGGGATGTGATGGAAATGTGCAACGGCTATCACAGGCTCTACAGCTTCAGGGGCTGACATGTTTCACATACGAATGCGCGCCGCCCGTTGATCTCGAAACGTCGAATGGCGTCCTTACACGTCGGACAATTATCCTTTGCAAAGATGTTGACGCGCTCGCGATAGCGGCTTTTTGACGGGCGTGCACCAGCTATGGTGATGATCGCATTGTGTTTTACGCCGAGCGCAAGCAGCGCCTTTGCGTCGTCCCAAATTCGATCAAATGTCTGCCGGTCGACAGCTCTTCCGGGTGTTTCGGGGTGAACCGATTGGCGCCATAGAATTTCGGACCGATAGATGTTGCCAATCCCTGACATCACTGCCTGATCCATGATCAGCCGGCCAATGGGGGCTTTGCTCTTTGATATTCTTGCATATGCGAGATTCGGCTTTGCATCGGCGCGAAGCACGTCGGGTCCTATACGGTCGGTTAATGAAATGAACTCATGAGGGGCCAGAACCTGACAGATGGTTGGCCCATTGATATCTATCGCGTGCGTGTCGCCGACCAGACGCACGCGCACCGCACCGCGCGGTTCAGCCAAAGGCAGTTTATGTTTTCGAATCCGGCCGAACAAACCGAGATGGATGTGAAGCACATCGCCCTCATCAAAACGATAAATGAGGTGCTTGCCAAATGCCTCAACAGCAAGACATGGTCGCCCGGATAGCAGAAGCGCTCCGTCAGCAAAACGCCCTTGTGGTGAAGAGATAGTCAGCTTTTGCCCGGCAAACAACCGATGATGGTCGCGTGCTGCGCGATGAATTGTATGGCCCTCTGGCAATAAGTCCTCCCCGCGTTAGTGAAATGTTACTCTAAATTTTGGCGGCTCATAGGGTTAGGTAACGTTGCATCCCAGCTGCATCAAGCCCCCAACTCCGAATCCTCAACCCTGACCACCAGCTCAGAATCCCAGTCCAGAATCCCAGTCCAAGGCACGGACTCACAGGCACAATTAAAATTGTTGGATGAAGAATTCCGTGAGCACATGGCTGAAGGGTTGCGCGTGCTTCTTAATCTTTGGGCGAATAAATTTGTTCAACCTTGGGGTGGTGGAGTGCTGGTACCCGTCAGATGGTAACCGAAAACCGGCCATCGGCCACGGCATCGCAAAATGTTTGGTGAACTGCTTTGATCACCTTTGATTTGCCACTGTCGCTGCGCCATGCCAGCCCTAGCTGGCGCGAGGGAGCGTTGACGCCAAGCGTGATATGCTTGACCGGTAACGGGTTCATATTGCTAACACAGCGTTGCGGCACGATTGATACGCCTAGATTGGCCATCACCATGCTGGAGATCGCCTCCAGATCCTCCAGCTCCATACTCTCCTGAACGGCAATTTTTTGCGCCTGTAGCCAGGTTTCGACCATTTGTCCGACAATCGCGTTGCGGTCAAACCGGATGAAGGGGTAATGGCGCAGCAGGAACATCGGATCGTCCGTTTCGGTTTGGGGGGGTGCCAACAATTCAAGCGGCTCTGTCGCGATTTCATGGAAAGTAAAGCCGCGTGGCAGGCTGGCTGGACGGGTGATGACTGCCGCATCAATCTGTCGCCGGTCAATTTGCTGCAGCAGCGCGGTCGAGAGGCCGGGCTGGATGACGACATGCAATTTATCATGTTTGCGTTTTAGATGTGATACGGCCAGAGGCACCAGACCTGTCAGGGTGGTTGGTACCGCGCCAAGCCCGATTTCCCCTGCAAATCCAGCCTCATCTGATATCTCGACAAGCATATTGTCATAGGCCCGAACAATGGTCTCGGCTCTGTCGGCAAAGGCACGGCCCAACGGTGTCAGCTGTGGGCTCCGTGGCCGGCGGTCAAAAAGCACAACATTCCAGTGAGACTCAAGCGCTTTAATCTGTTGGCTCACCGCTGCATGGGTGATCAGCACCGCCTCGCCGGCGGCGCTAAATGATCCGTGATCGCGGATTGCCAGCAGGGTGCGGAAATGACGGATGGACATTGCTAAAATCGCCAAACTACAGATGAATCATATGTAATAAAAACTTACACAAAAAGAAACTTATATTTTCTTTTTGTTAGATAAAATTGATTTATAGTATCGTTTGCAATTAACGGGGTAAAATCGTGGACAAAACCGAGGCATTTCTTGATGTATCAATCTGGCGGGAACAGAATGGCGATGGCCATTTCGAGACCTATCAGGTGCCCCGGCGTGCCAACCAGACTATTCTTGATGTGGTGGCATGGGTGCAGCAACAGGCTGACCCAACGCTATCATATCGTTTTGCCTGCCGTGTTGGCATGTGTGGCTCATGCGCGATGATGGTCAATGGGGCACCGCGCTGGACCTGTCGTACACATGTTCTCAAGGTGGCAGAAGGGGCGTCTCTGGAAATAGCGCCGCTGCGTAATCTGCCCGTGATCAAGGATCTGGTTGTTGATATGGATCCGTTCTTTGACAAATGGGTGGCTGCTGATGCGGTGTTTGCGCCAAGTCAAACCCGTGATGACCCCATGGCACCCATCACGCCTGATGATACAATGCGTATTGCGGCGGATGATGCCATTGAATGTATAAATTGTGCGGTATGCTACGCGGCGTGTGATGTGGTTGCTGCCAACCCGGACTATCTCGGTCCGGCGGCACTCAACAGATCGTGGAGCCTTGTCAATGACAGCCGTGATGCAGGACAGGCTGAACGCTTGCAGGCGGTCTCCGCTGTGGGCGGCTGTCACAATTGTCATTCCCAGCAGGGCTGCGCAAAATTTTGCCCCAACGAACTCAACCCTACCCTGTCAATTTCGGGTTTGAAGCGCGCCACGGCGAAATCACTTTTGCGCTGGGGGCGGTAGATGCTGACCCTGCGTCTCTATTTTGCCCAGCGTCTGACCGCCCTGATCATGGCGCCGCTTACCCTTGGGCATCTTGCGGTGATGATCTATGCGGTGCAGGGCGGTCTGAGTGTTGCGGAAATTCTAGCCCGCACGCAGGGCTCTGTTGCCTGGTTTCTGTTCTATGGTGGGTTTGTTGTGGCTGTTGCGGTGCATGCAGCCATCGGTCTCCGCGTTGTCGTATCTGAATGGTTGGGCGTGAGGGGCATCGCCCTGTCGGTCTTCAGCTTGGTGGTTCTTGCAACTCTTCTTTTGCTTGGTGGACGAGCTGTCTGGGCAGTGACCTTTGCTGGAGGCGGGCTATGATCAGACCGCACCGCACACATGCTCTATGGCTTGCCTTTATTTTGCACCGTCTTTCGGGAATCGGACTGGCGCTGTTCCTTCCTGTGCATTTTTACATGCTCTCGCTGGCGCTAACTGATCCGGACCAGCTTGATGGGTTTCTTGCCTTCACCGATCTGCTGCTCGTCAAATGTGCTGAATTCGGGCTGGTGTTTTTACTGGCTGTCCACATGTTCGGCGGGTTACGGCTGATGGCATTGGAGTTTCTGCCCTGGAGTCCACGCCAGAAGAGCTACGCGGCGACGGCAGTGGCACTGGCGTTTTTTGTTTCAACTGGTTTTTTCTTACAGGCGGTCTAAGTGATGCACTCCTCTGTTGAATGGCATGATACCGATATCCTGATTTTGGGGAGTGGCGGCGCTGGGCTGTTTGCAGCGCTGCATGCCCAGAAAGCGGCGCCGGATGCCAAGGTGACAATCGCTGTCAAGGGCCTGATTGGAAAATGCGGCTGCACGCGCATGGTTCAGGGTGGTTACAATGTCGCATTGGCGCCAGGTGATTCGGTTGAACGTCATTTCATGGACACAGTTATCGGCGGTAAATGGCTTCCGGATCAGGATATGGCGTGGCAGTTGTGCAAAACTGCTGTCACACGCATTCATGAACTGGAAAATGAGATTGGCTGTTTTTTTGATCGCAACCCGGATGGCAGCCTGCATCAAAAGGCTTTCGCCGGGCAGACATTTGATCGCACCGCGCACAAGGGTGATCTGACAGGAATTGAAATCATCAGCCGCCTGATGGAGCAGGTGTTGGCGCGGCCTGTGGAGAGATTGCAGGAACATCGGGCCATTGGGTTGATCCCCTCTCGTGATGGATCGGCGCTGGCCGGCGTATTGTTCATCGACATGCGCACTGGCAAATTTCGGCTGGTACGCGCCAAAGCCGTGCTGATGGCGACTGGCGGTGGCCCCACTATGTACAAATATCACACCCCTTCTGGTGACAAAAGCATGGATGGGCTGGCGATGGCGATGCGCCGGGGTCTGGCGTTGCGGGATATGGAAATGGTGCAATTCCACCCAACCGGCTTGCTGGCCGGGGCTGAAACAAAAATGACGGGAACGGTTCTTGAGGAAGGTCTGCGTGGGGCCGGTGGTTATCTGATGAATGGCGACAGGCACCGCTTCATGTTCGATTATGATGCTGATGGCGAGCGGGCGACACGTGATATCGTCAGCCGTGCCATCTACGAGGAGATGCGGCAACACCGTACCTCGCCGCATGGCGGTGTCTATATCTCTATGGCTCATCTTGGCCCGGATCTCGTGGCCAGCAAATTCAAGGGCATGGTGAAAAGATGCGCTGATAGTGGTTTTGATCTCGCCGAGGGTCTGGTCGAGGTGGTGCCGACAGCGCATTATCTGATGGGTGGAGTCGTGGTGGACACTTATACCCGCACCAGCCTGCCCGGCCTGTATGTCGCCGGCGAAGATGCAGGCGGGGCACATGGATCAAACCGCCTTGGTGGTAACGGCGTCGCCAATTCGACGGTTTATGGCGGTATCGCTGGTGATGTCATGGGGCGTGATGCGCAGCGCGTAACCTGCCTGCATGATCCGGACAGCGATGTGCTTGATGCGGAAATGGCCCGGGCGATGGCACCATTGGAAAAACGACCTGGCAATTTGGCTGAGCTGCGCACCCATTTGCTGGATGTGATGTGGGATGACGTTGGCGTCATGCGCGATGCCAATGGGTTGCAGCGCGGCCTGAAACGCATTGATGAGATTGACGCCGAGTTATCTGCGACGGGTGTCGCGCCTGATAATCTGGCTTTTAATTTATCCTGGCATGACTGGCTGAATTTGCGCAGTCTGGTTGATATGTCGAAGGTGATCGCAAACGCCGCACTGTCGCGCGAAAATTCGCGTGGTGCCCATTTCCGCGAGGATTTTCCGGATACGGGCGCCATGGCTGACTCTTACTTCACATTGGCAACAGCCTCTGACAAGGCCATATCGGTCACGAGAGCGCCGGTTCAGTTCACCATCGTCAAGCCGGGCGAGACCTTGCTTGGCGAGGATGAGGCAGAAACGCTGGTGGAGGTTGCCGAATGATTACCATCGACCGGTTGCAGGCGACAGCTGAAGAGCTTATGCGGCGGGCGGCCATTGAGATCCCAGACGATTATCTGACGGGGCTGAAGGCCGCGGCGGCAGCCGAGGATGGTGATCTTTCTAGCTTTGTGCTTGACGCCATGCTTGAAAATTATGACGCCGCCAAGGAAGATGGCCGGGCCATGTGCGGCGATACAGGATGTCCACGCTGGTATGTAAAAATGGGCAATGAGGCGCGCATTGACGGTGGCCCTGTGGCGTTGGAGGCGGCGTTACGCCGGGCCACAGCAAACGCCACATCCGCAGTGCCACTCCGACCCAACCGGGTGCACCCCTTATGGCGAACCGATCACGACAACAATGTTGGCATTGGTGCCCCGGAAATTGAATATGGGTTTGAGCCGGGGGGTGATTGGATTGATCTGACGACTGTTCACAAGGGTGGGCTGTTTGGCACCGATTACAGGATGTTGTTTCCAAGCGACGGCATTCAGGGAATCAAGCGTTTCTTTCTTGATTCACTTGTAGCCTTTGGTAAGCGTGGCCTTGCCTGCCAGCCGGCAATTATTGGCATTGGCCTTGGCGGCTCAAAGGATGCCTGTATGGTGCTTGGCAAACGGGCGGCCTGTCTGCGGGTTGTTGGCGACCGTAATCCCGATCCTAAAATCGCTGCGCTTGAGGACGAGCTAAAGGTGCTTGGCAACAATATTGGCATGGGTGCCATGGGGTTTGTCGGCAAGTCGATGGTGATTGATTGTAACATTGAAGTTGGCTACTGCCACACTGGCGGGATGCAAATGAGCGTTCATGCCTTCTGCCTGTCGTCGCGCCGGGCTGTGGCCCGGATCCATGGTGATGGCCGGGTTGAATATCGCACCAACCCAGATTGGTTCACGGACTATCAACGGCGGGAGACGGTTGAATGGCCACAGGCTTGAGAAAAATCCGGCTCAGCACCACCCCAACGGATGAGGCGCTGGCAGATTTGCAGATCGGTGATATCGTCTATCTGGACGGCACCATCTTTACGGCACGCGAGGGTGTGTATATGCGCGTTATCGAGGATGGGGTTGACCTGCCGCTCGATCTGCCGGCGGTGTCGGCGGCAAATTTTCATTGCTCACCAGCGGCAACGCAGCATGAGGATGGCTCGTTTGCCCTTGGCGCTGTAACAGCGACAGCGTCATTTCGCTTTTCCAAATGGATTGGTGCGTGGTTGGCTGCGTCGGGTGCCAAGTTGATCATTGGTAAAGGCGGAATGAGCCCTGAGGATTACCGCGATCACTTTGTCCCGCATGGGGCGATCTATCTGACCACAGTTGGTTATGGCACCGGTGCCCTGTTGGGGCGGGGCGTGAAGGATGTGTGTGATTTGTATTGGCGCAAGGAGCTTGGCCTGGCTCAGGCCATGTGGGTGCTAAAGGTAGAGAATTTCGGTCCTTTCATTGTCGAGAGTGACAGTCAGGGCAACAGCCTTTTTGAACGAGAGAACACAAAAATTGCCGCCAACCTTGATGCCGCCTATGAAGGCACCAAACCGGCAGTTTTGAAACGGTTTGGCGAAACTGATGACCGCAAGGATGAATTGATCTAGGCCAGGCTGGCGCCGCCTAATCTTCCAGGCTCTGCCAGCCGTCAATCTCGAGATCATAACCGTCGATGCTGATCACGTTGGACGGGGTATTTGACAGCAGGATCATCCGGTGGATGCCGAGATCGACAAGGATTTGTGCCCCGACGCCATATTCACGCAAGCCATGCACCTGATCACCACCATCATCGTCATTGCTGGAGGCGCTGGTGATTATCGGAGAGAGGCTTAAACTCGACGATTCCCGCAGCAGAACAATGATCCCACGTCCGGCATCGGTGATTGATTGCATGGCAGCATTCAATTCATTACCGGACCGTTTATCCGATACCTGCCCAAGAAGATCGGTTAGCAGATCAACGCGGTGCATCCGAATCAGCACAGGCTCGTTGGTTGAGATGTCACCCTTGATCAGCGCTACATGCTCGACATTGGAGATCGTATTGACATAGATGACTAACCGCCACTCGCCGCCAATCTGCAGGGTGACAACGCTCTCCATTGTGCGCTGGACAAGGGATTCGTTCTGCCTTCGCCACGCAATCAGTTCGGCGATTGAGGCGATTTTCAGATCATGGTCTTTGGCAAAGGTGATGAGGTCTGGCAGGCGCGCCATGTCGCCATCATCTTTCATGATTTCGCAGATTACGCCGGACGGGTCCTTCTGCCCGGCGGCGCGCGCGATATCAACAACGGCCTCGGTGTGACCGGCGCGGACAAGTGTGCCGCCATCGCGGGCAACAAGCGGAAACACATGGCCCGGTGTGGTGATATCCTGGTCCGCGCATTGTGGATTGATTGCTGTGCGGATGGTGTGCGCTCTATCAGCAGCAGAAATGCCAGTGGTAACACCCTCACGTGCCTCGATGGAAACGGTGAAGGCAGTTTGATGGCGACTTTCATTGCGCTGTTCCATGAGCTTCAGGCCAAGTGCTTCGGTGCGCTCGCGCGTTAGCGCCAAGCAAATTAATCCACGTCCATATTTCGCCATGAAATTGATTGCCTTGGCGTCTGCATGTTCACCGATGATGCACAGATCACCCTCATTTTCCCGATCTTCATCATCAACGAGAATGAACATCTTGCCGAGTCTGGCATCTTCGATAACGTCTTCGATCGATGACAATGTCAAATCGGTTCTGGTGTTGTTATTGGTCATGAAAAAATCCCTGATATCTGATGAATGCGACCAGCACCATCTGCTGCGCAACATAACGCGCGAGCATGTGAATTGCCATTTTTAACGTCGTGCGTTTCCAGCCCGCTATTGATGTAATCCAAACTGCCGCACCCGGCCTGCGGGCACCGCCATTGCGTTTTAGATGTTGTGATTGCTGGCAGGAAAGACAAGAGGCATTGCCGCACACCAATGGGTTAGCCAGTCTCCAGGATGATTGCCCCATAGGCGTTGGCCAAAACGGGAATGTGATAATCCACCGGTCCCCCAGATGCCGATTGTCAGATCATCATCATAGTCACGCTCTGTCATTTCGGCCTCCTTTGACGGGATCGACAAGCTATTTCGTCTGGATTGTACAAAGCTAAAACAGTGTTTCATATTGAACAATAGGCTATAAAAAGGACAGATTGTCCATGAAATGGAACATTAATGATTTGCCAATGGCGTTCAGGCGCGAGGTGATAGGAGGGCGTCTCGCCGAATTCACAATCCGGTTCCTGGATATCCGGGTGGAAGTGCTAGTCACGTCACAACAGGTCAATCTGCTGACTGAGGATATTGATGTTGCGCTGGCGGTTGGACCATTTGAGGATTCTGAACTGAACAGCCAGAAAATTGTTGAAACACCGCTGATCTGGGTGGCCTCACCCGGCTATGTCGCGCAATTTGAATGGACGGATCAACTGGCTGCTCTTAGATCGCATATCAAATTCTGTCAGCGGCGTTACAAAAGCCGACGCCTTGTTGTGAAGGGTCATCGCGGTCGCCAGTATCTCGACACTTCCGCAGCAATGAGCATCAATGATTCGATCCTGCTGCGTGAGGTCATCATGCACGGGGGCGGTGTCGGGTTAATGCCAGAATTATATTGCCGCAATCCTCTGCGGTCTGGCGCTTTGGTGCAAGCCTGCCCAGCGATCATTCCGGAGCCGCGGGCGCAGATTGTGCCACTTACTGCCTCACGCCGCCTATATCCGCAGAAAACCCGCGTATTTGTGGATTTTGCCAGACTATGCGTGAAGGATTATCAGAGTTTGGCAACTGACCAGACGGGTAATCATTGAGATGTCTGTCTGGGGGTTGTCGTTGCGGCGGTGACTGGTACCGTCTCATGCAACGCCTCAAAATTAGCAGTATGACTAAAGGTAATTTATGGTATTTGTCGTGCTGTACAGGAAGTTGGTTGGCCAGTTTCCAGAGCAACCCAAGCAAAATGGCAGCAATGAAAAAATCTGAATACCGCCTTTCAACAAAACTTGTGCGGGGCGGCTTGAACCGGTCTCCAAATCGCGAAACCAGCGAAGCGCTTTTTATGTCCTCCGGTTATGTCTATGACTCGGCCGAGCAGGCAGCTGCGGCCTTTCGCGATGAGACCGACAATTTTGTCTATTCGCGTTATGGCAACCCAACTGTTGAGATGTTTGAGTCGCGCCTCGCCCTTCTTGAAGGTGCTGAGGCCTGCAAGGCGACGGGAACGGGCATGGCCGCCGTTTTTGCGGTAATGGCGTGCCAGTTGCAGGTTGGTGACAGGGTTGTTGCGAGTCGTGCGCTGTTTGGTGCCTGTCATGGAATTCTGACCAAGACATTGCCGAAATGGGGCATTGAGACGGTGCTGATTGACGGCCGTGATCTTGATGCGTGGCGCGCCGCGCTGAAGAAGCCAGCCAAGCTGGTGTTTTTTGAGACACCCTCCAACCCGCTTCTCGAGTTGGTGGACATCGCCGCTGTTTCAAAACTGGCTCATGAGGCTGGCGCAAGCGTGATTGTTGACAATGTCTTTGCCACTGCGCTGAAGCAGCGTCCATTGGAAATTGGTGCGGATATCGTGATTTATTCCACGACAAAGCATATCGATGGACAGGGGCGGCTGATGGGGGGTGCTGTTCTGGGACGCCGGGACTTCATCGATGATGTGTTTCTGCCATTCTACCGTCAGACCGGTGCGGCGATGAGTGCTTTTAATGCCTGGGTGATGTTGAAATCGCTTGAAACCTTCTCCCTTCGCTATGATGCACAAAGCAACTCTGCAGCCAGAATTGCTCAATGGCTGACAACGCATCCGGCTGTGGACTCGGTTTTTTATCCCGGGCTTGAGACGCATCCACAGTATGACCTCGCCTGCCAGCAGATGTCCGGCTTTGGAACGGTTCTGGCTTTCCGGCTTCATGCTGGCAAAACGGGGGCTTTTCGCGTTTTGGATAGCCTGTCGTTGATCGACATTTCCAACAATCTGGGGGACAGCAAATCACTGGCGTGTCATCCCTACACAACGACACATTCGAGCCTCAGCGAGGAGGCTCTGGCGGAGCTGGGCGTGACCAATGCCGATCTTCGTCTCTCGGTCGGTCTTGAGGCGGTGGAGGATTTGATCGCGGATCTTGAGACAGCATTGGCGGTTCTTGCCTGACCTGCTGGCTGGGCGTCCGGCCTATTCGGCGATGCTTTCCATCACTGCCAGAAACTGTGCGACCTCATGAATGCTGTTGTAGTGACACATTGAAACCCTCACACAGCCATCGACACCCAGCGGATCAAGAATGTTACCGGAATAATGATCTGCTTTGCGAAGGTGTGTACGCACACCTTCCTCATTCAGGCGGGTTACGACATCTGCCGAGGCGATTCCATCGACGTAAATCGAGACCAGCCCCTCACGCGCCGCATTCTCTACACCGCCAATGATCGTCACCCTGTCCATTTTGGCAAGTCCGGTATGGTTGCCTGTGCCATGAATCATGGCGTCAGTCAGCGTTTTTTCATGCGCGTGAATGGCGGCGCCAGCGGCTTCAAACTTGGCGCGCCGGTCAGAGGCATCGCTCACCTGTTCCCCAAGCCACTCAAGATAATCCGCAATATCGGACAAGGTGGCATAGGCACCGGTATCACGGGTTCCCAACTCCCAATTATTTTCGGGTCCACCAACAAGCGAGTCATGCGGCAACGCGGTTAACCTTTCTGAAATCCAGGCAAATCCATAGCCATGTCGGGAAAACATCTTATAGGGCGAAATCACATAGCCATCGACATCATAGCTTTTGATGTCAATCAGACCATGAGCGGCATGCTGGATGCCATCGACAATGATGAAGCAGTCCGGTGACACGTCCCGAATTGCCGCTGAAATCGCTGCAACATCCATGCCCATGCCAGTGACCGGGGATGTGTGAAGAATGGTCGCCACACGCGTATCTGCGGTAACGGTGGCCGCATAATCTTCTGCAGTCACCAGCCCCAGCGCATTGTCATGTGGGATCAGAACATGCCGGTTCCCGCCAATTTTCGACCAGCGTGCACAGGCACTTCGTGTTGCCGGATGTTCGACTGTCGAGCCGAGAACAACGCCGTCCGCTGCCACGCCGAGACAGGCATTCATGATCAGACGAAACAGCAATTCAGTGCCGCTCTCGCCAACAAAAAACTGACCATCAGGTGCATTCATCAAGACGCGCATATCATCCTTGGCCTTTTTGATGACGCGCATCAATTCATGCGATCCGACATTGTCGCGTCCCTGGTTGTCGGGGATCGCAGCATATCTGCGCGAATTTTCGACAACGGAATGGAGCGTTAAAGCTCCGCCGGCATTTTCAAAGAAAACCCGTTGGCCCTGTTCAGGACAATGATCGATCTGGGCGAACTTACTGCGGATGGTTTCCAGCATTTCTGGCGAAATCTGTTGCATGGCGAAGGACCTCAAAACGAAATAGGTAAAGTCAGAGTTGCGCGACAGCACAAGTTCTATAGCCTTAATCTGGTTTAGTCGAGACCCTAGCTTGTCGTTGCTGTCGGTGATTGGATGGAACTGGGTGACTGGGGTTGATGTGGTGAACGGCACGGGGATTCATGAAAATGCGTGGGGTTTTCGCAAAAAGTCTCGTCTGTATCGTCCTCACGCTAGGTGCGTTGTGGCTTGTTGGTCCACGTGAGCCGGCAGCGCTGCATATTGATCATGGCCGCATCGCTATTCCTGATGATGTTGATGCTTACCTTGCCAGTGGCGAGGCGCGCTTTGATAACATTGTTCCCGGAACCGGCAAGCGCATTTTCTGGTTCAAAACACCGGGCGAGAAAACGCCTGTCTCGATTGTCTATATTCATGGTTTCTCGGCAAGTTCCGAGGAGTTGCGTCCTGTCCCGGACCGGGTGGCGGCGGCGCTGGGCGCGAATCTGTATTTCACGCGATTGACAGGACATGGCCGCGGGACGGCGGCAATGGCTGAAGCAGATGTTGCCAGCTGGATGCAGGATGTTGGCGAGGCCATGGCCATCGGACGATCGATTGGTGACCGGGTGCTTGTCATCTCGACCTCAACCGGCGCCACCCTTGCCGCTGCCGCGGCATTGGATGACGCTGCCATGGAAAATGTTGGGGGATTTATTTTCGTCTCGCCGAATTTTGGCATCAATAGCTGGGCGGCCAGTCTATTGACATGGCCGCTTGCGCGCCAATGGCTGCCTTTGGTGCTTGGTGACAATCGCAACTCTGAGCCGCGAAATGCGTTGCATGCCAGATTTTGGACAACCACCTACCCCACCACCGCGCTTTTGCCGATGGCAGCTTTGGTAAAGACTGTGATGCGGGCAGATTTCTCCGGGGTGTCCTTTCCGGCGCTGTTTTACTACAGCAGGGATGATCTTGTCGTTGATCCGGCTGAAACAGCAGCATTCGCCGATGGATGGGGTGGTGCTGTAGCTGTCATTCATCCACAGCTTGGTGACGACGATGATAAATATGCGCATGTCATTGCCGGTGACATCGTGTCACCGCAACAGACAGACTTTGCCGTTGATGAAATGCTGCGGTGGCTTTCCACCCAACAGGGTTGGTCGGCATCAGGCCGTTAACGCGTCGAACAGCAGCTTGACGCCCAGAATAAGAAGAAATGCGTAGGACACATGATAAAAAATCCGATCATTTATCCGCTTGTTGAGCGACCAGCCGACAAGCACACCGAGCGGAACAATCGGCAACAACATTGCCGAGATTTTCAGACTTTCCGGAGACAGCAGATTTAATTCGAGAAAAAGCGGTGTTTTTAACAGGTCTATTACCATGAAATAGACGCTGAATGACCCGACAAAGGCTTCCTTGCTGAGCCGATGGGGCAGCAGGAAAATCTGTGCGGGTATGCCGCCGGATAAAGATACAAAACTGGACACGCCGGACAGGCCGCACCAGACAGACGCGCGTTTCCAGAGGTGCCTATCTGCCCATGCAGCAGTCTTTGCTTCGGCCTTGGCCTGCAGAATACTAAGCCAGTAGTTCGCTGCAGTTGCTACGGCGACAAAACCGATGCACAGCTTCAGGATATGATCGGTGAGATGGGCAAAGACCAACCAGCCAACCACCTGGCCGAACAATGCGAAAAGGCACATAAAGCCCACCAGTCGCCAGTTACAATGCTTGTACCAGATAAAGAACACCCCAACCGACGTGATCAGGAACATTGGCAACAAAACAGCGAGCGCTTCTTTCGGTGACAGCACGAACAGCATCACCGGCACGCTCATTGAGGCAAGGGCCCCGCCAAAACCCGACTTGGCAACCGACAGGAGAAAGACCGATAGTGCGGCCACGATCCAAAACTGCGCAGGGCTGGAGACCAGTACGGAAAATCCGTCCATCACATTGCCTGTTGAAAAAGGCTCATCATCGGATGGCAGCTAACGCGCGATCGTCCGGGTGATTGCCATTGTACAGACAGGAATGCGGCGTTGAGGTGAAGAATGTCTTGTCCTCCTGCGGCAAACATTTGTCGGGCTGGTCCTCAGGAGGAGGCCAACTGATACAATCCCGAGCGGGCTGAGCCAACCTTGTTGATCAAGCCCTTATTGATCAGGGTCTGGAAGGATCGGTAGAGCGACGGTGCCGGGATTGATGCGGTAAGTGCGTGGTCTCTGATATCATTGATACGCACCGTTTCATTTCTGCCCCCGTCAACTAAGACCAGCGTCGACATCACTCTCTTTTCAATATCGCTGAGCCCGGAGAAATCAAGATCTTTCTCCATTTCCAGGAGAAGATTTCGGAGAGTTGCGTAATGGCCAATAGTTGACATCTGTTCATGCTTTCATTGTCATTTTGACTTCAAATTCAGTCAAATTCAGTCAAATTCAGTCAAACTGCCAGTCAAATGGCAGGGTTCGATTCTTATCTCAGCATGGTTTCTGCTTGCTCACCGTGGCGCTTTGACGGAAATCGGACGCAAAACAGAATTGTATTGTGTGGTCCCTTATTTTTATGCAGTGGGGCTTGTCAAAAACCACCCATCTACCCGTTCAGGCTCACAACGCTTCGACCAACCTTACATGGCAAATCTAACACGACTGGACTGACCAAGACAATCTAACAACGAAAATAAAAACCCGCCATTCGGATGAGTTGCAGAACTGTAATTGTCGGATCAGCACCAAGGTCAAAAAAAGCACACCGGCTCTCTCTGCGCGAGCGATCTTGGCGCGGCATCTCAGATTTTGTAGGCCTAAATTCTGCCGGTATCCCGTTAATGGGCGTTTGGCTGAGACAAGAGTCGCAGTTGCCTTTGCTGGGCTGGCCGGGTATGGCTGAATAAATCTTGATAAGGGAGTTTCATCATGTCCGCAGCCGACGGCACGCCTCAATTCAGACAATTATGGCCAACACAGTTCATGTCACTTCGCTTGCCCGGTAATGAACAGGCCAACCCTGTTCTGGCCGATTTTTTGCTCACCCAGAATGTCGAAGCTGACGATATGACAACGAATTATACGGCCAGCAACCTTTTCGTGTCTGACCACCCTGCGGTGATCTGGCTGCGCCAATGCTGTGACCGGGCTGTGCTCGACTATGCTGGTGAAATGGGGATTTCCTATGAGGTTGAATGGGTTCTTCAGGGGTGGGGCAATGTGAATATGAAAGGTGATTATCATAATTTACACAACCATCCGCATTCCTGGCTGTCGGGAACTTATTATGTTGCGGTTCCGGACCAGAGCGATTCCAGCATGTTCAGGTCTGACCTGAATCCAGCCGCCATCAGCTTCTTTGACCCGCGCCCACAGGCCAATATGAACGCCATTCGCGACGATGCTCAGGTTGATCCTGAACACCGCCTCCTGCCTGTCGCGGGAGATTTACTGCTTTGGCCATCATTTCTGCATCATCTGGTGCATCCCAACATGTCTGATGCCCCCCGGATCTCGGTCTCATTCAATGTCGTGTTGAAATGGAAGAATGATTACATCCCTCGCCAGGGCTGAGTCATATCTTTCTGCAAAAATTGATCGCGGCGATTAATTATCTGTCTTTTCGCGCAGGGTTTCAACATCGCCGATATGGATCTTCAGCGCTCCCGTCGATAGATAAATTTCCACGACGAACAGGCTCATCGATACCGCCATCAGGATGATGGCAACGGGGAACAGTAAAGGGGTGATGGTCGAGACGGAAAGATAGGTTGCCAGCACAAAGAGCAGGTTGAAGACAAAGGCAAGCCCGCCAAAAAACTGGCTGGCCTTGATCAGTTGCATGCGCCGCTTGAGGCTAACCAGCTCTGCCATGAAAATGCTGTGTTTTGTTGCGCTGAGATCCGGTTGTTCCATCGTGTCGTGAAGATTTCTGATCAGACCAGCTACGGCTGTATAACGGCCGCTGACATTGTTCATCGCCAATGGAATGGCCGGAAACAGAATACCGGCAATCAAAATGTCATTCACGCGATGGCTTCCTTCTTTATTGATCTGGCTGGTCGGCGGAAAGACGCATTTGCATCCCGGTTGAGGGTATATGCCTTTCCATGGGGGCGTTTTGCCGCTTTATCCCGATGCGAGATACTGCTTAAATTTTTCATCTCCGCTGCAAATTTTGCAGCATTATGTGACCTGACAGGGCTTAACAAGGCATTGGTCTGTTGGTTATTTATCCATTGCCAACGGACAGCCGCATTGCGGTGCTAATGCCCGGCCACCATCTAGTGGAGCAGAACAAAGTTTTAGGGAGTCGAATATGACGATGCGGGTCTATCTTTCTGGCGAAATTCATACTGACTGGCGCGATCAGATCATTGCTGGCGCGGCGGGCCTTGATGTGGTTTTTTCAAGCCCGGTTACCGATCATGCGGCAAGTGATGATTGCGGCGTTGCCATCATGGGGGAAGAAGCTGACAAATTCTGGCATGACAACAAGGGTGCCCGGCTGAACGCAATCCGTACCCGTAAGGCCATAGCGGATGCCGATATCGTCATTGTTCGGTTTGGCGAGAAGTACCGGCAATGGAACGCGGCCTTTGATGCGGGCTATGCGGCTGCCCTTGGAAAGTCATTGATCATCATGCATGGCGCGGATCATCAGCATGCCCTGAAGGAAGTGGATGCGGCTGCTCTTGCCGTCACCCAGACACCCGAACAGATCGTGCAGATCTTAACCTATGTCCAGGATGGCACATTGCCGTCCTGATGGGTGCTGGATCACATCAAAATGGGAATTTCAGATGACAGAATTATGTGATCTATCGGCAAGCCAGCTTGGCACCATAATCCGGACGAAAGAGGCGTCGCCCGTTGAGGTCATGAGGAGTTGTATCGCCCGCACAAAGGCGGTTGATGGAGCGCTCAATGCCATGGTGACACCGGCATTTGACACCGCCCTCTCAGCAGCCCGCAAGGCAGAGGACGCCGTGATGCGGGGTGATGATTTGGGGTTGATTCACGGGCTTCCCGTCGCGGTAAAGGATCTTGATGCGACTGCGGGAATTCGCACGACATACGGCTCGAGACTGCATCAGAATGACATCCCCGATGCTGATCAGGGGGCTGTTGCCCGGTTCCGTGAGCAGGGTGGAATAGTCATTGGCAAAACAAACACCCCTGAATTTGGTGCAGGTGGGAATACGCGCAACATGTTGTTTGGTGCAACCAGCAACCCGTTTGACGTTGAAAAAACCTGTGGTGGTTCGTCAGGGGGGTCAGCGGTGGCACTGGCAACAGGAATGGCACCGCTTGCCACCGGATCGGACTATGGCGGGAGTCTGCGCACGCCTGCTGGCTTTTGTGGGGTTGTTGGTTTTCGCCCCTCGCCCGGCATCGTTCCGATTGAGGATAGCGGCGTCGGGTTGCACCCGTTTGCCGTTCTTGGACCGATGGCAAGGTGTGTTGATGATGCTGCTTTGCTGCTGAGAGCCATGATGGGTTTTGATACCCGGGATGTGTTTTCGTCAGGCGCCCATCGTGATCTTGTCGCCCCGCCTATCGCAGCTGACCCTGGCAACTTGCGGGTCGCCATTTCGGCTGATCTGGGGGGCGCTGTAATGTCAGCCGCTAACCGCGCGCTATTTGCCCAGCGTGTTGATCTGTTCAGTCATCACTTTGGTGCTGTCGAGGAATGTTATCCTGATCTAAGTGATGTGGATAATGCCTTTGAGGTGTTGCGCGGTGTGAGTTTTGTGGCCGCATATGATGAACTTGTCGCCGCGCACCGTGAGGATATGTCGCCAAACGTCATTGACAATGTTGAGCGGGGCCTTGGTTTTTCAGTCCGTGATATCGCTGCTGCGCATGTGCAGCAAACAAGGATTGCGCGAAACTGGTTGTCGCTTTTTGATGATTTTGACGTGCTGATCTGTCCCGTTGCGTCGGTCTCGCCCTTCGCCCACGCCGAATGGAGTGTGAGCGAGATCGATGGCCAGAAAATGGCCAGCTATATGAGTTGGCTCGGTATTGTCTACGGCCCGACGATGGCGTTGGCTTGCGCTGCGGCGCTGCCCTGCGGCGTTGATGCTGATGGCATGCCCTTTGGGATCCAGTTGTTGGGCGCGCCGGGCACTGACAAGAAAGTGCTGGAGATTGCAAAATCTCTGGAGATCATTCTGGCAGAAAATCCGCTTACGGCACGCGCCGTGCCTGATCTTGGTCCCCTGAAAGCCACGTGACGGCATTCAGTCGGCAGATCTATCGAATGTTGGCGAACTGTGCGCGGAACATCAAAACCTTATCCCACTGCCCTACCAGATTCCGTTGCCGCTGCTTAACCCTATGATCCGGGTCTGCTGGCTCTGGTGTGGGTCGCACCGTCTTTGTGACGGCATGTCCCGCGACAGCTGATGCTTGCAGCGCTTTTGGTTTCACAGGCCGTAAATCCCCTCCCGGATTGGTGGGTGCGCGTGCAGCCGTTGCCGCACTTGCCGGTTTTACCACCGGTTTTGCAACAGGTAGCGCGACCGGCAGGACAACGGGTTGGGACGCTGGCCCCTCTTCTTTTTCTGTCAGGTCTTTGTCTGCCTCTTGCATGGCTCTGGCAAACGCATCATCGGTTGCAGTGCTGAGCGGTTCGAGCGGCAGTTGAAAAACGGCGGCCTGAATTTCTGCGTCTTGCGCATTGGGGTGACGTTTTGTCCATATCGCCAGAACCCGGTTCAGATAGGGATCATTTTTGCGTTGATCGCTGGAGTGATAGTGCCTGATCGCATCGTTCCAGCTACCATGCGCGTAGTAAAGATCGGTTAAAAAGCCAGCGGCGTAGGCGATATTGCTGGCTGGATCAAGCATCTCATCCAAAGTTTCGAAAGACGCCCCATGCCATTTCGTGTTGATCTGCATACAGCCGATATCAATGCTGGTATCTGGGTTGGTCATGTGCGTATCAAGATAATCCAGCACCTGCTCAGGATCGTCGAAAAACAGGCCCTTGCCATTGTCATTCAGCGTCCATGGCCAGGCACGATAGCTGCCGTCGGGCTGAATACGCGAAGCCTCGACCGTCGAGATGCTCTGCAAAATGCCATCAGGCAGACCATGGCGTTCCTCGGCCGCGCGGGCAATCGCTTTACAGTCGGGTACGCCGGCTGCTGCTTCCTGTCCGGCGAAGAGGCAAATTGCTGCAACGCCAAGTGTGTTCAAAATTCGTCTGACCATAAAAAGGTCAGAGCAAATTGCGTGCCACTATCCGCTATGGGTTTCTAGCGCCGCAACGTGCAGGAAAAAACTTCCGATTGGACCGATGGTTCATCACCATATTTGACAATCGCGCTATGAAAGAGAATGCCACCTTCGAGGCGAAAAATATCTGTCCGGTCGTCATTTTCGGCAAAGGCTCGAAAGCCGCCCTCGCCAAGCGGCGTCATCACATACTCCGGATGAAAGAATACGCCGTTGCTTTCGATGATATTTCCATCACGCGTAAAGACAAGCTGGCGTCCGGGATAGGCGGGTTGCATCATCCCTCCGGCAGAAACCGAAACCCGTTCAAGTTCACGGCATTCATAAGTCGAGGCGTTTGCCGACCCAGCAAAAATCAAGCCTGCTGTAACAGCACACAGAACAAGCCATCTCTTGTTGGCGAAAATCTTCATGCTCTTTAACTGGGCGTGTCGGCCCGACATTCAAGTTAAAGAAGCCGAAGACAGGAGAGGCGCCTGCCTTTTGCTATGTGCTTCGGGCTGGCCTGTGAGTAACGGGCTGGATATGAAACCGGAAATTCGCTAGACAACAGCAGGAACAACAGGCGGCGAGACAGCCCGATGAAATATGTGATCAAGGATTCGCCACTTCATGGCCTCGGTGTTTTTGCCGCTGAGGATTTGCCCTCGGGCAGCACCATCGAGCGCTGTGCCTATATCGTCATTGATGATGATGATCTGCAGGAAACCAACCGGCTCAATGACTACCTTTTCACATCTCCTGATGACCCAGGTGACTATCTATGCGTGATGGGTGCGGGCATGCTCTACAATCACAGTGATGAGCCGAATGCGGCGTGGGAAATCGACGATGATGACAATCGATTGTTGCGGTTTTACACGACCAGTGATGTGTCTGCTGGTGACGAGCTGCTCCATGATTATGGCAGCGAATATTGGACAACGCGCGAATAATCCCTAGAACAACGCCTTTACCGCACCGTAAAGAGTGCCACAGGCAAGATAGAAAAAGGCCAGCGCGCAAAGCCGGTAGGTCCAGGTTTTCCACCTTGCACCGGCGCTGCCGAACAGCTTGTTGACGATGGCAGCGCAGAAAAAGCACCAGAGAATTGACGACAGCATGAAGCCGGCAAAAAACAGTGCGAAATCTGTCGGCTGTGGATCTGGAATTCCGATGGCGCCAAATGCGCTGCCAAGCGCTGCCCAATAGGCGATGTTCTGTGGATTGGTCGTTGACAGGATCACGCCTGCCCGCGCCGCTGACATTCCGCCTCTGGAGATACTGCTGGCTTCGGCTGGTGCTTTGGCCGCTTTCCACGAGTCCCATGCAAGATAGCCAAGATATGCCGATCCCGCGATGGCTATCGGGAATTGCAGCGATGGGCTTTGTAGTAATACACCGATCCCGAGCAAACCCAGAATGGCCCAGAGCGCGTCGCCGGTCAGCGATCCCAGCTGCAATATGAGAGCTTCGCGAAACCCCCCGCTCATGCTGCGCCGAATTGTTTCCGCAAAGACCGCGCCCGGGGCCGCATTGAAAATCAAGCCAAGCACAAAGGCGGCGGAAAGTATCTGGATCATGGCTGATGGTCCTTTTTCCAAGCTGTCTGCGAGGATGGTATCATGGTCAATAATCTGCTCATAGTGGCGCTGATCCAGCCTGCAAACGTGACGTTGTATGCCGGTTTGATCATATTCGCTCAGGAATAAGGACGCAGCAATGTTGTGTTTTCCTGTCTATGGCCTATCGTTCGTTTAGGCGGTATGGGCTGAAAACGGATCAGCAACCACCGTCACCATAGATGCACCTCCGGTTAAAAAGGGTCTGACAGTCCATGCCTCTTACCTCAGAAAATGTCCGCGCCACCAAAATTCTTGCGACGGTTGGATCTGCTTGCGAGTCTGCTGGCGGCCTTGCCGCCCTGCTTGATGCCGGTGTGAATGTTTTTCGCCTGAATTTTTCGCATGGCACGCAGAAAGAACATGGAGAGCGTATCAAGACCATTCGCGCCCTTGAAGCTGACAGGCAGAACCCATGCTGTATTCTGGCGGACCTGCAGGGACCAAAGCACCGGGTGGGTGAGGTGGCTGCTGGAACCACTGTCGAGGCGGGTGACACTGTTACTTTTGACCAACAGGAAGAGGTTGGGTCAAAGACACGGTTGCGCCTGCCGCATCCTGAAATTTTTGCCGCAATCATTCCGGGGGCCAGATTGCTGATGGATGACGGCAAGCTGGTGTTCCGTGTGACCACCATCCGCGATGACAGTTTTGATGCCGAGGTGATTGCCGGAGGTCCGGTAAAAAGCCGCAAGGGCGTCAATCTGCCTGACATCATCCTCGATACAAAGCCACTTACTGAAAAGGACCTTGCCGATCTTGAATTTGCCCTTGAGCAGGGGGTTGACTGGGTGGCGCTGTCATTTGTTCAGCGGGTGAGCGATATCATCGATGCCCGCCGTATTATCGGCAAACGCGCTGGGCTTATGGCCAAAATCGAGAAGCCATCGGCGCTTTCAGGTCTTGATGACATCATCACCGCGAGTGATGGCATCATGGTGGCGCGTGGAGACCTTGGTGTCGAATTGCCGCCCGAGATGGTTCCCGGATGGCAGAAAAAAATCGTGGCGCGGTGCCGTATGGTTGGCAAGCCTGTCGTCGTCGCAACCCAGATGCTTGAATCGATGATCGAGTCACCATCGCCAACACGGGCTGAGGCATCGGATGTCGCTGGCGCTGTGTTCGATGGTGCCGATGCTGTGATGCTGTCGGCCGAGACCGCGGTTGGAGATTATCCTGTTGAGGCAGTGGCGATGATGGCCCGTATTCTGGAGTCCGCCGAAACGCATATCGCCCAGAATCCCGAGGCGGCGCTGCCACAATTGCCGGTTGAACCGAGCATCTATCATGCGGTGGCCAGAGCGGCGGTGGCACTTGCTGACACGATTGGTGCAAAGGCCATTGTGGCGTTTACCACTTCAGGCAATACAGCGGTGCGGATTGCGCGTGAACGCCCGCAGATTCCACTGTTGCTGATGACGCCTGATCCCGCGGTTCAGCGCCGGTTGACCCTGTTGTGGGGAACGCAGTCTGCCGCCAGCCAACTTACCAATGATTTTGAGGCGGCAATTTTGGAGGCTGTTGCCACCGTTCAGGCGCGCAACATTGCCGCCTCCGGCGATCATATTGTGGTCATTGCCGGCATGCCATTCGGCGTTGCTGGTACCACAAATTCGATGCGTGTCGTCTCCTTGTAGGTCCGGTCCGGTTTTTCCGCCAGTGATCAATAAATTATGATTGCGTTGATGTGTTTTTGCCGGTTCAAATGAATCGGAAAAACGCGTTCCTGAGTCAGCCGGGTGACATAGGCTGGTAACTCTGTCGGCCGTATTTTTCCTGACTATCCGGATCGGCATGATCCGCTTAACTAATCGCTGTCATGGGGGACAAAATGACAACAGTTGGGTTTATTGGACTTGGGAATGTTGGGGGCAAGCTGGCGGGCAGCATCCTGCGCAACGGATTGCCACTGATGGTACGCGATCTTGACCGGGATGCCGCTGCGCCCTTTCTCGAGGCGGGTGCACAATGGGCTGACAGTCCGAAAGCAATGGCCGAGGCTTGCGACATTGTCATCACCTGTCTGCCGTCGCCTGCGGCGAGTGCGGCGGTGATGGAGGCAGATGACGGCATTTTAGCCGGTCTTTCTGCTGGCAAGGTCTGGGCAGAGATGAGCACCACAGATGAGGCTGAGGTGAAGCGTCTCGGGACGATGGTTCGTGCGGTTGGCGCGGACCCGGTGGATTGTCCGGTGTCAGGTGGCTGTCATCGTGCTGCCACTGGCAACATCGCCATTTTCGCCGGATGCGACAGGGATGTGTTTGATCGGTTGCTGCCGGTGCTTACTGTTCTTGGACGCCGTGTTCTGCATACCGGGCCACTTGGCTCGGCATCGGTCTTGAAAGTGGTGACGAATTATCTGGCAACAGCCAATCTGATCACGCTGTCTGAGGCGCTTGTCACCTCCAAAATGGCGGGAATGGACCTCAATGTAGCCTATGAGGCGATCCGTATTTCCTCGGGCAATTCCTTTGTTCACGAGACAGAAAGTCAGGTTATTCTGAATGGAAGCCGTGACATCAATTTCACCATGGACCTTGTGATCAAGGATGTGAGTCTGTTTCAAGAGGTGGCTGACAGAGCTGGAGTGCCGCTGGAAATCTCGCCAAAACTGATTGAGATTTTCAAGGACGGGCAGGACCGTTATGGGCCCCGAGAATGGTCGCCCAACATCATCAAACGGCTCGAGGAGGCGTGTAATGTCGATATTCTGGCACCAGGCTTTCCAGCAGACATGGTCGATGATGAACCCGAGGAACCGGGATATGAGGTGATTCCCAAGGGTCGCTAGAGCGCGATGATATTGATGCGACGGGTGGCAGTGTGAAGCTACGGAGCTGACAAACTATAGCGCTTCACCGCGGAGCCGCTTTTTCAAACTGGTGATGATTGTCTCGATCTGTTCCATATGGGGGTTTTGTCTTGCCGCTGCCTGGTAGGCGAGCAGAGCACCCTCGTAATTGCCCTGCTGGGCGTGGATCATGCCAAGCCCGGAAAGGGCACCAAAATGCCGTGGTTCCAGCTGCAGCACCCGGGCAATGTCGCGTTTCGATCCGGCCAAGTCACCAATCATGAACCTGACCGTTGCCCGCTTGTTCCAAGCCTCTGCAAAGTCGGGCGCGGCGTCGGTTAGGGTGCCGAACCATTGTTCGGCATCTCGCAATGCTCCAGCATTCATCAGCCTCACACCGGCCTGCATCTTTCGGTCGATACGCTCGTCAGACTCAAACGCAGTCCAACGCGCCCAGATTTCCTGTTGAAGCTCGGCAGCCGTTCCCTTGTTCGCGGTGGTCTTCAGGGCTGAGAACAGTGTATTCAGCTCAGGATCATTCTGATCCGCCAAAGCCGGATTACCGTGCAGCATTGCGAGGCACAGCAGCACAGAAAAGCTGCGTGGTGAAATCCATTTTTTGCATAGGATTAAATTTTTCATTTTTGTCATATGGGATGATCTCCACCCTTTTCCAAGAGGTTTATGCAGGTGCAGGCAAAACTGGGTCTCTGCATGCCACAGCGTGGTCAGCGCAACTGTTGATTCGGTGCAAATTCCTAATTGCCCTAGAATGAGCCTGTCTGAAATGGAGGCCGTGATGAAACATCTTTTTCTGGCATTTTGTCTTTTTGGCACCATCTGCGCAGTAGTGCCGGAGTCTGCACGCGCGGCATCTGCTGGTGGTCTGCAGGTGAGTGATAAAATTGAGCTGCAATCAGCGCTGCTGACATTTCTGGAGCAGGGAGGAGACGCTGACGGCACGTTCCGTATCCTTGACCGTGAGAGTGGGGTAATGGTGGTGGCGCATGTGGGGGCGATGCACCCAAAAATAATCCGCCTTGGTCCTGATTATGTGCTGTGCATCGAAATGTATGATGATATGGGCCAGCGGCATGATGCAGATTTCGTCATGCGGAAGGGATCAAATGGATGGATTGTGACAGATGTCCTGTTTGATCAGCGCGACCTCCTGAAAAAAGCCCGTAAGCAGACCAAGTGAACATCATGCGCTGGCGTTTTCGTTCGTCCGGTCTGTTTTCGCGATTGCTGATGCTTTGCCTTGCTGCGGCGCTTCTTGTTCTGCTGGTGGCCATCGCTGGGATTCATATCTACCGGACAGAACGTGACACCAACAGATTTTCGGCTGAACTTGCCAGCCTGGCCAGATCGATCGGGCCCATCATCGAGGTTGAGTTGGACAATGACAGGCCAGACACTGCGGCCGCGGTACTTCGTGCCTTTGCCGGAATGCATTATGTGGTCTGTGCTGATTACATGCGCGGTGGTGAGCGCATGGCCAGCTGGCCCACCTACGGCTGTGATGTCATAAAGGGGCAAGCCGACTGGATCACCCTTCCCCTGATGGACAGTGCTTCAGGTGGTGCCAGTATAAATGTTCGTCTAAAAAGTGAGGCTCTGGGGGCAACCATTCTGGCCGAGACTGCCAGCCTTGCGGTACCGCTCATTGCTGTTGTTCTCGTGATTTTCATTGTGCTGACGGTGGCGTTCAGATGGCTTGTGCTTATGCCGCTTGACTTGTTGAAGCAGGCTATGGTCGAGTCCACTCCACGCGGCCCGGTTCGTGCTGGGGTTGTGCGGGATGATGAGATCGGATCGCTGGTCAAGGTTTACAACAAACTTGTCGCGGGCTCGCGTCTCTACATCCGGCGTCTTGATCAATCACAATCACAGCTGGCGGCAAGTGAAAGACGGTTTCGTGAACTGGCCAAGGTTTCGGGAGATTGGTTCTTTGAAATGGATGCCGAGCTTAATCTGACATTCATTTCTGACCGTTTTTACGAAATAACCGGGCTTGAACCTGCGGATGTGATTGGCAAGTCACGTCTGGATCTCGCAGTTGAAAACACCAACGCGCCGAACTGGAGGCGTCATCTCAATGACCTTTCGGCTGAGCGTGAATTCAAGCGATTCGGTTATCAGTTGCGGGCCAAGGCAGGCCATCTGGTTGATATCAGCCTGAGTGCCGTTCCCCTGCATGATGACAATGGAGTGTTTGTTGGTTATCGAGGGGTTGGAACTGACGTCAGTGAAATCAGGGAAAAAGAGCGTCAACTTGCGGAGGCCAACCGTAATTTTGGTGACTCCGTTACCTATGCAAGCTCCATTCAACGTGGCCTTCTGATTGGGTCTGAGGCCCTGTCGGCGCATCTTGGCACCGCCCGCGCAATCTGGCAGCCAAAAGATGTCGTTGGAGGTGATTTTTACTGGGCCAAGACGATAGCCAATATTCAATATCTGGTCTTTTTTGACTGCACGGGTCATGGCGTTCCCGGCGCATTCATGACTCTGATTGTGACCTCGGTCTTGGATCAAATTGCGGTTTCCGCCCCCTCCGCTCTGCCGGCCAAGCAGGTGTTGCAGCAAATTCATGACGGCGTCTGTCGGTCGCTTCACATCACCCGCGATGAACCTGGCATTGATGGGCTGGATTGCGCCGTGGTGCGTTTGGATCGAAGCGAGGACAGTCTGGAATTTGCAGGCGCGTCAATTGACCTCTATGTCATCGACCAGAAGGGCACAACCACCCGTCACAGGGGCGCGCGCATGACACTTGGCTATGAGCTGCATGATCAGCCCTTGGGCATTGAGTCGGTGTCTATGCGGGTTGGCAGCAACAGTTTCGTGATGACAACGGATGGATTGTTGACCCAGGTTGGTGAGGCAACGGGGCGCGTTCTTGGTACGCGCCGTTTTGAAGCAGCGCTAGGTGAAGTGGGCTGCAACACTCCCTCAAAACTGATCCGGGCAATTGCCCGGCTTTTGAAAAACTGGCAGGGGCGCGAGGAGCGCCGTGACGATATCAGCTTCATTGCCTTCAAACCCAATGAATTCTGATAATCTTGCCAGATCAGTTCATGAGCTTGCGTCATTCCTCGATATCAATGGCTGTTTTCACCGCGAGAGTGAAAATCTCAGAATCAATATCAAATTTCCGCGGAATTGAAACAGCTCCCTCCATTGAAGACTGCACCCATTCCATCGCCTCGGCATCGGGATATTCCCACAGCTCAAAGATGACAAACGGGTCTTCGGTACATTGATATAAGCGGTATTTGACATCGACGGCTATTAGCCGGTCCTTGATCAGTTCGGTGGCCTTGATGAACTCTTTGACATCAAAGGTACTGTTGAATCTGCGTTTATAGATTCTGGCTAGTTTTGGTTTCATTGAGTGCCTGTCCTGTCGAATTTTCAAGTTGTCTGACAGCCCTTTTCAGCAAGCTGAGCGCAACTTCCTTGTCGGATAGAATGTCAAAATCGACGAAAATACGGTAACCGTCACCATTTCCCATAACGAGATCTGACGCCGATTGTCGTTGGGTCGAATTGACCTGATAAAGCTGCACAGGTTGCTGTTGCCCGCGCAGGATAACATTCTCGCGCGCGCTGGTTGAATAGAAATCCCGTACACGCAGATAGGTGATGGGGCAAATATAGACGTTGTCCGGCGTACACAGAGCCTGAATCCGAGACGCTTCATTGACCGCATTGCCAATGGCGGTGTAATGCATCCGCCGATCTGAACCAAAATTGCCAACTGTGGCATAACCTGTTGCGATCCCCATGCGCACATGCAGTGGTGTTGGCAGTCCCATATCATTCCATTTCACACGTAGAACCTCGAGTCTTTCCTGCATTTCAAGCGCCATGCCCACACCGTTGCGGGCATCTGCCTCGCTGCCGCGTGATTCGGGCGCGCCAAAGAAGATGACAACCGCATCTCCAATAAACTGGTCCAGCGTGCCGCCCCACTTCTCACACAGGCGTCCCATCTCGCTGAAATAATCACCCAGTAATGTTGACAGCTGCTCCGGTTCCAACTGTTCAGTCATTGCGGTGAATCCAACGATGTCGGAAAAGAAAACGGTCAATTCCCGCCTATCTCGATAGCCGATCTGTCGCTCCTGCGGGTCCATGAGCCGGTCGACAACTGTCTTCGGGACAAACCGCGAGAGGTTTTCAGTCAGCGCTGACAGCCGTTGATTGGTTGCCATCAGATTTTCAGCTGTCGCATCTGACAGTTTGACCATGCGGTTGATCTGTCTCACCTGCCTCTCATATTGGGCGATCAGCGCTTCGGCTGCCGTTACCAGCCCCTCATGATCGCTATTATCGATATGTGTCCGCAGGGTATCGACAATTTTCTCAGTCCGGGTCGCCATCAAGATCCAGAATATTTACCGATGTGGCACGAATATCGGCGGCGATATCCTCGGCGAATTCTCGCGTAATGTCATCATCGGGGTCACAGTACCAGTTAACAATTATCTTGACTCCCTTCTCGGCGGCTTCGTCAAGTTGGTCCAGCAGTTCCATCAGTGCGCGCGCCGAGCCGGAGTTGAAGTAGGTCAGTTTTATCGCCACATCCAGCCGTTCTGGCTTTGTGGTGAAATAGACCGCCAGCTGTTCATTGATCGTCGTATAGAACTGGCGAACATCCTCAGGATATGACTCGCCAGAGATGACTAGTGTCATGTCAGCAGTGTTCAGGTGGATTGCTGGGGTCCGGCTGGTTGCCTGAAGGGAGAAATCGCTCATAATCGGCACCTCAAACAGTCGCCCGGATCATGAAAAAGCTCAGATCATCACTGGTACGGGTGAACTCAAAATTGATTGGCAGGGTTGATCGACGGGCAATCTCGATCAGCCCAAGGCTGGCGCCTTTTGAACGCCCATCTGGAGTGTCACGCAGTTGTTGCCGGTACAAGCCTCGCAGCTCCTCCCGTGTCTTGTCCCGTAAAAATGCCATTTTTTGCTGCAACATCGCTGCCTCGTCATTGCTGACAAAATTCCCGGCAATCACATCCATGGTGCCGTTGTTTTCTGACACCATGACGATGCCAAAAGAGGGTTTTTCACTGTCAGCAGGGCCGGGTTGAGGGCCATCAACGCCATAGCGGATGATATTTTGCATCAACTCGACAAAGATTGAGAAAACATTTCTGATCTGCCGGCCATCACGCGCATGGTTTTCAAGTCGCTGGCGCAGTGTATCTCCTACCGCCTCCAGAATATCTTCTGACACATAGCCTGAGTAACTTAGGACGAATTCATCCCGAAGCAACAGCTGGCTAAATTTGAAAAACCGTTCAAACTCCATAACGGGGGCAGTGTTGTCGCAATTAGTAATTTGCGACTAACAAAATCTTCACCTGTCGTTTCCAGCGGCGTTCAGCTCTGTCGCCAGGGGAGATTGTGGAATTTCCAGCCATCAAGGCTTGATCTGTGTCCCTGCCGGTCAACAGATCCTTCAAATCCCTCAAGGATGTTGCAAACGTGAGAGTACCCCGAGGATTCTAGAAGGTGGCAGGCATTGGCCGATCTGCCACCAATTCGGCAGATGATGTATATCGGGGTGTCCGGACCAGCAATTTCGGCAATACGGGTGGTGAAATTTGCGTTTGGCTGACCTGTCTCGTCGGCGATGCTCTCGAGAACAACCTGCTTGCCGATGCTCGATAGATCAGGAATGCCAACATAGAACCATTCGGCTCGAGTCCGGCAATCCACGAGGACCGCCCTGTCATTATTAGCCAGCTCTTCATAGGCCTGCGGTGGTGTTAGTTCTTTCATCAGCTGGTCATCAATCCCTTTAGCTCTTATCCGTGATATTGGTTTTTCCAAACAAACCCAACAGCGCTATTGCCGCGTCGATGGACTGGGCGATATAGTTCAGTCAGATGTATGGCAGCACCATCCCTTAATCTTAACAAAGGTAAACAAAATGTTTAAGGCGTTAATCATCGATCAGGCCGACGAAAACGCAATATCAGCGAGTGTTGAGGAGGTTTCAGAAGACCGACTGCCTCAAGATGGCGAGGTTGACATCGCTGTTGAATATTCGACCGTCAACTACAAGGATGGTCTGTGTCTCAATGGCCTTGGCCGTTTGGTAAAGACTTATCCGCATGTTCCCGGAGTCGATTTTGCCGGTTCGGTGATCAACAGCAGCGATGATCGTTTCAATCCGGGCGACAAGGTCATCATGCATGGATGGCGTGGTGGTGAAATCAGATGGGGTGGTTATGCGACAAAAGCCAATGAAAAGGCTGATTGGCTGACGCCGCTACCTGAGGGGCTCAGCAGTTTTGAGGCCATGTGTCTCGGCACCGCAGGCTTTACCGCTATGCTGGCGATCAAACGTCTCGAGGGTGACGGGATGACCCCGGACAGTGGTGAAATCCTGGTCACGGGCGCTGGCGGCGGCGTTGGTTCGGTTGCCACCATCCTGTTGGCAAGCAAGGGCTACAAAGTTGCGGCGATGACCGGCCGCGCGGAAATTGCCGATTATCTGATGGGGCTTGGTGCGGCGCGCATCGTCACCCGTGACGAAATGCTTGATGATCCCGGCAAGGTTCTGGAATCCAGCGTCTGGGGTGGTTGCATTGACAGTGTGGGGGGTGCGCTAATGGGGCGCATCCTCAAACAGCTGAATTATGGCGCGGGTCTGGCGTCGCTCGGCAACGCCGGGGGGGCTGAGCTCAGCGGCAATATCATGCCATTCCTGTTACGCGGAGTAAATGTGTTCGGCATCGATTCGGTCGCCTATCCGATGGATAAGCGCGCCAATATCTGGCAGGCACTCGCAACAGAAATGCCCAAGGGACCACTTGTTGAGATGGTGACAGAGATCGGCCTCGCTGAATTACCGTCCTATGGCAAGCAAATTCTCGAGGGGCAGGTCAGAGGCCGCGTTGTTGTAGATGTGAATAAATAGCGCTTGATTTACCAATTGTAACGGGTCACCGTAATGTCACCTCCGGTCGGCAATGAGGTGCAACATGGATGACTTAATCGTTGGTTCCAATCGTAAGATTGACCCATCGCGCCGCGCGCACCTAAAACCTGACAATACCCCGAACGACAATGATCGCATCGAGATCGGACCGACCGCACTGGCCTTTGCCGAATGGGAAAATCTTGGCCTGTCGGCACCGGACATGCCGGCCTTGCGTGAATATCGGCTGTCACGCCTGCAAGACCAGATCCGCCAGCATGATTGCGCCGGTTTGCTGTTGTTTGATCCGTTGAACATCCGCTATGCGACTGACACCACCAACATGCAGCTGTGGATTGCCCACAATATGGCACGCGCGTGTTTCGTGCCGCCTGAGGGCAAGGTAATTTTATGGGATTTTCACAATTGCGAACATCTGTCCGCGCATCTGTCGCTGGTTGGTGAGGTTCGCCATGGCGCGAGTTTTTTCTATTTTGAGACTGGTGATCAGACAGAACAAGCCGCCGCCGCCTTTGCCGAGCAGGTGCTTGATGTGATGCGCCAACATGCAGGCACCAACAAGCGACTTGCTGTCGACAAGATTGAAAATATTGGCTATGTCAGCCTGCGTTCCTGCGGCGTGGAAGTTCTGGAAGGTCAGGTGCTGACCGAGCATGCGCGGTCAATCAAGAATGAAAATGAGCTGAACGCCATGCGCTGTGCGATCGCCGCTTGTGAGGCTGCGGTCGAGGAAATGCGCACCATCATGCGCCCGGGCATTTCAGAAAATGAAATGTGGGCGGCACTGCATGCCGGCAATATCAAACGTGGTGGTGAATGGATTGAGACGCGTATCCTCTCCTCGGGTCCGCGGACGAATCCCTGGTTCCAGGAATGTGGGCCCCGCATCATGCAGAATGGCGATATCATGGCGTTCGATACCGATCTTGTCGGCACCTATGGCTATTGCTGTGACATCTCGCGCAGCTGGATTGTCGGCGATGCGAAGCCAAACGCTGAACAGCGGACGCTCTATCAGGTCGCCTATGAACATGTGATGACCAATATTGGCCTGATTGAGCCCGGCATGAGCTTTACCGAAATGACACGGATTGCGCACCGGCTGCCAGAGGAATATCGGGCGCTACGCTATGGTGTTCTGGCACATGGTGTTGGGCTTTGTGATGAATATCCCTGTGTGCGCTATCCGGAAGATGTCGCGGCACATGGCTATGGCGGTAGTTTTGAGCCCGGAATGACCCTGTGCGTTGAGGCTTATGTTGGTGCCGTTGGTGGCCGTGAGGGGATCAAGCTGGAGGAACAGGTGCTGGTCACGGAAACTGGCGCTGTGCCGCTGTCACAGTATCGTTACGAGGATGATCTTCTGGACGTATGATCGTCTGGGCATATTATCTTCTGCAAGGGCGGCTCTGGCTAGCCCCGGACAACGCCGATATGCGGCAGATTGCGTCCCTGCTGGGCGAAATCAATGCCATAGCCGATGACAAATTCATCTGGAATGTCAAAACCCACCCAATCGACATGGACGTCGATCTCGCGGCGTGAGGGTTTGTTCAGCAAGGTGCAGACCTTGAGTGATTTCGGTGAGCGCGTTTGCAGAATTTCATAGACCTGGCTCAATGTGTGGCCGGTATCGATGATGTCCTCTACGATCAGAACATCACGTCCGTCAATCGCCGTTTCCAGATCCTGAATGATCCGAACCTGACGGGAGGACACTTTCTTGTCGCCGTATGACGAGACCGTCATGAAATCTACCTCGACCGGCAGATCGATGCGCCGCACAAGGTCAGCAATAAAAACAAATGACCCCCTGAGCAACCCCACGACAACAAGTTGCTTTGTTCCGCGATAATGATCGGAAATGATATGGGCTAGTTGTGTCGTCCGCGCGGCAATCTCCGCCTCGGTGATGAGAATCTCGATCTCTTGCTGGCTGGACAGAACGGTCATGTGTTACTCTTTAATATGGGCGAGGCGACATTATAGAGTCGGCACGCTTGATTGATAAGATGTTATTCACCAGTTATGACAGCACGGCAATGATCAATACGCTCTGCTGGACCTGCAATTAAAATGAACAATAGAAAAGGCGGCATCAAATGGCAAAGGTTGTATTTCTCGGGTTGGGTGTTATGGGCTATCCGATGGCAGGACATATTGCCACGGCAGGTCATGATGTAACGGTTTACAATCGGACCACAGCAAAAGCCGAGAAATGGGTTGCCGAACATGGTGGCTCCTATGCCGTGACCCCTGCAGATGCTGTGGCGGACGCCGATTTCGTTTTTTCCTGCGTTGGTGACGACCCGGATGTGCTGGCCGTTGCCCTAGGGGAAAATGGGGGTAATGGCGCCATTGCCGCGATGAAGCCGGGTGCGATCTATGTTGATAACAGCACCGTCTCAGCCGATGTGGCAGGCCAGCTCTATGTAGCAGGAAAAGCCCGTTCTATCGGCGTTCTTGATGCACCTGTGTCCGGTGGGCAGGCTGGTGCTGAAAACGGCGCGCTCACTGTCATGGTTGGTGGCGATCAGGTTGCTTTTGATGCAGCGTTGCCAGTCATGGAATGTTACGGGGCGCGGGTGGTGCGCATGGGCGATGCCGGCAAGGGACAGCAGGCCAAGATGTGCAACCAAATCTGCATTGCTGGTCTTGTTCAAGGATTGTCAGAGGCGCTGAATTTTGCCATTGCTGCGGATCTTGATACAGACGCCTTGCTCGAGGCAATCTCAGGCGGCGCTGCACAATCCTGGCAGATGGTCAATCGCGGTGACACCATGGTCAAAAATGAGTTTGATTTTGGCTTCGCTGTCGATTGGATGCGCAAGGATCTGCGAATCTGCCTTGAGGAGGCGGCGCGTCACGATGCACCGCTGCCGGTAACCAAAATTGTCGCCGGATATTATGATGAACTGAGCCAGATGGGGCATGGGCGCAACGATACCTCAAGTCTGATCCGCCGCTTGCGCAGCAGCTAACCATCAACGCCTCAATGCCGCGCGCTATACCTCCTTGGCCATTAAAATGAAATAAGAGCGGCCGGGCGGGAAATCCTGGCCCGGTCAACTACCCTGTCTGATGTTCTGTCTGATACCCTCTCTGGCCGTGGTTACATTCCGACGCAGACAAATTTGATTTCAAGAAATTCATCAATGCCATATTTGGAGCCTTCACGCCCAAGGCCGGAATTCTTCAGACCGCCAAACGGTCCGACCTCGGAGGAGAAAATCCCGGTATTGACGGCAACGATGCCAAATTCCAGTGCTTCGCTGACGCGGAACAGGCGGGCTGCATTCTCGGTGAACAGATAGGCGGCAAGGCCAAATTCACTGTCATTGGCCATCGCTATGGCGTCATCCTCATCGTTGAATTTGAAGAGCGCGGCCACCGGGCCAAATGTTTCCTCACGGAACAGCTGCATATCGGACGTCATCTCGGTCAGCACTGTCGGTTCGAAGAAGGTGCCGCCCAGCGCATGAGGTTTGCCACCGGTTAGCAGGATGGCACCCTTGCCGACGGCATCCTCGACATGCCGTTTGATTTTGGCAAGACCCTGATCGTTAATAATGGGTCCCTGCTCGACTCCATCGGTCATGCCATTGCCAACCTGCAGTGCGTCTGTTGCTTCGGCAAGCCGTTTGGCAAAGGCGTCATAGATTCCGTCCTGAACGAAAATGCGGTTCGCACAGACGCATGTCTGGCCGGCATTGCGGAATTTTGACATCATTGCCCCGGTCACGGCCTTGTCGAGATCGGCATCATCAAACACCAGTAAAGGTGCATTGCCACCAAGCTCCAGACTCATTTTCTTGACCGAATCGGCGCTCTGGCGCATCAGGATGCGGCCGACCTCGGTCGAGCCGGTAAAGGTCATTTTGCGAATGCGATCATCCGCGCACATGGTCTCGCCGATCGCTGGTGCGTTCATGCCCGTGACGATGTTCATGATGCCGGCGGGAAGGCCGGCGCGTTCGGCCAGTTCGGCCAGCGCCAGTGCGGAAAGCGGCGTCTGTTCAGCAGGCTTCAGCACACAGGCGCATCCAGCGGCAATGCCGGGTGCCACCTTGCGGGTGATCATGGCAATCGGAAAATTCCACGGTGTAATCGCGCCAAAAACCCCGATTGGCTGTTTGAAGGTCAGCAGCCGCTTGTCCGCCTGTGGTGTTTCCAGCACATCACCGCAGACCCGGCGTGCCTCTTCGGCAAACCAGTCGATGAAGCTGGCACCATAGGCGATCTCACCCTTTGCTTCGGCCAGCGGTTTTCCCATCTCGGTGGTCAGAATGACAGCCAGATCCTCGGCATTCGCCATCACCAGATCATACCATTTGCGCATGACCATGGCGCGGTCCTTGGCAGTTCGCTTGGCCCAAGCCTTTTGGGCTGGCACGGCTGCGTCAATGGCGGCTGTTACCTCGGCGCTTCCGAGATCAGCCACCTCGGCAATCACCTCGCCATTGGCTGGATTGGTCACGGCAAACCGCGTCTTGCCGGCAACCCAACCGCCATTGATATAGGAATCTACGTGTAAAAGAGTGGGGTCATTCAACTTCATGTCAGAAACTCCAATGAACAATGCCTTGTCAGCCTTGTTCCTGTCGGGGGTAAGGGTTGCGCCTCATCTTGATTAATCAGCTAAGAGAGACAAAAACCGCGATGGCTTGTCAACCTCGTTATTGGGTCCACAGGTGGGATGGTTTTTGCGCTGGCCTGCTGGCTTAGTCACGCGGTGGCAGGGGCCGTGTTTTCATGTGGGCGGCGAAGGGCGCTCCTGCTGTGCCGAGCCTGTGCGCACGCGCGACCTCCACATAATGCGCTGCTGATTTCTGGTTGAACTGCTTTTCATCCTCACTGAGATCACGCATTTTCTTGGCTGGCCGCCCTGCCCACAATTCGCCTGAGGGGATGCGCTTGCCCGGCGTGAGCATGGCACCTGCCGCCAGCATGCCTCCCGGCTCGATCACCGCACCGTCCATGACAATGGCTCCCATGCCGACAAAACCGCCATCGCCAATTTCACAGGCGTGAATGATGGCGCTATGGCCGATCGTGACATCATTGCCGATGATTGTCGGATATGTGCGGCTGTCGATATGAACGCAGCTATTATCCTGAATGTTGGTGTTCGCCCCGATGAGAATGTAATTATTGTCGCCGCGCACCGTTACCTGATGCCAGATGCTGCTGTGCGCGCCGATTCGAACAGCGCCCATGATGGCGGCTGTCGCCGCAACAAACACCGTATCCTCAATTTCTGGAACGAGGTCCAGAAAGGGTGCGATATAGGGCTTTTTATCACTGTCGCCCCTGTTATGGCTATTATCTGTCATCATCTTCCACCTGTCATTGGCCCTAATGGCAACCCGTGATGGGAGCCCGGCATGAAATTATTGAGTCGCCATGCAGCTTGTGTACCGGGAAAATAATACACATATCTACAACTTCATGTTTATCGAAAATCAATTGCGATGTATGTAGGGGAAGTTAATTCCCAAACATCTGGAGGCTGATATGGCATTCTCTCTACCCGACCTTCCCTATTCACACGACGCACTGGCGGCACACGGCATGAGCGCAGAGACCATGGAATATCACCATGATCTGCATCACAACGCCTATGTGGTGAATGGCAACAAATTGATCGCTGGCACCGAGTGGGAGGACAAATCACTTGAAGATATCATTGTTGGCACTTACCAGTCTGGTGCCGTCGCCCAGAACGGTATTTTCAACAACGCCTCTCAGCATTGGAATCATATGCAGTTCTGGCAGATGATGGGCCCCGGCCAAAGCGGCATGCCCTCCGAGTTGGAAAAGGCGCTTGTCGATAGCTTCGGTTCTGTTGACGCTTTCAAAGACGAGTTCAAGGCGGCTGGTGCTGGCCAGTTTGGCTCCGGCTGGTGCTGGTTGGTGAAAAATACCGATGGTGGATTGCAGGTCACCAAAACCGAAAACGGTGTGAACCCGCTCTGTTTTGGTCAGACCGCACTACTTGGTTGTGATGTGTGGGAACATTCCTACTACATTGATTTCAGAAACAAGCGCCCCGACTATCTGGCAAATTTCCTCGACAATCTGGTCGATTGGGAATTTGTTGCGGCGCAAATCTAGCCCGTGTGCAGCGCCCCCTATTTTCAAATCCTGTCCGGCAGCGCTGGGCGGGATTTTTTGTGTCATGATTTAACCCTAATGCTGCCACAAATCACGTCTATCCGTCATAGACAAATTCGAAAAATCTGATGTGGAGCGAGATAAATGGAACTATTGGTGTTGGCTGCAGTCATCGGGCTGTTTAACAGTGACCCTGTGGTGGAGTTTGTCAGGGAAGGCAATGGCAATCCCGTGTACAAATTCGCCTATGTCGAGGACTGCGAGACAGGCAAGCGGGACAGTGGTTTTGCCTTGGCCCCGACAGGCAGCGTGGTGCTGAAACAGGTCAACCGTGATGGAACGATCGGCAACGTCTGCGAACGCTAGCCGCCAGCCCCATCACTTGTCATCTTGTTGACCCGCAGACGCAGGGCGTTCAGCCGGATGAAGCCATGCGCGTCACTGTGATCGTAATCCACAGCACCTTCCTCGAAAGTCACCAGATCCGCATTGTATAGCGAGTTTGGAGATTTCCTGCCGGTGACGATCACATTTCCTTTATAGAGTTTGACCCGCACGACGCCATTCACGGCATCACGGCAACTGTCGATTGCGCTCTGCAGCATTTCACGCTCGGGTGAGAACCAGAAGCCATTATAGATCAGCTCCGCATAGCGCGGCATCAACTCGTCTTTCTGATGTGCCGCCCCCCGGTCCAGCGTGATTGACTCCATGGCCCGCCGTGCCGTCAGCAACACGGTTCCCCCCGGAGTTTCATAGACACCACGGGACTTCATGCCAACAAACCGGTTTTCCACCATATCCAGGCGGCCAATGCCGTTGTCGCCGCCAAGCCTGTTCAACTCGGTCAGCAGGGTGGCTGGTGACATTTCAACACCGTCAATTGCAACGGGATCACCGGATTTGAAGGTGATCTCAATTTCGGTTGGCGTGTCTGGCGCAGCTTCGGGAGAGACAGAGCGCGAGAAGATGTATTCTTCCGGCGCAACCCAGGGGTCCTCCAGCACTTTTCCCTCGGCTGAGATATGCAGGAGGTTGGCGTCGACACTGAACGGAGCCTCGCCGCGCTTGTCTTTTGGAATGGGAATCTGATTCTCTTCGGCATAGCTGATGAGCTTGGTGCGCGACCCAAGGTCCCATTCCCGCCAGGGGGCAATCACCTTTATATCGGGCTGCTGCGCATAGTAGGCGAGCTCAAAACGCACCTGATCATTGCCTTTTCCTGTTGCGCCATGCGAGACGGCGTCGGCCCCGACCGCGCGGGCGATCTCGATTTGGCGTTTGGCAATCAAGGGCCGTGCGATTGAGGTTCCAAGCAGATACATGCCCTCATAGAGCGGATTGGCCCGAAACATCGGGAACACGTAGTCGCGGACGAATTCCTCGCGCAAATCCTCAATGAATATTTCTGTGATGCCAAGCAACTCTGCTTTCGCACGGGCGGGTTCGATATCCTCACCCTGCCCAATATCGGCAGTGAACGTCACCACCTCAGCATTATAATGGTCCTGCAGCCAGCGCAGGATAACAGAAGTGTCGAGACCACCGGAGTAAGCAAGGACGACCTTTTTGACATCGGTATTTTTCATATGTTCACTCATGCCGCACCATATAGCTGAAAGCGCCCCTGCCCGCAACGCGGATTTATCGGTGACATCTTGCTTTATTGGTGAGCGCCAGCGACTCTGTAGCGGGTCAATATAGGATGGTTTTAGCCACAAAACATACCAATTGCGGACCATTTAGCCCGAGTCTTGCTAAATTCGGGTTAGATTGGTCCTTTTTCTTGATTGTTTTTGGGTTGGGGGGTACGACAACAGACAATGCTGGCGCAGGGTGGTCTTGGTGCATCGCTTCAGGGTGAGTTCGTTGGCAGGTCGTTTCGGCGGGATTCAGCGGTTTTGTGGCGATGGCGACACAACGCGGTCTGGAACAGCCGTCAGGGTGAGAGGCCTTTTAGGTATTTCATTGGCAGACGTTCATGGGAAGAAGGGAACCCGGGGGTATGAGTCACAAGTCAGACATCGAGATTGCGCGCGAGGCAAACATGTTACCTATCCAGCAGATCGGGGCAAAACTGGATATTCCGGAAAAGGATCTGCTGCCATTTGGTCATGACAAGGCAAAAATCTCTGCCGAATTCATCAAGGCGCAGCGCGATGGCAAGGATGGCAAGCTGGTTCTCGTGACCGCAATCAACCCCACCCCGGCGGGCGAAGGCAAGACAACGACCACGGTCGGTCTCGGCGACGGTCTCAATGCGCTTGGCAAGAAAGCGATGATCTGCATCCGCGAAGCCTCGCTTGGTCCCTGCTTCGGGATGAAGGGCGGTGCTGCTGGCGGCGGATATGCCCAGGTGGTGCCGATGGAAGAGATGAACCTGCACTTCACGGGTGATTTTCATGCCATCACCTCGGCGCATAATCTGCTCTCGGCGATGATCGACAACCACATCTACTGGGGCAATGAGCTGGAGATCGACCAGCGCCGTGTGACATGGCGCCGTGTTGTCGATATGAACGATCGGGCGCTGCGCGACATCGTCACCAGCCTTGGTGGTGTCTCCAACGGATTTCCCCGGCAGGCAGGCTTTGATATCACGGTTGCCTCCGAGGTTATGGCGATTCTCTGCCTTGCACTGGATATTGAGGATCTGCAAAAGCGTCTTGGTGACATCATCGTTGCCTATCGCCGTGATCGCAGCCCGGTCTATTGCCGTGACATCAAAGCGGACGGTGCAATGACTGTTTTGCTCAGCCAGGCGATGCAGCCAAATCTGGTGCAGACGTTGGAAAACAATCCTGCCTTTGTGCATGGCGGTCCTTTTGCCAATATCGCGCATGGCTGCAATTCGGTGGTGGCCACGACGACAGCATTGAAACTGGCTGATTATGTCGTAACCGAGGCTGGTTTTGGTGCCGATCTGGGTGCCGAGAAATTCATGAATATCAAATGCCGCAAGGCGGGAATTGCGCCGAGCGTCGTTGTTCTGGTGGCAACGGTGCGGGCGATGAAGATGAATGGCGGTGTCGCCAAGGCTGATCTGGGTGCTGAGAATGTTGCCGCGGTTCAGGCGGGCTGCCCGAACCTCGGCCGCCATATCGAAAACATCAAATCCTTTGGTGTGCCTGTGGTTGTTGCGGTGAACCATTTTGTCACTGACACCGATGCTGAGGTCGCGGCTCTGCAGGATTATGTGGCTGAACAGGGTTCGGAAGCGATTGTCTCACGCCATTGGGAGCATGGGTCCAAGGGCGCGTTGGATCTTGCCACCCGAGTGGCTGAGGTTGCCGATTCCGGAATGGCGAATTTTTCGCCAATCTACCCCGATGACATGCCGCTTTTCGAAAAGATGGAGGCCATTGCCAAACGGATATACCGCGCTGATGAGGTGCTTGCCGATCAAAAGATCCGCGACCAGCTCAGACAATGGGAAGATCAGGGATATGGCAATCTGCCCGTCTGCATGGCAAAGACCCAATACAGCTTCAGCACGGATCCGACATTGCGCGGTGCGCCAACAGGCCACAGCGTCCCGGTCCGCGAGGTAAGGTTATCTGCCGGCGCTGGATTCATTGTTGCCATATGCGGAGAGATCATGACGATGCCCGGCCTGCCGCGTGTTCCGTCTGCTGAGGCGATCATGCTGAACGATCAGGGTCAGATTGAGGGGTTGTTCTAGACTGACAGGCACTGCCAGAGTCACCATGCCGGTGCTTGCCGGATTGCCTGCCACTGGCTAGGATCTGAGACGGCCGATTTTTGTGGTGAGGTGATGGCCCGGGCGCCATCCAACATTCGTCATTATGCTGGGGAGGTATTGATGCCGGAGAGTTTCTATCCAGAGATCGTGGCGGGGCCGCCAAAGCCAAGCGCCATCATTCAGCCGCGCGCCTTCTCGCTGCCGCCAGGTACCGAGCGTTATGTTGTTGCCGGTGGTGGCGCGCTACTTGTCCCAATGGAGACAGGTGATACCCTCACCCTTACCAATGACGAGGGTGGCCAACTTTGTGAAATCATAGCCGCCGATGACAAGGGCAGGATTGATCCCGCTATGCTTGGGGGCAGCACCACAAGCAATGGTGATGGGCTGAAAGCATTGCTCATGTCGGGCGATGCGTCGCTCACCGGGCTTCGGCTTGGCATTGAAGCGCGCAAAATAGATCTGGCGGCAGCTGGGGCCATTGCCTGTTTCGGCGATTCGTCACCCGCCGGTGACACGGCCAGCTTTACTGCTGATCGTGTTGGTGTCGCGATCATCGCTGCGCCCGGCGGCATGATGGATTTTGAGGCGCAGGACGCGGCCACCCCGCTGACTGTTCTGGTCAAACGTGCAACAATCAAATCGCAGGTGAAATTTGAGGTTCCGGAGCCCCTGGCCGATCCCGTGCTGGACCTTCATGTTTACACAAGCACAGCGAAATCCTTTTTTGTCAAAGCTGGGGATTACATCCAAATCATCGATGTTGATGGCCGCCAATGTACAGATTTCCAGTGTTTTGCCGCCCGTAAACTGGACCGTGGCATTGAGCATGCCCTCGATGTTACCACGACGCGAACGCTCATGCTGTCGGCCTATCCGATGCCGGGTCTGCACGCCAAATATTATGATCAGGATATGATTCCGCTCGTTGAGGTGGTACAGGACACATGTGGGCGTCACGATGCCTTTGCGCTTGCCTGTGCGGCAAAATATTATGATGACATTGGCTATCCCGGGCATGTGAATTGCTCGGATAATTTCAATCATGCGCTGGCTGATCATGGTGTCACCGCGCGGGCTGGCTGGATGGCCATCAATTTCTTTTTCAACACCGCCCTTGATGAGCATGGCCAGTTGGGCTCGGATGAGCCATGGTCGCGTCCCGGAGACTATGTTTTGATGCGGGCGCTGACAGATCTGATTTGTGTCAGCTCGGCCTGCCCGGATGATACTTCACCAGCAAATGGCTGGAACCCGACAGATATTCACGTGCGCACCTACAGGGGTGAGGAAAATTTTCAGCGCGCTGTGGCCTTTCGCGCCACGCCAGATGCGGAGCCAAAAATGACCAAGGAAACAGGATTCCACCAGAGTTTTGCCAAACATACCCGCCATTTTGTTGAGTATAATGGCTACTGGCTTGCTGATCAGTTTGCTGCTGCCGGGCCGATTGATGAATATCACGCCTGCCGTGAAAAATGTGTTGTTCTTGATCTGTCGCCACTGCGCAAATTTGAGATCACCGGCCCCGATGCCGAGGCCTTGTGCCAATATATCTTCACGCGGAATGTGAAAAAAATGGCCGATGGTCAGGTGTCCTACACTGCGATGTGCTATCCACATGGTGGAATGATTGATGATGGCACGATCTTCCGACTTGGCCGGGACAATTTCCGCTGGATTGGTGGCTCGGACTATAGCGGTGAATGGATTCGTGAGACGGCTGCCGAGCTTGGCCTTAAAGCGCTTGTCCGGTCTTCGACAGATCAACAGCATAATATTGCCGTGCAGGGGCCGGAAAGCCGCGATCTGCTGAAAAAGATCATCTGGACAGCGCCGCATAATCCGACGGTTGAGGAGCTCGCCTGGTTCCGCTTCACGCCAGCGCGCATTGGTGATGATCAGGGTGCCCCCATTGTTCTGTCGCGCACCGGATACACCGGCGAACTTGGGTACGAGATCTTCTGTCATCCGCTCCATGCCAGCACTGTTTTTGACGCTGTCTGGGACGCGGGGCAGGCGCACGGGATCACCCCAATGGGTCTGAGCGCGCTCGACATGGTTCGGATCGAAGCTGGTTTGATTTTCGCTGGGTATGATTTTTCTGATCAGACCGACCCGTTTGAGGCAGGGATTGGCTTCACCGTTCCCCTGAAATCGAAAGAGGATGATTTCATTGGCCGGGAGGCGCTGATCCGCCGCAAGCAGACACCTTCGCGCAAACTGGTGGGTCTTGATATCGACAGTGCGGTTGATGTCGTGCACGGGGATTGTGTTCACATCGGCCGGGCGCAGATTGGGGAGATTACGTCCTCCATGCGCTCGCCGCTGCTTGGCAGGAACATCGCCCTTGCGCGTGTCGATGTGCATCACAGCGAACTGGGGACAGCGGTAGAGGTTGGCAAGTTGGATGGTCATCAAAAACGACTGCCAGCAACAATTGTGCCCTTTGCCCATTACGATCCGAAGAAAACCCGGCCACAATCCTAATCCGGTCAGATTTTGGCTCTGCTGACTCTTCTGGCTCTGGCATTCGTTATGTGGGTGTCGCTGCATGCTGGGCCTGTTGTGGCGATGTAATTAGTCTGTCTCCCGATGATACTTGCCTGGCCGTTTGCCGGTGAAACACATGTTGTGCTGCGCAACGCGGCTTTTTCTGTGGAAATATGCTGGCCAAAATTGGTCTAGTTGTGTCTCCATGGCTGTTCTGTCATCAGAGGTTCTTTGATGTAAATTTTATCACATTGTTTTTATTGATAAATATTGATGTTTTCTTTGGAAAACAGAGTGATTTCAGATTAGAAAAATGAATTTATCAGCAGTTTTTCAGAAAACTGGGTTAATTTGTCCTCCTCGAAAACCCCAAAAAATCAAAAAAAAACTGGCCTGAGAGCTTTTCCTATGTATCAGTATCCAGACTGAAAGAATGTATCGCCTAATAAAACAAGGCAATATTGGTACATTTTCGGTATAGGCTCGTATTTATGAGGGCCTTTTACATTTGATGCTTTTCAATGGGGAGAATTAACGTGGAAGAGCAACTTGCAGCATTGGCCGCCGAAGTGGCTGCCTTGAAAACTGTGGCGACAGTCGGAAATACCACCGTCGCTGAAATCTACTATTATGTAACCATTCCTTTGATGGTTCTCATTCATGCCGGCTTTCTTGCTTATGAGATGGGCGCGTCACGTTCCAAGAACGTCCTTGCATCCGGCATCAAGAATATCTTAGCCTTCGCCTTTTTGGTGCCAACCTTCTATTTCTTTGGATGGTGGTGTTACTGGGCGTTCCCAACAGGCTTTGATCTGGGTGTTGGCCCGTTTGAGATCAGTGGCCTTGACTACGCGAATGCTGCGGGCAACCCGGCTGGCGAGGTTATGGGGCCGAGTCTTGCTGACAGCGCGTCTGGCGTGTTCTGGGGTGCATTTACCCTGTTTGGAGCAACCACGGCATCAATCATGTCAGGCTCAGTGATTGAGCGGATTCGCCTTGTGCCATTCATTATCCTTGCGGTGGTTCTTGGATCATTTGCATGGGTGCTGGGTGCTGCCTGGGGCTGGCATGCCGATGGGTGGCTGGTCACCAAGTTCGGCTATCACGACTTTGGTGCTGCTGGCGTTGTGCATACAGTCGCTGGCTTCTTTGCCCTTGGTGTATTGATCAATCTCGGGCCGCGTGTTGGCAAATTCAACGCCGATGGCTCAGCCAATGATCTGCCCGGTCACAACATGCCGATGACCCTTGTTGGCCTGATGATGATTATCGTCGGTTTCTGGGGCTTCTTGATGGCTTGTGCGATCTTCCCGAATGAGGGCTGGTCCTGGTCAACAAGCGGCTTTACCAGCATCTATGGCACACCGCTGACTTTATCGGCGCTGACCTTCAACATTTTGATGGGCTTTGCCGGTGGAATCATTGGTGCCTGGATGGTGTCGCGTGACCCGTTCTGGATGATGTCAGGTGCGCTCGGTGGAATCATTTCCTGCGCAGCCGGTCTTGATCTCTGGTGGCCGCCTCTGGCTTTTGCCGTCGGCTTCATCGGTGGTGCCATCATGCCATCCATCGCCCGTTTTGTGGAGCGTATGGGCATTGATGATGCCGTTGGTGCCTTCACAGTGCATGGTGCGCTTGGCGTCTGGGGTGTTCTTGCCGTTGGTATCTTTGCCGCTGGCTATCCGGCCATTCCGGGTGAGGGTGTTGCGATGACCAACTTCATGGGACAGCTGATTGGCGCTGTGGTCATGGTGCTTTGCGGTCTTGTGCCGGGCTACGTCCTGTCGTTGATCATGAAGTCGATGGGCGTTCTCCGTGTTCCGGAGAGTGCTGAGCTCGCAGGTCTTGATATAACCAAAGTACCGTCCAAGGCCTATCCTGAAGGCATGTCTGGCGGGTCAACCGCTCCGGCCGAATAAGCTGGTAGATAGAAAAGGAGTATGATCATGGGATCACCATTTGATACAGGAACTTGGGACGGCGTTACGGGCGCCTATTATACCGGCTATGGCAGTGGCGAGATGATGTGGCTGCTTGTGGCGATTGCATTGTGCGTCGTCGCCTGCTGGGTTGGGCACCGTCACGAATCTGAGTCATTTGACAAGAATGGCGGCTGAATCCGCTGGCAAATGAACTTGGACATAAAACTGTAAATAAAACCAACAAATGAAACTGGAAAGGCCGCCTTTGGGCGGCCTTTTTGCTGTTCTCCTGGACGGCAGCATCGATTGTGTCTGGCTCGGTTATTGAGCGTATTCGATGGACTGCCTTCTGGGTTCATGCTGTTCTCATTGGGTCGGTTTTCTGGATCATCGATGCGGCATGGGGTTGGCATTATGGCGGATGGATGGTGCGCGCCCAGTTCAAGGCTGAAAGCCGCGAATTGGAGGCGTTCAGCGCTGTTCATGATAAGGACAAAATCAAGTTAGCCATTGACCGCTATTAAGACAGTGCGGCACAGGGGGTGTTCGCGCCTTCCTGTGTCCATCCCACACCCTCCATCCGTCCTTGGCGTGTATCTAGAGGGCAGATTGCGCCATCGTCAACAGCGCATGATACATGGATGCGGCACCGGACCGCGGGCAGATCACGCTGAAATGCGTTGCCGCCTTTCGGCAAAGCAGGAAACAACCCAGATGCTCGATTGTGGTACGTGTCACTGCACCAGCCTGCATGCCTGCACTGTCGGCGGCACTTAGCCGTTCGAGAACAGAAACACAATCATCACCCGTCAGATCAAATCTGGCCCATCCATCATTCTGCTCGGTGACAGATGCGTTGTCCTTCACTGTGCTGCCAAGCTGCGCAGCAAGGTCAAAATGGCTTGCATAGGGCGCTTCAACCATCCATTGGTCTGCGCCAGTCCAGAAAATAGTAAGCATACCCTTGCCAACTTTGATGGCTGCGCTTTCGCCGGGCGGCGGCGGTGAAATGCCAGTTGCCTTTTTTGCGGCGCGCTGGAAGCCGGTTTTGCGGCCAAGACGCATAGCCATCGACGCATAGGCAAAATCTGGCATCTCGCTGATGGTGACATTCCTGATTGTTTCGCTTTGCGCGCTGTCACCGCCGAGCGGCGTTAGTGGAACAAGATCATGCACGAAGACGTTCCCCCTCTGGATCAACAAAATGGGCGCTCACCACCTCGACCATGATCTCCGATCCCTCGACCGGGTTCATTGCGCGGATGATCTCGCCTTTGCGCGTTGCGCCATTTTCCAAAAAGCCGATGCCGATGGATGATTCCAGACACGGCGAATAGGCAGCTGAGGTGATGTAGCCCTGATCATGCGCGGCATTGGCCGGATCATCAATATTCATCAGATGCGATCCGGCGACCACCGGATCATTTGGGTCAACAGGTTTGAAGCCCACCTGGATCAGCGCATCATCGCGGGTCAGACCCTCACGCTCTGAGAGGATGGAGCCAATGCTATCCTTGGTCTTTGACACCATCCGGCCAAGCCCCAGATTCAGCGCAGTTGTCGTTCCATTAAGCTCATTACCGGCAGCATGGCCTTTTTCTATGCGCATCACTCCGAGCGCCTCCATGCCGTAAGGGGTGATGTCAAATTCCTCACCAGCTTCCATCAGACGTCGGATCAGCGCGTCACCATATCGGGTTGGCACGGCGATCTCATAGGCAAGCTCACCGGAGAAAGAAATCCGGAACAGCCGCGCTCGCAACCCACCACATACGGTAATTTCACCGCAAGCCATGAACGGAAAAGCATCATTGGAGATGTCAAACGCCGGATCTACTATCTTTTCCAGAACTTTTCGTGAATTTGGTCCGGCAACGGCAAACTGCGCCCAGGCTTCGGTTGTCGAGATAATCTGGACATCAAGATCGGGCCACAAACATTGGCGGGCAAATTCCATATGGCGGAAAACGCCAACAGCATTTGCCGTTGTAGTGGTCATGACAAATTGCGTTTCACCAAGGCGCGCCGTGGTGCCGTCATCCATAACAATGCCGTCCTCGCGCAGCATCAGCCCATAGCGTGTCTTGCCAACAGGCAATTTGGCAAAGCCATTGCAATAGATCCGATTCAGAAAAGTTGCCGCATCAGCACCTTGCACATCGATTTTGCCAAGCGTTGTCACGTCACATACACCAACCGATCGGCGTGTTGCCAGCACCTCCCGGTCAACGGATTGACGCCATTCGGTTTCGCCTGCCTGCGGAAACCACTGGGCGCGCATCCACATGCCAACCTCAACAAACACGGCGCCTTGTTCGCTGGCCCATTTGTGCGATGGGGTCAAACGCACAGGCCGGAAGGTTTCGTCGCGCGAACGGCCGCCAAATGCGCCAATCGCTGTTGGCGTGTAGGGCGGGCGGTAGATGGTGGTGCCGACCTCAGGTATCGTCTTGCCGGCGATCTCTGCCATTACGGCAAGGCCGGCAATATTCGAGGTCTTGCCCTGATCGGTTGCCATGCCAAGCGTGGTGTAGCGTTTCAGATGTTCGACCGACTGAAAATTCTCCTGATGCGCCAGCTTCACATCCTTGACGGTGACGTCATTCTGCTGGTCAAGCCAGGCGCGGCCCTTGCCGGTGACATGCCAGAAAGCCGTGATGCTCACCGGCGCGTCTTCAGCCTCCGGCATGGCCATGGCTTTGGCTTTGATGCCAATCTCACCAAGCGCATTTACAGCCGCCACCGCACCACCAGTCAGCGCTGCTGCCGTGCTGAACATGCCTGACGCTGCGCCGGCACTACTCAACCCGACCGGCCCGACCGCACCCGGAACAAAGGCGGCAATGGCTTCATTCCAGACAGGGCGACCGCGTTGGTGACAGGTGAGATGCACATTCGGGTTCCAGCCACCTGACACGCCAAGCGCCCCGCACTTGATCCAGCGCTGGCTGCCATCTGCGCTCCTGACCTTGATTTTTGACAGGCCGAGTCGGCCACGACTGTCGGTGACACAGGCACCGGCAAGGACCTCGGCGTCGCCATGGTCGGGTGCGTCCGCACGCGTGTCGATGATGGCGGTGACTTTCACGCCCTTGGCGGCAAGATCGCTTGCTGTCCGATGCCCGTCATCATTATTGGTAAAGACTGCCACCTCTGATGCGGCGGCAACCGCCCATCTGTTGGCATAGGCGCGAAGCGCTCCGGCCTGCATGATTCCCGGGCGGTCATTATTGGCAAAGGCGATGGGCCTCTCGATTGACCCGGCGCAGAGAATGGACCGCTTCGAATAAATCCGCCAAAGAACCTGCCGTGCCGTGCCGTCTGGCGCTGTTGCCAGATGGTCGGTCACCCGTTCAACGGCGCCATAGATGCCATGGTCAAACGCACCAATGACAGTGGTGCGGGTCATCAGCCGGACATTGGGCATGCTGGCCAGTTCAGCGGCCACCTGCGCTGCCCATTCGGCTCCTGCGGCGTCGCCGACCGCAATGGTCTCGGCGTTCAGCCGCCCGCCAGGCAGAAAATCTTCGTCGGCAATGATCACCCGCGCACCCGATCTGCCAGCGGTCAACGCCGCGGCAAGGCCTGCGGGGCCGGCCCCGATGATCAGCAGGTCACAATGCAAAAAGCCCTTGTCATAACAATCGGGGTCAGACATCCCCGAGAGCGCGCCAAGGCCAGCTGCATGGCGAATGATCGGCTCATAGATTTTTTCCCAGAATTTTGCAGGCCACATAAAAGTCTTGTAATAAAAGCCAGCGGTCAGAAAATCTGACATAATGTCATTCACTGCCATCGCATCAAAAGCAAGGGATGGCCATCGGTTCTGGCTTCTGGCGACAAGCCCGTCAAACAGCTCGGCTGTTGTTGCCCGGGTGTTTGGCTCGGTAAATGCGCCCTCGCGCAGCGCGACAATTGCATTTGGCTCCTCGGCGCCGGCACTCAGCACACCCCGCGGCCGATGATATTTGAACGACCGGCCCATCAACCGCACGCCATTTGCCAGCAGGGCTGATGCCAGCGTATCGCCGCCATATCCCTCTAGGGATTTGCCATCAAAACGGAAATTCAACTCAGCTGATCTGTCGATCAGGCCGCCATCAAGGCGATTTAACCCAGTCATTGCATCACTCATTTGCTGCGTCCCCGGGCTCTCGCCACATCGCGGGCAAGTTCGACCTTGGTGATTTCATGCGTTACCGTGTTGCGGGTTACAACGAGCCAGCTGCGGTCACCCGCCTCATGGTACCAGAGCTCCTGATGCTCTCCTGCCGGATTGTTCCGCAGATACTGATATTCATAGAATTTGTCGGCAGCTTTTTTGTCCTGCCAATCGGGACGGTCAATCAGATTGGCATCGCCAAGATAGGTAAATTCTGCGCTGTCACGCGGGCCGAGAAGGGGATGATGAATAATCATGGCTTCGCCTCCTGTCTGACCTAGTGCAGGTTCGGCTGTGCGCCGGACCCTTTTTCGTCAATCATGTAACCGCGCTGGAACCGGTCAAAGCGCAGCTCGGTCGCGGTCTGGTGTGGCTCGTCATTTGCCAGCAGATGGGCGAACACCCAGCCTGATCCCGGCGTCGCCTTGAACCCGCCATAGCACCAGCCGCCATTGAAATAGAGCCCCTCGATGCCGGTCTTGTCGATGATCGGCGAGCCATCCATGCTCATATCCATGATGCCGCCCCACATTCGCAAAAGGCGAGCCCGGCCAATCATCGGCATCAGGGCCATGCCGCCCTCGCAGACATCTTCAACGACCGGAAGATTGCCGCGCTGCGCATAGGAATTATAACCATCAATGTCGCCGCCAAAGACAAGGCCGCCCTTGTCTGACTGGCTGACATAGAAATGACCGGCGCCAAAAGTAACCACGCCCGGGATGATTGGTTTCAGGCCCTCAGAGACAAAAGCCTGCAACACATGGCTCTCGATCGGCAACCGCATGCCCGCCATGCTCATCACCTTGCCGGAATTACCAGCAACTGCGACGCCGACTTTCTTTGCGCCGATAAACCCTTTCGATGTCTCGACACCGCTGCATTTGCCGTTCTTGATGCGAAAGCCGGTGGCTTCGCAATTCTGGATGATATCGACGCCAAAACTATCAGCAGAGCGCGCATAGCCCCAAGCCACAGCGTCGTGCCGTACGGTGCCACCGCGCCGCTGGGCAAGGCCACCCTTGATTGGAAACCGGTTATTGTCAAAATTCAGGAACGGACATTCGGCGCGCACCTGCTCGGCAGACAGCAACTCCGCATCTGCGCCATTCAGTAGCATTGCGTTGCCTCTGCGGCGATAGGCATCGCGCTGGCCGTCGGTGTGGATCAAATTCAAGATACCGCGCTGGCTGACCATTGCGTTGTAATTGACGTCCTGTTCCAACCCTTCCCACAGCTTTAGCGAGAATTCATAGAATGGCTCATTGCCGTCAAGCAAATAATTTGAGCGGATGATGGTCGTGTTTCGGCCGACATTACCGCCGCCAATCCAGCCCTTTTCGATGACCGCGACTGATGTGATGTTGAATTTGCTCGCCAGATAATGTGCTGTGGCCAGACCGTGGCCGCCGCCGCCGACAATGATGATGTCATATTCTTTTTGTGGCTCCGGATCCCGCCAGGCTGGTTTCCAGCCGCGATGGCCGGTCAACGCTTCTTTGATCACCCGCAGACCTGAATACCGCCCGGAGTTTTTTCCTGTCACTCGCATCGCTTGTCCTCTCATCACTGTGATGATGGCGGTGGCCACCGGATCGTTAAGTCTGAAATCGGACGATATCATGACAAAGGACGACACCGTTGGCAGAATGAAGTTGGCAAATCTTTCTTTTTGCAGGGTTCAACAACCGAATGGGCTGTGAAACATAGCTATACCGAAATTGGACAGGTTTGCCCCGGTCGTCAAGAGCCGTTTTGTGTATTTTGTTTCTGAAATACGTTACTGAACATTATTCTATTGCAATAGGCCAGAAAATTGAACAGCATATCTCCCCATTATGTTTCGCAGAAGAAATATACCAATTTATGACCAATTGGGGGGTCAATCACATGAGTGAAGAAATGCAAACCACTGCCCGCGTCGTCGTGATTGGCGGCGGTGTTGTTGGTGCTTCGGTGCTGTATCATCTCACGAAGCTCGGCTGGACGGATGTTGTTATGCTTGAGCGCTCGGAACTCACATCCGGGTCCACCTGGCATGCTGCCGGTGGGATGCACACCATCAATGGCGACCCGAATGTCGCCAAGCTGCAGCAATATACGATCAACCTCTACAAGGAAATCGAGGAGCTGTCAGGCCAGGACATCACACTTCACATGACGGGCGGTGTAATGCTGGCCGCAACTCAGGAACGGTTTGATTGGCTTAAAGGCGTCTATGCCAAGGGCAAATATCTCGGCATGGATGATCTGGAGATCATTACACCGGAGCGGGCGCATGAATTGCTGCCGCTGATTGACCCGTCGCAATTTGTAGGTGCCATGTATGACCCGATTGAGGGCCATGTCGACCCCTATGGCGTGACCCACGCCTACGCGAAGGCTGCGCGCAAGAATGGTGCCCAATTCCACACCCACACAAAGGTGGAAAATTTGTCGCAGGACCCTGATGGCACATGGCAGGTGGTGACCAATAAAGGAACGATTGCAGCCGAACATGTGGTCAATGCTGCTGGGCTCTGGGCGCGTGAAGTCGGCCGCATGGTGGGTCTTGAGCTGCCCGTGCTGGCGATGGAGCATATGTACCTTCTCACCGAGGACATGCCGGAGGTGGCAGAAGTGAATGCGGCCACCGGGTCTGAGGTCATTCACGCTGTTGATTTTGATGGTGAGATATATGTGCGTCAGGAACGGGGCGGCATGTTGATGGGTACCTATGAACGCGCTGGCAAACCATGGGCGGAAAAGACCACCTCCTGGGAGTTTGGTCACCAGCTGCTCGAACCTGACATTGACAGGATCGCGCCATCGCTTGAGATTGGATTCCAGCATTTCCCGGCATTTGAGCGCGCCGGCATCAAGCAAATCATCAACGGCCCCTTCACCTTCTCGCCTGATGGCAACCCGCTTGTTGGTCCGGTGAAGGGCATGACCAATTTCTGGTCGGCATGTGCTGTCATGGCTGGTTTCAGTCAGGGTGGCGGCGTCGGTCTCTCGCTTGCCAATTGGATGGTCAATGGTGACCCCGGCTTTGATGTCTGGGCGATGGATGTCAGCCGATTTGGCGATTATACCAGCATGGCCTTTACCAATGCCCGGGTGCGGGAGAATTATTCACGCCGGTTCTCGATTCGCTACCCGAATGAAGAACTGACGGCAGCCCGTCCATTTTTGACAACGCCCGTCTATGAACGGCAAAAGGAAGCTGGCGCCCAATTTGGTGCGGCTTACGGGTTGGAAATTCCGCTCTGGTACGCGCCTGAAGGTGTCGTTGATGAATTTTCCTGGCGGCGGTCAACGGATTTTGATCATGTTGCTGCAGAATGCAACGCGGTCCGCGCCTCGGTCGGGCTTGGCGATACCTCTGGCTTTGCCAAATACAGCATTTCCGGGCCCGGAGCGCGTGCCTGGCTTGACAAGATGCTGGCAGCCAAAATTCCGGCAAAGGGCCGGATGACTCTGGCACCGATGCTGAAAGAGGATGGCAGGGTCATCGGTGATTTCTCGCTTGCCACGCTTGCTGATGATCGTTTCCTGATCATCGGTTCTGGTGCCGCTGAGAGCTATCACATGCGCTGGTTCCTCTCGCATTTGCCAGATGATGGTTTGGTCGATCTGGTCTCACACAATCTCGGTCTCGTTGGTTTAACACTTGCCGGCCCGAATGCGCGCGCTGTGCTGCAGGCCTGCACGGACGATGATGTCTCGCATGAAGCGATGAAATTCATGGCTGTGCGCGAAATGGATATTGGCATGGTCCCGGCGATTGTTGGCCGAGTCAGCTTCACCGGTGATCTTGGGTACGAGATCTGGGTGAAGCCGGAATATCAGTTGAATTTGTTTGACCAGCTGATGCAGGCCGGCGCCGAGCATAATATCAGCCTGTTTGGCTCTCGCGCTCTAAACGCGCTGCGCCTGGAAAAGAATTTCGGCACCTGGGCGCGGGAGTACCGGCCGATCTATGGCCCCATTGAAACCGGCCTTGATCGGTTCGTTGCTTATGAGAAGGACACTGATTTCATCGGCCGGACAGGCGCCCATGCTGAGCGCGACTCGGGTGGCACCTTGCGGCTGCGCAGCTTTGTTGTCGCGGCAAAGGATGCCGATGTCATTGGGGATGAACCGATTTCACATGGTGGCAAGGTCGTTGGCTGGGTAACGTCAGGCGGCTATGCCCATGCTTCGGGTGTTTCCATGGCTCAGGGTTATGTGCCAAAAGAGCTTGCAGACGAGGTTGAGGGGTGGGAGATTGAGTTGCTCGATGAACAGCTTGCGGCCACTCTGCAGGCACAACCGCTCTTTGATGCCAATTCTGGGCGCATGCGCAGCTAGGCCTGACTGATCGGGGGACGACCGTCATTTTGAGGAAGCCATTACCATGAATATTCTGGTCCTGCAGCATGCCGAGGCAGAGCATCCCGGTGTTTTCCGCTCATTCCTTGATGAGGACGGGCATAGCTGGACAACGGTTCATCTGTATCGTGGCGACCCTTTGCCCGAATCCATGGCTGGCTACGATGCGCTCTGGGTGCTTGGTGGCCCGATGGATGTCTGGCAGGAAGATGAAAACCCCTGGCTTGTTGCCGAAAAGACCTTCATCCGGCGGGCGGTGATGGATGAGGGTTTCCCGTTTTTGGGCTTGTGTCTTGGCCATCAGCTGTTGGCCGAAGTCGTTGGCGGCACAGTTGGGCCAGCGGCCGAACCGGAGATCGGTGTCCTGCCGGTCAATATGACCGTTGAAGGCGCATCGGGCATTCTTTTTGATGGCATTGACCCGGTGTTTCCGGTGCTGCAATGGCACAGCGCGATGGTGACGGCTCTGCCCTCGGACTGCAAGGTGCTGGCGACAACTGACGCATGTCCGGTGCAGGCGTTCAGCTGGCAGACGCGTGCGCATGGCGTGCAGTTCCATCTCGAGGTTGAGAGTGACACGGTCGAAAGCTGGGCTGCCATTCCGGAATATGCGGCGGCACTTGATCTGGCGTTGGGGCAGAATGGTGTTGAAATAATGCGCACTGCCTGCGCCGACAATGCCGAAAAATTCGCCAGTACCGCCGAACGCTTCTATATCAATTGGATGCAGTGCTGCGCCCAGGCTTGATCTGGGTATCCTGATCTGGAGTCTCTTTTCCAGATTCCCTGTTCTGGATTTCCAGCTCTGAATTTCCAGTTCTGGATTTTTGCTCAGGCAGCTTGTCTGGCTCCGGGCATCAGGTGTCCATCGCCGTGGTGATCGACAATCGGGCGCTTTGCAGGTGATCGCGCATTAGACGTGCTGCCAGATCGGCGTCCCGCGCGCGGATCGCCTCGACCAATGCCCGATGCGCGATGTTGTAGTCCCTGATCATCTCCTGATTCAATGTCAGACTCAGCATGCTCAGCCATTCGCTGTTGTTTCGCACAGCGTTGATCTGTTGGATGATCCATACAAGAAGCTGGTTACGCGTGGTTTCGGCGAGTCGGGCATGGAATAGCGTGTCGCATTTGCTGAAGCGTTCCGGATCATTCAGGCTGGCTTCCATCTCCGCAAGAAGAGCCTCCATCTGTTCAAAATCATCGGCACCGGCGTTAAGAACGCAAAGCCGACAGATATGCGGCTCGATGGCAAATCTGACATCGATCAACTCCAGTGGGCGGGCGTCACGAATCGGGTCTGAGCCGGTCATTTCCGGCTGATAGGTGATGTAGGTCCCGCTGCCACGCCTTTTTTCCACCAAACCTTCTCGGGTCAGCGTGCGCAACGCGCCTCGAATCGTGCCACGCGCCACATTATGCTGGATGGCAAGCTCGCGTTCCGAGGGCAACCGGTCCAAATGCTTCAAACGACATTCATGGATCTCATTCCGCAGCATGGAGGCCACCTCAAACTGCCCCTTACGTTGCGTTTCCACGTTATTTTGATTGGCTTCATTCATGACACTATGTTGCTTTCCACATTCCAGTTATTAGACCAAAAATATACCAAATAAGCAATATTTGTCAAATATCATAGAATTGGTACAAAAATAGTTGCTATCTGGATATTCTTTGGTCATTCTCAAACCCGGCGCAAATAGTTTTGTTCAGTGGGTTCCTGCATGGCCTAATTCGCGGAACGAAAGCACCAGAACACGGTGTTACCATTGCCGACATTCGGTGTCTTGCGGTGGCCCGTGAAAATAAAGCAAAGGGGAGAAAATAATGGCTACTGATCTGGAACGTTTTGTCGAGGCTCCGGGCCGCGACGAAAAAATCAAAGAAGTCCGTGAGATGATTGATCGGATGGGGGTTGAGTATCTCTATCTTCAGTTTGTGTCGATCACCGGCAAGATTATGGGCAAGGGCATCCCGGCCGACCATTGGGAAAGCGTTGCGAAAAAGGGTTTCCAGCTCGTTTATGGCGCGACGGTCAATCTGTTCACCGACCGCGCAGGTAATTACCTTGGCTACGGACCGGAAGCGGCTGAGCTGATCGGCATTCCCGAGCCTGAGACCTTCATGCAGCTGCCATGGGCGCCCAAAATTGGACGTTTTTATTGCACCCTGTTCCGCAACCGCGAGGAGAAGCAAAATCCGGGCAGTTACCTGACTGCGGATTCGCGCGGTAATTTGCGCCGGATGCACGAGGAATTCACTAAGAAGCATAACGGCCTGAAGCTGCGTGTCGGTACCGAGCCGGAGATGATGTGGCTGAAGTTTAATGAGAATGGTCAGCCTGAAGATGGTTATTCAAAGCCTTACTGTTATCACATCGATCAGTTTGAGAGCCTGCGGCCCGTCACCATGAAAGTGATGGAATATACCCGCAAGATGGGTCTCGATATGATTCAGGGCGACCATGAGGATGCGCCGGGCCAGCTCGAACTCAACTGGATGTTTGATGATGTGCTGCGTAATGCCGACCGTCTGACAACATACCGCCAGATCTGTGCGCAGGTGGCCCGTGAATTTGGCATCTTTGCCTGTTTCATGACAAAGCCGTTCATGGGTGTCTCGGCATCAGGGTGTCACCACAATATGTCGTTGTGGCGCGACGGTGAGGACCAGTTTGTCAAATGCGGCAATGATGAGAACAACCTGCCGGGCATGCGCGAAAACTACATGTATGTCAAAGGCGGCCATAACACCTTTATGCCAGAGGGTGATGATCCACAGATGCCAAGCAAGGAAGGCCTTGTCGCCATTGGCGGCATTGTCCAGCATCTGCGTGCGCTGACGGCGATTGGGTGTTCCACCGTGAACTCATATCGGCGTCTGTGGGATACCGGTTTTTGGGCACCTGTCTTTGCTGATTGGGGCTTCCAGAACCGCACCACCGGCCTTCGCGTGTCGGCCCCCGGCCGTTTCGAGTATCGTTCGGTTGATTCAATGGTGAACCCGTATCTGATGGGCTCGTGCATTCTGGCGGCGGCTGATGACGGCATCGACAACCAGCTGGACCCGGGTGAGCCGGAAGAGCGCAATATTTATGAAGCCATTGAGGCTGGTAAGCAGGTCAAGAAGCTGCCGATGTCACTGGGTGAGGCGCTCGACGCCCTTGAGGCTGATGAGGTTGTTCGCCGCGGCATGCCGGGCGAGATGTACGGCCTCTATCACGAATACAAATATGACGAATGGGCGCGGTTTATGTCCACCGTCACTGAGTGGGACAAGGAAAGATACATGGAGTGCCTTCCATAGGTTTCCAGCCCCTTGCCACCGGGGCTAGTCGTCCCGGTGGTGATTTTAACGACCCTTTTTGCATGGAGCATCGCCAACATGTGTGGAATTGCAGGAATTATTCATCGCGGGAAAAGCTCGAACGTCGGTCAGGAGATGACCTCGATGCTGCGCTCGCTCAAACATCGCGGCCCTGACAGCACGGGTTTTGCTGTCTATGGCGCAAACACCCCTGGCGACTATGTCATGCGTTTTGTGCTGGCTGAACAGGAAGATATGTCAAAGGGATTTGACATGAAGAAAATCGTTGAGGAACGGCTGGAGCTTGTTGAGGAACGTCTTGCTGAGCATGGCGCAGAGGTAAAGCACCGCGAATCCGCAACGGATTATGCCAAGCGTTTTATCATCCACCACACAGGTGATACCGAATTGATGGCCCGCCATATCGAAGATATTGAGGGCGTCGAGATTCTCTCGATGGGCAACTCACTTGAGTTGATCAAGGACCTTGGTGACGCCGATGTGGTGTCGGATCAATATGGCCTTGGTGCCTTTGAGGGTACGCATGGCATCGGCCATACCCGCATGGCCACCGAATCTGACGTTGATATCCGGTCTGCGCACCCCTACTGGGCGTTTCCCTATAATGACGTATCGGTCGTGCATAACGGCCAGATCACCAATTACTGGATCATGCGCCGCCAGCTTGAGCGTCAGGGACACCGGTTCATGTCGCATTGTGATAGCGAGTTGCTGGCCGTCTACACTGCCAACAATCTGGCAAATGGCGTAACGCTTGAGGACAGCATGCGCCGGTCCATTGGGGAAATTGACGGTGTCTTTACCTATCTGGTCGCAACGAAGGACCAGCTCGGCATGGCAAAGGATACGATGGCGGCAAAGCCACTGGTTCTCTACCAGAGCGATGATTTGATCGTGATGGCCTCGGAAGAAGTTGCCATCCGCTCGATCCTGCCTCAGGAAATTGACACGACTGACCCGTATGATGAGGAGGTTTTCGTATGGCAAGCGTAACAGATCAGGAGCTGAAGCAGATGTCTCAGGAAGAGCGCGTCACCGCGTTTGGCATGCGCACTGAGCAGCTCACAGGCCGTTCCCTCTATATCGAGTTCGAAGAGGATGAAGGGTCGAATTTCACCTATCCGTGGGCGCCTGATGTTGATTTCAACAAACGTGTCGAGATTGACGCTGATGAGTTTGATACGACAGGGGCGAACAACAAGATCCGCGAGTTGATGGAAGAGGGCTACGGCACCATTGTCATCAAGAATCCGCGTGGCAAGCACAGCCTTGGCGTCGGCATCTTGAGCCGCCTCAATCTAATCATCGAGGGGTCGACAGGATATTTTGGTGTCGGCCTGATTGACGGGCCCAACGTCCGTATCAATGGTCGTGTTGGCTGGTCATGTGGTGAAAACATGATGTCAGGCACTGTCTTGATCGAAAAGAACGCCGGTTCAACCTTCGGCGCCGCAATCCGCGGTGGTGATCTGGTGTGCCGCGGGTCGGTTGGCTCGCGCACAGGCATCGACATGAAAGGCGGCACGATCATCGTTGGTGGTGATACGGGCGCGCTGTCCGGCTTCATGATGCAGCGTGGCCGCATGGTTGTTTGCGGAAATGCTGGCAAGAATCTTGGTGACAGCATGTATGACGGCACCATCTATGTTGGCGGCGAAATTCAGTCGCTTGGTGTTGATGCAGTCCCCGCCGAACTCACCCAGCTCGACAAGGACTGGCTGACGCGCAAATTGTCGCAATACGACCTGATGCCGGAAACGGGTGTTGACCATTTCACCAAGGTCGTTGCCGGTAAACAATTATGGAACTACGACAATCTCGAACCAAATGAAAAGAAACTTATCCTGTAAGTACAAGAAGGGGTTTTATTATGCCTGACGGAATTTCAAAAAAGCCTTTGGGGCGTGACGTAAATCGGCTGGGCAATTCATTTGTCTTTACGCCGCAGGTGATGGACGACATTCACATTAAGTCCGAACTTGGCCGCTACCGTATGCGTGGTTTCTCGCTGTTCAAGAAAATCCCGCATTGGGATGATCTGACCTTTCTGCCCGGAACGCTGACCCGTTTCGTGATTGAGGGTTACCGCGAGAAATGTGAGACGAAAACAGTGATCGGTCCACGGGCCAAACGCCCGCTGGAACTTGATATTCCAGTCTATGTGACAGGGATGAGCTTTGGTGCTTTGTCCTATGAGGCAAAGACCGCGCTTGCCCGTGGTGCGACCATGGCGGGCACAGCAACCTGTTCCGGCGAGGGTGGTATGATCCCAGATGAGCGCCGCTATTCGTCAAAATGGTTCTACCAGTGCATCCAGTCACGCTATGGCTTCAACCCGAACCACCTCGTTCTGGCTGACGGCTGTGAATTCTTCATCGGTCAGGGCTGTAAAGTTGGTCTTGGTGGCCATTTGATGGGCCAGAAGGTGACAGATCAGGTCGCTGAAATGCGGTCATTGCCTGCGGGTATCGACCAGCGCTCACCTGCGCGTCACCCTGATTGGCTTGGCCCGGATGATTTGGCGCTGAAAATTCAGGAGATCCGGGAAGCAACAGACTGGCAGATTCCGATCCAGCTGAAACTGGGTGCGGCCCGTGTCTATGATGATGTGCGTATGGCGGTCAAATGTGACCCTGACAGCATCTATATTGACGGTATGGAAGGCGGTACCGGTGCTGGCCCGCATCTGGCGACAGAAGATACAGGTGTGCCGGGCATGGCAGCCATTCGCCAGGCACGCCGGGCGATTGACGATCTTGGCAAGCGTGGTGAGATTTCTCTGATCTATGCCGGCGGCATCAGAAATGGTGCAGATGTTGCCAAGGCGATTGCTCTTGGTGCCGATGCCATTGCGCTTGGCCATTCGGTAATGATGGCGATGAACTGTAACAAGGACATCGAGGAAGCTGATTTTCCGAACGAGATTGGTGCCGAGCCCGGCTATTGCTACCATTGCCACACTGGCCGTTGTCCGGTCGGTATTGCCACCCAGGACCCGGCATTGCGCAAGCGTCTGGACCCTGATGAAGCCGCTGAGCGTGTGTATAACTTCCTGCACACTCTGACCATTGAAGCACAGCTCTTTGCCCGTGCCTGCGGTAAAACCCACCTGCATAGCCTCGAGCCTGAGGATCTGGCTGCCCTGACGATGGAAGCATCGGCAATGGCGGGCGTTCCTTTGGCGGGCACCAACCACACTGTTGGTGTCGAGGATTATCACAAGCTCTAGGAGGCCTTAGTCATGGCAGGCACACAGTATCGAGGTTCAGAAATCACTGATGTTGATCAGTTCCTCAAAGACGCAGGCGGCCTTGAGTCAGAGCGTGAAAAGGAAATCGGCCAGCATATTGGCTACCGCTACGATGTAAATCTGGTTCCAGATTATGACCGTCTGACACCCTTTCTTGCCGAATATATGGAAGTCATGGGATGGGATGATCTGAACTGGCTCGAAGATGTTCACATGGGATATGAAGAGGGCATGCCAGCCGTTTTCGACCGCAACATCAATGGCTGGGTCCGGGTGCCGGACAGTATCAGCCTTCCTGACAACCAGCAGGATCGTGACATGATCGCGCGTGAGCTTCTGGTCAAGTTTCAGATGTCGGAGCGCCACCCCCTTGTGGCCCTTCGCAAGGTCTACATGAAATTCTGATCGGCGCTCAGCTGAAACATAAAACAGGATCGCCATGATCTGATGGCGGTCCTGTCGCCGGACAGGCCAAGATTAAACAAAACAGGGACCACATGACAGAGACCATATATGAGTGATGTGAGCGAAATGTTTGGCGTTGACAGGGCATCCCTTGCCCTGAAGGACGCGTTTTTACGCTGGCAATGCCGTGTCCGCATGATGGCGATGCGTGACAAGCAGGGACGACCTGATGACGCTGTGATGCCCGATCTGTTTTTGCCTGGCGAGAGCGAGGCGATGGGGCAGATCATCACGGTGCTGTCAAAATCGCCGATGTTCAGCAAGACACCAGAACTCAAACATATGGTCATGCGCACCAATGACCCAGCGCAGCGGCGCGAAAAAGCGCTGCAGCTGTTCTCGGAAACCTATTTCCAGAGATCACGTGAATTTTCTGACGTCCTGACCGCCAGCTTTGCGGGCAAGACAGCTGCTGTCGAAAAAATTCTGGCAGCACAGAAATGCAGGCTGCATTTTTCCGCCTATAATCAGACGTTTGAAATTGCCTGCACAGTCTCTGAACTCGAGTCCACGGATCCGATGTATCAATCGACATGGTGGCACAATCACCTGTTCAATCCTGACATGTCCTCGTCGGCGGTCGTCGTTGCTTTTGCGCCCCTGTGGTCAGACAGCAATGCGGAGCCACCGGTGTTGACAGCGGCACAACGCTAGACAAGGCTAGGGTCAGGTAAACAAATCATTAATACTCCGTAAAAAAGGAGTGTACCTGGGGAGGTAGTGATGACAAAGAAAGTGGCAATCATTGGGGCAGGGCCGAGCGGACTTGCACAATTGCGTGCTTTTCAGTCAGCGGCCAGCAAAGGCGCTGAAATCCCGGAAATTGTGTGTTTCGAAAAACAGTCGGATTGGGGTGGTCTGTGGAATTACACATGGCGCACCGGCGTTGATGAGCATGGCAATCCCTGTCACGGCTCCATGTATCGGTATCTATGGTCGAACGGTCCCAAGGAAGGGCTTGAGTTTGCCGATTACACCTTCGAGGAGCATTTCGGCAAGCCAATCGCCAGCTATCCCCCTCGCCCGGTGCTTTTTGACTACATAAAAGGGCGCGTGGAAAAAGCCGGCGTTCGCAAATATATCCGCTTCAACACCAATGTGCGTGATGTGCGCTACGATCCTGCCTCGGCGAAATTCACTGTCACCGCGCGTGACGGCCTGAGTGATACCGAAACCATCGAGGATTATGACCATGTGATTGTTGCATCGGGACATTTCTCGATGCCCAACGTTCCCTATTATGAGGGGTTTGAGAGCTTCAATGGGCGCATTCTGCATGCCCATGATTTTCGTGATGCACGTGAATTTGCCGGGCAGGACATCCTGATTCTGGGAACCAGCTATTCGGCAGAGGATATCGGGTCGCAATGCTGGAAATATGGCTGCAAGTCGGTGACCGTTGCCCATCGCACTGCGCCAATCGGCTATGAATGGCCGGACAATTGGCAGGAGGTTCCCGCACTGGTCAAAATTGAAAAGGGCGTTGCCCATTTCAGGGACGGCCAGTCAAAGAAGGTTGACTCGATCATCCTTTGCACCGGTTACAAGCATCATTTCGGCTTCCTGCCGGACAGCCTGCGCCTGAAAACGGATAATCGTCTGGCATCGTCAGACCTCTACAAGGGTGTGGTCTTCAACCCGAATCCGGCGATGTTCTACCTTGGCATGCAGGACCAATGGTACACATTCAATATGTTTGACGCGCAGGCGTGGTATGTGCGCGATCTCATCATGGGGCGAATTGCACTTCCCGATGCAGCGGCCATGGAGGCTGACGTGATCGCCCGGCAAAAAGCCGAAGACGCTCTGGAAGATGATTATGCCTGCATTCGCTACCAGGGCGCCTACACAGGCGAGCTGATTGATGAAACCGATTATCCCACCTTCGACATCGATGCTGCCAATCAGGCATTCATCGAATGGAAGGGCCACAAGAAAAAAGGGATCATGACATTCCGCGATCATGGCTATACTTCGCCAATGACCGGAACACTTGCCCCAGCGCACCACACTAGCTGGGTCGAGGCTCTGGACGACAGTCTGGAGTCGTATCTGCAAGAATAACGAAAAGCAACTTGCTTAACCAACAGGTGTTTAAAAGGGAGGTAATAAATGTCCAAGACACTGAAAACCGCTGTTATCGGAGCCGCGTTAGCGGCTTTTACGGCACTGCCAATGGTGGCTTCTGCTGACAGCAGTGGCACAATCAAAATTCCAACACATAACTGGTCAAGCCAGCTTGTCGGCGCCGAAGTTGTCGGCGAATTGTTCAAGATGGTGGGTGAAGAGATCGAATATGTCCCAATGGACAGCCAGACCGTCTATCAGGCAATGGCTGATGGCGATATCGATATTGTTCACGAGGTTTGGGAAGGTGCGTTTGGCGCCTCTTTTACCAAGTCTCTTGAGACGGGCAATGTCATCGACCTTTTGACACATGATGCCGTCACCCGCGAAGACTGGTGGTATCCCGAATATATAGAGGAAGTCTGCCCGGGTCTGCCTGACTGGAAGGCGCTGGACAAATGTTCAGATATGTTTGCCCGTGCCGATTCTGGTGGCAAAGGCGTGTTCATTGGCGGTCCGGTTGACTGGCTGAAGCATGATGCCGAAAAGGTTGAAGCTCTGGGAATGAATTTTGTTGTCCGTAACGCTGGTTCTGCTGGTGCTATCTGGGCAGAGCTTGATGCGGCAGCAGCGCAGAAGAAGCCGGTTGTGATCTTCAATTGGTCACCAAACTTCATCGGCGCAAAATATGCCGGTAAGTTTGTCGAGTTCCCGACCCATGATCCAAAATGTACATCTGACGCATCATGGGGTGTGAACCCGAATGCGCTTTATGACTGTGGCAACCCTGCCACCGGTTATCTGAAAATTGGCGTGAACAAGGATTTCGAGAAGAACCATCCAAAGGCATTCAAGGTTGCCCAGCAGATGAACTTCTCTGGTCCTGACATCGACAAGATGGCCAACTATGTTGACACAGATGGTCTCGAGGTTCCAGAAGCCGCGCAGCAGTGGCTGAACGACCATGAGTCAAAATGGAAAGAGTGGATTAAGTAATCCCTCCTGACTTGCCGTTACGGCCCAACCGGATTTTCGGTTGGGCCATTACTGTTTTTTTGATTTCAGGCGTATCGTGATGACTGACGAAAAGAAAATTTCCTGCCGCAATGTCTGGAAACTCTACGGAGATGACCCGGCGGGGTTTTTGGCGTCACACAACAACAAGCCCACCACCCAGGCGATTCGTGATGGCAATTACATTCCGGCTGTTCGCGATGCCACGATCGATGTCCATACCGGTGAAATTCTTGTCATTATGGGGCTCAGCGGGTCTGGCAAATCAACGCTGGTTCGCTGCATGTCAAAACTCATCGACCCGACGGGTGGTGAGATTGATTTTGATGGCACTGATCTGCTGCGTGCCAGCAAAGAGGAATTGATTGAAATCCGGCGTCATAAGATGGGCATGGTCTTTCAGAATTTCGCCCTTTTGCCGCACCGCAACGTCATTCAGAACATCGCTTTTCCGCTTGAGGTGCAGGGGATCAACAAAGAGGAGAGAGAGGCCAAGGCCCGCGAGATCATTGAACTGGTTGGTCTTGAAGGGCGTGATAAATATTTCCCGCGTGAGCTGTCTGGTGGCCAGCAACAGCGTGTCGGCCTTGCCCGTTCGCTTGCGGCTGAGCCTGATGTCTGGTTCCTCGATGAACCATTTTCGGCACTTGATCCACTGATCCGCAAGGAAATGCAGAACGAATTTCTGCGGCTGCAGAACATGTTGCATAAAACCATCGTGTTTATCACGCATGATTTTGACGAGGCCATCCGCCTGGCAGACCGGATCGCCATCATGTTTGAGGGGGAGATCGTTCAGGTTGGCACGGCCGAGGAATTGATCACCAATCCGGCAACGGACTATGTGGCTGAATTCACAAGGGACATTCCCCGGGCAAAGCTGTTGTCGGTGGCCAGCCTGATGCAGCCTACCAAAAAGAAAAAGGCAGGAAAGCTCAGCGTCAAAGCAAGTGATCGGATTGCCTCGGTGGCGTCGGCGGTGCTGATGCAGCCGGATGACGTCACGGTGCTGGATGATGCGGGCAAGATTTGTGGTGAGCTGTCGCGTGATCAGGTCGCCGCCATCCTGTTCGACACTGAAACCACCTCGGCTGGAGCCTGATCATGGCTGGTCCGGTTCCGGCGACTGAGCAGATGCCATCACGCCTGAACATGATGGCACCGATGATCCCCTTTGCCCTCCTGTGGCTGTTCAAGCCGTTGCTGCCGTCTTGGGCGATTGTCCCACCCAAGAGCTGTCTTGGTGGCTGCGGGACGATCGAGGGTCTGATCCCATTTGTTGACTGGGTTAATGCCGGGATACAATTTCTGCGCTCCTACGAAATCTTTGGCCTGTTCACTTTCCGTGATATCACGCGTTCGATCGCTCGGGGCATTGATGTGCCGCTCGATTTCACCGAGGCGCTCCTCTACAAGGGATTTGGTGCCGTTGGCCCAATGCCATGGGTGATGATCGTTGGTCTGATGATTGTTTTCGGTCTCTATCTTCGCGGCTGGCGGTTGGCGCTGCTTGGCGGCGGCACCTTCTTCTACCTCTCGCTGTTTAGCCTGCGCGGGATCTGGGAGTTGTCGATGAAGACATTGTCGGCCATCGCCGTGTCGGTGCCGCTTGCCGCCATCATCGGTCTGCTGATCGGCATTGCGGCGGCAAAGCGCCAGAGAATTGCCATGGTGGTTGCGCCGATGCTCAACATCCTGCAGTCATTGCCGCATTTTTCCTATCTGATTATTGTCGCCATCTTCTTTGGTGTCGGGGCAAAGGCCGGTGTTATTGCCACGGTGATTTTTGCCTTTCCCCCAATGACCCGTCTGACAATGCTGGGTCTGCGCGAGATTTCCAGCGAAGTTCGTGAGGCTGGGATCATGGCTGGCTGCACCCGTTGGCAGATGCTCTACAAGGTCGAAATCCCCTCGGCACGTTCGGCGCTGATGCTGGGTGTCAATCAGGTGATCATGCAATGTCTTGCCATGGTGGTAATCGCCTCTTTCATTGGCCAGCCCGGGCTTGGCCATGATCTGCTTACGCGGCTGCAAAATCTGCGCCTTGGCCAGGCCTTTGAGATTGGCGTTGCCGTCGTCCTGATCGCCGTGACTCTTGATCGCTTCAGCCAGGCACTTGTCGAAAAGGAGCCGGAACGAATCAAGGATGGCCCGCTCTGGGTGCGGCATCCCTATCTCTGCGCCATAGCGTTGATCATTGTCGGCTCGATCGGTCTTGCCAGCCTGACAGAGGCCGCCGTGCAATTGCCAAAGGAATATACCGTCTCGATCTCCAGCTATCTGGATGCGATGATCAAATTCATCACAACCTCGCTGTTTACCCCGCTTGGAATCCTGCGTGATTTTCTGCTTGTCTATGTGTTCATGCCGACCAAGGCGACCTTCCAATCGATGCCGTGGGTGGCAGTGATGGCGCTGATCGGGTGTGTCGGCTGGAAACTTGGTCGCTGGAAGCTGGCTTTGACCGTCATGGCCTTTGTTTTCTTCATTGCCGCCTCGGGCTATTGGGTGCGTGCCGTGATCACGCTCTATATGGTCTTTGTGGCTTTGTGCATTTGCGCCGCCATTGGCATTCCACTGGGAATCTGGGCGGCAAAAAAGGACCGGCGGACGAAATTTGTTCTGGGCTTGTGTGATACCTTTCAGACCTTCCCATCTTTCATCTACCTCCTGCCAGCCGTGATGCTGTTCCAGATCAGTGATGTTTCGGCAATCTTCGCCATTGTTGTCTATGCCACCATTCCGATCACCCGCTATACGATTTTTGGTCTGCGCAACGTTCCAAGCCAGATTGTTGAGGCGGCGCTGACCTCGGGATGCACTGAACGCCAGATGCTGTGGAAGGTGCGGATGCCGATGGCCTTTCCCGAAATGCTGCTTGGCCTCAACCAGACGCTGATGTTTGCGCTGTTCATGGTGATGATTGCCGGCTTTATCGGCACGGTTGACCTCAGCCAGGAAATTTTTCGGGCGCTGTCATTCAATGATGGTGGCAAGGGTCTGGTGATCGGGCTGTGCGTCTCCCTGATCGGCCTGACGGCTGACCGTTTGCTGGTCGAATGGTCGAACCAGCAGAAAAAACGCCTCGGTTTCGCCAATTAGGCCTCGCGCAATAACGGCGCAGGTTTGCGCCCCAATGTGCGGGTGGCTCCGGCTAGCCCCAATAGAGCAGTTGCGCCAGCGCCGGCAAAGCTGGTGGTCAGCACGAGCTTGCCATAGAACACGAAATCAGCCTGCAGAAATTGCGTGATCAAGGCCCAGCTTGCGAGCGATCCAATCAATGTTGCGGCAAAGGCGGTCAACACGCCAAGCAACGCATATTCAAAGAACCATGCAATCACGATTGAGATTCGGGTGGCCCCAAGCACCTTGAGGATGACTGAATCGGCCAGTCGCTGCGCCTCGGTACTGGCAACGGTGCCAGCCAGAACGGCGATGCCGGCCACAAGTGTGATCAGCGCGGTCAGCTGGACGGCGCTGCCAAGCAGGCCGATAATGCGCTGTGCGGTGGCCACCGCCTCACGTACCGAGATTGCCGAGACATTGGAAAATCTGTCCGTTACCCTGATCTCGACACGGTCTGCGGCGAGATCGTCGCTCACATGTGTTGTCGCCATCCAGCTGTGGGGCGCAGCCTCCAGCATTCCGGGCGATAGAATGAAAACGAAATTCAGCGAGAAACTCTCCCACTCCACATCCCTTATGTTGGTGATGGTGGCCTCGAATTTACGCCCAAGCACATTAAAAGCAACGCTGTCCCCAATCCACACGCCCAGCTCCAGGGCTTCTTCTTGCGACATGGAAACAAGGGGTGTGCCCTGATAATCAGCTGGCCACCAATCGCCAGCGATTACGTCAGCGCCGGCAGGTGGTGCGCCGGCCCATGTCAACGCCCGGTCACCGCGCAAAACCCACGCCGCGCCATTTTGCGGGTCAAAATCACTGGCCGGACGACCGCCGATTGCCGTGACACGCCCGCGTAGCATCGGCGTTTGGGTGATCTCCGTCACCCCCTGTGTCGCCGTGGCGATCTTGAGGAACTCGTCGATCTGTTGCGGCTGGATGTCGATGAAGAACCAGGCAGGCGCTTCCTCGGCAACGCGCATGTCGATCTGTCGGCTTAGATTGGCCTGTGAGAGAGCAACGGCAACCAGCACCGAGAGCCCTAGGCCAAATGCGATGATCACGGCGCGCACCGGTGATCCGGGGCGGGTGATCGCCGACAGCGCCAGCCGTGCTGGCACATAGCGTGGCGATGGTACCTGCCGCATCACCCGCATCAATAACTCACCAAGCCCGGCGAGCAGCACCAATGCGGCAATCGACCCGCCGATAAAGCTGACGGTCAAAGCAAGATTGCGTGTTGCCAGAAACGCCAGCAGCGCCAGCGCCCCAAGCGCCGCGCCTGTCATCACCAGATAGATTGTCCGGGGGCGGCCCTGCGGCATCTCGACAAGGCTGCGGAACAGATGGGCGGCCCGCACCTCCTCAGCTTTTGCAACTGGCCAGAGGGCGAACAGAAACGATGTAACAAGGCCGAAGCTGGCGGCGATGGCAAGCGGCACCGGATAGACTGACAGCGTCAGCGGAACGGTGATGTAAGCGCCAAGAATATCAAGCGCGAGTGCCGGTGCCACGGCTGCCAGAATCACACCAAGGCAGACACCAAGGCTGGCGATCAGCATCACCTGCAACAGATAGACCCGGAAAATCAGCCGCGCCGGAGCGCCAAGACATTTCAACGTGGCAATGACCGGCATCCGGCTGGCGAGCCAGGCCCGCACCGCACCTGCCACGCCAAGGCCGCCAATCAGCAGCGCTGTCAATCCGACCAGCACCAAAAAGACTTCCGCCCTGTCGATAAATTCCTCGAAACCGGGTGCCGCATCGTCAACATCGCGGACCCTGACATTGGTGTCCGCCGTCACCGTTTCCAGCGTTTCGACGGCCTGTTTGGCACTGGTGATATCGTCCAGCAATAGCCGCGATTTATAGGTGATGAAGGCGCCGGGCTGTGCAAGACCGGTTGCCACCAACGTTTCAGCAGAAATCAGCACGCGGGGGCCAAAGCTGATGAAGCTCACGGATCTGTCCGGTTCATAGAGCAGTGCCGCAGAGACGCGGACGGTTGCCTCGCCAAGCCGCGCCGTGTCGCCGGGCGACAATCCCATCATCCGCAGCAATTGCGCGTCGGCAACCATGCCATTATCGGCAAGGGCGGTCTCCAGGCTCAGATTGCCGCCAGTCGTCTCATCCAGTTCGGCCGCACCAACCAGCGGCCAATTTTGATCAACGGCCTTTAACTCAACCAGCTTGCGGTCATCATTGGTTTGCAGCATGGCCCGCATCTGCACGGTATTTGACAGGGTGCCATAGCGGGCAGCCGCCTCGCGCACCGCCATCTCAGGCGCTGTGTGCCGGCTCCGCAATTCAATATCACCGCCCAACAACACCCGGGCATTATTGGCAATGCCATCCCGCATCGCCTCGGCGACTGAGCCAACAGTGCCAATCGCGGCGACGCCGAGAAGCAGAGCCATCAGGAAAACGCGAAAACGCCGCACACTGCCACGCACCTCGCGGCGGGCAAAGCGCCAGGCCAGTAACCAGTCGCTGCGTCCGGTTGTGGCCTGTGGATTATTCTGCTGGCTCGCGATGTCTTTCGTCATGACGCGTGAACAGCGCTGTCATGAACCAACAGGCCGTCCTCTATATGCAGAACACGGGAACAGCGTTTGGCAAGACCCGCATCATGCGTGACCAGCACCAGTGCGGCACCAGCGGCTTTTGCTGCGGCAAACAGCGTGTTGATAACGTTTTCACCGGTGGCGCTGTCGAGGTTTCCGGTCGGCTCATCAGCAAGAAGAATCTGCGGGCGCGGTGCAATGGCTCTGGCGATGGCGACACGCTGTTGTTCTCCCCCCGAGAGCTGGTCTGGCAAATGTGTCAACCGGTGTCCAAGCCCTACGGATTCGAGCGCCACCTGCGCCAGTGTTTCGGCCTCACGATTTCCCGCAAGTTCCAACGGCACCGCCACATTCTGGATTGCCGTCATTGACGGGATTAGACGAAAAGCCTGAAAAACGATACCAACCTTGTCGCGGCGCAGTGCTGCCAGCGAGTCCTCACCCATTTCCGTGATGTCCTGATTGGCAAGCTCGATGGTGCCACTGCTCAGGCTCTCCAGCCCGGACATGATCATCAACAGACTGGTCTTGCCAGCGCCGCTGGGGCCAAGAATGCCAACGCTCTCTCCCGCCGAGATGGTAAGTGAAATGCCTTTGAGGATATCAATCATGCCATCTGCACTTTTCAGTGCCAGCCGGGCATTATCGAGCATGATGACGGGTGTCGGCGCGGCGTGTGCCTTGGCGGTGGTTGGCATTTCAGGGCTTTCTGACTTGGTAATTGGTTTGGCTATTCGGTTTGGCTTACTTGAGGATTTGATCTGGAATATGTTTAGGGGTATTCCCACATCACCATAGAAAGGGCAACGACTATCCTGGCGGAGCCGTTGATCCAGACGTCGCCATCTCTAATCGATATGGGCGTTAACCGAGGGGGGTCAATCATTTGTTCACTGTTTTTTTGTCTGTGAAGTCTGCATCAATGCGCGACCTGTGGTCTACACGCCAACGGGCACTTGACCGTCTATTGATCATGCTGTTGATCACGCCACTGTTTCTGGTGTGCCTCTCTGCCTTCGCGGATGGCGCAGAAAGCGCAGAAGGCGCAGATGGTGACAACAGGCCACGGCTGATGATTCTGGGTGACTCGCTCGTCGCGGGTCACGGCCTGCCGCAGGGCCAGGCCTTTCCTGATATTCTGCGGATGGAACTGGTTGCCGCCGGGCATGATGTTGAGGTGTTGAATGCGGGCGTGTCGGGTGACACCACAGCCGGCGGTTTGGCGCGCCTTGATTGGTCGTTTGCCGAGAACCCGGATGCCCTGATCATCGTCCTTGGTGGCAATGATCTGCTGCGTGGCCTCGAGCCTGAAGCGACAAAAGCCAATCTGGCGGCGATTATTGACCGTGCCATCAGTCAGAAAATCGTGGTGATGCTGGCTGGCATGCAGGCGCCACGTAATCTTGGTGCAGATTATGCTGGGGAATTTGACGCCATCTATACCCAGCTGGGAGCGCGTGACGAGGTTATTTTCTATCCCTTCTTTCTGGATGGGGTGGCCCTCGTTCCAGAATTCAACCAGCCAGATGGCATGCATCCCAACCGGGCAGGTGTCGATGAAATAGCCAGACGGATCCGGCCAACGGTTGAGGCATTGTTGGCGGCGGTGCCAAATGACTGATGGTGGGCAGAACAGAGGCTGCAAAATACTTTGAATTGCGTGGCGCACTGGCCTATAACTGCGCCGGGCCGTTCGGTGCTTGGCAACATCGCGCAGCTACGGCATATTGTTGCCATATGACGGACCAAATAATGGCCTGATTACGGCTAGAATCGCCGTTAACGGTGGCGCAGCATGCGCCGCTTTCTGTCGGTATTGAGGATAACAACTGGGATATTGTTGGGAATGATGCGTTTAACAAGAAAACTGACGTTTGCAGTGACTTTGGCTTTCGGGCTTGTTGGTTTGGGCACCGTAATGCCGGCAGCGGCGCAACCGGTTCAGATGTTGGCTGAAAAGGACTGGGTGGCATACCGTGTTGATGATGGTGGCAAACGGACCTGCTTCATCAGCAGTGTACCAACCAAGAGTGTTGGCAAATATGATCCTGCAAACCGCGGTGAGACGCGCGTTTATGTCTCGCATGGGCCGGTCCCCGAAGAACGCAATGTGGTGCAGTTCCTGGCTGGTTACAAACACAAGCAACAGACAGATGTAAAAGTGACGATCGACACGCGCACCTTCACCTTGTTCACCCTTGAGGGTCGGTCCTACGCCGAGAGTGAGGAAGACGATGTTGCGATGATCAAGGCGATGAAACGGGGCAGCAAAATGAAGGTCGTCGGCATTTCCAGCCGGGGAACGAAAACGACAGACACCTATTCGCTTGCCGGTTTCACCAAGACCAAGAATTTGATAGACAAGACCTGTAAATAAGCACCTGTATGAAGGCTAATGGCGGCCGTTTCTGGCCGCGCTCTGGTATGAAAACGGCGCGGTGCCAGGCGCCATGAAAGCAAAGCAATGACCACTCAGCTTGCCCAGACGCCAATGCCAGACACCGCACCGCATCCGGATGCGCCGGTGCGCCAAAGCCTGCTTGGCCTGTCACCGGCGGACCTTGAGGCGCAGATCGTTGCCGCGGGCCTGCCAAAATTTCGCGCCCGTCAGTTGTGGCGGTGGGTCTGGCGGCATGGCTTGACCAATTTTGACGAGATGAGCGATCTTGGCAAAACAGTCCGCGCCCAGTTTTCCGAGATGTTTCACGCGGATCGGCCCGTGGTGACGCGCCGCCTGCAATCCAGTGATGGCACGATCAAATGGCTGCTCCGCTTTCCCGATGGCACTGAGGCCGAGACGGTCTACATCCCCGATAGGGAGCGGGGCACTCTCTGCATCTCCTCGCAGATCGGGTGCACGCTGACCTGTAGTTTTTGCCATACCGGAACGCAGAAGCTGGTGCGCAATCTCAGCACTGCTGAAATCTGCGGTCAGGTGATGCTGGCCATGGACGAGCTGGGTGACTGGCCAGCGGGCAAGCCAAACCGCCGCCTGACCAATATCGTCCTGATGGGGATGGGTGAGCCGCTGTTCAATTATGAAAATGTGGCGGCGGCAATGCGCATTATCATGAGCGGTGAGGGCGTTGGTCTGTCAAGGCGCCGGATCACCCTGTCAACCTCCGGTGTGGTGCCGGAGATCAAGCGGGCGGGTGAGGAGCTTGGCGTCAATCTGGCGATTTCGCTGCATGCTGTGCGTGATGAGCTGCGTGACGAGCTTGTGCCAATCAATCGCAAATACCCGCTTGCCGCATTAATTGATGCCTGTCGGAATTATCCGGGCCTGTCCAACGCGCGGCGGATCACCTGGGAATATGTGATGCTGGATGGGGTGAATGACAGCGATGAGGATTGCCGAGAGTTATTGGCATTGATCAAGGGCATCCCGTCAAAACTCAATCTAATCCCCTTCAACCCATGGCCCGGCAGCCCCTATAAATGTTCCGGTCCAGAGCGGATAGAGGCCTTTGCCCGCAAGGTTTTGAAAGCAGGCTACGCCTCGCCCGTCCGCACGCCGCGTGGTCAGGATATCATGGCGGCATGTGGTCAGTTGAAATCGGCCTCCGAGCGGCAGAGACGCCAGAAAACAGGCGTTGCTGGCTAAATCTTTTTCATGTCGCCAAGGTGGGTGCCAAGCTGGGCACAAAGGTGGGTAAAGCTATGTCGATGAGACTTGAACAAAACCATGACAGACACTAAGTTATAGGCAACCAATCAGCTATTTGGGGGTTACAAAATGGCAGATAATCGTTTTATGAATACAGCAGCAGCCGATGCGTCGCAAATTGACGTTGGCCTGCGCTCCTACATGCTTGGCGTATACAACCACATGACAATCGCGTTGTTGTTCAGCGGATTGTTCGCTTTTGGCACCAAGATGCTGACCACTGTAACGGGTCCTGATGGCGGTCTTTACCTCACATCACTGGGTCAGTTGATCTACGCATCGCCGCTGAAATGGGTGATCATGCTGGCACCGCTTGGCATGGTTTTCTGGCTGTCAGCCCGGATAAACTCCATGTCTGCGTCAAAAGCCCGCACCATGTTTTATGTCTACAGCGCGTTGATGGGGCTTTCCCTGTCATCAATCCTGTTGACCTTCAGCATGCCAAGCGTTGCCCGGGCGTTCTTCGTGACCGCCGGTGCCTTCGCCGCACTCAGCCTTTATGGCTACACGACAAAACGCAGCCTGTCAGCGCTGGGCTCGTTCCTGATGATCGGCCTTTTCGGTCTGATCATTGCCAGTGTGGTCAACATTTTCATGGCATCAACGGCCATGCATTTTGTGATCTCGGTTGGCGGCGTGTTGATTTTTGCTGGCCTGACCGCTTATGACACGCAGGACATCAAGAACATGTATCGCGCTGGCGACAGCTCAGAAGTATCAGCGAAGAAATCGATCTTTGGGGCGCTGCGCCTCTATCTTGATTTTATCAACATGTTCCTGTTTATCCTGCAGCTGTTTGGCAACCGGGAATAGCCGCGAACGGATCGTTCATAGATGACGACATGAACAACCACGCCCGGTGACACTCTGCACCGGGCGTTTTTTTTGATAGCGGTCAATGTGACCGTATTTTGGCGACATAACATGACTGACCTTCGCAACTATATCTCAACCCACTCTTTGGGATCGCCGCTCCAAGCGGCTGCCGGTGAGGCAATCCTCGCGTTGTCTGACGCCGCTGCCCAGATTGCCACATTGATCCGTGAACCAGATTCCTCAGCAGATTTTGCCGCCGCTCAGGGTAGTGCCAATGCCGATGGCGACACGCAAAAAGCGCTGGATGTGATCTGTGACGAGATTGTTGCGAGCGCGCTGGCGGCGGCTGGCGTTTCCACCTACCTGTCGGAAGAGCGCGAGGAGCCCGTGTCGATGGATAAGGATGGGCTGGTGATCGTTGCCTGTGATCCACTGGACGGCTCCTCAAACATTGACACCAATCTGTCCATTGGCACAATTTTCTCTTTGCTGCCTGCGGCGACAGGGCCACTCCAGCCTGGCCGCAACCAGCTTGCCTCCGGCTTTTTCGTCTATGGCCCGCAAACCACATTATTGCTGACCATGGGAGAGGGTGTTCATGCCTTCCAGATGGATGCCTCCGGTGTGTTTCATCTGCTGGACTGGGCTGTCAGCATTCCGGCGCAAACGTCCGAATTTGCCATCAATGCGGCCAACGCCCGATTTTGGCATGCACCGGCTGCTGCCTATGTCGCTGATTGTATCGCCGGTGCCGAGGGGTCGCGTGGGCGTGATTTCAATATGCGCTGGCTTGGCTCGCTGGTCGCTGACAGCTGGCGGATTTTCCGACGCGGCGGTGTGTTTCTCTATCCCGGAGATCGGCGCGCGGGTTACAGTGAGGGCCGGTTGCGGCTCATTTATGAGGCTGCGCCTGTTGCCTTCCTTGTTGAACAGGCCGGTGGCCGCGCGACGGATGGCAAAAACGCGATCATGGATATTGTTCCTGAATTTTTGCATCAGCGTGTGCCATTTATGTTCGGATCCGACACCGAAATGGAAGAAATAATCAGGCATCATTCATGATTAGAGCCACCCATCCAAAAGGAGCGATCCCATGTTGATTTCACTGCGCCAACTGCTGGACGATGCTGCTGAGCGCGGCTATGGCGTTCCGGCTTTCAACATCAACAATATGGAACAGGGGCTGGCCATTCTGCAGGCCGCAGACAAAGTTGATGCGCCGGTGATTATTCAGGCAAGCCGGGGTGCCCGGAACTATGCCGGTGACATCATGTTGCAGGCGATGGTCAAGGCGCTGGCTGAGATGTATCCGCATATTCCGGTCTGCATGCATCAGGACCACGGCAACAACCAGGCCACCTGCATGACGGCCATTCAATATGGCTTCACGTCGGTGATGATGGATGGCTCGCTCGAGGCAGACGCCAAAACCCCGGCATCCTATGAGTACAATCTGGCGATCACCAGACAGGTCACCCAGATGGCGCACCATGCGGGTGTTTCGGTGGAGGGAGAACTCGGCATTCTGGGCTCGCTGGAAACAGGTGAGGGCGAACAGGAAGACGGCCATGGTGCTGAGGGCAAACTGTCTGAGGAGCAGCTTCTCACTGACCCTGATCAGGCCGTCGATTTCGTCAGGCAGACAAAGGTCGATGCGCTGGCCATTGCGATGGGAACCAGCCATGGTGCCTATAAATTCACCCGCAAGCCGGATGGCGACATTCTGGCGATGAATGTGGTCGAGGAAATCAACCGCCGGCTGCCAAACATTCATCTTGTCATGCATGGGTCATCCAGCGTACCGCAGGAATTGCAGGATGTGTTCAACGCCCATGGTGGCGAGATGCCACAGACATGGGGGGTGCCGCTTGAGGAAATTGAGCGGGGCATCAAGCATGGTGTGCGCAAGGTCAACATCGACACTGATTGCCGGCTGGCAATGCTGGGTGTGATTCGCAAGGTCGCCACCGAAAACAAGTCAGAATTCGACCCACGGAAATTTTTCAAGCCAGCCATGCAGGCCATGGCCGACCTTTGCGCCGACAGGCTGGAGCGTTTCGGCACGGCCGGCAATGCCTCACGGATCAAGCCATTGTCACTTCAAACGATGGCATCGCGTTACGCTGCCGGCGGGCTTGACCCGGTCACTGGCTAGCCTTTCGCCGCCGTCAGCCGCCCTCAGCCTCAAGAATTGCCGCAAGGCCGCTCTCATAGTCGGGATAGAGCAGATCAAGACCCAATTCCGGCTTGATCACGCGTGAGCCAACACGCCGCCTCGATACATAAAAGCTGCGGGCCATTGCTGACAGATTTGCTTCTTCAAGGGTCTGTGGTTCTGGTGGGGCTACCCCCAGAATTTTGGCGGCATGTCGCACAACGTCACCCTGTGGTGCCGGCTTTTCATCGGCCAGATTGATGATCCGGCCGCGCCGGGGCTGCGCCATTGCGGCGTGGATGATTCGGCAGATATCATCAACATGAATTCTGTTGAAAACCTGTCCTTCGCGCTCGATGATCCGCGCTGTGCCGGCACGCAGCCCGTCAAAGGCACTTCGTCCAGGGCCGTAAATGCCTGCCGCCCGGAAAATTTCAGCGCCCAGCAGAGCCAGCCAGCGCCCTTCCGCAGCCAGGCGGGCGCGTCCCCGCGCCGTTGCCGGTTCCGGCGGCGTGTCCTCATAACAAAAACCCAGCGGCTTGTCTGGATAGATTGAGGTCGCGGAGACATAGCCTGTCCAGCCGGCGAAATTGCGCAACTCGTCGCCATGGGCGTCGAGCACCGGATCGCTACCACCGATTGCAGTGATCGTGCTGACCAGCGCGTCCACTCCCTCAAGCGCCGATTTAGGATCGCGCAACGGTTGGCTGTCGCTAAAGGGATGGATCTGCCATCCGGCAGCAATCTCATCCGCCAGCTTTTCGGGTGTGCGGGTGGTGCCACGGATTTGCCAGCCTGCCTTTGCCAGCAGATGACCCAAGGGCCGGCCAACATAGCCGATGCCGAAAATGAAAATGACGGGTGGTTTTGTCATCGCGTCAGACCGGTTCTGGCAGGTTCGATCATTGCGGCATCGGGCCGGCAATCAGGGCGGCGTCAAGTCTGCGCCCCTGCCAGTCCAGCCGCCAGTCAAGATGGGGCCCGGTTGACCTGCCGCTCGATCCGACCCATCCCAGCAATGTGCCACGCTGAACCGTCTCGCCTGTGGAAACGGCGACCTGATCGAGATGGAGAAAGCTGGAGTTAAGTCCAAGGCCATGCGCCATCAGAATGGTCCAGCCTGAATAATAAAGGTCCATGACCAGTGTCACCCTGCCACTGGCCGGGGCCAGAACGGCTGTTCCCTTCGGGGCGGCAATATCAATGCCGTAATGCGGTGCCCGTGGCTTGCCGTTGAGAATGCGCTGGCTGCCGAAAACGCCGGAAATCCGGCCCCTTACCGGCCAATCGAAGCCATCAACAAAATCACCAAGTGGGGCAATCCGTGTCCGCGCTTCGCGTACAGCCTTGGAGTCACTCTTGATGCGTTTGATGACATCTTCAGGCGGTGTCACCATTTTTGGTTCGAGACCGTCAATCCGCTGGATGTCATAGTCGCGCTGCACCGGCGTCACCACCGTGCTGTGTCGCCCACCATCACCGCTGGTTATCCGGATTGTCTGCGGTGTATCGCTTTGATGATGAAACCCGACAAGGAACAATCCGGTGCCGCTGACGGGAACCGCCGTGCCATCAATTTCGACCCGGCTGCCTGGCGTTGTGCGGGCGATGATTAAACCACCCTCAATGGCTGAGCCGGTGATCACATCGGCGCCATTGATTACGGCTGTCTGGGTTTGCTGGGCGGCGCTGCCTGTCATCGGCAACAGCACAGAAATAGACGCAAACGCAAGAAAAAGCAGGCAGAGGTGGGTAAATGATCTTGGCTTCATAATGCGGCAAGGGTACCATTATTCTATGTCCAATACACGCCGAAACATTTTGTTCCGGCATGCAAGGCAAGCTTGCAAAGCCAGCTTGCGGGGGGCGTGTTTTTATTTGACTGGCTGATTGTCGACCTGCTGCATGTCGACTGGCCAATTGTCCTTGCAGGAGACGTTCAATGGCAAGTGTGCCCTCCCAATCATCCCCCCAAGCTGTGCCCCATGAGCAGGTCGTCATTATTGGCGCTGGCGCGGCTGGTCTGACGGCTGGCATCTACACCGCGCGGGCCAATCTGAGCCCTGTCATTCTTGCTGGGCTGCAGCCCGGCGGTCAAATGACGATCACCACCGATGTTGAGAATTATCCGGGTTTTGCCAATGTCATTCAGGGGCCATGGCTGATGACCGAGATGCAGTCACAGGCTGAAAATGTGGGCGCGCGCGTTATCTATGACATCGTGACAGCGGTTGACGCCTCGTCGCGGCCCTTCGTCCTGAGCCTTGATTCCGGGGGCCAGATGACGGCGGATACAATCATTCTGGCGACCGGCGCACAGGCGCGCTGGCTTGGGCTTGAATCTGAACAGGCCTTCAATGGGCGCGGCGTGTCTGCCTGTGCCACCTGCGATGGGTTTTTCTACAAGGGGCGTGAGGTTGCCGTGATTGGGGGTGGCAATACGGCGGTTGAGGAAGCGCTGTATCTGGCCAATATCTGTGAAAAGGTGACGCTGGTGCATCGCCGTGACACCCTGCGGGCTGAACAGATCATGCAGGACCGGTTGCTTCGGAACGAGAAAATTGAGGTTCTCTGGAACCGTCAGGTTGCCGAGGTTCTGGGCGATGATGGCGGTGTCTCGGGTCTGCGTCTGGCATCAACCGTTGGCGAGGCGGAGCTGGAAATTGCCGTGCATGGCATGTTTGTTGCCATTGGCCATGATCCGGCAACAGCCGCCTTTGCCCGCGTCGTTGATCTCGATGACGAGGGGTATATCCTTGCCGAAAAGGGAGGAACGCGCACGTCGGTTTCCGGTATTTTTGCCGCCGGTGATTGCGTTGACAAGATTTACCGTCAGGCGGTAACGGCTGCTGGCATGGGCTGCATGGCGGCGCTTGATGCCGAGCGCTGGCTTGGTGAGCAGGAGTAAACTGTCTTTTTTGCAGTGTCTCAGGCTCTGGCTGTTTGCGGCATGATCGGTGCTTCGCGGATCAGCCAATTGATGCCAAAGGCAAAAAGACCGGCCGCCACATTCAGCCACCACATCAGCTCATAGCTGGCGTTCAGATCATAGAGATACCCGCCAAGCCAGGCGCCGACAAACGAGCCCAACTGGTGTGACAGAAACACGATGCCATAGAGCATGCTCAGATGTTTTGGGCCAAAAAACACCACAATCAACCCGCTGGTGAGTGGGATTGTCCCCAGCCATAACAGGCCCATCGCCGCCCCGAAGATCAGCGCACTTGTCGCGCTTGGTGGAGTGATGACAAAGGCGGCAATCACCAGTCCGCGGAGCAGATAGACGGTTGCCAGCGTTTTGCGCTTCGATAATTTGCCTCCCAGCCATCCGCAGACAAAAGCCCCCAGAATGTTGAACAGCCCGACCAGCGCCAATGCCCAGCTGGCTATATTGCCGGAAATCGCATGGTCTCTTAGATAAACAGGCAGGTGCGTTGTGATGAACACAAGCTGCAGGCCGCAGACAAAAAACCCCGTTGTCAGCAACAGATAGTCGCGGCTGCGCACCGCCAGTTGCAGTGCCTCGCCGGTGGTGACTGCGGCGACGTCACGGGTGCTGCCGGGCTTGTCGCTACGCATGCCAAGTGCCACCGCCATCATCGCTCCCATCAGCACTGACAGGATGATCAGGGCCATCTGCCAGCCATAGCCGCCGATGAGCAATTGTGTAATCGGCAACAGGGCAAACTGGCCAAATGAGCCGAAACTTGTCACCATGCCGAACGCGAGTGAGTGTTTCTCGGGCGGAACGGCTCTGGCCACGGCACCAATGGCGATCGAAATTCCGGCACTTCCCATGCCGATGCCGATCAATATTTGCCCCAGAAAAATTCCGGCCTCAGTTACCATCAAGGCCGTGAACAGCAATCCGGCACTATAGATTAATGCGCCAAGCGCTGCCACTTTCCACGCGCCGATCTTGTCGGCAAGCGCTCCAAACAGAGGTGATGACGCACCCCATAGCAGGTTCTGCGCGGCAATCGCCAGCGAGAATGTCTGCAGTCCGGTGCCAAGCTCATTCGATATCGGCACCATGAACAGGCCGAAAACCTGCCGGATACCAAGCGTCACCGTGACAATACACGACCCGGCAATCAACACCATAACCCAGGGCGCGAACATGGATGATGGGGATGAGGGCTGTGTGTTGCTCATTCGTATGATCCGGGCTCAAGGTAACGTGTTCAAGGTAAGATGCGTCATGTGACGCACGGCATGCGCAGCACCACGCTAGTTCTCAACCCAGCTCAAGTATAGTGAAATCGACTGTTGGCTGAATTTGCCGGGCGATGATGCCCACCACGGTCATGCACCTAGGCGCTCATAGCACCATCAATCTCTGCGGGTGTTCCCAAGATTATTCCCGAGATTACTTATTTACCCATTCCTGCAAGGGGTACCTGCGTCTGCAGAAGGTGACTACTCTTGCAAGGGGTAACTGCTTCTGCAGGAGGTGACTACTCCTGCAAGAGGCGGACAGCCTGAACCTGTGGTCCACGCCCTGAATCATCCACTTTCACCAGAAGTTTCTGGCCCTGCATCAGCGAATGAAAGCCGCAGTCGTTAAGAACGCGGCTATGAACAAAGACATCTTCCTCAAGCTCGTCAGCCGTGACAAAGCCATAGCCCCGCAGATCATTGAAGAATTTGACCACGGCACGAACTTCATCTTCAGCGGGCTCTGCGGCCGCTGGTGGTGATGGTGAGACAGGCCTGTTGACCGTCAGTAGATCTTGAATGACCTGCCCATGCTCGTTCGTTGTCAGGGACACGCTGACCCTGTCACCGGTGAGGAGTCTGATCAAACCGAATCGATCCAGTGTAGACCGGTGCAGAAAAACCTCTGCATCACCGATTTTAACAAATCCATACCCTTTGCGCTCATTGTACCAGATGAGCTCACCTTCACGGACCTCTACTTCACTCACAACACTTAGCTTTCTTACCTAGATTAACACTCTGCTTATTGGAAGAACGCTCCAACCTGCCAAGCATTCGCCGGATTAAACATTTCGCCCCAAGCAAAATCTGACGTGGTAACGCAGTTGTGAATTTCAAAGGATAATGTGGGTATTGCGGCGGCAGTCACCGGCGGTGCGGTATGCCATGCCAGAGATGTCGAATCTGAGCTGATTTGGTGTGTTAACCGGTGGGGCTCAACGCCGCTTTATTGGCGTCTACTGTATCAGAAATCGCTTTATTCCAGTCACTTATAGACTTTGCGTCTGCCGCTGCGGCAGGGAAAATCAGACCGCGTGTGCTGTTTACCAGCCCCCCTTCCCAGCCAAATTTACCACGCTTCAGCCCGGCAAGCGCTTTTTCCGGCCCGGCACCCTGAGCGCCAAATCCCGGAACCAGAAACGGCGAATCGGGCAAAATGGCGCGCAGACGGCGTGCATCCTCTGGCCAGGTGGCACCTGCAACGATGCCAAGTGATGACCAGCCGCTGGCACCGCGCCGGTCTGCGGCGAGTGGCGCCAGCATCCCGGCAAGATGGTGATAGAGAGGTTGGCCGTCGACAAGCTGGTCCTGCAGATCACCGGCCCCCGGATTGCTCGTTCGGTTCAAAATGAACAGGCCGCTGCCGGTTGCGTCAGCCCGTTGCAGAAACGGCTCCAGCGTATCAAGGCCAAGCCAGGGGTTGATCGTGAGTGCGTCTGATGGAAAGGCGGCGTCATGCCCGATCCAGCCAGCGGCATAGGCGGTTGAGGTGCTGCCAATATCACCGCGTTTTGCGTCCATCACCACCAGCAGACCGGCCCTCACCGCGTCGCGGCCAAGTTCGGCGAGCACCTGCATGCCACCCGAGCCATGCTGTTCGAAAAAGGCTGCCTGCGGTTTGATTGCGGCAACCTTGCCAATCGCCTGACCAAGACAGGCATTGGCAAAATCCCTAATCGCAGCGATGCTGGCATCGCTGCCGGGCGCTCCGCCGCCAAACAGCGCCGGAATCATCGTCATATGCGGGTCAATCCCCATGCAAAGAACGGTGCCGGTTTGCCGGTTGGCCTCGGTCAGCCTGTCTGCAAAAACTGTCATGCCTTGGCCCGCTTTTGTCAGACCAGACCAAGCGCGGTGCGATAGGTTGTTAGCAATTCATCCTGTTCGTTCAGCAATTCGCGGTCCATGCCCCGCAGCCGCACGATCTGGCGCATGATTTTCGGCTCAAAGCCTGTTGCCTTTGCATCGGCATAGACATCCTTGATATCTGCCATCAGCGCCCGTTTTTCTTCCTCCAACCGCTCAATCCGCTCAATGAATTGTTGTAGCTGCTCGGCGCCAGCACCGGTTCCGGGGATGATTGCCATGAATGTTCCTACCTTAAGATGTCTGTTGTTGGTCAGTCAGTGTGACGATTAATGTGACCCGGAGAATGTGACGCGATGATCGGCTATTTCTTCACCGCAGCATGACTCTTTTCATAGGCGGCTTTTTGTTCAGCTGTCGCCTCGGTCTGGTATTGCGCTTTCCAGTCGGCATATTCCATCCCATAGACGATGGCGCGTGCCTCGGTTTCGGTCATTTCGATGTCGCGGTCCTCGGCTGCCTGCCGATACCATCGGGACATGCAGTTGCGACAGAAACCCGATAAATTCATCATATCGATATTCTGCACGTCGGTGCGGTTTTGCAGATGGGCAACGAGACGGCGAAATGCAGCGGCTTCCAGTTCGGTTGTCGTTGTCTTATCCATGGATCACAATCTCCCTTTCCTCAGGGTCCCCGCTTCAGGACTCCCTTCCCGAAGGGAACATAGTCATCCGGCAGCGCCCACGCAACCCAATTGCTGGTGCTGGCGGCTGTTGATCGCCGGCTGTTCGCAGCTGGCTGGGACATGTCCTGCCCCTGTAGTTTGAAACGATTCCAAAATTTTTTGGCATGGCTAAACTTTTTGGAATTCTTTATAAACTTTATGCAATTTTGATGGTCGGCTTACCCGGGACAAGGAAGATGGCGCAGCGAGAGACACAGCGAGAGACAAAAAGCAGCGATGATATGGACGTCAGCGAGAGCGCTGCGAAGTTCGACCGGATTCGCAAGGCGCATCAAAGCGAGGTTGCTGAGGATTACGTCGAGTTGATTGCCGATCTGATTGACGAAAATGGTGAGGCGCGGACCGTTGATCTTGCTGCCCGTTTTGGCGTGACCAGCCCGACCGTGAACGCCATCGTTCAGCGTTTGGTGCGAGAGGATTTGGTCGAGACCAAGCCATATCGCTCGATTTTCCTGACCGAAAAGGGCATGGCTCTTGCCGAGGCAAGCCGCCAGCGACACAAGATTGTCCGTGATTTTCTGGTATCGATCGGCGTTCCAGAAGCGATCGCCGAGGAAGATGCCGAAGGTGTTGAACATCATGTGAGCCCGGAAACGCTGGATATTTTTGCCCGCATCACCGGTGCGCAGAAAGCCTGACAATCAGACATGGGGAATTAGATATCCGGCCGTTCACGCCCGTGATGCAGATAAATTATCCGGCGGCGCTTATCGCTGATCACCACGTCTGAAACCGCTGGTGACCCCATCCATTCCACGCTGTCCAGGGCAGGGGCATCCGGCGCGCCGCTCAGCATCAGAATTTGCCGTCCCGGCTGTGACGTCCAGGGGTAATTCGCCTCAAAATGGTTGCTTGGAATGCCGTCTGCATCATTAATCAGGATGGTGACGTCACGCTGATGAAAATGCCAGTTCAACAGCGCCGCCGATGCCCGTCTGTCAGTGATGACGGTTCGCGCGCCGGAGGCGGTCAGCGCCATATCCACATCATCGGCCAGCAGTGACCAGCCCTTGAGCCGGCGCAGCGGATCGGATTTTGGTGTGAGGGGCCCCATATCGGCGGCAGCGCTGACAGCCAGAAATATCAGCGCAATGCCGCCATTGATCCCAGCGCTGAGAAGACCCCATCGCCAGCCGTCCCGCGTGATCCAGCCTGACAGCCAGACCACCAGCGCGGGCATCGCCGTCAGCGCCCAATTTGCGTTGGCCTCGCTGACAAAAGCCTGCAGTGACATGAGGGCAAGCGGTGGCACAGACAGACAGATCAACAGCCGGTCTGCCGACGTGCTTTGCCGTGGCCATATGATCAGCAGCATCAACGCAAAACAGAGCGGTCCGGCCGTAATGAACTGGGCGCCCAGAAATGCGGCGCTTCCTGCCAGACTGAAGGATTGTTTTGCCAGATTTGCATTGTCTCCGAGATGCCGCACCGTGGCAAAATCATGCAGCAGATTCCAGCCGAGATTCGGGCTTGCCGCCAGCAGCATGCCAGCCAGCAACAGGCCGATCTGCCGCGCTGAGAGATCACCGAATTCCATGTCTGGTGACGGTCGGCTGCGTCGATGGCGGCGTTGCCAAACCCAAAAAAGCACGATGCCAACAGCAAAATAGACAGCCGCATATTTCGCCAGCATTCCGCCACCAATCATGACACCGGCAAGCGCCATGCCGGAGGTGGGGGCGATCTTCTGGCGGAGCGTGCCAACGACAAACATCAGAGCGGCGCTCCAGAAGAACAGCAACGGCGTGTCGGTGGACATGATGAAGCTGCCAAGGCTGACGGCGGGAAGCACCATCCACAACACCGCCCCCCAGCGTCCGGCAGCATCCCCATAGAGCCACCGCGCGGTCTGCCAGATCATCAGGCCCGTGCCAAGATGAAGCCAGGGGGCGGCAATCCGTACGGCCCAGCTCTCATGCCCGAGCAGCCCATGGGTGAGAGCGATAATCCAGCTGGTCATCGGCGGTTTTGTGTAATACCCAAAATCGAAATTCTGGCTCCACAGCCAGTATTGTGCTTCGTCAACACCCAGCTCCAGCGGCGTGGCAAAAAGGGCGAGCGAGCGCAGCAAAGCCACCCCGACAAGAGCGATCAGCACATATCTGTCATGCCGGCGCATCTGTGCGGTGGTGGAAACAGATGTAGCCTTCGCTGCGTGCATTGGGTATCCTTACCTCAGCTTTTGGGCGGACCAGCTGTGCCGCCCAGTCCCGGGTTTCATCCTGCTGGCGATTGCAAAACCTGGCGGGACCATAAAAACAATCGGGACTATAAAAACAATAGGTGTGACATGTCATCAGATGAAAGTGTTTTTGCGACCGCATCACACGCTGATTGGGCCCAAATGGTCACAAAACTGCTCGGCGGTGCGCCGCCCGAGAGTCTGAACCGCCATGATGAGGATGGTCTGATGGTGTCGGTTCTCTATCCGATTGACCCGTCTGTCGGAACAAGGGCCCGTCTCACGCCACAAATTCCGCAGGCACCAGCTGACCGGGTCAGATATGGCTGGGACATCTGCCAGCCGATCCACCTTGCCGATCTTCAAGATGCCACGGTAAAGGCCGCCAACACCCATAGTCTTGCCGCGCTCGCATCTGGTGCCAGCAGTCTCTGGCTGTCCAGTGATCAGGATATCACGCCAGTGCTGCCAGCGCTGTTTGATCGCGTGGTTCTGTCGGCAATCACAGTGATCATCGACACACCTGCCGGAGCCGATGATGTGCTGCGCGCCGTGCAGGCACTTTATGGTGAGGAGCCGCTATCGCTCTGTTTTACCCACTCACCTGTCTGCTCGTCCAGCATCGCCGCTGGTCTTGCGCTGGCTGACAATCTCGAACATCCCGACAATCCCGAACTTACCGGCATTTTTATGGCTGATGGCTGGGCGCTGCATAACCAAGGTCACACCGCCATTGCCGAGTTGGCTGCCGTGCTTGCCGGTGTTGCCGCAATTCTGCGTGCCGGTCATTCGGCCGGTCATTCAGCAGGTCATTCAGGAATTCACGATCTGGCCACACTCATCGGCCAGATTTGTCTGACGGTTGCGCTGCCTGCCGACATGTTTGACGGCATTGCCAAACTGCGTGCGATGCGCCAGCTGCTGGCCAACCTTCTCGTCGGCCTCGGCCTTGATCCAACAAAACAGCCGCGCCTGATCGGGCGGCCATCCCTGCGCATGATGTCGCTTCTTGATCCCGAGGAGAACATGCTGCGCACCACAACGGCATTGCTTGGCGGGGCAATCGGTGGTGCGGATGCGATGGCGGCATTTGGTCATGATTATCTGTCCGGCGAGAGTGAGGCGGCGCGCCGTCTTGCCCGCATGACACAAATGATGATGATCGAGGAATCCGGTCTGGCGCGTTCGCTCGATCCTGCTGGCGGTTCCGCCTTCATCGAGGCCAGAACGAATGATATGGCGAACGCCGCCTGGTCGCAGTTTCAGACAATCGAGGCACAGGGCGGGTTGCCGGCATTTGTTGAGGCGGGGTCATTGGCGGCCTTGGTTGAGGCGGCGAATGTCAGACGCGAGGCGGCGCTGCGGGCTGGCAAGACCCAACTTGTCGGCGTCACGCTGCAACCAGCCCCGGATGAGCCGTCACCACTGGCTGCGCTGCCGGAAGCACCTGTCCGTCCAGCCGCACTGGTTGAGGTGATCCGCCGTGAGGCGGCGGCCACCCCGCTGCGTATTCTGGTCTTGCAGGCCAGCAATCCCGACATGGCGCAATCATCGCGGCAAAAAGCGGTGATGAATTTGCTGGCAATTGCCGGTCTGCATCCGGTGGTGCTTGGCTGGTGTGCTGATCAGGATGCAGCGTTGGCAGCCGCGAGACCCGATATCATCATCAACTGTCTCGGTTATAATGAGGGCGATGGAGATGATGATGATGATCCGATTGTGCCGCCGCCCGGGTGCCAGATGGCCGATGCGGGTGAATTGCTGGCGGATGCCGACCAGCTTGGCAGATTGCGCGCGATGATTGCGGGGGCAGCAACATGACCACAAGGACATTTCCAGATTTCACCAAAATGGATTTCAGACCTGTGGCCAGCACGCCATCATCTGCCGTGCCCGCCGATCAAATGCCCGCTGATCACATGACCGCGGAGCAGATCGCCATTCCCGCGATCGTGTCGCCAAACCCGGACGCCATCGCCATGGCCGCCCGCACCATGCCGGGGACGGCGCCATTTCTGCGCGGCCCCTATCCGACCATGTATGCAACGCGGCCCTGGACAATTCGCCAATATGCCGGTTTCTCGACAGCTGAGGAGTCCAACGCTTTCTACCGGCGCAATCTTGCCGCAGGGCAGATGGGGCTGTCGGTGGCCTTTGATCTGCCAACGCACCGCGGGTATGATTCGGATGATGATCTGGTCGCTGATGATGTTGGTATGGCCGGGGTGGCGATTGATTCGATTGCGGATATGAACACATTGTTCCGCGATATTCCGCTGGACAGGATGAGTGTCTCGATGACGATGAATGGTGCGGTCCTGCCGGTGCTTGCCCTGTTCATCAGCGCCGCTGGCGAGCAGGGTGTGCCGCCCGAGGCATTGGCTGGCACTATCCAGAATGATGTGCTGAAAGAATTCATGGTGCGCAACACCTATATCTATCCGCCGGCGCCCTCGATGCGGATCATTTCGGATATTTTTGGCTATTGCGCCCATCACATGCCGAAATTCAACTTCATTTCGGTGTCCGGCTATCACATGCAGGAAGCCGGCGCCTCGGCGGATCTGGAGCTTGCCTACACGCTTGCTGATGGTCTGGAATATGTGCGCGCCGGTGTTGCCGCGGGCCTTGATGTCGATGCCTTTGCCCCGCGCCTGTCCTTCTTCTTTGCCATCGGCATGAATTACTTCATGGAAGTGGCAAAGCTGCGCGCGGCGCGGCTGCTCTGGGCGGAGATGATGCAGGCACATTTCGCACCGCAAAATCCCAAATCACTGATGCTGCGCACCCATTGCCAGACTTCGGGCTGGTCGCTTGCGGCACAGGATGTTTTCAACAATGTCGCGCGCACCTGCATTGAGGGCAGCGCCGCCGTTGCCGGACATACCCAATCACTGCATACCAACTCGCTCGATGAGGCCCTCGGTCTGCCCACCGATTATGCTGCGCGTATCGCCCGCAACACACAGCTGCATCTGCAGACCGAAGCCAACATGGCGCATGTCATCGACCCCTTCGGTGGCTCATATCTTGTTGAGACAATGACGCAGGAGCTGGCCAGCAAGGCCCGTGCGCACATCGCCGAGATTGAGGGACTTGGCGGAATGGCCGCGGCAATTGAAGAAGGCGTGCCAAAGCTGCGGATTGAGGAGGTGGCAACCGCCACCCAGGCGCAAATTGATTCCGGTGACCAGATCATTGTAGGCGTCAACAGATACCAACCGGCAACCACCGCCTCCACCACCGAGGAGGTACAGGTGCGCCGCATTGACAATCGCGGGGTCCGCGCCCAGCAGATAGCCGGTCTGAAAAAAATCAAAGCCGAGCGTGATCCAGCGCGTGTTGGTGCGGCGCTGGAGGCGCTTGCCGCGGCCGCGGCAAGCACTGAAAACCTGATGCCACGCGCCATCGAGGCAGCCCGCGCACGGGCAACAGTCGGCGAGATGTCAGAGGCGCTTGCCACGCATTTTGGCCGTCACAAGGCCAAAATCAATGGTGTGCGGGGTGTGTGGAAACGCCATATGCACGGGGCCAGGGATATCGAAATTCTCCAGGACCGGGTCGACTCCTTTGTTGCGGCAACGGGCAGGCCACCGCGCATTCTGGTTGCCAAACTTGGTCAGGATGGGCATGACCGCGGCCAGAAGGTAATCGCCTCAGCCTTTGCCGATCTGGGGTTCGAGGTCACAACCGGCCCTTTGTTTCAAAGCCCGGATGAGGTCTATGATCTGGCGATTGCGCATGATGTCGATGCGGTTGGTGTTTCGACATTGGCAGCCAGCCATCTCACTCAGGTTCCCGCCCTGCGCCGCCGCCTCGACAGGGGTGAGGGGCGGCATATTGAACTTGTCGTTGGCGGTGTCATTCCGCCGGGGGATATTCCCGCGCTTGAGGCTGCTGGTGCAGCCGCAGTGTTTCTGCCGGGAACAAAATCAACCGATGCTGCCGCTCGGCTTCTTGATCTTCTGGCCCGCCGTCGCAATATCAGCTAGGCCGCGCTCAAGACGCGCCATTCCAACGGACTGAGTATTTGACAGGTAAACATCATGAACAGAGCCGCCGAAGCTGCCACTGAAATTACCGAGGAATTTGGGTTTCTGGATGATTGGGAAGACCGGTATCAGCTACTGATCGATCAGGGGCGCCGGCTGTCCCCCCTGCCAAGCCAGTATCATCAGGATGAATATCGTCTGCGTGGTTGCCAGTCGGTTGTGCATTTTGCTGCCGAGAAATCGGCCAATGATGAGATTGTCTTCCACGCTGCATCTGATGCTGCGATTGTTCAGGGGTTGATTGCGCTGCTGCTGCGTGTCTATTCCGGGCGCACGGCTGAGGAGATTCGGGCAACCGAACCTGAATTTCTCCGCGAGATCGGGCTTGACTCACATTTGTCGGCAACGCGAAAGAACGGCCTTGCCAGCATGGTCACGGCAATCAAGGCCGCCGCCGGTTAGCACCCTCTCAAGCCCCGAACCCTCTCAAGCCCCGAACCCTCTCAAGCTAGTGACCCTCTTGCAATTGACGCCCTCTCAGGCTGGCGCCCGTTCGGCACGCGGTGTGCAGCCATAGCATTCGCGATAGCATTTTGAAAAATGCGATGCCGAGACAAAACCACAGGCAAGCGCCACCGACAGGATGGACATTGATGTCTGGCGCAGGAGATGGCGCGCTCTGGCGAGGCGCAGATTGAGATAATAGCGCGTCGGCGTGGTGTTCAGATATTTTCTGAACAGTCGCTCAAGCTGCCGCGTTGACAGATTTGTCATCCGGGCGATATCGGTCTGCGCCAGCGGTTCTTCCAGATTGTCTTCCATGGTTTTGACGACGGCCAGCAATTTTGGGTGGCTCACCCCCAGCCGTGACCGTAATTCCATCCGCTGCCGGTCGGTTGGCTCGCGAATCCGGTCATGGATGAACTGGTCTGATATCTCGGCGGCAAGCGCCGCCCCATGCGCCTGGGTGATCAGGTTCAGCATCATATCCAATGATGCCGTCCCGCCCGAGCAGGTGACACGTGTTCCATCCACCTCAAACAGATCATTGGTGATTTCCAGCTCGGGAAACTCCTCTGACAAGCCGTCAATATTCTCCCAATGGATCGTGCAGCGCCGCCCATCAAGCAGGCCAGCGGCAGCCATGACATAAGTGCCGGTGCAGATCGCGCCAATGACTGCGCCATTTCGGTCAAGTCGGCGGATCAGATTGAGCACGTTCCTATCGGTATTGCTGCGCACATTTACCCCGGCGCACACAAACACCATGCGGCATTCCTGTAAAATTGTGAGATCACCATCGGCCCGCACCTCGACACCATTGCTGGCTATCGCCACCGTCCCGCCGGGGTTGGCGATCACCCAGTTGAAAAGATCTCTATTGGATTGTCTGTTTGCCGCCCGCAACGGCTCCAGCGCCGAGGCAAAAGCAAGCATCGAAAACTCATTGAGCAACAAGAATCCTATTTGCTGGGGACGCGTTGGGTCTTCGTGTCGAAGCAGGCTTTCAATTGTCTGGATACTCATCGCCACCCCCTGATATGCGTGCGATCATCGGGCCATGGTGTAACACCAATCACCAAATTCCTAGTACGACAGTTTTTGTCGGAAACAAAACAAAAAATATGCACCAGTTTCTTTTTTCTGTTGCGGGCGATAATCACCCCAAAACCAGCCCCGCTGATGATCTATCACCCCGTGCTGCTTTCTGCTAAACCATCCGTCATGACATCATCAATCGCCGCCATACCCGCGCCAATTACCAGCGCTGCAAATGCCGAGGTCAAACGGCTGCGATCCCTGCATGAACGCAAATACCGCCGCCAGACAGGCTGGTTTCTTGCCGAGGGAACGCGCATCTGCACCGAAGCGGCGGCGCTTGGCTGGGAGATGCACAGGCTCGCCTTTCTTGCCGGGCGCGAGAATGACAAACACGTCCGCTCACTACTTGGCGCACTTGGCGAGGCCGGGGGGCGCGCCTTACCGATGACCGAATCCCTGCTACAGCGGATCAGTCGCAAGGACAACCCGCAGATGGTGCTTGGTGCCTTTGCCCAGCGCCATATCGGCCTGGCTGACATTCACCCAGATCCGTCTGACATATGGGTGGCGCTCGACCGTGTGCGTGATCCGGGTAATCTGGGCACAATCATGCGCACCATTGATGCAACCGGTGCACGCGGCCTGATTCTGATTGATGATTGCACCGACCCCTATTCCGTCGAAGCGGTACGCGCCTCGATGGGGGCGGTGTTCAATGTCGCCATTGCCAGCTGCAGCCAGCCGGAGTTTCTGGCATTTGCCAGCGACTGGCCCGGCCGCATCCTTGGCACGGCATTGCCTGCCAGCGCCGATTATCGCACCGCGGCCTATGATGGGCCGTTGATTGTGATGATGGGGAATGAGCAGGCAGGTCTGCCGGATCCTCTAATGCAAATCTGCACACAGCTTATCCGCATGCCGATGCGGGGCCGCTCAGACTCGCTCAATCTTGCGGTGGCAACGGGCGTGGCGCTGTATGAGGCGGTGCGCAACCGCGACTAGCTGGCCGGCTGCCAGCGGGCGAAATTGGCCTGCGAGATGATCCGTGGGTTGGCCTGCGCCTCGGCAACGGCGAGTTCCCCCGATGTCACCTGTCCCCCCGTCATCACCTCGCGCATTGCGTAATGCGCTGCCTGCGATGAGGCGCGGATCGCATAGATTGTCAGCAGCATGAACAAGGGCGTGTCTGATAGCAGATCACGGCAAGCCGATAGCAACGGCACCAGATCCTGTTCGACCCGCCAAATCTCGCCTTTTGGGCCGCGCCCATATTTTGGCGGGTCCATGATAATGCCATCATAGCACCGCCCACGCCGTAACTCGCGCTCGACAAACCGCATTGCATCATCGGTGATAAACCTGATCGGTGCGTCCTGAAGCCCGGCCGCATCGCGGTTTTCAAAGGCATGCGTGATCGCTTTTTTGCTGGCATCAACATGTGTCACCTCGGCACCGGCTTCGGCGGCGTGCAGGCTGGCAATGCCGGAATAGGCAAACAAATTGAGGATGCGGGGCCGGCTGTCCGGTGATCCGGCCGTGGTGGCAGCCCGGATTTTTGCCGCGCACCAGTCCCAGTGACACGCCTGTTCGGGGAAAAAGCCAAGATGGCGAAAGGGCGTTGGTCGGGCGCGAAAGCGCAGCGATTGATAGCCGATCTCCCAATCAGCAGGCAGGCCGTTGCGTAGTTTCCAACCGCCGCCCTTACTGTCATTACCGTCATTACCATCATCACCATCTTCGCCATCACGGCGGCTTGTCTGCGATGCGATGAAGGTGCCATCAGCCTGCCAGTGATTGGCGTCAAGCCGTGGTTTCCACATTGCCTGTGGTTCTGGCCGCACAAAACAATAGGGTCCGAAACGCTCCAGCTTCAGCAGATTGCCACTGTCTAGCAGGGCATAATCATCCCACTGGTCGGCGATCAGAATCTCAATTGTTGCTTTATCATCATTCATGGCGCGGATCATGCCGGTCTCAATGCGTTATGGCAAGTCCCGGCACTGACCAGATTTCAGCATGTCCAAAATCAAAATATTTGTAAAAATTTTGCTATATTCCAGATTAAGGGGATGAATTTAGCAAAAATCACGACTAATATCTTATACAAACAGAAATATTTGGTGTTTCCTCCCACTCCCAGAATGAGGGCGCATCATTATTGGAGGCAGGTCTCGATGGACAGAATTGATCGTCAAATTCTCCAGCATCTTCAGGAAAATGCGGCCCAGCCGGTCGCAGATATTGCCCGCAAGGTTGGCTTGTCTGTCACGCCGTGCTGGCGGCGCATTCAGCGGCTGGAGGAATCAGGCATCATCCGCCAGCGCGTGGCTCTGCTCGATGCCCAGAAACTCGGTGTTGGCATGTCGGTCTTTGTTGCGGTCCGCACGGACCAGCACAATGCCGATTGGCTCAGCCAGTTTGCCGCGATGGTCTCGGCGATGCCCGAAGTTGTCGAATTTTACCGGATGAGCGGTGAGGTGGATTACATGCTGCGCGTTGTGGTCGCCGATATGGCTGCCTATGACGCCTTTTATCGCAAGCTGATTTCCAGCGTGGAATTGACTGATGTCAGCTCCTCCTTTGCCATGGAACAGATCAAATTCACCACCGCCCTGCCAATCACCTTAGACGCTCCCAGCTAGCCGCGCGCGGCAAGGATATCGGCAACAGGTTGTTCGGCGCTGGCACCGCAACAATGAATCTGATGCCACAGCGCGTAGAACAACAGACGCCATGCCAGCAACCCACCACGACCATCTGCTGATGCGATGACCGAGCGCGCCTTATCTGCGCGTATCAGTTCTGCCACGCCATTTTGCTTTGCCACCAATGGCGCAAGCGTGTGGGACTCCTCTGCAATCCAGCTGCCAACAGGCACGGTAAAGCCGCGCTTTTTGGCAAAGGGCTGGCAGGCTGGCAGGCGTCTGGAAAGCCAGGATTTGACGAGATTCTTGCCACCGCCACGCCCGATCTTCGCCGCCAATGGTAGGTGAAATCCATAGTAAGACATCTGCCTGTCAACGAATGGCGTACGCCCTTCCAACCCATGGCGCATGAGGCATCGGTCAAGCTTGATCAGCAAGTCATTGGGCAGCCAATCATCAATGTCATGGCGTTGCAGCGCGGCAAGTGAGCTGTGCTGGTCGGTCAGCCGTTGCAATAAGCCCGGCATGGAGGCGCCCGCGAGATCATAGCGCGCGGCCAGCCGTCGTGTCACATCATCGGCAAACAATTCTGCCCGCATGGCCGGGCCGGGCCTGGTTGGGAATTTCGCGCCGATGGCGCGCAGGCCTGCCCGATAACGACCATAGCCGGCAAAGAACTCATCGCCGCCCTCGCCGGATAGCACCACCTTGACATCCTTGGCCGCCCGGCGCGCCAAATGCAGCGTTGGAAGGATGGCATAGTCGGCCACCGCATCATCGCAAGCCAGCGCTGCCAGCCCGGCATCCGCAAGAAAGTCTGCCTTGCCATAGGGCACATCAACGAAATCGGCACCTTCAGCGGCGGCAAGCGACGCAGCAAGGCTAGCTTCTTCATTCTCACCGCTGCCAAAACGCACATTATAGGTAAGGATAGGCTCCTCATCTCCATCGCGTGACCGCAGATCGGTAAGCGCGGCAAGGATGGCTGTGGAATCGACGCCGCCGGAAAAGAACAGGCCGAGTGGGACATCAGCCATCAAATGTGTTGCAACACTGTTGTGAAGCTCCGCCTCGAACCTGTCTATCGTCGGTGTGGCTGGATCCGTCATCCCCTCTTCAAGTGGTGCATCAATATAGGTTTCGGCAATTTGCCCATCACGAATGACCAGCATCTCGCCCGGCGCAACACGCCTGATTGTGCTGAAGGCCGGCAGATCGTCTGGGGCGAACTGCCGGTCGATGATACAGGCGGCATGCAGCGGGTCAGGCGCCATATCGACGAGGCCAATTGCCCGCAGCGCGGTGATCTCCGACGCAAAGAACAGCCCATCCTTTGTCTCGCATACATAAAGCGGCTTGATTCCGAATTGATCACGGATCAACAGCCCCTCATTTTTGCCGGGGTCATAAAGCGCGGCCGCATACATGCCGCGAAGCTGCTTGAGGGCAGCGGTGCCATGGCGCGCCCACAGCGCCAGCAGCGTCTCACAATCTGAATTGGAGCTGAAATTATAGCCGGCGCAATGTGATTGTCGCAGCATTGCGTGATTGTAAATCTCGCCATTTGCGACCAGCACCTTGCCACCATCAGCGGCTGGCGCGATAAAGGGCTGTGCCCCATTTGCCAGATCAACAATCGACAGGCGTGTATGGACGAACCCGACAGTGCTGTCAGTGAACTGGCCGCTGCCATTTGGGCCGCGATGCGCCAGCTCACTCTTCATTTTCTCAAGTGCGTCTGTTGGTACTGTGCCACCGGGGCGCAGGAAATATCCGCCGATCCCGCACATCAGCCGGCCACCTTTTCAAGAAAGGCGATCCAGTCACTTGTCACTTTCTGCGGCGAAAGGTTAGCCTGCCAATGGGTTCGCCCATTTTCCCCCAGATCCGTCGCCAATGCCATGTTAGGTGTCAGCTGGCCAAGCGCATCCGCCATCGCGCGGTCTTCATCTATAGGCACCAAAAGACCATTCACGCCATCCTCAATCAATTCGAGGCCACCATTTGTGCGGGTTGAGATTACCGGTTTGCCGCAGGCCATCCCCTCGGCGATAACATTGCCAAAGGGTTCGTGCCGCGACGGGCAAACCAGAATATCGAGCCCACGGATGACGGCCTGCGGGTCTTCCTGCCAGCCGAGGAACGCCACGCGGTCGCCAACGCCAAGCTCGTCCGCAAGCTTGCCAAGCATCGCGCGTTCCGGCCCTTCACCTGCCAGCCACAACATACCCGAAGGCAAGGTGGCAAAGGCGCGGATCAGCGTGTCAAAGGCCTTGTTGTGATGCAATCTTCCAAGCGCGCCTATGATCGGTCCATCGCTGCGTGGTTCATCGCCGCGCGGCCCCTCAAAAACCGGCCCTTCGCGTCCGTCGGGGACAAAATTGATCTGGTAATGAACGCGGTCTTTTGGCACGCCCTCGGCGATCAGATAGTCGGCGATATCTGTTGTGTTGGCGACCAACCAATCGCAGCCATGATAATATTTCAAATTATAGAACCCACCAAGCCGTGCGACATGCGGGCATGATGTTGACGGCGTTAACATGGTGGCCCTATTCATCCAGCTAAGAATAACATCTGGTTTGCTGCGGTGAATGGCGTTAACAATTTGGCGGCGATGCACTGCTGCAAGGAGTGGTGAAAACCTACACCCGGTGACGTGAATACCGGCGGCGGTGAGACGGGATATGCGATCCTTGATGGGCTTGATCATCAATTGCTGCGTCATGCCGGTCCCTTGAAAGGCGATGGCAAGCCGCTCAAAGAACAGTTCAGCACCACCATGTTCAGCGCCAGCCATTGTCTGGAAGAGCCGGAGGTTGGTCACTGGCGACGATGGAGATGGCGTTGTCACGCGTCACCCACCTGGAGGTGGATGGGGGCCGGTTTGATTTTGTTACAGACCGCCAACCAATGCTGGCTGTGTGGCCGGTTTTTTCCGCCAATATAGGACTGACAGATCTGCATGGTGATGCGTCTCCGAATAGTGGTCTTTGCCATCATACCTATGCTGTTGTCGGCACGTATAGTGGTAAAAAATAACGCCAAAAAATAACGCAAAAAAGTAACGGTAAAAAAAGCGGGGCGCCTTTGTGACGTGATAATATGAAATTCTCCCCTGCTTTACCCCTGCTTTACCCTAGCTGTGCCTTTGCGTTACCCACGCTTTACCGATTCTGGGCCTATGGCCAATAAATGTTAAGGGTTGTTGGGTCATCAATAAAATGGTCCCACACAGCACCATTCAACATGCCGAACGGCATCGAATAGTCACTCAAAAGAAAACCATAAGACGCCGTACAGGTGCTGCTTTAGGCGCGGGATGCTCTCCGGCCGTAGAGCTTTACGTCCTACAGCGTTACGCCGTAAAGCTGTACATATTAAAGCCGCACACCTTTAAAGCTGTACATAGGTCGTTTTGACCTCACTATAGGCATCTAGCGAATAATGGCTGTTTTCGCGGCCAAACCCGGAATGTTTCACCCCGCCAAAAGGCAGGCCAGGTGGCAACAGATTATAGGTGTTGATCCACACATTGCCGCTTTCCAATTGGGCGGCAACCCGGTGGCCGCGTGCCAGATCGCGTGTCATCAACCCGGCGCCAAGGCCAAAATCGGTGGCATTGGCGCGGCGGATGGCTTCGTCCTCATCGGCGAAAGTCAGCACCGACATCACCGGCCCGAAAATCTCTTCACGAACGACGCGCATGTCATCCCGGCATTGGGTCAGGATGGTTGGTTCCATGAAATAGCCGTCCTCGAATCCCTGCGGGTGAACCCGGTGGCCGCCTGTCGCCAGCTCTGCGCCCTCGGCAATGCCGATCTGCACATAATCCAAAACCTTCTCCAGATGCGGGGCGGAAATCAGCGCCCCCATATCGACATCGGGTGCCATCGGATCGCCAACGCTCATCGCTTCGGCCTTTTCCACCATCGCGGCGATGAAATCTGCGGCAATGCCGTCCTCGACAAAAATGCGTGTCGCGTTTGAACAGACCTCGCCTGCGGTATAGAAATTGGCGTCCAAGGCGGTCTGCACTGCACTGTCGAAATCGGCATCGGCAAACACAATTAGCGGTGATTTACCGCCAAGCTCAAGCGTTACCTTTTTCAAAGTCTGCGCTGATTGCGCCATGATCAGCTTGCCCGTCTCGACACCACCGGTCAGCGAAATCTTGGCAATGCCCGGATGCTCACAGATCGCCCGCCCGATATGGTAATCCCCATGGATCACCTGGAATAACCCTGTCGGCAGACCGGCCTCGGCAAACAGCTCGGCAATGCGGTTTCCGGAGAGCGGTGTCATTTCCGAAGGTTTGAGGATAAACGCATTTCCCGCAGCCAACGCCGGCGCCGCCTTCCAGCAGGCGATCTGCACCGGATAGTTCCAGGCGCCAATGCCAGCGCAGACCCCAAGCGGCACCCGCTCGCTGTAGGCAATGGCATCGCCAAAACGGTGCATGTCCCCTGTCCCGGTCTGCGCCAGCGCGGCAAAATAGGCCAGCGCATCGGGTCCGCTTGGCACATCCGCGCTCACCGCCTCACCAAAACATTTTCCAACATCCATCACCTCGAGGCGAGCCAACTCGTCATTGTGCGTGCGCATCAGGGTGGCGGCGCGCTGCAGAATTTCACCGCGCTGTCCAGCCTCAAGCGCGGCCCATCCGCGCTGTGCCTCGCTGGCGATGGCAACCGCCTCATCCAGCATTTCGGCGGTGGCAGGCTCGACCTGTGCGATCACCTCGCCTGTCGCTGCATAGAATTTGTCGATCGGTGGCTGGCTGCTCGGCCAGCTCTTGCCGCCGATATAGGACTGACATATCTGCATGATGAGGTCTCTCCAGATGGTGGTTTTCGCCATCATACATTTGCCGCTGTCAGCGCGTATAGGGGTAAAAATCAATTGCCAACAGACAGGTTTTTACGGCAGGTTTAATTCTCCTTTGCGCAGGGTAAAGCCATTGGATGGAGGAGTTACAGAAATGTCTGAGATTATTATTGACCGTGATGAGGCGCGCCGGGATCTGGCAGCAATCTTCCGCTGGACAGCGCGCGAGAACATGCATGAGGGCGTTGCCAATCACTTTTCCTATGCCATCTCCGATGACGGGCAGCGCTTCTTGATGAACCCGTTTGGCAAGCATTTCTCGAAAATGCGGGCAAGCGATCTGATCGAGATTGACGCGGCGCAATATCCAGCCGAACTACGCGGCCGGATAGACCCGACCGCCTGGGCCATCCATAGCGCGATGCACCGCAACAACCCACAGGCGCGTTGCATTGTCCATCTGCACACACATTATGCAACGGCGCTCAGCGCGCTGAAATCTCCCACATTGCCAGCCATCGACCAGACAAGTTGCCGCTTTCACAACCGGGTCGCCGTTGATTTGGGCTTTGGCGGCATGGGGCTGGGTGACGAGGCGGAGCGTCTGTCGACTTTGCTGGGTAACAAGATGATGATGATGATGGGCAATCACGGCTTCCTGACCGTCGCCGATACACCGGCCCTCGCCTTTGACCTTGCCTATCATTTTGAACGGGGCTGCCGGACCTACATGACAGCCATTGCCACCGGCGAGGAGCTGGCGGTGTTGCCGGATGATGTTGCCGAGACAACAGCGCAGCAATTTGAGAATTATGAGGGTGGTGCAACCACCTACATGCTGGCGATTCGCAGTATTCTTGACGAGGAGGAGCCAGAGTATCGCCAGTGAGGCTTCCTGCGGCAATCCACCACCATGCTGTGACCGGTGATCATAGGCCATCGCCCGGGCGGCGGCAAAATCCGGCAATGCCAGTCTGACACTTGGATTGGTCCGATGCTCGCTGCATCTGCCGGCGTTGTCTGCGGCGAATTTTCACCATCTTGAAATGTCGTGACTTGACCGTCTGATGTCGTAACTTGACCCGACCCATTGGCTGGGGCAACCTAACGTCTTAGCATGTGCGTGCCTGCGCCGGCCTTGGTGTTTTCTAAAGTAGGCGCGAGATCGTGGATTGATAAATTTAATGGGAGGGAACCCCAAATGAAGAAATTTCTAACCGCAGCGGCCATCACTGGCGCAGCTGTCTTCACAATGGCTGGTCAGGCATCTGCTGACGGTCATGCCTGCGGATCAATGACCATGGCCGAGATGAACTGGGCGTCTGCCGAGTTGATGGCCAATGTTGACAAGATTATCCTCGAAGAAGGCTATGGCTGTGAAGTCGAGCTGGTTTCAGGTGCGACAATGACAACCTTTGCGTCCATGAACGAAAAAGGTCAGCCGGATGTTGCCGGTGAGCTGTGGATCAACGCTGTGCGTGAGCCATTGTTCAAGGCTATGGATGAAGGCCGTCTGATGTCTGCCGTTGAGGGCCCAATCACTCAGCTTGGTGAAGGCTGGTGGGTGCCACCACACACTGCTGAAAAGCATCCAGAGATCGTCAATGACGTAAACGCTCTGTTGTCGCGTCCGGATCTGTTCCCACATCCAGAAGACCCATCAAAGGGTGCGTTCATCGGCTGTCCGGCTGGTTGGGGTTGCCAGTTGGCCAACGCCAATCTGTTCCGGGCTTTCGACATGGAAGCCAAAGGCTGGCTTCTGGTAGATCCAGGCTCAGCTGCTGGTCTTGACGGTTCAATGGCAAAAGCTGCTGAGCGTGGCGAGAACTGGCTTGGCTACTACTGGTCACCAACCGCGATGATCGGCAAGTACTCAATGGTGCCTGTGTCGATGGGTGATTGGGGCGGTGCTGAAAACTGGGACGGCTGTATCGTCAAGGCCGAGCAGGATTGTGCCAATCCAAAGCCATCATCATGGACACATTCAGAGGTGCACACCGTTGTGACAACTGATTTCCAAAAGCGTGGTGGACCAGCCGTGGAATATCTGAGCAAGCGGATTTTCCCGGGTCCAATCATGAATGCGATGTTGGTTTACATGGCTGATGAGCAGGCAGGTGGTGGCGACGCCGCTATCGAGTTCCTTCTCCAGCATGAGGACCTCTGGACAGCATGGGTCTCAGCAGACGCTGCTGCCAAAATTAAAGCGGCACTTTAAACCCATGTGCTAGCACTATCCAATGGCCTGCCAGACACTTGTTTGGCGGGCCTATTCTATTTTTTGATCTGATCAAAATCCGAAGGTGTCAAAATGGATTTTTTCGCTGAATTCCCTGAGATGGGTCGCCAGGATCTGCGTGATTTTAAAAAGGGCATTGATGCCTCTTTTCGTGAATTCTCGCGCACTTATGGCGAGGCTATCGAGACATTTTTTGAACCGCTTCTGTGGTTTCTCGTATGGCTGGAAAAACTGCTGACAAATGCCCCATGGCCAATCGTTATTATTGTGATTTGCGCTCTCGCGTGGCTTGGCTCTCGTAGTTGGAAGCTGGTTGCCGGAACGGCGGCAGCATTTTTGGTAATTGGGTATCTTGGCATGTGGGAAGATACCATGGCCACGTTAGCCATTATTTCGGTGGCAACGATGCTGTGCATTGTGCTGGGCATTCCTCTTGGCATTCTCATGGCGCGCTCCAACCGCGTGCAATCTGCGATTACGCCGGTTCTTGACATCATGCAGACGATCCCGAGCTTCGTGTATCTGATCCCAGTGGTGATGCTGCTTGGCATTGGCAAGGTGCCGGGGCTGATCGCGGTGTGCATCTATGCCATCCCGCCGATTGTCCGTCTGACCAATCTTGGCATTCGCCTTGTCGACAAAGAAGTCCTCGAAGCTGCCGATGCTTTTGGCGCTGATTACAGACAGCGTCTCTTCGGCGTGCAGATTCCTCTGGCGTTGCCCAATATATTTGCCGGCGTGAACCAGACAATCATGATGTCGCTGGCGATGGTCGTGATCGCCTCAATGATCGGGGTGAAGGGGCTTGGCCTGCCGGTGTTGCGGGCGATCTCCAACCAGTATCTGGCACTGGGCCTGCTCAATGGTCTGGCCATTGTCACCCTCGCCATCATCTTTGACCGTGTTTCTCAGGAATATGGGCGGCGCCTGCAGGCGCACCGTCAGGGGGCCGACCATGGCTAAAATCAAAATCAAGATCAGCAATCTCTACAAGGTCTTTGGCGACAACCCGAAGGCGGCGATGGAGCATGTGCGCAATGGTGCCACAAAACAGAGTCTGCTGGATGATCACCGTCATGTTCTTGGCCTCAGGGACATCAACATTGATATCCCGGAAAAGAAAATCAAGGTGGTGATGGGGTTGTCCGGTTCCGGCAAATCGACCCTGATTAGGCACATCAACCGGTTGATTGAGCCAACCGAGGGCCAGGTGATTGTCGATGGTGAGGATGTGCTTGCCATGTCGCAGGAAGAGCTGCGTGAGTTTCGCCGGCACAAATCATCCATGGTGTTCCAGAAATTCGCCCTGTTGCCACACCGCACCGTGGCCCAGAATGCGGCCTACGGCCTGACCATTCAGGGCATCGCCGAGGGTGAGGCGGCGGAGCGCGCCCAGCGCTGGATTGATCGTGTGGGCCTTGGCGGTTTCGAAAACCATTTTCCGGCGCAATTGTCGGGCGGCATGCAACAGCGTGTCGGCCTTGCCCGGGCGCTGGCAACGGATGCTGAGATTTTGCTGATGGACGAAGCCTTTTCGGCGCTTGATCCGCTGATCCGGACCGACATGCAGGATATTCTGCTCGATTTGCAGGAAGAGTTGCACAAGACAATCGTTTTCATCACCCATGATTTGGATGAGGCTTTGCGGATTGGTGATCAGATTGCTATTTTGCGTGATGGTGAATCCATTCAGCAAGGGGATCCGCAGGACATTATTCTGAGACCTGCAGACGATTACATCTCTGACTTCATCAAGGATATCAATCGGGGACGGGTGATCGAAGTGCGCTCTGTGATGGCCAAGGCAGCGCGGGCGTCCGGCCCGAAACTGCCAATGGACACCGCGCTTGAGGATGCACTGCAAACGCTCGCATCGGTTGGCAAGGATACGGGCACCGTCGTTGATCATGATGGCAAGACCATTGGCAAGATTGACATCAATGCCGCAATCACCGCGATGGCACGGCCGGACCGGGGAACCAGTCAGCCGCGCTACAAGTAACCGCGCTACCGAGTAACCTTGGTCCCATTGGGCTCTTTCATCGAATCCCTTGATAAGGCCCTGTGATCGGGGTCATGGAGTGACTATGCCTGATACCGTGTCTTTGACCCTTGATGAAATTTCGGCGCTCATCACCGATGTGATGATCGCCAATGGCTGTGACGATGCCAACGCCGCGGCCCTTGCCGACATCATGACCCGGGCGGAGCGTGATGGCTCCCACTCGCATGGTGTTTTCCGTGTGCCCGGCTATGTCAAGGCGTTGCGCTCCGGCAAGGTTGATGGCACGGCAAAGCCGGTGGTGACCAAAAAGACACCCGCCATCATCCATGTTGATGGGCAGGGCTGTTTTGCGCCGCTGGCTCAGGCCGTGGGGCTGCCGGTGCTGGCTGAGGCCACGGCCGAGATCGGCGTTGCCGCGCTCTCACTCACCGGGGTTCACCATTTTGCCGCGCTCTGGCCGGAGACTGAATATCTGGCCGACCGTGGTCTTGTTGGCATTGCCTGCACGGCCTATATGCCGATGGTCGCGCCAGCTGGATCGTCAACGGCGCTGTTCGGCACCAATCCCATTTCCTTTGCCTGGCCACGCCCGGGAAAAACGCCTGTCTGTTATGATATGGCAACGGCGGCGATGGCGATGGGCGATGTCCAGATCGCCGCGCGTGATGGCAGGAGTGTTCCCCTTGGCACGGGTCTTGATGCTGATGGCCAGCCAAGCACTGATCCGGCCGCCATCGCCAAAGGTGTCCTGCTGCCCTTTGGCGGCTACAAAGGTTCGGCAATCGCCATGATGGTTGAATTGCTGGCCGCCGGTCTGACAGGTGAGCAGTTCAGCTTTGAGGCGCGGGAAAATGACAACGGCGATGGCGGTCCGCCGCGCGGCGGTGAGATGGTAATCGGCCTGTCGCCAGAACTGATTGCCGGTGATGGCTGGCAGGCCCATGTCGAGGGGTTCATGGACCGCTTGACGGCGATGGATGGTGTGCGCATTCCGGGGGCACGGCGTCACCAAAACCGCCTTGATACCGGCCCGCGCCAGATCAATGCGGCCCTGATCGAAACTGTTACCGCCCTGAAATAGCTGCCCTGAAATAGCTGCCCTGAAATAACAATCTTGCCCTTGATGCGACCTGCCCGCCTAACGGCCTTTCCAGACCGGGTCCCGTTTCTCGGCAAAGGCCTTGAAACCCTCAAGACCATCCTCTGAGTTATACAGCTTGTCGACAGTTGCCAGCTGCATTTTCGTGATCTTGTTCAGGGCGTCCTGAAATTTCATGTTCTCGGCCTCACGGGCAACTTCCTTGATCGCGGCAAAGACCAGCGGCGGCCCTGACTCCAGCAATTTTGCCAGCTCCCAAACGCGGTCATACAGCGCGGGTCCATCGGCCATTACCTCGTTCACCAGCCCCCATTTATGCGCCTCGGCACTGTCCATCCAGCGTCCGGTCAGCAACAAATCCATCGCCACATGATAGGGGATGCGTTTTGGCAATTTGATGGTGGCGGCATCGGCCAGCGTGCCAGCGCGAATTTCCGGCAGGGCAAAACTTGCGCCCTCAGTGGCAAGGATCAG
>SHBD01000010.1 GCA_004212735.1 SAR116 cluster bacterium
GTTCCTGTTTAAGCACAGTGCTATCAGGCTGTTCAGTTTTGGGATGATATAGGGAAACGTGGTGCGTAGTCATGACGCTGTCCTCCGCTTTAGTACTTTAGGCGAATGCCAAGGCGTACAAGTTGGTAGTTAAATGCCTTAGCTAATTATATAGCAACTTCTGCTCCTTTTTCAACAGGCCTCGGGGCCTATTCTGCCTTCTTTTGGCTTGTTTTAGGCCGCCTTGAGTCAAGATCAATTATAGTTGCTGGAGCCGCATCTTGAACTACCCGGATCGGCGGCAGTTTATAACCACAGTCATCACAGTACAGGTTGGATCCAAGGTGATCATTGCTTGATCCATCTAAACTTATTGGCCCATCGAGGATGATCTCAATGATATTCTTTGAGCCACATTTGGGACACTTAGACATATCTAGGATCACTCCTTAGAGATTGTGATCAATGAACGACAACAAGTTTATTGAACCGACAAACTCTATCACGATTACTAAAAGCTGATGGAGGGGCCTTTGCCGCCTGGTTGCACCGAATGGGCTTGGTGCAGGCTGTGTAGCCAAACACCCTTATTGTCTTATAGTTCATTATAAGAATAGTTATAGTTTTCGACTACACTGACTACACTAAAGCAAAAGGCCCTGCTCAAGTTGATCTAGGATCTAGGATCTAGAAGTCGGAGTAGTGGTTGCTGCTTACTGCAACTAAATCCTCGTAGATATAGCCCGCTCTGGTTCTTTTCTTCTTAAGACCACGTTCCTGCATTCGGCTACTAAAGATGTTCTCTGTGACTATGTTGTCGATGTCATTATGCCGACACCAATTACCATAGCTATCATAAAGCTCTCTTGCAGCTATCCATGTTCCTTTTGATTGCTGGGTGCAATCATCTAGAAACCGTGAGGTAAGGTCATTGTCGTATTTGTAAATGGCAATTTGTTCTTCGACTGCTTTACACTCACCAAGACCTGACGCTCCTTTGCTCAAGTTTAATTGCTGATGCCATTCAACAGCACCTTCCACCAGCCAGGCAAGGACGCCCTCTTTCTCGGCTCTCAGTTTCTGGGGTAATCTGGTGTCGAGTTTGTCGCCAGAAAACTGCTTTGCAAATGGGACCACCTTGGCTCGTCGCCAAAATGCATTCGAGCCTTCTCTGACAAATGGCAAATGATTAAGCAGAAGCCAAAGTTTAAACTGAGGTGCAAAGGTGAAGCTTGCCCCATGGAGCTTTGCACCAATGAGGTTCTCGTCGCCTGATAACCTTTTTACCTGTGCCGTATTGAGTTTGCTGGTGCTCGAGACTTCAGAGGCCACTGCTAGCCTAGAGCCCTTTAAGAGGCCAACGCTCTCTTTGGATCGGATGTCTGACTTCTTTTCGGCCAGGAGCGTATCGAGATCCATGAGGGTGCTGTAATCGCCCATGATGTAGTAAATCAGTTCCAGTAAAGTCGATTTGCCATTGGCTCCAGAACCAAGACCAAACATAAGACATTGCTCTTCCACAGACCCTGTCAGCGTATAGCCGAGTGCTCTTTTGACCCAGCCCATCAACCCTTTGTCGTCGTCGAAGATGTCAGCTATGAATGCATTGAATCTTGGTGCTGGCGTACCTGGTATATAGTCGATGTCGATTATCTTGCTAACAAGATCACTTGTGTCCCTTGTGAGGAGCTCGCCCGTTTTCAGGTTGATTATGCCGTTGTTGCAGTTGATCTTCATCCTGTCGGTATCAAAAGCTTCAGGTGAGACAAGCAGGCTTTCATGCTTTGAGGCCATATTGACCATAGACTTTATTCTGGCCTCGCCCTGGGAGATGGTGGCCCATCTGTGTAGCTCAGCCGCCTCCGCGCTCGCTTTTGCCGTGTGTACCTCATCTTTAATTGAGGAGACCGTAGCCAGTGCCAGATTGAAGATGTCTGCCGTGCTGGAGGGCTTCCATCTCTTGCCATCCCACTTATGCCATGTCGTTGCAGTGCCACCCGAGCGCAGATAAGAGCCGTGTTGGGCAACAAATCTCTCCATATTGCCTACATCTGTACAGGGGTAGCTGGTTGGCTGGCTTTCAGTCCTAATGCTCTGTTGATTATCCAAGATCATCTCCTTGTTGATGGCTGCCAGAATGTGTGACTCTGACAGAAGACATAAAAAGACCCTCCAGACGGCAAAGGCCGGGAGGGTGGTTTGGGTGCGTGCGCGCGTGATTTGCCGAATCAGGATTGCATCCAATCAGTTCATTTCTGTACCCCTTTCCGCCGCCGCTATTCGCTAAGGGTGGACACAAATATAAGCTATTGAATTTAATGGATTAAAAAGCACCATGAGATGCGCAATTATCTTTCAAAGAAAAGGCTGTATGCGCAATAATATTCTCATTAGAGAGTGTGTCGGTACAGGCGTGTGACTGGAGGGTTTGTCACAGCTTTTGTCACAGTTCACCGACATCACTATGGCAAAACCCTAGGAAATCCGCTAGTTTTGAAAACACAGGTGACAAGGGCGAGCAAATGGCTTTACTTGGCTAAACTATTGATAAACATGAGATAAATGGCGCACCCGAGAGGATTCGAACCTCTGACCTCTGCCTTCGGAGGGCAGCGCTCTATCCAGCTGAGCTACGGGTGCATTCACCTTCCGCTTTTTAGATGATCTGCTGTGTGAACACAACCGCTGGCGGCAAATAGTTTTATCGGGCTGATCTGTTGTGTCACTTACCAGTGAGGTCGAGAAAAACGTCTTCTAGATCGGGCTCAACCGTGCTGACTTCCTCAACATGAAGGCCGACCGACGTAACCATTCCGATAATGCTGGCAGCAGTGATTTTCTTGGGGTCATATAGAATGGCCAGATGGTCCCCTTGCCACCGTGCGCCGATATCTTGCAGAGAGTTTGGCAGTGTCGGTGGCGGTGGTGCCGCAAGCGTCAGTTTCAGCTCTTTGCGGCTGGCCCCGTCGAGCAGCTCCTGCTTGGGTTTTGAGGTGATCAACTGGCCTTCATCGAGGATGGCGATGTGATCACACAGCGTTTCTGCCTCATGCAGATAATGGGTCGTCAGAACAATAGTTACGCCACTCTCATTGAGCAGGGCAATATTGTCCCATAATTTCTGTCGAAGGGCGACATCGACACCGGCGGTCGGCTCGTCAAGCACCAGAATCGGCGGGCTATGAACCATTGCCTTGGCAACAAGCAGACGCCTGCGCATTCCTCCTGATAGACGCCGTGCATAAGTGTGCGCCTGGTCGGTCAATCCCACCATTTCCAGAAATTCATCGGTCTGCCGTTCATTCTTGGGAACGCCAAACAGGCCAGCCGTCATTTCCAATGTCTGACGTGGCGTGAAATAGGCGTCGATGTTCAATTCCTGCGGAACGATCCCGATATTGGCTCGTGCCTGACGCGGATTGATGTCGATATCCGTTCCCCAGACCGATAATGATCCGGCTGTTTTGACAACGGTGCCTGCCATGATGTTGATAAATGTTGATTTGCCAGCTCCGTTTGGCCCAAGTAGACCAAAGACCTTGCCAATTGGGATATCAAGATCAATGGAATGGAGTGCGAGTTTGGCCGAACTGTTGGACGGGTTGCCGTAGGTTTTGGACAGACCCTTTGCCTGAATGGCATATCCTTCCGCTGGCCGTCTGATATATTGTACTGTATCTATGACACTGGATTGTGACTGCATGGAACACCTCTAGCTACAGATAGTGTATGGCAGTGTCGGCATAAAGATGTCATTCACAATTCCGATGATTATTGGAAATATTCACAATTGCTCTGGTGTTGCTGATTGCATAGCTGCGGTGATGCGGATAGGTTCGAGTGTGGAAGTCAACACGTGCTTGTCCTCTTATGGGAGATCGCGCGACACGGTGACCTTAAACAGGGAAAAACAGATGAACAGTGCCAATCAAATGATTGATGATGAGGCCATTCCAACGACAGACCAACGCGTGTCATGCAATGGCGGCGGCGGCCCTCTGGGTCATCCACAGGTGTGGTTGACTCTTGGCACTGATGGTGAGGTCATCTGCCCCTATTGTTCGCGCCGCTATGTTTTGGCCGGCACTGAGGATGACGCATAGGCCAGGTGGCCAACAGGAGACATGATGGGCGAGAAGCTGCTACTGGTTGACGGGTCGGGTTATATTTTCCGGGCCTTTCACGCACTCCCGCCGATGACCCGCCCGGATGGAACGCCGGTCAATGCGGTCTATGGTTTCACATCAATGCTGATGAAACTTGTTGATGATATGCAGCCTGACCATATTGCTGTCATTTTTGACACATCCCGGAAGACATTCCGGTCTGAAATCTATCAGCAATACAAGGCCAACCGGTCTGAGCCGCCCGATGAACTAATCCCGCAATTCGCGCTTGTCCGCGCCGCCACTGAGGCACTCAGCCTGCCTCAGATTGAGGCACCCGGATTTGAAGCAGATGATTTGATTGCCACCTATGCTAGGATTGCCGAGGCGGACGGGCTGGAAACTATCATCGTTTCATCCGACAAGGATCTGATGCAGCTTGTCCGCGGCAATGTAACGATGCTTGACCCGATGAAACAGCGCCGTATCGGTGCTGATGAGGTGGTTGAGCGGTTTGGCGTGCGTCCGGAAAAGGTGGTTGATGTGCAGGCACTTGCTGGCGACTCGACAGATAATGTGCCGGGTGTTCCGGGGATTGGTGTCAAAACTGCCGCAGAACTAATCAATCTTTATGGTGATTTGGAAACCCTGCTTGCTAGTGCTCAGGATATCAAGCAACCGAAACGGCGTGAAAATCTGATCAATTTTGCCGAACAGGCGAGGATTTCGCGGCAACTGGTCTTGTTACGGGATGATGCACCAACGTCAATGGCGCTGGCTGATTTGCGGCGGCCTGAGCGCGATATGGACCGGTTGAAGGCGTTTCTTCAGGAACAGGATTTCAAGCGACTGCTTGTGCGGATTGGTGCGCCCGGTGATCCAGCAGCGCTGAGGGGCGGGAATGCAGCGGCGCCAGCAATCCGGTCAATGGCGGCAAGCCCAAGTCCAAGTCCAAGTCCAAGTGAGGCGGTCCCGACAGTCTTGTCGCAACCTGCCGATCATCCACCTGAAGCTGTTTCATACAGGTTGATTTGCGATCTTGATGCGCTCGCTGTATTTCTGGATCGTGCGCGTCAACAGGGCTATTTGGCTGTCGATACAGAGACAACAGGCTTGAATGCGGCGACGGCGGATCTTGTTGGCATCTCGATGGCCCTGGCACCCGGTGATGCGTGTTATGTACCCCTGCGTCATGGCACTTCCGTGCTGGCGGATGGGCAAGGCGGGCTCGATTTCTCGGCGGTACCTGAACAGGCATCACCACAGATTGCTATCGATCCGGCAATGGAGTTGATTAGACCAATTTTTGAAGATCCGGGTATTTTAAAGATTGGCCACAATCTGAAATATGACGCTCATATACTCATGCAGGAGCGCAATGGTGGCATCGCCCTTGCGCCGGTCGATGACACCATGTGCCTCTCTTACGTCCTTGATGGTGGACGTGTTGATCGGCACTCGATGGATTTTCTGGCTGGTCACTGGTTGAATCACCAGACAATAAAATTTGAGGATGTTTGTGGAAAAGGGATGAAACAGGTCCCGTTCAATGCAATCAGCCCGGAGGCGGCGTTAAATTATGCTGCTGAGGATGCGGACATTACCCTGCGTCTGTGGCAACTTCTTAAACCGCGCCTTGCTGATGAAGGTGTTGTCTCGGTCTATGAACGGCTGGAACGGCCATTGATTCCGATTCTGGCAAGGATGGAGAATAACGGCGTAACTGTTGATCGCAGCATTTTGGCACGAATGTCGAATGATTTTGCAGCCCGTATGGGTGTGCTTCAGAGTGAAATCCTTGGACTCGCTGGTGAGGAATTCAACGTTGCGTCACCGAAGCAGCTTGGTGAAATATTGTTCGACAAAATGAGTTTGCCCGGCGGTAAAAAAGCTAAGACCGGTGCTTATTCAACATCAGCAGACGTGCTTGAGACTCTCGCCTCGGATGGCGTTGAGATTGCGCAGAAGGTTCTTGATTGGCGGCAATTGGCAAAGCTGAAATCGACCTATGCGGATGCGCTTGTTGAATCGATCAATCCTCGGACTGGCAGGGTTCACACTTCATTTTCCATGGTTGGCGCCTCAACCGGCCGTTTGTCATCTTCTGATCCGAATGTACAAAACATACCCATTCGTACAGCCGAAGGTAGGCAGATAAGAACAGCCTTTGTTGCGACACCGGGCCACAAGTTGATCTCTGCTGACTACTCGCAAATTGAGTTGCGTCTGGTGGCGCATGTCGCGGGTGAAGCCACGATGATCGAGGCATTTCATAATGGTGTGGACATTCACGCGCAAACCGCTTCCGAGGTTTTTGGTGTGCCTCTGGATAAGATGGATGGCGAGACAAGACGGCGTGCCAAGGCCATTAATTTTGGCATTATCTACGGCATTTCGGGTTTTGGTTTGGCCCGCCAGCTTGGCATTCGCCAGGGAGAGGCACGCGATTACATCGCTGCCTATTTTGAGAATTTCCCGGGGATTAAGGGCTATATGGAGCGCATCAAAACCGAGGCGCGCGAGGATGGGTTTGTTGAGACGCTGTTTGGGCGGCGTATTCATATCAGCGGTATTAAGACCGGAAACCCCGCAGCACGGGGTTTTGCTGAAAGACAGGCGATCAATGCCCCCATTCAGGGGACGGCGGCCGACATCATTAAACGTGCGATGATCAGGTTACCGGCGGCGTTGGTTATGGCGGGGCTTGATGCCGATATGCTTTTGCAGGTGCATGATGAATTGATTTTTGAGGTTCCTGATGATCAGGTCGAGACAGCCTTGCCAATCATTACATCGGTCATGGAGGCAGCGGTCGACCCGGTGCTGAAACTGGCTGTGCCATTGGTGGCTGAGGCTGGTGTGTCTGACAGCTGGGCTGGGGCGCACTAAGCGTTACAATGCGGCAACTTTGGGGCAGGATACGAATTTAATTGCCCTAGATTGGCCAATTTTGGTTGCCAATATCGTCCCTCGTTAATGGTGTGCGTCAACGCTGGGTTTTGTCTCCAGTTTTCTTGGTGTGCCATTTCGCATTACAATGGCTTGGTGGCTCAAGCGTTAGGGCCGGCAATCGACTTGACTGGCAATCGACAGGGAGGGGTGACCTAATGGCAAATCGCATTGCGCTCGTTGATGATGATCAGAATATCCTGACATCGGTGGCATTGACCTTGGAATCTGAGGGTTTCGATGTCGATTGCTACAATGACGGTGAGACAGCCCTACAGGGTATCACACGCCACCCACCCGACCTTGGTGTTTTTGATATCAAGATGCCGCGAATGGACGGTATCGAATTGCTCCAGAAAATTCGCACATCGTCGCAGGTGCCGGTTATCTTTCTTACCAGCAAGGATGATGAGCTCGATGAGGCCCTCGGTCTGGGGATGGGGGCTGATGATTACATCACCAAGCCGTTTTCTCAGCGGTTACTGCTGGCCCGAATTCGTGCTGTCCTGCGTCGGGCGTCAAATGAGGGGATGCAGACACAAGGTCCAAATATTGTCCGTCAGGGGGAATTACTGATGGATCCAGACCGTCATCTTTGCAGTTGGAAAGGCACCGAGGTCAAACTTACGGTAACAGAATTTCTGATTTTGCAGGCACTGGCGACTCGGCCCGGAATGGTCAAGAACAGAGACCAGTTGATGGATGCGGCCTATGGTGAGTCTATCTTTCTGGATGATCGGACAATTGACAGTCACATCAAGCGGCTTCGCCGGAAAATCCGTGCACATGACAAGGATTTCGATAACATTGAGACGCTCTACGGCATAGGTTACAAATATCGCACGGGGTGACAGCCTGAGAGACTGACGATCTCTGACACCAATTGGGAGCGGATCCATCAACTCTAATCGATCCGAAAAGACATCAACCTCCACTTGGTCGTGGTGGTTCCGGCGCTGGCTCCCCGTCATGCGTTTTCGCTTTGGCATGAGCCGATTGAGCACACGGATTATGGTCATCATGCTGGTGCCGCTTCTGCTTTTTTTTGTCGGTTTGTTCAGTGTCGACCAGTATCGCACCACCTTGATCAGCTCCGAATTCACGGCTCTGGAACGGCAGGGTTTCACGCTAGCACGATCATTGGCATTGGCTGAGGCTGAGCGAGATATTGGAGCCGTAAGGCGGCGCCTGTCGACCGAAACAATGAATCATCTCCTGCCGTTGGTGGGCTATGGCACCGAATTGCGAGCCCGTGTTTTCCAGCCGAGCGGCCGCTTGCTGGCTGATACCGCGCTTCGCGGTGGGCGTGGCGGGGTTGTCAACATGCAGCGTGACCGCGGCGAGGGTTGGCGGACAAGAGCACAAGGACGGCTGAATGCGCTTATCTCGCGTGCTGCCGCTATGCTCGGTGACGATTATGATTTGCCTCGATACCGAGAGCGTGCGCGGCAACATGCGGATAATTATGTTGAGGTAGTGAGTGCGCTTGGTGGGGACCCTGCTCGCCAACTCCGCCGCGACCGTCGCGGCAATATGGTTCTGTCAGTTGCGGTTCCGATCCAGGATTTGCGTCTGGTACGGGGTGCCTTGTTGGTCTCAGTTAGTGGCGGCAAGATAGAACAGGAAATTGCTGAGGTGAACATTGCTTTCATCCAATTGTTCGGGGTGGTGTTGCTGGTTACAATCGGTTTGAGCGTTTATCTCGCCCGCTCAATTACAACACCAATTACGCATCTTGCCAGTGAGGCAGAGATGTTGCGTCGGAGCCGTGATCTATCAGCCCGTATCCAGCGTCTGCCGAAACGCCGCGATGAGATTGGGCGCTTGTCGGAGTCTTTCATAGACCTTACCGATGAATTGCAGCAACGCATGGCGGCGACTGCTGGCTTTGCCGCCGATGTTGCACATGAGCTGAAAAACCCTTTGTCGTCACTGCGCAGTGCGGCAGAGACCATCAGCCACATCAGTGATCCGGCGCAACAGCAAAAGCTGATGGACGTGATCCTCAAGGATGTCGTGCGTCTGGACAGGCTGATTTCGGATATTTCACAGGCAAGCCGCGTCGATAACGAAATTGCCTCTCATAGCGGCCAACTTGTTGATTTGTGCAAGCTGGTGGATAGTTTCGTGCAGACCCGCCAAGCGACCACTGACAGCCATATTCTTGTCCATCATATGTCACACTCGCCAATCGACGTACTCATCCATGATAGCCGTATCGTCCAGGTGCTGGACAATTTGTTGGCAAATGCTGTTTCCTTTGCGCCGAAGGATTCAGAAATCACCATTGATCTCTCTGTCGACGAGAATGGGGACTATGCAATTCTTGACTTTAAGGATAAAGGTCCCGGGATTCCGACAGGCCGAATGGAGTCGATTTTTGACCGGTTTTATTCAGAGCGTCCCTCTGATGAGGCGTTTGGCCAGCATTCGGGGCTAGGCTTGTCAATCGCGCGCCAAATTGTTCGCGGACATGGTGGAGAATTAACCGCCAGCAATCGCGATGGTGCTTGTTTCACCATGTTACTGCCATTGGCGGTTAGGCGAGCAAGCGAGTGATGGCAGCACGGCTCAATTTTGTCCTGCTAAATCGAATTTCGTGCTAGGGTTGTGATATGCAAACCATTCCTGAGTCGAAAAAATTGATCCTTGTTACCGGCACTTCGGGTGCAGGGCTGTCAACCGCCTTGAAGATTCTCGAAGATCTCGGCATCAAGGCCGTTGATAACATTCCGCTTGCATTGATCGACCAGCTTGTAGCGCTGGAGGTGGAGACCGCCGGGCGTCAACTTGCCGTGGGGCTGGATAACCGCACATCTGGCTTCAGTGCTGAGTCGGTCAGCCGTTTGGCAGCAAATCTCCGGGACAGGCTTGGAGAGAGTTGCAGCATCGTCTTTATCAGTGCGTCCAAACATGATTTGCTACGACGCTTCAATACAACGCGTCGACAGCATCCTCTTGGTGATGGTTTGTCGCTTGCTGACGCGGTTGCCGCTGATTTGGTGCGCATGGGCGAGATTGAGTCACTTGCCGATGTTCGGATCGACACCTCAGGTTCAAAGCCGGCTGATATGCGGCGACATTTACTCGATGGCTTTGGTGTCAATGACCAGAGCCTCACTCCCGTGAGTGTTATGAGTTTTTCATATCGCGACGGGCTGCCCAAAGGGGCGGATATCATTCTTGATATGCGGTTTGCCGATAATCCACACTGGATTGATGATCTTCGGGATAAAACCGGGCGTGACGCTGAGATTGATGCTTATCTCAGGCAGGATGAAATTGCCCAATCCGTTCTTGCCGACCTGAAAAATATGTTGACCCCTATGCTCGGCAGAATGTCGGCTGAGGGTCGTCCACTGGTTACGCTTGCCTTTGGGTGCACCGGAGGACGGCACAGGTCCGTCTGGGCCGCTGAGTTCATAGGCAAATGGCTGCGCGCTCAAGGTCACGACATTTCTGTGAACCATCGAGCTCTTGATGACGGGGGATAGGTGCCGTCTTCCTCTTTGGGCTTTAAAAATCTCAACTTATCTGGTAAGTCAACAGCTTTACTCCACTAATGGAAAAAATCATGTCTCAAGATTATATCGTATCGGATATCAGCCTCGCCGATTGGGGCCGGAAAGAACTTTCTATCGCCGAAACTGAAATGCCGGGTTTGATGGCTTTGCGCGATGAATTTGGTGCGCAGAAACCTCTTAAGGGCGCACGCGTTGCCGGGTGTCTACATATGACTGTTCAGACAGCTGTATTGATAGAAACCCTCGTTGCCCTTGGCGCTGATGTGCGCTGGTCATCATGCAATATTTTCTCGACGCAGGATCAGGCCGCCGCCGCAATTGCCGCCTCGGGTGTTCCGGTCTTCGCCAAGAAGGGTGAGACGCTCGCTGAATATTGGGAGTATGTCGACCGGACTTTTGATTGGGCAGATGGCGGTTCGGCCAATATGATACTTGATGATGGCGGTGATGCCACCATGTATATTCTGCTCGGCGCCCGCGCAGAGGCGGGAGAGACCGTTCTTGCGCACCCAGCCAGTGAAGAAGAAGAATTCCTGAAGGCGCAGTTGGAAAAGCGCCTTGCCGAGAGTGACGGCTGGTTTACGCGTCAGCGCGATGCAATCAAGGGCGTTTCCGAGGAAACCACAACAGGGGTGCTGCGTCTTTATCAATTGGCGGAGGCAGGGGGGCTTCCGTTCCCCGCAATCAATGTCAATGACTCGGTTACCAAGTCGAAGTTTGATAATCTTTATGGCTGCCGGGAATCACTTGTCGATGGAATCCGTCGTGCCACGGATGTGATGCTCGCTGGCAAGGTTGCCGTTGTTGCCGGTTATGGTGACGTCGGCAAGGGCTCTGCCGCCTCATTGCGACAGGGTGGTGCCCGTGTAATGGTGACTGAGGTTGATCCTATCTGTGCCCTTCAGGCTGCGATGGAAGGCTATGAAGTGGTCACTATGGAACAGGCTGCGCCAAAGGCGGATATTTTCGTCACCGCTACCGGAAACCGTGATGTGATCACCATTGATCATATGCGAGACATGAAAGACCGCGCCATCGTGTGCAACATTGGTCACTTCGACAATGAAATTCAGGTTGCCGAACTGAACAACATGAAATGGTCTGAGGTCAAGCCACAGGTTGACGAGGTTGAGTTCCCAGATGGCAAGAAGATGATCCTTCTCGCCAAGGGACGACTGGTCAATCTTGGCTGTGCGACTGGCCATCCGTCATTCGTCATGTCTGCCTCCTTCACCAATCAGGTGCTGGCCCAGATGGAACTCTGGAACGAGGGTGGCAAATACGAAAATCAGGTCTATACCCTGCCGCGGCATCTCGATGAAAAAGTTGCTGCCCTGCATCTTGCAAAAGTTGGAGCAGCGCTCAGCGAGCTTCGTCCGGATCAGGCCGACTATATCGGGGTGAGCCAGCAGGGACCATTTAAAAGCGAGCAATATCGCTACTAGGTTTCGATGCAGATCGCGAAATTGACACTTGCAGACCTGGCCGCGACAAAGCGGCTGGGTCTTTTTTTGGCTGAGCAGTTGATGGCTGGCGATGTTCTTGCCTTGAAAGGAGAGCTTGGTGCCGGAAAATCGGAATTGGCACGTGCAATCATTCAGCAAATGTGCCCAAAAGAGACTGATATTCCCAGCCCAACTTTCACCTTGGTTCAAACCTATGAAAGTGATAGCAAGGTTCCACTTTGGCATTTCGATTTGTATCGCCTTGCAGAGCCTGATGATGTGTTTGAGCTCGGGATCGAGGAGGCATTTATCGAGGCTATCTGTCTGATTGAGTGGCCAGAGAGATTGGCGGGTTGTCTGCCCGATCGGACACTGACGATTGAGATTAACTATGATGCGAGTGCAAATAGCGGCCGGCGGGTGACACTGCGCGGCAACCCGGCTTGGCAAAATCGTCTGAGTGAGATGCTGCCTGATTAAAGGGTGATGTTGCCAACCAACGCTCTCAACGCTCCCAGCGTTCAATGGGATTGGCCTCGCCTTCGGATGGCTTTGCTTTTATAGTGTGAGTCATGAACGCCGTTCCGCCCTCCAAAAAGCGAGCAGTTTATACGATCCCGGCAGGAGTTCCGTTTGCCACCACGCTTGTCCAAGGCATCACCATGCTGGTCGATGATGACCCGGCGGAGCTCGCGCGCGCACTGATTCTTGTTCCGTCGCGCCGTGCCGCAAGGTCACTGCGGCTGGCCTTTCTCGAGGTCCATGATGATAAGGCTATGCTCCTCCCGCGGATGCTGCCCATCGGTGATGTTGATGAGGATGATCCAACGTTGCTTGATATAGGCTTGGCTGAGCCCGAATTGCTGGCAGCTGAAACCGATGCGTTTCTGCCAGCTATCAATCCGCTACGCCGTCAGATGTTGTTGGCGCGTCTTTTGGAGAATTTTCCTCTGGGGGGGCAGCTTCCGACATTTGGACAGGCCATGATGCTGGCGCAATCGCTTGCCGATCTACTTGATCAGGTCGGTATGGTTGGTGCTGATCTGTCACAAATCCGCGATATTTTGCCTGAGCAATTTTCCCGGCATTGGCAAGATATTCTGAAACTCCTGGACATTCTGATTGACCGCTGGCCGGATATCCTTGCAGCTGAGGGCGTCATGGACCCAGTGGCGCGGCGGGAAATGCTTGCACGGGCGCGTTTGACTGCATGGCAACAATCACCACCCGAGGGGATTGTCATCATTGCCGGTTCCACCGGTACTTTTGCTACGACTCGGCAGTTGATTGCCTGTGTCGCTGCGTTGCCTCGCGGCTATGTCATCGTGCCCGGGTTGGACAGGGGCGCGACAGAGTACTGGTCTGAAATTGAGCGTGATACCGGGCATCCCCAGCACCAATTGGCGCAGCTTTTGTCATATCTGGAAATGCTACCTGATCAGGTTCAGACATGGCCGATGCCAGTTGCCGCTGATCAGATCTCCGTGGCCCGGGGTGAAATCATGCGCGAGGTTTTTGCGCCCGCAGCACTGACCACAAAATGGCGGCAGTTGCCAGCAGACCGTCCCGATATCAGCGCAGATTGTCTGCATGGTTTGCGAGTGGTTGCCTGTAAGGATGTGAACAGCGAAGCAGATGTGATTGCACTCAGCCTGAGGGAAACGCTCGAGACTCCAAAAAAGACCGCGGCGCTTGTAACGCCTGACAGGTCTCTTGCCGAGGCAGTTATTGTGGCTCTACGCCGCTGGAACATTCATGTTGATGACTCGGCTGGCACGCCACTCTCACAATGTGGTGCAGGAGTCTTTCTTCAGTTGCTGGCCAATGCGGTGGCTGCGGATTTTGTTCCTGTTTCTCTTCTCTCCCTGCTCAAACATCCGCTTGCTGCCGGTGGAATGGAGCTTGCAGATTTTCGATTCCTTGTGCGCTCTGTGGAGCTCGCGGTCCTGCGCGGACATCGGCCAACACCCGGGCTCACCGGCCTGATCGACGGTCTTGAAGAAAGGCCGGACCTCGCTGCGTTCGTCCGTGATCATGTGCGCGCACCATTGCAGGATTTAGCGGTAATCTGGAAAAATGGCACACCGTCACTGGCTGGATTGGCATCTGCTCTTGCGACGGCTGGAGAGAGGCTGGCAGCTCGAACCCTGCTTGCGGATGGCACCTGTGATACCGATGATGGTGCGCTGCATCTGTGGCGTGATTTTGATGGTGAGGCGGCTGCAGAGGTCATGCGTGATCTGGCTGAACAGACAACGGACATTGGAATTGACCCGGCAGAATTCCCTCATATTCTTGATCAGATATTTGCCGGCAAGCCAGTCAGGCGCCGCTGGCCACTGCACCCTCGTCTTGCCGTGCTTGGCCCGGTGGAAGCTCGCATGCAAAGCGCGGACCGTCTAATTATAGGCGGTTTCAATGAGGGAAACTGGCCACCTAAACCAGAGTCCGACCCCTGGATGAATGCTGAAATGCGCCGGATGATTGACCTGCCCGCGCGTAATTGGCGGACTGGCCTGAGTGCACATGATGTATTCATGGCAATCTGCGCGCCGGAAGTCATTGTAACACGCTCCCTTCGTCAGGCTGGTACGGCAACAATACCAAGCCGTTGGCTGCAACGCCTTGATGCTGTTTTGACATCATTTGGAATGAATTCCGCGCTTGATCGTGGACATGCGTCATTGTCGTGGCTTGCCCAGTTGACCCCGATGCCTGGGGTCAAGTCTGTCAGCAGGCCGGTTCCAGTGCCACCTTTGGCCACCCGACCTCGAAAATTTTCTGCTACCGAAGTGGATAGCTGGATCGCCGATCCCTATGGCATTTACGCCAAGAGAATATTGAAATTGCGCCAGTTGGATGATCTTGATCGCGCGCCAGATGCCGCGCTTCGGGGCAATCTGTTTCATGACGCGCTCGCGATTTTCATCAACCGGTTTCCGTCTGGCCCACTGCCAGATAACGCGCTGGCTGAGTTGAATGCCATCGGCAAAGATGTTTTTGCATCGCAATGGCAAAACCCCGGAGTACAGTTTTTCTGGTGGCCACGCTTCATGGCGGTTGCCAAATGGTTTGTGTCACAGGAACAGGTGCGCCGCCAGAACATCACCCATAGTCACGCCGAAGTCAAAGGTGAGATAATAGTTGATGGACCGGCCGGCCCGGTAAAATTCACAGCCCGAGCTGACCGCCTTGATCTTGATGAAAAAGGAATGTGGCACGTCATTGATTACAAGACCGGAAGTGCGCCATCGGGCACCAAGGTTGCAAAGGGCCGTCGAACCCAATTGCTGATCGAAGCATTAATTGCTGCAGAGGGGGGCTTTGAGTCGCTTGCCGCCGCCGAGATTGGTGCGATGCAATATTGGCAATTGTCTGGTGCCCGCGGCAAGATTGCAGTCCCCACGAATGTTATGCCGGATGACTGGCAGCCAACCCACACCCGCACCCACCTTAGCGATTTGGTCAAACTCTTTGACGATCCGGCCACCCCCTATCCAAGTGAGCCTGACATCAAACAGCGCCCCGCCTTTTCGCCCTATCGTCATCTCGCCCGCGTTGCGGAGTGGCAAGCGGAGGATGGTGATGAATGAAATTGTAAAGAAAGCCAGTGACGCTCAGGCTCTTGCCTCTGATCCGACGGCATCAGCTTTCGTGTCGGCAAATGCTGGAACCGGCAAAACCAAATTATTGACTGACAGAGTTTTGCGCCTGTTACTTGAGGGTGCGGTGGCCGATGGCATTCTGTGTGTGACATACACACGTGCTGCGGCGGCTGAAATGCGAAACCGCATCGCCAACAGACTTGCGCAATGGGCCATTATCCCAACCGTGGATCTTCGCAGCGATCTTGCCGGTATGGGTCTGCCCTCTCCCTCGCAGGAGGTGATCGCCAGAGCTCGTCGTCTCTTTGCCGAGATACTCGATAATGATCACGGGCCACGTGTCGAGACCGTGCATTCTTTCTGCCAATCCATTCTTGGCCGCTTCCCCATCGAGGCTGGGATAGCACCACGAACTGGTCTTGCCGATGATGCGGAACAGGACACCTTGCGAGCAGCGGCACGCGTCAATGTCATGCGGTCGAACGATAAGGGAACGACTCACGCCGTCATGTTGCTTGCTGAGCAGATTAATGAGGATCAGTTACAGACGGTGCTCACCAATTTTGTGCAGCGTGAGACAAGGCTTGAAGAGCCAGATTTGGAGGAGCGACTTACTGCACATTTTCGTGATGGTCTTGGTCTTGCTGATGCTGACCATGCCGACAGAATAACCCGCGAGGCCATTGCTAGATTTGATGAGGAAGGGCTCATTGCCACTGCCACCGTGCTTCAGGCGTCAGGCGTATCCAGTCATCAGAAGCGGGCGGCAAAGATGCATAGCTGGCTCGCCAACGATAGTGATGGCCGATGTGAAAGGATAGACCTGCTTGTCGAGGCGCTCTTTACTGATGGCAATCCGCGAAGCGTCCTCGCGAACCGTAAAATTCGAGATGATTTTCCACGTTGTGAAGATGTGCAACGGGAAATTCAGGAGATGTTGCTGCCCTGTATGTTGTCCCGTGCTGAGCAGCGCTGCCGTGAGATCACTATGGCGCTCTATCATTTTGGCATGGCCTTTCAGCGTGAATATTCGGCCTTAAAAAGAGCGCGGGGGCTTTTGGATTATGATGATTTGATCACCATTACCAATAATCTGATGGATCACAGCTCGGCGGCGCAATGGGTTGCATGGAAGTTGGATAATGGCATCAGGCATCTGCTCATTGACGAGGCGCAGGATACCAGCCCGTCACAATGGAAACTGCTACGCCAGCTCAGTCTTCAATTTTTTGACGACCAGCCTGACGCCAATCCAGATGAGTTGGACCGCAGCTTGTTTGCGGTGGGCGATTTCAAACAATCCATTTATTCTTTCCAGGGAGCCGACCCACGGGTGATGAATGCCAGTCGCAGCGAATTTTCTAACCGGGCCGAGCAGCGAGAGCGAACTTTCCGGCAAGTGTCCCTATCTGTTTCCTTTCGCTCAAGTGTGCCGGTTCTACAGCTGGTAAATGCCGCAATCGATGGACTTGAAGGTATTGAGGATTTTACGCCGCATGAGGTTACTGACAGCCGCCGGGGGGGCTTTGTTGAATTGCTTCCTCATGTCGAGGTAGATGACGCCAGCCCGGCAACAGGACCCTTCGTCCCATCTGAAATTGTTTCCGCAACGGGTGCCAGTGCAAAATCGGCAAACCAGATTGCCACAATGATCAAGGGTTGGATTGGTATCCGTAAGCTGGCTGATGGCAGGACAATGGCCGCACGCGACATCATGATTCTGTTGCGCAAACGTGGCAGCTATTTTGAGCAGCTTCTAGCAGCATTACGGCGGACGGGGGTTGCTGTTGCTGGGGCTGACAGAATGCGGCTCGAAAACCAGATAGAAATTCAGGACCTCCTTGCACTCGGCGATGTCATCACGCTACCAGACGATGACCTGCAACTGGCGTCGGTTTTGAAATCCCCTCTGTTCGGCATGGATGAGGATCAATTGTTTGGCCTGGCCCATGACCGTGGTGACAAATCACTCTACGCAGCGCTTATGCAGCATGCCGGTGCAGATAGTCAGCTTGGTAAAATGGCTGATCATTGTGAGGAGCTTCGCAAAGCCGCTGATCAGATGTCTCTCTTTGCCTTTTTTAGCCATGTCATTGACAAGGGGGGTAGGGCCGCCTTCAGGGAACGGCTTGGCGCGTCAGTTGATGAAGCGCTTGATCATTTTCTAGCCATGGCACAAAGTTTTGGCCATGCTGGCGGCGCATCGATGATTGAGTTTTTGATGTCTGTTCGGGCGACGGGTGGCGAGATAAAGCGTGATCTAGATAATGAGAAGATTGATGCAGTTCGTGTCATGACGATCCATGGTGCCAAAGGTTTGGAGTCACCAGTCGTTGTGTTGCCCGATATGTTACGGGCCACCCCGCCAAACGATCCTTTGTTTCGCGATGCCGAGACTGGTTTTGTTTATTGGTCTCCTGACACTGCCTTTCGCCCGAATTTTCTCAACGCAGCCCGTGAGGATGCCAAGCGTCATGGTGAGCAGGAGGGCAAGCGACTTCTCTATGTTGCGTTAACGCGCGCGCGCGAGGGTCTGGTGATTGCAGGCTGGTCAAAACCGCGGGCCCGCGCCCTGGAGGGGAGTGACTATGAAATTCTTCGCGCCTGTCTGAGAGGTATGGAAGGTGTGAATGAGGAGAGTGATGGAACGCTGGCTTTGCGACATCAGGGCAGCAGTGATGCAAAGGCAAAAGTGGAGACACTGCCGCCCGAGACAATCCGGCAGTTTGATGCGCCTCAATGGCTCTTTTCAGCAGCGCCATCTGAGCCGAAAATGCCCAGACCAGTGCGGCCATCCGAGCCCGCTTTTGATCAACTTGCACCCCGTCCTGCCGCTGCAACGCTGTCTTCTGGTGCGGCCTTGGCCAAGGGTCGGTTGGCGCACCGTCTTTTTGAAATTCTGCCAGCTCTTGATTCTGGGGCAAGGGAGAGTGCAGCACGTAAAATTATAAGATTACACAAGGATATCGGCAGGCAGGACGCAGAGTTGGTCTTTCAGGAGGTGATGACTGTTCTCGCTCAACCAACGTTGAGCCGCTTGTTTGCGCCCGATGCGCTGGCCGAAGTTCCAGTAAATGGTGTGGTCGCTGATGTCGGTGTTGCGGGGCAGATCGACAGGCTGCATGTAGATAACACGTCAGTTCTGTTTGCAGATCTCAAGACTGGCCAGCGGCCTTCTGGCCCACCACCGCTAGCCTATCAACGGCAGATGGCGCTGTATGGGGCGCTTCTTCAACAAATTTACCCGGACCATCGCATAAAGGGATGGATTATATGGACCGAGGATGCCAGCACGCAGGAAGTCACAAAGAAAATGTGTGCCGATTCATTGGCCGAGTTTGGTGATTTTTCATGAAACTACCTGTATGATCGTTGTTGTGGTCTTGCCTAACCGGCGTCGATGCAGCAGGATTGCAAGCTGTTGGCATGAGCCACTGGAGTCATCTGCAAGGGGATTGTAAGCCTATGGCCACGACAAAGACAACGGATAGTGAATTTTCAACACATGTGTTGCAATCAGACACGCCAGTTCTGGTGGATTTCTGGGCAGAATGGTGCGGCCCTTGCAAGGCTATCGGTCCGGCTCTCGAAGAGATTTCCGAGGCCAAGGGTGATGCCATTTCGATCGTCAAACTGAATATTGACGAAAACCCAATGACACCGCAGCAATATAATGTTCGTGGCATTCCGACCCTTCTTATTTTCAAGGGTGGCGAAGTGATTGCCGAGAAGGTTGGTGCACTGCCTAAATCCCAGCTTGAAAGCTGGATCAATCAATCAATTGCTTGATTGTTTGCGTACCTGATGCGCGGGTGAGTTGGCAACGCCGCCATGTTCAGTTTGGCGGCGTTTCGTTTGCACTCAGCACAATCCCGGCAAGATAGAGTGATCCGCAAATGATGATCGGCGTTCCCGGGCTTGAGGCAGCTTCATTCGTATCTATGAGCGCGGCTTCCAATGATTTTGCGCTTTGTGCCTCAAGACCAATTTCCTTCGCCGCATCACTGAGTTCGATAGCACTCAAACTTGCATCTTGTCCGGGAATGGTAAGACAGGTGATGTTCTGCGCGAGCGCTGACAGCGGCGCCAAAAATTCACGTGGATCCCGCGTGTTCAACGCTCCACAAATGATATGCCAGTGACCGGAGGCAAGGTGCGGAAGTGCCGCCGCCAGCGCTTGTGCGCCATGTGCATTGTGCGCACCATCAACCCAGATCTCGCAATTTGGCGCGAGGGCTGTCAGTTTCCCGTCGTCAATCCGGTGAATCCGTCCGGGCCAAATGGCTGAGGCTATTCCAGCAATCATCTGCGCGGGTCTGTTTGTTCCAAAGCAGTGCAGCATGACCGCTGCGGCGAGGGCGGCGTTATCACGTTGATGAGCACCATACAAGCTAGGCTTCGGGAGGGAGGTGTTCTTTCGATCCTGTATCAGGCAAATACTACCGTCGGGCAAATCTTGCCAATCGAAATCATCCCCAGCCATAATCAGTGATGTTCCGATTTTTGAGGCATATGCCGAGATGGCTGACGCGGCGGATGCCTCTTGGCGGCTGACGAAACAGGGGCTGCCAGAACGCATGATCCCGGCCTTCTGTTGAGCGATTTCACTTATGTCATTGCCCAGAAAATGCTCATGGTCGCGAGCGATTGGTGTGATCACAGTTGCCAGGGGAGAGTCCAACACGTTTGTTGAGTCCAGAGCCCCACCAAGTCCTGTTTCAAGCAACAGCAGATCGGCTGGTTCACGGGCAAATGCCAGCATTGCTGCCGCGGTTGTGACCTCGAAAAAAGTCACAGCTGTGTCGCCATTGGCCTGCTCCACCTCTTCCAGCAAATCGGCAAGTCCGCCATCGCTAATCAGGGTTCCAGCAAGGCGGATCCGTTCATTGAAATGGCATAGATGCGGTGATGAGTATACATGCACGCGTAGGCCAGCAGCCTCTGCCATGGCTCGCATCAGTGCAATTACCGAGCCTTTGCCATTGGTGCCGGCGACATGCACAGTCGGTGGTAGTTTATGATGCGGGTTACCTAGCTTGGCGAGCAAGTGAAAGGTGCGCTCAAGGCCAAGGTCGATCAGCTTCGGATGAAGTGCTGCGAGACGAGCCAGCGCTGCTGCTGACCGGCGTTCGTCATCACTACTTACTTGCGGTATCTGGTCATCTGAACCCATGGTCATTTTATGGTTTTTCAGGCGACCTTTGCGGCTGGCTTTTTTTCCATCAGGAATCCCAGCACACGGGCTATAAACGCATGTTGTTCGCTGCGCGCGACAACGCTATCCACCATGCCATGTTCCTGGAGATACTCAGCTGTCTGAAAATCATCAGGCAGCTTTTCGCGCACGGTTTCCTCAATAACCCGTCGCCCAGCAAATCCGATGATGGCACCTGGTTCAGCCAGTTGCACATCGCCAAGCATGGCAAATGATGCGGTCACTCCACCGGTGGTTGGGTGTGCCAGCAGGACTATATGTGGCAGGTTTGCATCGCGAACCTTGTCAACCGCCAGGATGGTACGTGGTAGTTGCATCAGCGAGAGAACCCCCTCCTGCATGCGAGCACCACCACTTGATGGCACCGTGATCAATGCGGCATTGCGGGCAACAGCCTCTTTCGCAGCGGCAACGATACCATTGCCAACCAAGCGTCCCATTGACCCACCCATGAATCTGAAGTCAAAGGCCGCTATCACCGCAGGCTTGCCTCCAATCGTGCCATACGCTACGGCAATGGCATCTGTGAGACCGGTCTTTGCGCGGGTGTCACGCAGCCGATCAGAATAACGACGGGTGTCCCTGAATTTCAACGGATCCTCGCTGATTGAATCCAACTCAACAAGAGTATGTTTTCCTTCGTCAAAGGTCATGCGAAAGCGATTTTCCGGTGACAGCGGCGCGTGATGCCCGCAGGTTGCGCAGCAATTATTTGCTTCTTCAAACTCCCGATGAAAAATCATCTGTCCGCAGCTTTTGCATTTTACCCAGAGATTGTCGGGCACATCCTCGGATTGAACCCATGCCTTGATTTTCGGCAAAACGGAATTGGTAATCCAGTTCATGATGTGTCTCCTGTTCCTGAGCTGCTAGCTGGCAGCAACACCCTTTGCAAGATCGCCAACAAATGCGGCAATTTTTTGCACCATCTCATCATGAGTGCTGCCATCTTCCGACAGATTATGCGCAATAATATCAACAACAGCAGAGCCGACAACGGCGCCATCACTTAGGTTTGCAGCTTCACCCGCAGCCTTAGGAGTGCGGATGCCAAAACCCGTTACCACAGGCAAGTCCGTCACCGATTTGATGCGCTTATAGGCGTCAGCGATTGACGCTCCGGCGGCGCTCTTCGTTCCGGTGATCCCGGTAATGGACACATAGTATACAAAGCCGCTGGCTTCGGCCAGAACCGTGGGCAGACGGGCTTCATCGCTGGTTGGTGTGACAAGACGAATAAAGCTGAGGCCAGCCTGTTTTGCGGGCAGGCAGAGTTCTCCATCTTCTTCTGGTGGTAAATCGACGATGATCAGACCATCCACACCAATCGCTGCTGCCTTGTTGAGAAATTTTTGCGAGCCATAAATGTAGATTGGATTATAATATCCCATTAGGATAAGCGGTATCTCGGCGTGGCGCTCGCGAAATGCCATCGCCATCGCCAACGTCTTTTCGAGGGTCATGCCACCTTTCAGCGCCCGCAGAGATGACGCCTGAATCGCAGGTCCATCAGCCATTGGGTCGGAAAAAGGCATGCCGAATTCGATGATATCGGCACCACCTGCGACAACAGCATCCAATATTCTTCCTGAGGTTTCCAGATCGGGGTCGCCTGCCGTAACAAAGACGCCAAGTGTTCCGCGGCCCTGTTTCTTTGCTCTGGCGAATGCCGTTTCAATTCGTCCCATTTTATAGTCTTTCTCGCAAAGATATCTCTGATAGGGAATGTGGCATTCTAAAGCAGTCCACGTTCATCCAGCATCGGCAGCACAGCTTCCAGATCTTTGTCGCCGCGGCCACACATATTGAGGATGACAATGTCTTCCGGGTTCATGTCGCCGATGATTGTTCCGGTGAATGCCAATGCGTGAGACGGTTCAAGTGCGGGTATGATCCCCTCAAGGCGGGAGCATAACTGGAAGGCAACAAGTGCTTCCTCGTCTGTAGCACTCACATAATTGACCCGGCCCATATCATGTAGCCAGGAATGCTCTGGCCCGATTCCCGGATAATCAAGGCCGGCAGAAATTGAGTGCGCATCAATGATCTGGCCGTCCTCATCCTGCAAAAGATAGGTGCGGTTGCCATGAAGAACGCCGGGTGTTCCACCGGTCAACGACGCCGCATGCAGCCCGGACGGGATGCCCTTGCCAGCAGCTTCTACGCCGTAGATGCTGACAGACTCATCATCAAGGAACGGGTGAAACAGACCCATGGCATTTGAGCCGCCACCAATGCAGGCAATAATGGCGTCAGGTAACCGGCCCTCAGCCTCCATCAGTTGCTCCTTTGCCTCTCTCCCGATCACAGATTGGAAGTCACGTACCATCTGCGGATAGGGGTGCGGGCCGGCAACGGTGCCAATAATGTAAAAATGTGTTTGGGCATTCGCCACCCAGAAGCGAAGCGCTTCGTTCATCGCGTCCTTAAGCGTTCCCGTACCCGATGTTACGGGATGAACCTTCGCGCCGAGCAGGCGCATGCGGTCAACATTCGGCTTTTGTCGCCTAACATCTTCTTCACCCATGAAAACTTCGCATTCCATATCGAACAGGGCGCAGGCGGTTGCTGTTGCAACACCATGCTGACCGGCACCCGTTTCAGCAATGATCTTGGTTTTTCCCATCCGCTTTGCCAATAAGGCTTGGCCCAGCACATTGTTGATCTTGTGGGCGCCGGTATGGTTCAACTCATCGCGTTTGAGGTAAAGCTTCGCTCCACCAAAATGAGCGGTCAATCTTTCGGCAAAGTACAAGGGGCTGGGTCGACCCACATAATGTTTCTGATAATAGGCGAGTTCCCGTGTAAAATTGACGTCATTGCATGCAGATTTGTAAGATCTTTCCACATTAAGAATCAGCGGCATCAATGTTTCGGCCACAAAGCGACCGCCATGAATGCCGAACCTGCCAGCCTCGTCGGGCTGGTTTACAAAGGAATTTACGAGTGTGTCTGTCATTCTGTCTGTTCAGCGGTGTTTTAAACCGTGCCTCGATCGTAGTGTGAAATAGCCGATTTCAGCTCATGTTCTACCCTATTTGGGCAGCAGAAACAAAGGCGTGAATAAGTCGCGGGTCTTTTTTCCCAGGTGCCGACTCAACGCCAGATGAAACATCAACAGCTTTGGCATTCGTGGTGACGACGGCACGCCCGACATTTTCAACTGAGAGACCGCCTGCCAACATCCATTTTGTCTTTCCGGCGTGGTTGGCGAGGAGGGACCAATCAAATCTATGCCCAGTACCACCAGGCAACCCGCCGGGATCTCCCTTCGCATCAAAAAGCAGCCAATCAGCAACGCCGCCCCACTCTTCGCAGACTGCCAAATCATCCGCAGAGGCAACGAGGATTGCCTTGATAATAGGTAGTCCATGGCGCGCCTTAAGCTTTTCAGCCTGAATAGGCGTCTCATCGCCATGCAGTTGCAGAATGTCAGGGTCTGCAAAGCTGATCATGCGGGTCATTTCCACCTCATCCATATTGACCGTCAGGGCGACACGTTTCGGGCCCGATTGCTGCTGTTCCTTGGCATGCTGGCTGATGAGTGCTGCCCGTTCAAAGGATAGGTGACGGGGTGATCTGGCATAAAAAACCATGCCGACAAACGCCACACCAGCGTCTGCGCAGACATCATAGTCCGAAGGTGACGCAATGCCGCAGATTTTGACATCGGTTCGGGTCATTAGGTTTGCTCTCCAAACAGGGGTGTCTATTTATTCGTTGAGATCAACGCAGAACATTGCGAGGCGGATTTTCAGCATCGGCAAGTCGCGCCTCCGCCTCATTCATTCGTTTTTCCATTTTTTTCAATTTCTTCTGCGCGTGCCAGTTACTTGTGCGAATCGCAATGGTTGAAAGCCAGACAATCAAACCTCCAGTTACGATACCTATTCCCAATGCACCAAGAACGGCCAGCCAGACTGGGAGGCTCAACCCAGTTTCAAACGGCCATAAATAAAGGGTGACTTCGCTATCGTTGGAAGCGGCGAATGCCATGCTGATGATCACCGCTGTCACGGTAATGACAAGCCAGAGAAACCGGCCAATAAGGCGCATGTGTTTTGTCCGTTTTAGCGGTTAAGACGCTCGCGCATCCCTTTTCCCATTTTGAAAAAAGGTACATTCTTTTCAGCAACTTGTACGCTTGTTCCAGTTCTTGGGTTGCGCCCTTTTCTTGCTTTGCGGTGACGCACTGAGAAAGCGCCAAATCCCCGCAATTCAACGCGGTCACCACGCTCAAGCGCGCCACCTATTTCATCGAGTATTGTGGCGACAAGTCGCTCTAGGTCGCGATGATACAGCGCTGGGTTCTTCGCCGCTAACTTCGCTATAAGTTCTGAACGTGTCAACGCACCCACTCCGTTGCCAAAACAAATTGATTAAACCAATCCAAAGGATGCCCTGTGCTGACTACATGGTCAACTTAATTGACCATAAATTCAACATTTTGAACAATTTACTGGGGTTCAGACGGGGATATGGCCAAATTTAGGCACAAAAAAGCCGGCACCAGAGTTATGGTGCCGGCACTTTTCGTTATGACGATTCTATTTATCGTCGTCAGTATCGCGTTTCGCCAGCGCGGCCCCGAGGATGTCACCGAGGCTTGCACCACTGTCGGATGAGCCATAATCGGCCATCGCCTGCTTTTCTTCTGCTGTCTCACGGGCTTTGATCGACAAACCCAGCTTGCGTGTTTTCTTGTCGACATTGGTCACAGTAGCATCGACTTTTTCACCGACGGCGAATCTGTCTGCGCGTTGTTCGGCTCGTTCACGGCTGAGATCCGCACGGCGAATGAAACCAGTCATTGCGTCGCCAATGCTGACATCAAGGCCGTTGTCGGACACAGCGGTAACTGTACAGGTAACCGTCTCACCCTTGCGGTAGGCGTCAGCCTGCCCAGCGAAAGGATCTTCCGTCAACTGCTTGATACCAAGTGAAATCCGCTCTTTCTCGATATCCACATCAAGGACCTTGGCCTTAACCATGTCACCCTTTGAATACCCCTCAAGGGCGGCTTCACCGGTTACTTCCCAGCTGATGTCGGATAGATGAACCAGACCATCAATCTCTTCGGTGAGGCCAACAAACAGACCAAACTCAGTGATGTTACGAATTTCACCTTCGATTTCCGTGCCGGCTGGGTTGGTGCTGCTGTAATCTTCCCACGGATTGCCTGCACATTGCTTGAGACCAAGCGAGATGCGGCGTTTCGAGAGATCGACATCAAGAACCATAACCTCAACCTGCTGACTGGTGGATACGATCTTTCCGGGGTGAACATTTTTCTTTGTCCAGCTCATTTCTGAGACATGGACAAGTCCTTCAACACCAGCTTCTAGCTCGACGAACGCACCATAATCTGTGATGTTTGTCACACGACCTTCCATCTTCGCACCAATCGGGAACTTGCCTTCGACATTTTCCCATGGGTCTGACAGAAGCTGCTTCATGCCAAGCGAGATTCTCTGGGTCTCGGCATTAAAGCGGATGACCTGCACTTCAACGGTTTCACCGATCTGGAGCGCCTCTGATGGATGGCTGATACGCTGCCATGCGATGTCTGTAACGTGAAGCAGACCATCAACACCACCGAGGTCGACGAACGCACCGTAATCTGTGATGTTTTTGACGACACCTTGAAGCACTTGGCCTTCCTGAAGGTTGGATACCAGTTCGGACCGGGCCTCTGCACGGGACTCCTCCAAAACAGCGCGACGAGATACAACAATGTTGCCACGACGACGGTCGATTTTCAGAATCTGGAACGGTTGCGGTGTTCCCATCAGTGGACCGAGGTCCCGAACTGGGCGAATGTCGACTTGGCTGCCAGGCAGAAACGCTGTCGCTCCTGAAAGATCAACGGTGAAGCCGCCTTTAACCTTGCCAAAGATGATGCCGGTTACACGTTCCTGCTTTTCAAACGATGTCTCGAGCAGGCCCCAGGCCTCCTCGCGGCGAGCCTTGTCACGGCTGAGGACGGCCTGACCATTACGGTCTTCCATGCGCTCAACATAAACTTCAATTTCATCACCGACATTGATGTCGAGTTCCTGGCCCGGGGAGGTTACCTCCTTCATCGGGACGCGGCCTTCAGATTTAAGGCCTACATCGATTACGACGGCATCACCCTCAATGCCAACAACAAAGCCGCGAACAACGCTGCCCTCGATGTTTGTGTTTTCACCAAAGCTCTCGGCGAGCATGTCAGCAAAGTTTTCCGTTGCAGCGGTCGCTGCAGTATTGTCAAGAGTTGTCAAAAATATCTCCGTTATCGCCCTTTGGCCATCGGCTTGTAGCCCGGATGACACGTATTTGCCTCAGCTGGCCTGAGGGCCGTTTCAGCTGAACATCACCCACCAAAAATTGATGGGTCAGAAACGGGAGTTTTTGGCGATCAGTTGGTTTGTGCCAGCATTCCGTTTGTTAGAACAATCAGAACAAGGTTGTTCAGTCACCCCGATCTTCGGTTTCAAGTGCCGACGATATGCTTCACATGGTCTAAGGCAACAGCAAAAACCTTTTCAGCGTCCATAGTTGACGTGTCGATGATTTTCGCACCGTCGGCCGCTCTCAGTGGGGCAACACTCCGGGTCCTGTCGCGCTGATCACGCTCACGCATGTCTGCCAACACGTTGCGGAACATAACTGATTGCCCTGCATGAAGCAACTCTTTGAATCGTCGTTCAGCTCGCACTTCCAGCTTGGCATCGATGAAAAACTTTATTGGTGTCTCCGGCACCACCACAGATCCGATATCTCGGCCGTCGAGAACCGCACCATTTCCGTGTGGGGGGTCGTTTGCAAAATTGCGCTGAAGCGTCAGAAGATTGGTGCGCACCTCCGGTAAAATCGCCACTTTCGAAGCTAGCGAGGCAACCCTGTCTGTCCGAATTTCCGGCGCGTTGCATAAGCCAACATCAAGTCTGGTTGATTCTTCAATTGGTTGATTTTCATCAATATCATCTATCACAGTGCCAGCATTTAGCAGCTGCAGAGCGAGCGCACGGAAGAGTGATCCTGTGTCGAGATAGGCAAGATTAAAATGATCGGCAAGGCGTTTTGACAACGTACCTTTTCCACTAGCGGCCGAACCATCAACTGCAATAATCATCGCTCCAATCATTCCCCCTCTGGCGCGGTGATGGCTCCGCCACATTCGTTGATCAGATCGGCAAAGCCGGGAAAGCTGGTGTTGATGGTCTCGCATCCTGTGACTGTGATCGGCTCCTCTGCCACCATCCCCAAAGTCAGAAAGGACATCGCGATTCGGTGATCATGTTGTGAGGCAATACTTACCCCACCTTTAACAGCGCCTCCGGTTACCGTCATGCTGTTGTCATCATAGGTGACTGTCACACCGGCCATTGCCAGTCCATCGGCCATGACCTTGATGCGGTCGGTTTCCTTGACGCGAAGCTCAGCAACCCCTTGCATCACCGTCTGCCCTGTCGCAACCGATGCAGCGACTGATAAAACCGGATACTCATCAATCATCGAAGCGGCGCGTTCAGGCGGAACCGCAATACCGGTGAGCTTGCTGTGGCGCACACGGATATCCGCAATTTTTTCACCGCCCTCGATGCGCTCATTGCTTATCTCAATGTTGCCGCCCATCTCCTGAAGAGTGGTTATCAACCCGGTACGCAGGGGGTTCATTCCAACGGCTGGAATGGTGATATCACTATCGGCGCTGATCAGTGCCGCCACCATGACAAAGGCAGATGACGAGGGGTCGCCGGGCACCAAAACATCCTTAGCAACAAGTTCTGCCTCACCAGCCAAGGTGACGCGATGGCTCCCGTCGGCATTGATATCCTGACTGACTGAGGCGCCAAAATGGCGCATCATTGACTCACTGTGGTCACGTGATGCGTGCGGCTCGGTGACGATTGTCGTACCTCTTGCATTCAATCCGGCCAGCAGCACGGCAGATTTAATCTGCGCGGATGCAACTTTACTTGAGTGATCCGCGGCAAGTGGTGTTGCGGTACCCGTAATGGTTACAGGCAGCAGACCACCCTCACGGCTGGTGATCTTGGCCCCCATTTTTGCGAGTGGATCGGTAATCCTTGCCATTGGCCTGACCGACAGCGACTCATCGCCGGTGAAGGTGGCGGTGATCGGCTGGCCAGCAACGACGCCCATGAGCAGGCGCACACCTGTTCCCGAATTGCCGAGATCAAGAGGCTGCTCTGGTGAGACCAGACCGTGCAGCCCCACCCCAATTATCTGCCAAGCACCAGTATCTGTTCGGGTGATCTCTACACCAAGCGCCCGCATCGCATTTGCGGTTGCCATGACGTCATCACCCTCAAGCAGACCTGATACATTCGTGATGCCGACCGCTAATCCACCCAGAATGAGCGATCGATGTGAGATTGATTTGTCACCCGGAACATTGAAGGTGCCTTGCAAGGAGGCCTGCCTGTGGGAGGTTAAAACCTCGTTCCGCGATAGTTTGCTCATTGCGTCCATTTGTCGTTAGATCCGATTTTGTTTGATCTTGCCGTAAGCCTATGCGTTGGCGCTGGTGTTAACATTTTTTCGGGCGCAATTGCAAATAGGACCGGGCTAGGACTTAAGACACAAAAGGTCGGTGATCGGGGCGAGTGCTGATGTGATGGGTGAAAATCCAATTTCTTCTCTGATTCTTCAAATTTTGCTTTGACAGCGCCGAAAATATGGGTCAAATCGCTTTTCGGTTTGGATAGTTTACTTACTCAAATGTGAACAGAAGGTTTGCAGTCATGGCAAAGGCAAAACTTGGCACAAAGCGTTCCTGCACATCCTGCGGCTTGCGCTATTATGATCTCAATAAAAACCCTATAACCTGCCCCAGTTGCAATGCTGAATTTGACGTTGATTTATTGCTTAAAACACGTAAATCACGGCAGCCTGTAAAGGCTGCAAATGATGATGAGGGCGCGGCCAGTGAGGGGGAAGTTACCCAGGTCGCAGCGACCCATTTGGATCAAAATGCTGACAACACATCATCTTCAGATGATGACGCCATTTCCAGCGATCTTGATTATGACGATGACGATGATGGCAATCTTGACGAAGAGGCTGGCGGTCTCATTCAGGACGATATTTCAGCCGATGATGAGTTGCTTAGCAACATTCCAGATAGTGACGACAACTGACCAGCCAGCTTTTTTGTTTTGTGCAACCTTTTTGCTTGCCTAGCGCGATGGGGCTAGGATAAACAATGGCGTCGCCGCGAGGTCGGGGTCAAAAGATTTGGCAAGGCAACGTGAATTCCCGAGTTGCCGCATGGGGCTATAGCTCAGCTGGGAGAGCGCTACAATGGCATTGTAGAGGTCAGCGGTTCGATCCCGCTTAGCTCCACCAAATCCTTTCTGAGAAAAATCATGATTTTCAGGTTACGCGGCGCAAAGCTGTGTCGCTGTCTTTTGTGCATTCCCTGTTTCTGCGCAGGTCAGCGCCATCAGGCAGGCGCTATATGGAAAATCGGTCTCCCAAATAAACTTCGCGGACCCCACTATGTTGAACAACTTCTGAGGGTGTCCCCTCCATCAGCACGGCACCATCATGGATAATGTAGGTGCGGTCTACTACATCGAGTGTTTCCCTGACATTGTGATCAGTGATCAAAACGCCCAGGCCATGGTCTTTCAATTGGCCGATAAGATCTCGAATTTCGTTAAGAGCGATCGGATCAATGCCCGCAAGGGGTTCGTCAAGAAGCAGAAAGGTTGGACGGGCGGCAAGTGCCCTGGCAATTTCCAGCCGCCGTCTTTCACCACCTGACAAATTGACCGAAAGGGTGTTGCGAAGATGTCCAATGGCAAATTCCGCCATGAGATCCTCAAGCATCGCATCGCGGTCAGACCTGCTATTGTCCAGTGTTTCCAGCACGGCACGGATGTTCTGTTCAACGGTCAACCCACGGAAGATACTCGATTCCTGAGGGAGGTAGCCGATACCAAGCCGTGCGCGCTGAAACACTGGCAAACCGGTAATGTCACGGCCATCAATCTGGACATTGCCCTCATCGGCTGGTAGCAAGCCAGCCAGAATATGAAAGGTTGTGGTTTTGCCGGCACCGTTTGGGCCAAGCAGGCCGACAGCTTCACCCCGCTGCAGTTTAAGCGACACGTTGCGGACCACACGGCGCTTGTCGAAACTTTTTCCAACGCCGGAGGCGACGAGTCCACGCGGTTCGTCGACGAGCTTTGGCGTTTGTTCACCGAAGCCGCGTTGGCTAAATTGATTGCGCGGGAAATTTGACTGTCCAAAGTCAAAATCGTCGTTCATCTGATTTCTGCCCGCCCTTTTGTCACTGCTTTTTTTATCAACCATTACTCAATGTCAGGTTAGGGTTGAAGCGTACCACTTACGCGTTTTCCAGAACCATCTGATAATATTCGACTAATTCCGCTGTCAAAGTCAACCTCTGCACGTGATCCACGCATCACATTTCCGCTATCGAGAATTTCGACATTACCGGTCAGCAAGGCCTTTGATGTTTTCTGGTTATAGGTAACCGCATCACCTATGGCGACCTGTCCGTTCACCGACACAACCTTTACATTGTCTGTAGCATCCAATACGTCGAGCGCACCGTCAGCGTCCAGATGAGCATTGACCGTCTCTCCCTCAACTATTTGTCCTTCGGCGTCCGTATATTGCGCGGCGCCAATCGCGGTCAGCAGCTGTTTGTCGGGTGTGGGTGACAGAAGTTCAATCGATTTGCTGGCGCGCATTGTGCCATTTGGACCTGTAACCAAAGAGTTCGCGCCCTCGATTAGGTAGCGCTCAGCATCGATATAGTAGGTCAGCTTGTCACCACTTGCTGCTGATGTTCCATCCTCATATTCGACTGCGCCAGTTGCGACGATCAGTGTGATTTTACGGCTCTCACTGTTTGTATCGTAGGAGGCAACAAGCTCAACCGCCTTGATCTGCTGATCCCCCTGTCGTGCCACCGCATTGCCTGTTGCTCGGTAGGTCCCCTTTGTCTGATCCCATTCAAGCAGCTCATCGGCCTCTACCGTGAATGGTGCGTTTTCCTGGGCTACTCCTAAACTGGCAAGTGGGATCATGCCAAAGGCACCAAAACATAGGGTAAGCAAAGCCTGTAAAAATCTGGTTTTCAAAGCAAATTCTGATCGTCCAAAATCTCTCATATCGTTAATCTAACCCTATCAAATCAGCGTGGTGTGTTAAAGCGGTGGAAAAAGCCTAATCATTCGCTGCTGCATTGTGTAGCGTCATCTTTGATTTCCCGTTGAAAACAATTAAGTCACCCTCATTAAACACCTGCATTCCCTCGGCTAGGACGAGCGCAGTTTCAGAGGTGACGCGAACATCTGTGGTTGTCTGCATATCACCAGAAGACAGATTGGCGTCAAGCATCTCTGTTTCCATCGTCATACCGCGGCCTAAGTCCGTGACAATCACGTTGCCGCGTAAGGCAACGCCGCTGCCCGTCTGGGAATAGGCGCCGGTTTGAGAGGTGATATTCAGAGTGCCGCCATCCTCCGCATAGATTGTCGCGACTGGTTTGCTCAAATCGATATCGCCGGGGGCACCTGCTTTTTCGATCGCGGCTGTTGCAACGACCTCAAATTTTTTGCCAGACACGGTGTGGCCGCGATAGCGGGCACCTGTCAATGCCACAGTGCCATCGCTGTTTGTTGAAATATCAGTAATCTCGAGGAGAATGTCATCATTCGTATCGACAAGGCCGAGCCAAGCCGCAATACCAAGAGTTAGACATAATGCTAGACCAAGAAACAATATGCTGGGTTTCAGTGATCCCGCTCCACTATCCTCATCAGCAATGCGTTTTGGCGCAAAGCGCGCCTTTTGGGAACGTCGGTCTGGTTCTGTTGTGGTCATCACACTTTCCTGTTGGCCAGCCTAGTGATGAAAGATATCAGTATCGGCAAATCCATCAAGGTCCAGTTGAGTGCGGGTCTCCAGAAAGGCAAAGCAATTCGAGGCAAGAGCCTCGCGCTTTTCCCGAACGAGCATAGCGTCAAGTTTTGCTTTTATCTGATGCAAATACAAGACATCGCCTGCTGCATATTCCTGTTGATCCTTGGTCAATGCATCGGCTCCCCAATCTGATGATTGCTGCTGCTTGGAGATGTCAATGCCCAGAAGCTCGCGGCACAAATCCTTGAGGCCATGCCGATCCGTGTAGGTGCGGCAAAGTTTAGAGGCAATTTTGGTGCAGTATACGGGACCTTCAATTCGTATGATGTGATGGCTCAACACGGCGATGTCGAATCTGGCGAAATGAAAGATTTTGGTAATTTTTTGGTCAGCAAGCAAACCCACAAGGTTGGGGCATGACTTTATCGGTTGGCTAAGTTTGACAAGATGCGCATTGCCGTCACCGGCGGAAAGCTGAACAACGCACAGCCTGTCACGGTGTGGATTCAGTCCCATTGTTTCTGTGTCAATCGCGACCGAGTCACCGAAATCAACGTCGCAGGGAAGATCATCATTATGGAGGTGGACGGCCATCAATGCCTTCATATCTCAACGGCCTCGCCATGGAGCGCCGGCATGGTTTTGGTGCCCAGGAGAAGACTCGAACTTCCACGACCTAATGGTCACTGGCACCTGAAGCCAGCGCGTCTACCAATTCCGCCACCTGGGCAACTGGCGTCGGCAAACATGCCGCGCGTTGCGGGCGTGAGAATAGCCACAAAGCAGGTGATGTCAACCACACGTCCTCAACAAAATATGTGGTGATCGACCATCGACAAAGACGACCGTTGTCTAACCTAGAGCGATAACACCTTATGTCGCGCGATGTCGCACGTCAGGAGGGTATTGCTAGTGTGGCGGTGGATAATTTGGTTTGTGATAGCCATTTGAATGATTGTGGTGGACGAACTGGCAAGGTTGCCGCTATCTAATGATCGAAGCTCTTACAAAGACCGTGCAGCGAAAAACAAATAGGGGTCACCGCATGGAAAAGACAATAGCAGTCATTGGCGGATCCGGTTTTGTCGGCCGCGCGACTATCGAAGTGATTGCCAAGCACAATGCGCGAATTATAGTGCTGTGCCGCAATGCTGAGCGGGCAAAGTACCTCAAACCGATGGGTGATGTCGGCCAGATAACACTCGTTTCTGGTGACGCCTGTGACGATGAAACCTTGGAAGGGGTCATTGCCCCGGCCGACGCTGTGGTTAATCTGATTGGAATTCTTGCGGAAACAGGAAGTCAGAAATTTTCTGCCTTGCAGGCAGATTTGCCGGGCCGTATTGGAGCGTTAGCAGCCAAGCACAATGTCGAGAGTGTCGTCCATGTTTCGGCTATTGGTGCCAGCGCTTCCTCTCCCAGCATCTATTCTCGCACCAAGGCCGCCGGTGAGGCTGCACTGTTATCGGCCTTCCCGAAGGCAGTGATTGTTCGTCCCTCGATTGTGTTTGGCGCTGGCGATAATTTTTTCAACCGCTTTGCCAGTATGGCGATGGTAGCGCCAGCGCTGCCGCTGCCAGGTGGTGGTGGTATGTTGATGCAGCCAGTATATGTTGGTGACGTGGCGGCGGCAATTGCGGCGGGGCTTGGTCTCACCAAAACCAAAAGAAAGATGGCAGGAGAAGTTTTTGAGCTTGCGGGTCCAGATGTTTTCAGTTTCCGGCAGCTAATGGAATTGACACTGTCGCAGGTTAAAAGGCGGCGTTTGTTGATGCCTGTGCCCCTTTGGGCCATGCGATGTGGGGCGCTTTTTACCGGATTGTTGCCAAATCCGCCGCTCACTGTTGATCAGGTTCGTCTGCTGGCCGGCGACAATGTTGCGGATCCAATGCGCCTCGGATTGTTGGAAATTGGTATAACGCCAACCCCCGTTGATACAATTCTGCCGCAATATCTAGCGCGGTTTCGTCCGGGTGGACGGTTTGCGCGATAGAGGCTAGGCAATGCGTCGCCTAAAGATAGCCAGTCTGGATTACAACCAGCAGCACGATCCCAAGGGCCAACCGATAGCCAACAAAAATGGTGAAATCTGCGCGTGCAAGCCAGCGCATCATCAAATCGATGGCGGCAAAGGCAAATAGGCAGGACAGAGCAGAGACGATCAACGCATCAGCTCCCAGCGCCAGATCGCCAGTCTGAACAAGATCGTATGTTTTCAGAACGCCTGCCCCGGCAATTGTCGGCAACGACAAGAGCAACGAAAAGCGCGCCGCCGTTAGGCGACCAAACCCAAGATAACGAGCGGCCATCATCGTGACCCCAGACCGTGATGCCCCGGGGATGAGTGCAAAAATCTGAGCAAGTCCGATCAAAACTGCCTGATTGAATTTTAGGTCACCCATTGTCCGCGCGGTTGCGCCAAATTTATCGGCAAGCCACAGAAGCAGGGCAAATACAAGATTGGCAATCGCCAGAGTTTCAAGGTTAAGGAGCCACGCTGGATCAACTTTGTTCACAAAATAGCCGACGGATATCACCGGAAGGGTTGCGATGACAATCAGCAGGCCAAGATGAGTGTCGGTTGAATGACGGCGACCGAAGGTAAGCAGTCCTCTGGCCATTCGGAGCAGATCTGCACGCAAATAGGCGGCAACGGCGATAAGCGTTCCCACATGGGCAGCCACATCTATTGTGCGACCTTGGTAGGGATGGTCGGTGACAAGCGGTATCAACACCAGATGACCAGAAGATGAAACCGGAAGAAATTCGGTGATTCCCTGGACGGCGGCGATGAGTAAAAGCATGAAGAAAGGCATTAGGTAGGTTTCCTGCACCAGATCATGGATTTGACAAGGTCTGCTTCGAAGCAAAAACACTGCTGCGTCATTCTCTGTATATGCCAAAATTGGACTGACGATGGCAAGGCGTGATTGCCATCGTTTTTTTAGATCCGATTTGGAATTAAAATCGTAAAAATTTAATCTACAAATCGTTTTTTAGAAGTTTCTCTTGAATTGTTGTTAAAAAAAGGGTACCAATGCTGACTTAATAGAAGGCGCTAGAACTGGTGTTGACGGGATCGCCCTTTTGAAATGCGGCGCTTTGCCTGCCCCAGAAAGAGAGTGACCGCCCTTCTTGGATTTAAAAGGAACAGCGATCTTTCCGGTGGGATCCTGGAGGGTCTTTTTGGCACAATTATCATGTGCCGCAGACGGAAGGTGAAATCATGTCTTCAAAGATGCTGAAATTCGTTACGACGCAAAAAGTGACACCACCAAAGCGCGACGCCTCGCAACGTGTTGACGACTTTGATGAGATCTACGATGATTTCGAACTCAAGACTGCGGAGGATCAGGCAAGTCGGTGCTCTCAGTGCGGTGTGCCATTCTGCCAGACGAATTGCCCGCTTCACAACAACATCCCTGATTGGTTAATGCTGACGGCGGAAGGTCGCATGGAAGAGGCTTATCGGCTGTCTTCGCAGACCAACAACATGCCCGAGATTTGTGGACGAATTTGCCCGCAGGACCGTTTGTGTGAAGGCAGTTGCGTGATCGAAAAGGGATTCGAGTCGGTTACTATCGGTGCCGTTGAAAAGCACATTACTGAGACAGCTTTTGAGAACGGCTGGGTCAAGCCGGCGGCTCCGACGATTGAACGGCCTGAGTCGATTGGGATAGTGGGCGCTGGACCGGCAGGGCTGGCCGCAGCGGAAATGCTCCGGCACAAGGGGTATCAGGTTACAATCTATGACCGCTACGATCGGGCTGGCGGTTTATTGATATACGGCATTCCCGGTTTTAAGCTTGAAAAACATGTTGTCGAGCGGCGGCAAAAGCTACTCGAAGATGGTGGTGTGACATTCAAACTGAACACCGATATTGGTGTTGATATGGCTTTTGACGAGATTCGGGCGGCGCACAACGCAGTGCTGATAGCGACAGGGGTCTACAAAGCGAGAGACATTGCGGCACCTGGCAGCGGTCTTGATGGTATCGTGCCCGCACTTGACTATCTCACCGCGTCCAATCGCAAAAGTCTTGGTGACGTGGTCGTCAAGTTTGACTCGGGTGAACTCAACGCCGAAGGCAAGGATGTGGTCGTGATAGGTGGCGGCGACACGGCAATGGATTGTGTGCGAACAGCCATCCGTCAGAATGCCAGATCGGTGAGCTGCCTGTATCGCCGTGATCGGGCCAACATGCCCGGATCGCAGCGTGAGGTTAACAATGCCGAGGAGGAAGGCGTCGATTTCAAATGGCTGTCGGCACCACAGGCCTTCATGGGTGACGGCACTGTTCGCGCCGTTCAGGCACAGCGTATTCATCTTGGACAGGTGGATGCAACCGGTCGTCAGGTCCCACAAGCGATTGAAGGCTCATCCCATGATCTGCCTGCCGACATGGTGATCAAGGCGCTTGGCTTTGACCCCGAGGACGTTCCGGTAATGTTTGGAGAGGAGGCGTTGGCGGTGTCCAAATGGGGTACACTCAGCATTGATTGGCGCACCATGATGACGTCTCTTCACGGTGTGTTTGCCGCCGGTGATATTGTTCGCGGCGCCTCTCTCGTCGTTTGGGGTGTTCGTGATGGTCGTGACGCGGCAGAACAGATTGACCAGTGGATTACCGCTGAGATCACCGCCACACCAGCTCAAATGGCCAATGCCTAAGGAGTTTGAAAATGGAAAAGATGACAGAAAAAACCGATTTCAACGCCACTACATACCTTGCGCAACGCTCTCGCAATGAGGCAGCTCTGAGCGAGGCGGGCGTCTATGGGCCAGAATTCGAGCATGATGCTTGTGGAGTTGGCTTTGTCGCGGCAAAGGACGGAAAAGCCTGCCGCGCGGTGGTCGACGCGGCAATTGAGGCACTACAGGCCATTTGGCACCGAGGCGCGGTAGACGCAGATGGTATGACAGGTGATGGTGCTGGCATTCACATTGAGATACCGCGTGATTTTTTCATCGAACATATTGCCCGCACCGGCCATGATTACGATGGAGGCCGCCTGGCTGTTGGTATGGTATTTCTGCCGCGCACTGACCTCGAGGCGCAGGAGCGGTGTCGGTGTATCGTTGAACAGGAGATCCTTGCTGATGGCCATTTCATTTTTGGCTGGCGGCAGGTGCCGGTTGATGTTTCTGCACTTGGTGACAAAGCAAGTGCGACTCGACCCGAGATTGAGCAGATTATGTTTTCAATGCCTGCTGACTTTAACGAGGCAGAGGCTGAGCGTCATTTGTATGTAGTACGCCGCCGTATTGAAAAGGCAGTAATGGCAGAACTGATTTCTGACTTTTACATCTGTTCACTATCCAGTCGTTCGGTGATCTACAAGGGCATGTTCCTGGCTGAGCAGGTAACAGCCTTTTTTCCTGACCTGCTGGATCCTCGCTTCATATCTTCCTTTGCAATCTATCATCAAAGATATTCAACGAATACAATGCCAACGTGGAAGTTGGCGCAGCCATTCAGGGTGCTTGCTCACAACGGTGAAATCAACACCATCCGTGGCAACCAGAACTGGATGACCTGTCATGAGGACCGGATGGCATCAGAGGTGTTCGGTGACGCCGTCGAAGATCTTAAACCTGTTGTTGCCAAGGGAAGCTCTGACTCGGCCGCGCTTGATGCCGTTTTTGAGCTACTCGGGCACGGTGGGCGTGAATTGCCAATGGTCAAAACCATGATGATCCCTGAGGCTGTTGATGTAAGTGGTGATAGTGAGTTGGCAAAACTCTACGCCTATTGCAATTCGGTCATGGAGCCATGGGACGGTCCTGCGGCGATTGCTGCTTACGCTAATAATTGGGTGATTGGTGGACTTGATCGCAACGGTCTGCGTCCCATGCGCTATGTGGTCACCACCGATGGGCTCGTCATTGCGGGGTCAGAAACTGGGATGGTCGTTGTTCCCGACACCAAAATCGTTGAACGTGGTCGCCTCGGCCCGGGTGAGATGATCGGCATCAATCTTGCCACTGGTCAGATGCTGAAGGACGCGGCGTTGAAGCAGGCGATGACGTCAAAACGGGATTGGGGCAAATGGGTCGGTCGGGCCCGGCAGATGGAATCCATACTTGCCGAGAATAATCTCAAGGCGCCGGATAGACTGCCGACGACAGAGGCTCGCCGTCGGCAACTGATGGCTGGTTGGACCATGGAAAACATGGAACTGATTTTGCAGCCGATGGCCGAGGGCGGCAAGGAAGCCGTTGGTTCAATGGGTGATGACACGCCGCTTGCAGTGCTCTCCAACCGCTATCGTGGTTTGCACCATTTCTTCCGCCAAAATTTTTCGCAGGTGACGAACCCGCCGATCGACAGTTTGCGGGAACGCCATGTCATGACACTGCGTACACGGCTTGGAAATCTTGGTAACATTCTGGATGAGGCGGCAGAGCAATGTGACCATCTTCTGCTCAACTCGCCAGTACTCACAGTCCCAGAATGGGACGCGTTGCAGGTATATCTCGGCAAAACAGCTGCGATGATCGATTGCACATTTGATGTTGATGGGGGAGCCGACGGTTTTACCGATGCGCTTGAGCGTATTGCCCTTGAGGCTGAGGAAGCTGTTCGCTCAGGATGTGAGCATGTGATGCTCAGCGACATGAAAGTCTCGAAACAGCGCGCGCCCTTGCCGATGATTCTCGCGACAGGTGCTGTGCATTCGCACCTTGTCCGCCAGCAGTTGCGCACTTTCGCTTCGGTGAACGTGGCCTCCGGCGAATGTCTTGATGTCCATCAATTTGCCGTATTAATCGGCGTTGGCGCCACGACAGTGAATGCCTACATTGCCGAAGAGGCGCTGGCTGAGCGGCATGAGCGGGGGCTTCTGCCAAACCTCTCTTTCCCTGAGGCAGTGGCCAATTACCGAAAGGCGGTTGAGGACGGGTTGCTCAAGATCATGTCCAAAATGGGCATTTCTGTTCTCGCTTCCTATCGGGGTGGTTACAATTTTGAGGCACTTGGCCTGTCACGGGCACTTGTCGCCAAGTATTTTCCACCCATGACGTCTCGTGTTTCGGGCCTCGGCCTTACCGGTATTGCGGCGCGGGTGACGTCAATGCACCGGGATGCCTATAACAGCGACGATATATTCCTGCCTGTTGGTGGCTTCTTCCGCTACCGCCGGTCGGGTGAGCGGCATGCCTTTGACGGACAACTGATCCACGCAATGCAGCATGCCTGTGACACGGGATCGTATGAGAGCTGGAAAAAATACTCGCGAATGGTGTCCGAACAGGGACCAGTCAATTTGCGTGATCTGATGGATTTCAAATCAACTGCCGCCACTCTTGCGATTGAGGATGTTGAATCAATCACCAGTATCCGTAAACGGCTCGTTTCACCGGGCATTTCACTGGGGGCGTTGAGTCCCGAGGCCCATGAAACGCTCTCGGTTGCGATGAACCGGATCGGCGCAAAATCCGACTCAGGCGAGGGTGGCGAAGACCCGGCTCGTTTCCGGCTTCGTGAAAATGGCGATAACGCCTCGAGCGCGATCAAGCAGGTTGCATCGGGTCGGTTTGGTGTTACCGCCGAATATTTGAACAATTGTAAAGAGATTGAGATAAAGGTCGCCCAGGGCGCCAAGCCCGGTGAGGGCGGTCAGTTGCCGGGGATCAAGGTCAATGAAATCATCGCACGGCTGCGTCATTCGACGCCGGGTGTCACCCTGATCTCACCACCGCCCCATCATGATATCTACTCAATCGAGGATTTGGCGCAGCTGATTTATGATTTGAAGCAAATCAATCCTGACGCCAAGGTTTGCGTCAAGCTTGTCGCATCAACCGGTATCGGTACGATCGCCGCTGGTGTGGCCAAGGCCAAAGCTGACACTATTCTTGTCTCTGGCCATGGTGGCGGGACCGGTGCCAGCCCGCAATCCTCAATCAAATATGCTGGCCTGCCCTGGGAAATGGGCCTTTCTGAGGTGCATCAGGTGCTAACCATGAATGATTTGAGGGGCAAAGTTGTTCTGCGCACTGATGGAGGCCTGAAAACCGGCCGTGATGTTGTCATGGCAGCGATGCTTGGCGCAGACGAGTATGGGATTGGCACCTCGGCGTTGATCGCCATGGGATGTATTATGGTTCGTCAATGCCATTCCAATACTTGCCCTGTTGGCGTTTGTACACAGCGCGATGATCTGCGGGCAAAATTTGAGGGCACACCAGAAAAGGTCGTGCAGTTATTTACGCATCTTGCTGAGGAGGTGAGAGAGATCCTTGCGTCACTGGGCTTCTCGTCATTGGAAGAGATCATTGGCAGGACCGATCTGCTCTCGCAGGTCAGCCGTGGTGATGCTGCCCTCGATGATCTAGATCTTAACCCCATTCTCGTTCAGGCGGAAAGTGGTGACAAGGGTGGCAGTCCCCGCGATCTGCCGCGCGCTGAAGTGCCTGATACATTGGATGCGTTGATGGTAAAGGATGCCTGTACTGCCCTCGAACACGGGGCCAAAATGCAGCTGTCCTACAATGTTGAAAACACCCAGCGTGCCATTGGTACGCGTTTGTCCTCACATATTGTGCGCCGTTTTGGTATGAATGGTTTGCGTGAGGGTCATATCTCCGTGCGTCTTCGGGGGTCCGCCGGCCAATCAATGGGTGCCTTCGCAACGCAGGGTTTGCGCCTGGACGTGATTGGAGATGCCAATGATTACGTTGGCAAAGGTCTCTCCGGTGGCATGATTACTGTGCGACCGTCGGCTGCGGCAAATTTTGTCGCGCATGAGAACACCATTATTGGCAACACCGTTCTTTATGGCGCAACCTCGGGCAAACTGTTCGCCGCTGGGCAGGCTGGTGAACGCCTATGTGTCCGCAATTCGGGGGCCACGGCTGTGGTCGAGGGAGCCGGCACAAATGCGTGTGAATACATGACGGGGGGACAGGTTGTTATCCTTGGTGAAGTTGGCAACAATTTCGGCGCAGGCATGACAGGGGGAATGGCCTTTATCTATGATTCAGGCGATAGCTTCATGGATTGTGTGAACCCGGCCAGCCTCGAGATACACCGCATTGCAAGTGCGCATTGGGCCCATGTGCTGCGATCACTGGTTGAGGAGCATGTTCGCCAAACTGAATCAGCTCTTGGGTCTCTCCTGCTCAATGAGTGGGAGACCGAGCTGCCAAAATTCTGGCAGGTTGTGCCGACCGAGATTGTTCCGATCCTAGAACATCCGATTGACGATTCCGACAGAGCTACTGCTAAAACCGCCTAAAAGGGGACCCAAGCCCACCGCAATAAAATGTTGCCTTGGCCTTGGCTATTCTGATAAGTGGTCATTTATGTATCGGATTTCCTTGCAAAAAGCCGAGGATGCCGCAGTCATTGACAGATTGATGGCAGAGGCATTTGGCCCCAAGCGTCACGCGCGCTCGGTGTGGCAGCTTCGCCCGGGGCCGGCTGTTGACGGGCTGTGCATTGTTGCGCGGGATGGCGATGAGATCGTTGGGTCTCTGAGGTTCTGGGAAGTGCGACTTGGAATTAAGGATATCCTGTTGCTTGGACCGCTGGCGGTACTGCCATCATTGCATGGCAAGGGGTGTGGAAAGGCGCTTGTAGAGGAAGGCCTACGCCGGGCTCGTGGGGGGCCGTGGCCATTGGTGCTGGTGTCCGGAGAAGCTGATTATTATTCAAAATTCGGCTTCGTTCCGGCGTGGAAATACAATCTTCAATGGCCAGGCTTTATCGAAATTGAACGTCTTCAGTTCTATGAGTTGAGGCCAGGGGCTCTTGGCGGCTTGCCACCTGGCCCCCTTGTCGTTGCGCCCGTTGCAGAATAGAGGCTGCCAGATTTTGGCAGCTTTAGCGAACAGGTGTTAGTTTAACTATTTAATTTTTATGAAGGAAGTAATTGACATCATGCGTGTTCTTCATCATCACCAATTATATGCCTCATCCCGAATTATCCGTCTTGTGATGGCAGAACGTGGCATTGTCTGTTTGCCAAAGAGCGAGCGACCGTGGGACCGTGTTGAGGAATTCCTGCGCCTCAATCCTGCTGGCGATGTTCCAGTGCTTATGACTGCGGATGGCGAGGCGATTTGTGGTGCTTCAGTGATTGCGGAATATCTCGAGGAAACAGAGGAAAAAGCGCCACTAATCTGGGGATCTGCCAGTGAGCGCGCTGAAATCAGGCGGTTGACGGATTGGTTTGAGGGCAAATTCATGCGTGAAGTTGGGGCACCGCTGCTGAATGAGAGATTTATCAAACGTTTTGTTGATGAGGGGCAGCCATCATCAGTGGTGATTAGGGCGGCGATGACCAATCTGCATATCCATCTTGATTATCTGGATTGGCTTACTGAGCAGGATAACTGGCTGGCTGGTCGTCAGATGTCGCTGGCAGATCTTGCCGGTGCGGCGCATCTTTCCGTGCTTGATTACTTTGGTGATATCGATTGGGACAGGCACACAGAGACCAAGAACTGGTATGCGAAGATGAAATCTCGGCCATCATTTCGTGAATTGCTCGCTGACCAGATACCGGGACTGCCTGCCGCGGCGCATTATGGTAATCTTGATTTCTAATCGCCGCTTGCACGGATATCAGCAACAAGTGTAGCCGTCACCTGTCCCAAAAGAGCCAACTGTTGCGGCTCGGAAAAGCGGTGACCGGCGTTCTTGATAAGGTGGATTCTGACATCATCGCTGGTTGCGCAGTCGGCAATCCTTAGTGCTGTCTGCCACGGCACTTCATCATCGTGTATGCCGTGTAGCAAACGGATCGGCTTGTCGATTTCCAGTTTGCTGCGCAACCGTAGGTGACTGCGGCCGTCTTCAATCAGATGAAAGGGGTAAACAACTGGTTCGTCCGAATAGGGGTTTGGCACAGCGATATTTCCGTTTGATCGCATATGGCTACGCTGGTCAGCATTCAGTTCAGCCCAAATTAAATCCTCGGTGAAATCGGGCGCAGCGGCAATGCCGATGAGGCCCACAATCCGCTCTGGCCGCACAAGGGCCGCATTCAGCATCAGCCATCCACCAAGCGAAGATCCAACGAGGATCTGGGGACCTTCGCTCAACTCGTCAATGGCGGTGATTACATCCTCGGTCCAGTCGGAGATGTTTGTGGTGTCCATTGAGCCGCTCGACTGGCCATGACCACGATAATCAAACCTCAGGAACGCCTGTCCTTGTGTTTGTGCCCAGTCTTCCAGGAACAGCGCCTTGCTGCCTTCCATATCCGAGCCATGACCGGCAAGGAAGATGATGCCGGGCCCATCACCGGAAAATCGACGGTAGGCGATATGGTCTGTCTCGGTTATGGTGTGTATCATTGCGTTCACCGCCAATGGTTCCTACCCTTTCATTTTTTGCGAGGCTCCGGCCCACGGAGGCTCCTTGATAATATTGCAACGATACTGAATTTAGATGAGCAGCAAAACAAAACAAAAATCAGGTCAAAACCTTCCGACGTTGCCACGCTTTGTCAAAAAGCACAGCCGAAGCGGCGATGGCCCGGTCATCGTTCAGGTTTTGCCTGAGCTTGTGCGTGGCGGGGTCGAGCGGGGTACGGTTGAGATGGCGGAAGCCATAATTGCCGCCGGTGGAAAGTCAGTGGTTGTTTCTAATGGTGGTCCGATGGAGCGACATCTGGCGCGATGTGGTGCCGTGCATCATCGTTTGCCAGTCAATGACAAAAATCCCCTGAAATGGGCCTCAACGCGGCGCCGGCTTGGCGTAGTTCTGCGTGATGAGGGTGCGGATATTGTTCATGTGCGCTCGCGCGTGCCGGCATGGATCGCGCTGCCCATCGCCAAACGGATGGGTTTGATCACGGTCAGCACGGTACATGGCCGCTTTCACACCAATTCTGCCCTAAAGCGCGTATATAATGGCAAAATGCTGAAGACCGATCATGTGATCGCCATCTCCAATTACATCAAGTCTCTTATAGCGCGGGCTTACTTCGGTGTGGAGGAACGCCTGAGCGTGATCCACCGCGGTGTTGACACCGATGTGTTTGAAGCCGGTCAGGTCTCGCAATCCCGGATCATTCGGTTTGTCAATGAAATCGCCTTGCCGGAGGATATGCCGGTGGTGATGTTGCCCGCCCGCCCAACTGCATGGAAAGGCCATGAAATCCTGCTTGAGGCGCTTGCCGGGATTAAGGATGTGCCGTTTTTGTGCGTGTTTGTTGGAGCGGCTGACGGACGGCGGTCATTTATTGAGAGCATCACCAAAAAAGGTGTTGAATTGGGGTTGGAGGGTCGGTTTCGCCTTGTCAGTGCGGTTGAGGATATGCCGGCAGCTCTGATGGTCGCCGATGTTGTGGTCATGCCATCCGTCACACCAGAACCATTTGGCCGGGTTGCATTAGAGGCACAGGCTATGGGCCGCCCGGTGATCGCCTTTGATCATGGCGGCGCGTCTGAGTCCATTCTGCATGAAAAGACCGGTTGGCTGGCAAAACCGAATGACGCTGATGACCTTGGCAATTGCATCAAAGCAGCTCTGTCGTTAAGTGCCAGCCGCCGCCGTAAGCTAGCCCGCGATACCCGCAGCCATATCACCGCCTCTTTCTCGACCGCCAAGATGTGTCGCGATACGGTTAAGATTTACTCACGCTTGTTGGCAAAGGCGGCTATTCGCAGATAATGGTCCGGGAAATGTCTCGGCTTCGCTTCGGGTTCCTCAATAACAGTTCACCTCAATGAAGGGGTAATTGTCGGGCTTGAGTTTATCTTTATCAGCGGCTAGTTTGCGCGTTATTGATTTCTTATAGAGGTTTGCAAAGCTAGAAATGCCGAACATTACTCTTCCTGACGGATCAACCCGCAGCTATGATTTGCCAGTGACACCGGGTGATGTTGCCGCGGATATTGGACCCGGCCTCGCCAAGGCTGCATTGCTTGGTATCGTTGATGGTGGTGAATGGGATTTGTCACGCCCAATTGAGGCTGACGCATCACTGGCATTGATAACTGTCAAGGATGACAGCGCGCTTGCGCTTCTGCGTCATGATTGCGCGCATGTTATGGCAGAGGCTGTTCTTGAAATCTATCCAGAAACCCAGGTAACCATCGGCCCATCGATTGAGAACGGGTTCTATTACGATTTTCATCGCGAGGCACCTTTCACTGATGCGGACCTCGAGGCTATTGAAGCCCGAATGCATGAAATTGTTGACCGTGATGAGGTGATCATCCGTGAGGTCTGGACACGAGATCAGGCAGTGGCCTTCTATCGGGACAATGATGAGCCGTTCAAAGTTGAGCTTGTCGAGGCAATTCCAACTGACGAGACGGTGACGTTTTATCGACAGGGCGACTTTATTGATCTGTGCCGGGGACCGCATCTGCCGTCGACCGGCCGTTTGGGTCATGCCTTTAAACTGATGAGTGTTGCAGGTGCGTATTGGCGGGGCGATTCTGACCGGCCAATGCTGCAGCGCATCTATGGGACAGCCTGGCGCACAGAAAAGGAATTGGCTGCCTATCTTCACATGCTTGAAGAGGCGGAAAAACGCGATCATCGCAAGCTTGGAAAACAGCTTGGCTTCTTTCATATGCAGGAGGAGGCAACAGGATCAGTTTTCTGGCACCCCAAAGGCTGGGCCATGTATCGTGAAATTGAAGCCTATGTTCGGCGTCGACTTGACGATGGAGGTTATGGAGAGGTGAAGACCCCGCAGCTTGTTGACCGTACGTTGTGGGAGGCGTCAGGCCACTGGGACAAGTTTCGTGAGAATATGTTTACGGCACAATCCGAGGACGACCGGACGCTTGCATTGAAGCCGATGAACTGCCCTTGTCATGTGCAAATTTTCCGCCAAGGGATCAAATCATATCGTGACCTGCCTTTGCGAATGGCCGAATTCGGCTCTTGCCACCGCAACGAACCGTCAGGTGCGCTTCATGGCATCATGAGGGTTCGTGCCTTCACGCAGGATGATGCGCACATTTTCTGTACTGAGGACCAGATCACATCGGAGTCTGTCCGATTTTGTGAATTATTGCAGACGATCTACACAGATTTCGGTTTTACCGATGTGCGGGTCAAGTTTTCTGACCGGCCAGAGGTGCGCGCGGGCGAAGATGAGGTTTGGGATCGCGCCGAGAGTGCGCTGACCGATGCTTGTGATGCTGCCAGGTTGGAAACGACATTGAATCCGGGGGAGGGCGCGTTCTATGGGCCCAAGCTCGAATTTGTTCTGCGCGATGCCATTGGGCGAGATTGGCAATGTGGAACATTGCAGGTTGATTTTGTGCTGCCTGATCGGCTGGATGCTGAATATGTTGCAGAGGATGGCAGCCGCAAGCGCCCGGTGATGCTTCATCGCGCCGTCCTTGGTTCTATGGAACGCTGGATTGGCATTCTAATAGAGCAATATGCGGGCCGGATGCCACCTTGGTTGGCACCGGTGCAGGTTGTCGTCGCCTCGATCACCGACAGTGCGAATGATTATGCTGAAAAGGTTGTGCGCACTGCTGAGGCATTTGGTCTGCGTGTTGAGCGTGATTTCCGCAACGAGAAGATCAGCTACAAAGTCCGTGAACACAGCGTGATGAAGGTGCCGTTCATTCTGGCCGTAGGTGGACGAGAAGCCGAAGCTTCGACAGTTGCCCTGCGGCGGTTGGGATCAAGCGATCAGCAGGTGTTGGATATGAAGGACGCGCTGTCTGCACTTCGCGATGAGAGCCTACCACCTGATTTGCGAAAAGTGTAAAAGACTGGTCACTTTCTGGAATTTTTGATAGAAGCAGTAATGCTTGTGGGGGTTATGTCGTATATGACTTACCACAGGAGATGGGGCCTTTGTCCCGATTACGGAACGTAAACAGGAGAGATTTAAATAGTACGTCCACATAATAATGTGCCGCCCGTTCAGGACGGCCCGCGTGTAAATGGAGCCATTCGTGCTCCACAGGTGCGCTGCATTGACCCCGATGGCGAACAGCTGGGGGTTCTGGATACTAGAGACGCCATATCCAAAGCGGAAGATTTTGGACTGGACCTTGTTGAGGTTCAACCCAATGTAGACCCTCCTGTCTGCAAAATACTCGACTATGGCAAATACAAGTATGAAGCGCAGAAACGCGCCAATGAGGCCCGTAAGAAGCAGAAAATCATCGAGGTGAAGGAGATTAAACTTCGCCCTAATATTGATGAGCATGACTATCAGGTCAAAATGCGCAACGTGGTGAAGTTTCTGAGTGGTGGTGATAAGGTCAAGGTAACGCTTCGCTTCCGTGGCCGCGAAATGGCCCACCAGGAGCTTGGCGCCAATGTTTTGACCCGTGTCCGCGAGGAAACGGATGAGATCGCCAAGATTGAGGCCATGCCAAAAATGGAAGGCCGCCAGATGATCATGGTGCTGGCCCCGAAATAGGCTGCCCATAAAGCTTTCAATAAAAAAGAAAACGGGGGATCAGAGGACTTGATTCCCCGACGCGACCCTTCTATAACAACGGCTTCGCGGAAATAGACTGTCGCGTCCGGGCCTGAAAATTCATATTTTGAAAAACAGGGCATGCCCGGCCGGCACAGCACCATCATCCAGACATCTGGTATCCCGGCGAAGGGGAGATGGTGACCTTACAAATGTGAAGAAAGAGGTCAAAATGCCCAAGATGAAGACCAAAAGCGGCGCGAAAAAACGGTTTCGCCTGACCGCAAGTGGTAAGGTTCGCGGCTCAGCAGCCTTCCTTAGCCATAACCTCCGCCGCCGTTCCCAAAAAATGAAGCGTAAGGCTCGTGGTACCATGATCCTGTGCGATGCGGATGCTCGTATCGTCAAGCGTTTCCTTCCTTACGCCTAGAGGAGACGGGTAAATGGCACGCGTTAAAAGAGGCACCACCACCCACGCCCGTCATGGTAAGGTCATTAAGGCCGCCAAAGGCTATTATGGGCGTCGTAAAAACACTTTTCGGATTGCGACCCAGGCGGTTGATAAGGCACGGCAATATGCATACCGTGACCGGCGTGTTCGCAAGCGCGAATTCCGCGCCTTGTGGATTCAACGGATCAATGCCGCTGCACGTCTGCATGGAATGACCTACTCGCAGATGATGGGCGGTCTGATCAAGGCCGGCATCGAGATTGACCGCAAGATGCTTGCTGATCTTGCCGTAAACGAGCCAGCGGCTTTTGGTGCGCTGGTTGAACGTTCACGGGCAGCGGCCAGCTAAGTCCATCTGCAAAATTAATCTGTCAGGCTGTTGCTTTGGACATCGCTTTGGATGACGATCCATCTAAGATGTTTTGGGTAGCGGCCTGATTTTTTTTGCCCTGTGAAATGGGTCTTTGAAATGGGCCTGTAAAATGGGCCTGTAAAATGGGCTTGTGATTGAAATGACCGAGATTGGCACCATGCAAGATCTGGATGCGCTAGCCGCAGAAATCACCACCGCGATTGAGAGTGTGTCCTCGCTTGAGGCGCTTGAGGCGATCCGTATTGATGTGCTTGGCAAAAAGGGTCGGGTGTCATTGATGATGCGCGAGTTGGGCGGCATGGACCCTGAGGCCCGAAAGCAGGCTGGGCAGGAGCTGAATCGGCTGAAGGATAGCATCGCCACTGCCATTGAACTGCGACAGACACTTCTTGGTGACGCCGCACTCAATGACCGGTTGGCAGCTGAGGCGGTTGACGTGACACTGCCCTCCCGCCCGCAAACTGAAGCACGCCTGCATCCTCTGTCGCGCACCATTGAGGAGGTTGTCGCAATTTTCGCTGAGATGGGTTTTACCGTTGCAGAAGGTCCGGACATCGAATCCGATTACTATAATTTCACCGCGCTCAACATCCCCGAGGAGCATCCCGCCCGCCAAGAGCATGATACCTTCTATCTGCCGCCCGATGCCGAGGGAAAACGCAAAGTGCTGCGCACCCATACATCACCGGTGCAGGTGCGCACAATGGAGGCGACGGAACCGCCGGTGCGAATCATTGTTCCTGGGCGCACCTATCGGTCTGACCATGATGCCACCCATTCGCCGATGTTCCATCAATGCGAGGGACTGGTGATTGCCGATGGCATCCATATGGGGCACCTCAAGGGCTGTCTGATTGATTTCTGCCGCGCCTTTTTTGGTGTTGATAATTTGCCAGTGCGGTTTCGGCCCAGCTATTTTCCCTTTACCGAGCCATCTGCCGAGGTCGATATCGGCTGTACGCGTGACGGTGGTGGATTAAAGATTGGCGCTGGTGATGACTGGCTGGAAATTCTGGGATCAGGGATGGTCAACCCGCGGGTGCTCGCGAATTGTGGTTACGATCCTGAAAAATATCAGGGCTTTGCCTTTGGCATGGGTATTGAACGCATCGCGATGCTGAAATACGGTATTCCTGATCTTCGTACCTTTTACGACAGTGATCTGCGGTGGATGCGGCATTACGGCTTTCTGCCATTTGATGCGCCTTCGGTCCATGCCGGTCTGGTGGGAGAATCAAGCTGATGAAATTCACCCGCGACTGGCTGTTCGATCATCTTGCAACCGATCATTCGCTTGAGGAAATTCTTGAGGCCCTACCAATGCTGGGTCTTGAGGTAGAGGATGTAAAAGACCGGGCGGCAGCGCTGGCTTCCTTCACCATTGCCGAGGTCGTTTCTGCGGAGCAGCACCCCAATGCAGACAAATTGCGGGTCTGCATGGTCAATACAGGCAGTGGCGATCTGGTGCAGGTTGTTTGTGGCGCGCCAAATGCACGCGCTGGAATGAAAGGGGTCTTTGCTCCTGTTGGTGCCTATGTCCCGGGGATTGACCTGAAATTGAAGGCAGGCGAGATTCGTGGTGAGGCCTCAAACGGCATGCTGTGTTCAGAGCGCGAGATGGAGCTTTCTGACGAGCATGACGGCATCATCGACCTGCCGTCCGATGCGCCTGTAGGCGCTGCCTTTGCGCCTTATGCCGGGCTGAATGACCCGATCATCGAAATCGCAATTACCCCGAATCGTGCGGATTGCCTTGGTGTGCGAGGCGTTGCCCGCGATCTTGCCGCAGCGGGTTACGGATCGCTGAAAGAGGTGGATCTCAGCCCACATGACGGCGCTTTTGACAGCTCGATCATGTGGAATATCGATGCTGACGCGCGCGCTTTTTGCCCGCGTATTTCCGGCTGTGCGTTCCGGGGACTGCGCAACGGGACAAGTCCAGCCTGGATGGCGCAACGTCTGACCGCTGTTGGTCAGCGCCCGATCAGCGCACTTGTTGACATCACCAATTATGTGATGATTGACCTTGGCCGTCCTTTGCATGCTTATGACATCAACAAGATTACGGGTGATAGTCTGACCATCCGTGCGGCGGGTGATGGCGAGATGATGACCGCTCTCAATGAAAAGGAATACAAGCTGGACGCCAGCATGTTTATCATTGCCGATGCGCATGGCGCGGATGATCTGGCGGGCATCATGGGTGGTGAGCGGACCGGTGTGAGCGAAGCAACAACCGACATGTTCCTTGAGGTGGCGATATTCGATCCTGTTTCGGTCGCGACAACAGCCCGCAAACTCAACATCAATTCCGATGCGCGCTACCGTTTTGAACGCGGACTTGATGTGACCTCGCCGGATTGGGTGCAGGGATATGTCGCAAGGTTGGTGACGTCAATCTGCGGGGGCGAGGCCAGCCATGTCACCACCGCTGGTGAGGGCGCACAATGGCAGCGCGAGATCACTCTTGACGCCGATAAGGTGAAGCGGCTGACGGGCATGGATGTGCCGTCAGCAGACCAGGTGGCTATTCTTGAATCGCTTGGCTTTAACGTTGTCGCCGGTGACGGGGAATGGACAGTCAACCCACCGCCGTGGCGCGGTGACATTGATGGTGCCGCTGATCTGGTTGAGGAAATCGGTCGTATTCATGGCTATGAGCATCTGCCGATGGATCATTTGCCGCGTGAACATGTTGTTGCCCAACCATCACTAAACCCGGCACAGGCACGTCAGTTCCGGCTGCGGCGTGCTTTGGCGTCGCGAGGATTGATGGAGGCAGTTACCTTCTCCTTCCTGTCAGAGCAGCAGGCTGCAGCGTTTGGCGGTGGCGCCGCAAATCTGACCCTTGTCAACCCGATCAGCGCCGATCTGTCGGTCATGCGCCCGTCAATCCTGCCGAATCTTCTGGCCGCGGCTGCCCGCAATCAGGATCGCGGCGAGGCAGATGTCACTTTGTTTGAGGTTGGCCCGGTCTTTCTGGGTGATGCGCCCGAGGATCAGCGCACGGCCTGTAGCGGTATCCGCCACGGCACAACCGCCATCCGTGAATGGCATGGTAACCAGCGCAAGGTCGATGTGTTTGACGCAAAGGCCGATGCCGAGGCTGCTCTGGCGGCGCTTGGTGTTCGCACGGGTGGTCTCAAGGTCAGCGCTGGCGGTGCCGACTATCTGCATCCCGGGCGGTCTGGCCAATTGGTGCAGGGGCGCACGGTGCTCGCCAGTTTTGGTGAAATTCATCCAAAAATGCTTGACAATTTTGGCCTGCGGGGCGTGGCTGTTGGTTTTGAGATACATCTTGATGATGTGCCGTTGCCAAAGGCCAAGGGACCGTCGCGCGCATTGCTGACAATGTCGGTTTTCCAGCCAGTGACTCGCGATTTCGCCTTTATTGTCGATACCAAAACGGCCGCTGGCGATCTGCTCAAGGCGGTCAGATCGGGGGCGGGACCGCTGCTCAGCGACATTGCCGTTTTTGATGTCTATCAGGGTGAAAATATTGAGGCTGGCAAAAAATCTGTCGCGGTCACGATAACCCTTAGCCCATCCAAGGCAACGCTGACCGATGATGAAATCGACCAGATTTCCAACTCGGTTATCAAGCTGGCTGAGAAGAACTGTGGGGCCGTGCTGCGCAGCTAGCAAGCCTGTAACTCCGCTAACTCCCCAAAAGAAGCTGAATCCACCTGCCTGATGCCCGGTCACTTTGCACCAGCGTCAGCTAGCGCCGTTTATTCACCTGCGCTAAGCAAAAATTCACCAAAATCACCACATTTTCTATTTTTGTTAACCTTTTTTTAAGGACACCCCTCGTAACTTCAATGATTACGAAGTTTCACATACCGCATTGCGGCTATCTATCACTGACGGAGTTACTTGAAATGAATTCAGATCGTTATTCACCCGATGATTTAACCTCTGATCACGATGAGGATGTTGCCGCTGAGCAGCAACAGCCAAAATCTGCATTTTGACATAAGCTTCGTCACGGACCGAACTAAGGCAGTTGACAGTTATTTTTTGGTGAGACTAGACGAAGCTTTTCCTAGCGTCACAAGTAGTACCCTGATTAATGATGGTAGCGAAGAAAGAGCAAATGCTTTTTCGGGTAGTGGTTTTGAAAGACGTGCAGACGCCGTATATCTCAAAATTGATACAGTAGCCTCTCCTGCCGCGCAGGCCGATGTAATTGGGCTTGAAGGATACGCTGCTGCAGGATTTGTTGATGGCACTGACAAGATCATACTGGCAGGTGATGTCGACAAAATTGTGGCCGAATCTGATGGAACTGATACGACTCTTTATAAGAATGAGAAAGGTGTCAATAATGTGCTTGCCATCATGTATCAATTTGCTGCGACAACCGACAATTTCACATTAGATGATTTTCTGGTTCAGAATAATCCGGACTTTACCCTAGAGGTGCTGCCACAGGCAGTTACCGATGGTTCCGTTGCTGGCGTAAAGGATTTAAGGGGTGATGCGAAGGCTAATGCGTTTATCATTGATACCACTCCAAACGCCAAGGGAAATGCCGATACGATCACTGATTTTGATCTGAGGGAGGATAGCATTACGTTCAAGGCCGAGGGTGGCGGCGCGCCAGCTAATACATTCAGGAACATCTGGTTCAAAAAGGATGGTGATGACCTGTTGATTACAAATAGCAATCTTGCCAACAGCTCAAATGTTCTGGCCGTCATCAAGGATGTGGCTTTTGATTTGAATTCGATTCCGGATCTTGACGTGGGCTTCCTCACGGCCCGAGCTACTTTTAATCGCGCGTTTGTTGTGGGATTGGATGAAGCTTTTGATGATGTCGCAACACCAAGTACCCAAATTAAAGATGGTAGTGCAGAAGGAAAAGATGCACTGACGGGTAGTTTCCGGTTGGACAGTGGAATAGTCGTATATACAAGAATTGACGCAGGTGCCTCTGCTGCCGACGAGGCCGATGTAATTGGTACCGCACTATTGAATTATGCAGCCTTTGAAGATGGCTCTGACAAGATCATACTGGCAGGTGAGGTCGACAAAATTGTGGCCAAATCTGCGGGAGCTCATACGACTCTTTATAAGGATGAGCAAGGTGACAATAATGTGCTTGCCATCATGTATCATTTTGTTGCGACAGACGATAATTTCACATTAGATGATTTTCTGGTTCAGGATGGTCAGACCTTTACCGTTGAGGTGCTGTAATAAAGCCTTTGCGGGTGGGCGATGCATCTAACTGCATTGTTGTTTTCCCTATCTGAAATCTTTACCCCCGTCAGACATGTTCTGGCGGGGTTTTGCCTTAGGCGGTAAGTGTCATATGCCTCACATGCTTTATGCGCCAGCCTATGTCTCGATAGGCGTTTTCATAAGGCTCTCCTGCCTTAGCGACTGATGCGCCACACCCCGCCACTGGCCTCGTCATTAAGCAGCAAAATGCTGCCATCAGGCGCGATGGCAACATCACGCACCCGGCCAATGGCACGATCCATCACGACCTGTTCATCCCGCGGCGTGCCGTCCGATAGACGCACCAGCCATAATTGCCTGAATTTTAATGACCCGACCAGCAGCTGCCCTCGCATATCGGCAAACATTGAGGCGTCTTGCGGATAAAATGCCATGCCCGACGGGGCAATTGACGGGTCCCACACCCATTTAGGATCAGCATAGCCAGCGCGGCTTTTATGCTTGCTGACCTGTCTTCCGGTTGCGTATTCGCGTCCGTGGCTGACGGTGGGCCAGCCATAATTGGTGCCACCGGCGTAGGGCTCTCCGGTAATCCGATTGATCTCATCGCCGCCGCGTGGCCCATGCTCATGCGTCCAGATATCGCCTGTGTCTGGATGGATGGCCATGCCTTGCGGGTTGCGGTGACCAATTGACCAGATCTCTGGCAACCAGTTAGCAAATTTTGGGTTATCGGTGGGGATGCGCCCATCGGGGTGGATCCTGATCATACTACCTGCATGGACTGCCGGGTCCTGAGCATTATTACGGTCACCGCGATCACCTAGGCTGGCAAATAGATAGCCAGCCTGCTGGCCGGTCTGGGAAATGGCCATACGACAGCCAAAATGATGCCCTGAATGGGTTGGGCGATTGGCCGTGAAAATGGTCGTGCGGTTAATCAGATTACGACTCTGTGTATCGAGGCGCGCCCGATCGATTGCCGTTGATGAGCCACCATTCAGCACAGCCGAATAGCAAAGATATATCCATTCCCCATCAACCAACACATCAAGCAGACCACCCTGACGCTTGTGATAGACATCTGGCATATTGCCAATCTGGTGGGTGTTGCCATTAGCCAGATTGATCCGGAACAGATTGCCGCGCCGTTCGGTCACCAAGATCGCATCATCATTCAGGAAATCCATGCCCCAAGGATGATGTAATGCGGGGCCGATTTTGCTGAGAGTCGGCTGTTCGGCCATTGCGTAAATAGGATAGGCTACCATGCCCAAAAAAAGGGCCACACTCAACAGCGCAGCCCGTTTTATAAAATACATCATTGCCAGCTCTATAACTTGTTTAGCGCGCTGATTACCGCGCGGATTGGTGCCATGGTGATGGAGGTGTCGATGCCAACGCCGAATATCGAGCGCGTGCGATCACCATCTTCCACTACCAACTCAACATAGGCGGCAGCTTCGGCTTTTGAGGTGGCCGAGCGGGTGTTCTGGCCAAAATCGGCAAGCCTGAATGACAGGCCGAACTCGGTTCGCATAGCATCAACAAAGGCGGAAATTGGACCGTTGCCAGTGGCTGTCACGCTGATCTCCTTGCCTTCATGGCGCACGGTCGCGACAACACGCTCGGCGCTGCCATCGGTTGTGGCCTTGCTGACGTCAAAGTCCAAAAGTTCGAACCGACCAGTCTGGCGGATATAATGTGCTTCAGCCAGCTCCCAGATCCGGGCGCTGGTGATTTCCTTGCCGGTCCTATCGGCTTCCTGCTGGACAATGCCGGAAAATTCAATCTCTGCACCGCGTGGCAAGCGGACCTGATGGTCGGCTTCAAGCAAGTAGGCTGAGCCAGCTTTTCCAGACTGTGAATTAACGCGGATAATCGCCTCGAAAGTGCGGCCGATATCGCCTGGATCAATCGGCAGATAGGGGACTTCCCAGATATCCTGATTGGCATCTGCCAGTGCTTCCATGCCTTTGCGGATGGCGTCCTGATGGCTGCCGGAAAAAGCGGTATGAACCAGCTTGCCGGCATAGGGATGGCGCTCAGGTATGGGAAGCTGGTTACAGAATTCAGCCGTCTCGACCAGATTATTGATGTTGGAGAAGTCAAGTGTCGGATCGACGCCCTGAGTGAACATATTCAGACCCAGCGTGACGATATCTACATTGCCGGTGCGTTCGCCATTGCCGAACAAAGTGCCCTCCACACGATCAGCGCCAGCCATCAGCCCAAGCTCGGTCGCGGCGACAGCGCAGCCCCGATCATTATGTGGGTGCAGCGACAAAATCACCGCATCCCGATTGCTGAAATTGCGGTCCATCCATTCAATCTGGTCCGCGTGGATGTTAGGCGTCGACATTTCGACCGTCGCAGGCAGATTGATGATTGTTGGGTTGGCGGTGCTTGGCTGCCAGACCTCCATCACCGCCTCGCAGACATCAAGGGCATAATCCAGCTCGGTGCCGGTAAAACTCTCGGGGCTGTATTGCAGGCGTAGATTGTCCGCGCTGCATTTCGAAATACGATCGGCCACCATTTTAGCGCCATCGACGGCGATTTGCTTAACGCCATCACGGTCCGATTTGAAAACAACACGGCGCTGCAATGTGCTGGTCGAGTTATAGAGATGAAGGATAGCGCTGTGGGCTCCGTCCAGACTTTCTATGGTGCGGTCGATCAGATGTTCGCGCGCCTGCGTGAGCACTTGAATTGTCACGTCATCCGGCACGTGACCGCCGTCAACTAACTCGCGCAGAAAATTATAGTCTGTGTCCGAGGCGGAGGGGAAGCCAACCTCGATCTCCTTGAAACCCATGGCAACCAAAAGTTTGAACATGCGCATCTTGCGCGCACCGTCCATAGGCTCGATTAGCGCCTGATTACCATCACGTAGGTCAACCGAACACCAGACAGGTGCTTTGTTGATACGCTTGCCGGGCCATGTCCGATCAGGAAGATCGGGGCCGGCAAAGGGACGGTATTTTTCATGGCGCCCCGCTGGCTTTGCGGCGGCGGCATGATCGGTGCTGGTCATCGGTTTCGGGTCCTTTTTAAGTTTATGGTGCTATTGATTCGACACCCTGTTCAATGGAGCCCGACTATATCGCCAGCCGGTCTGATAGGACAGCGAAAACTGTGCCTTTGGGTAAGAAAGTTCCGTTTCGGCCCTGTTTTCTGGCAAGGTGGTTAAGATGTGGTCACGATGAATTTCATATTCCTGCATCACACTTAAAATTGTGGGTATTTTCCGATGTTTTGTTGTATAGAGGCAGTGGCATTCACGCGGGTCTTTGTGCTTGTAGATAAGAGATAGAAAAATCGTAAAAGATGACTGCACCTGAACAAATTCGAAATTTTTCGATTATCGCGCATATTGACCATGGCAAATCGACCATTGCCGATCGGTTGATTCAAATGTGTGGCGGGCTGAGTGAGCGCGAGATGACGGAACAGGTGCTCGACAATATGGATATTGAGCGCGAGCGCGGCATCACCATCAAGGCACAGACTGTTCGGCTTGACTATACAGCGAAAGATGGCAAGGCGTATGTCCTCAATCTGATGGACACGCCCGGCCATGTCGATTTTGGCTATGAGGTCTCACGCTCGCTTTCGGCCTGCGAGGGATCGCTTCTGATTGTCGATGCCAGCCAGGGTGTTGAGGCGCAGACCTTGGCTAACGTTTATCAGGCAATTGAGGCTAACCACGAAATTGTGCCTGTGCTGAACAAGATTGATTTGCCAGCTGCAGAGCCAGACCGGATCAAGACGCAGATCGAAGAGGTGATCGGCCTGCCAGCCGATGATGCGATTGCCGCCAGCGCCAAGACGGGCGCCGGCATGGCGGAGATTCTTGAGGCTCTCGTCACGCAACTTCCTGCGCCGATAGGCGACCGCGAGGCACCTTTGAAGGCGTTGTTGGTGGATAGCTGGTATGATGCCTATTTGGGGGTGATGACGCTGGTCCGGGTTCGTGATGGCGTGCTGAGAAAAGGCATGAAAATCCGGATGATGGGCACTGGCGCAACACATGTGATTGAGCGTGTTGGTGTGTTTTCGCCAAAGCCAACCCCCGTGGATGAGCTTGGTCCCGGGGAGATTGGTTTCATTAATGCTGGCGTAAAAACTGTGTCGGACGCCAAGGTCGGTGATACCATTACCGAGGAAAGGCGCTTGTGTGACGAGGCGTTGCCCGGGTTTGCACCCTCAGTGCCTGTGGTGTTCTGTGGTTTGTTCCCTGTTGATACCAATGAATTCACGGGGCTTAGGGAAGCGCTTGAAAAACTGTCATTGAACGATGCCTCTTTTTCCTTTGAGGCTGAGACCTCGGCGGCGCTTGGCTTCGGGTTTCGTTGCGGATTTCTGGGATTGCTGCATATGGAGGTGATCCGCGATCGTCTGAGCCGGGAGTTTAATCTGGAGCTAATTTCGACCGCACCATCTGTTGTCTATCAGATGCATATGACCGATGGTGTGCGGTTTGATCTTCATAATCCAGCGGATATGCCAGAGGTGACGAAGATTGCCGAGATTGAAGAGCCCTGGATTAAGGCAACGATCCTGACGCCGGATGAATATCTCGGACCTGTATTGACGCTGTGTACCGAACGACGTGGTGAGCAGGTGGATCTGACATATGCGGGTAACAGGGCGATGGCTGTCTATAGGTTACCGCTCAACGAGGTGGTGTTTGATTTCTATGATCGGCTTAAATCAGTCACCAAGGGATATGCCAGTTTTGATTATGCCGTTGATAATTATCGGGCTGGAGATTTGGTCAAGGTGTCTATATTGGTCAATGGTGACCCAGTTGATGCGTTATCGATGATTGTGCATCGTGATCAGGCTGAGGGAAAAGGGCGCGCTATCTGTATCCGGCTAAAGGATTTGGTGCCACGCCAGATGTTCAAGGTTGCGCTGCAAGCAGCGATTGGTGGCAAGGTGATTGCCAGAGAGACCATTCAGGCATTGCGCAAGGACGTCACAGCAAAATGCTACGGCGGCGACATCAGCCGCAAGAAAAAGTTGCTGGAAAAGCAGAAGGAAGGCAAAAAGAAAATGCGTCAGTTCGGAAAGGTAGATATTCCGCAGAACGCATTTTTTGAGGCACTGAAGATGGGCGATAACTGAAGCGCAAGCTGACCTCACTCAATAGCAGACGGCAACGTGTCTGTCGGCAGAGCCTTTATTTCTCACCGCTTCTTTTGAGTGAACGGCCAGTGATCCGGCGCATGCTGCGCCCATTCATCAACCGAGCTAGTCCCAGAAAAACCAGCATCAGAAAAATAAACATCAACGCCGCTGGCCAGCCAAGTGTCGTGGCGATTAGTGGATGCCAGAGAAATGGCTCACAGTTGAGGCTGACGAACAGGCCACACGGATCGACATAACGGCTTATAATGGCCTCAAACACCTGTAAGGAGGTGGGGCTGTGCTCAAACCAGAATTGGCCAAATGCGTCGCTGACCTTATTGGGCGATGACATATCCCGCCAAATGGCGTAGGTTGATAGCAAGCCAAAACAATAGCCAATAATGCGCAAGCCTGATGCTATCACTGTCCCCTCGAGTCTTGCCATGCTGTTCCGATACTGCATTGTGACAATGGCTTCGGTGGGTTGCAAGCCCAATTAATCAAGCCTAATCAATCCGCCCTGACATAGTTTATTGGAGAAAAGTCTCAGTTTGGCCGGAGGGTTTTGATTGCGGCGCACACTCTGCGGTGAAAGGTTGAGGGTATGACCAATCGGAGCGTGATGGGCGTCTTCCGCTCTTTATGAAATCGGGCCTTTGGCAATGAGCCGGTGGTTGAACAATGAAAGGCCACCTGCTAGTGTCCCGCAATATTTGATGGGCGTATGTTTAATCTCCCATTTCTGCAGGAGGGGTGGCCGAGCGGTTTAAGGCGCACGCCTGGAAAGCGTGTTGGGGTTAACGCCCCTCCGGGGTTCGAATCCCCGTCCCTCCGCCAGATTTTTATTTAATACACTGTTATTGTTTATTAATTAATAAAATATATGTATTACCCACAACCATACCCACAACAAACCGCCAGACCAAATTAGTTATTAATTCATACTTAAACCTTGTAGGTTTTTGAAATGGGTTTGAGCATTCCTGAAGTGGCCCTTATCTCAGGCGACAAAGACGTGAAGATGTCGATGCGGTATACGCACCTAAGAGCTCAGGATTTAGTTCAAAAACTTAATTGTCAAAATACCGGGGAAAAGTGATTTGTCCGTGCGGTCAATTTCATAATTATCTAGCAGCACTAAAAATGTTGGAGTGCTAACTAGGGGTGCCTTTGTAACGACCTCATTCGGAATTGAAGAATTAACTTCAATACGCGTTAGTGGGAGCTGTTTTGCATATGGTGTCTTGTCATAGGTCACCCCAATGTCTCGCTCCCATGACAAGCACGAAGGACACACGTTCGAGGTGAACATCAACAAACGCTTTTCAGCAAGAGAAGATGGTGGCAGCGCGCCCAAAAAAATAAAAAACAGCACCGCCACTCGAAAGAATGATTTAGAGCCTATCACGGTAACTTTTAGGTTCTTTCTCACTGGGACTCTCAACATGAACTGTTTTTTTTCTCAATTCTAGCGGTTTGCTCACGCATGCATCTAATATGGCTAAGATTCTCTTATTATTCACAAAGTAGATCACATTTCTACCACTACGCCGCGTACCAGCTATTTCTGCTTTTCGCAGTAAGGAAAGTTGTTGGGACACAGCATGCTGTTTCATGTTCAATAGCCTACAGACGTTTCCCACCGAATGTTGCTTTAAGGCCAGCAATTGATATATCTGTAAGCGCACTGGGTGGGACATCGCTTTGAATAACTCAAGAGAGCTATTCGTAGTCGCCAAAGGTATGGTTTCGGATTTTCTAGAACCACTATCCATTCAAATCCAGATGTCTGACGAACAATCCCCTCCAGGATAGCGCGTTTCATGAGCGCGGGCGGGACCCTTTGGTTCTTGGCCAAAATCAACCAAAAAGCCCGGATCCAAATGCATGCCTCCGTTTTCCACATCGCAATGTACTAAGAACATTTGCCCTCCCTTATCTCTGATATCGGGATAGAATTGGTTATCCCAGGTAGAAAGCAGAGATGTGGTCACATACAGGCGCGCACCATCCAACGATAACTGGATCATTTGAGGTGCACCATGAATTTCTATTCCCTCGACAATGGGAGCTTTGCCTAACAACCCACCCATCCATACTTGGCCAGTTAATTTTGGATTAGACGGATCTGAGATATCGTATTGACGCAAATCACCGTGCAACCAATTTGAGAAATAGAGATATCTGTCATCCATCGACAGCAATATATCAGTTATCAACCCCGGCATTGGCACTGGGAAATGCTCTACGTTGACTGGTTCAACATCGATAATCTTTTCAACAATTGTCTCACCTGAATTGTCCTTGTACCAATGGAAGATATTCGAGGAGAGAGTGGCGCCCACAAAACCATGAGTTGAGTCAGGATCATGGTGAAAACGAACCTCAAGCGGTATTAATCCCTCCGCTCCCAAATCAACGGTTTGTTCTATTTTTCTATTTTTAAAATCCCAAAAGTGAATTGAGCGACCGTATTTATTCTCTGCCACATCATCTAAATCAAAACCCGGCATAAAAGTATTTGGCGATGCCCATTCACTTGACACCATCATGTTGTGCCTCGGCTGATACCAAAAATCGTATCCGAAGTTCATCCCGGTTATATCGTTTTCCCATCTCCCAATAATCTCAAAATCCTTATTCAGATGCAGAAATCCCCCTGGACCATCACCATTTGCATCGCCAAGCATTGACACTATGATATCCGAACCCAAGCAGTGAACGGTATGAGGGGTAGAAAGATTAACCTTGGACTTAATTTCTTCCCCGCTAATAGTTTTGAATAAGGTGGGATTTCTTGGGTCGGTGGCTGTATCAATTATATAAAAGTTTGAGGACCTAACACCCGGTACAATTAAATACTTTCGAGACATCGAGTCATCACCGTGACAAGATGAGCACGCATTCCATCCCATATGATGAAGTTCATCACCTATAGTTGTTGTTTCAAGCCGGCTTATGACCTTGCCAAAGGTTGGACTTTCTTCATCAACATCAACGGTTGCCAAATAGTCCGGTTGTTGAATTCCGGTTCCGGTGTAGATGCAAATAGTGTAAACAACTTTCTCTTTTGGAGCCTTTATGGCTTCAGCAGGCGACGCGTATCCAGGCCCCGTGCAACAAGCTATTTCAACGCTTTCCATTACAGCTTCCTTTTCCATGTCTGTCGCAACCAATTACTGCTTTATATAAACAATTAAAAAAAATAATATCAAGGACAGCTATGCTGTTGATTAAATGACACCCAAATTAGGCGCGCGATAGAAAAGGTCTTAAGATGCCAATTGTTTCTGCCCGAGGATTTGACATTTCATACTCATGTAATGATGCCGAAAGAACTAGTTCTTCTGGCACGTTGGTACTTATTCATGGTGCTGGTGGACAGGAAATTGACTGGCCTCTGGCATGGCGTAGCAGCAATGATATCACCAGAGAGTTGGGGTTAACGCCGAAGGGTCACAGCAACATGCTGGACAAATTTCAGATTTATGCTGTTGACCTGCCTGGCCATGGAAAATCTGGCGGGACTGGAATGGACTCAGTTTTTGATTACTCGAATGTAATTGAAGCGGTCATTGAAGCATTGGGTCTTGAAAATGTTTGCGTGGTTGGCCACTCGATGGGGGCATGCATCGCCTTGGCCCTAATTAATGGAAAAAATCCCCGCATTACATCAGCCTGTATGATCGGTGGCGCTTCTAAGATGGATGTATCGGACACCATTCTAGAGGGCTTGAATAAAGAATTTGAAAACACTGTCGAGTATATAGTTAAGTATTCTTGGTACAACGAAACTGGCGCGTTTTTCAAACAAAAAGCTATCCAGAGAATGAAAGCAGCGGGCAAGGAAACTGTCTTCAATGATTTCTTAGCTTGCAGCAAATTTGATATGTCGAATGAGCTATCAGAAATTGACCTGCCAGTATTAGTGATTGCCTCAGACCACGACCGAATGGTTAAATTAGAGGTAAGCAAGAGCATGTCTGCAGAGATGCCAAACTCAATTTTCCTGCCAATTGAGAATTGTGGTCATTTTCAGCACATAGAACAAACTGAGTTGGTCGCGAATGAGATTGCAAATTTTCTCGAAAATCACAGCAAAAAAAATGGCAGTCGGAGGGTATAATTAACCAAGCTGTCATGAATTTATCTAATGCACCCTCACGAGCTGATACAATCACAACACATTTGATTGGGTC
>SHBD01000011.1 GCA_004212735.1 SAR116 cluster bacterium
CAGGAGACACATTCCGTTGTCGAGGAAGACGGCAAACTTCACACCCTTGAATATTACGTATCAAAAGCTGCTGAGCTAAATGATATGATGGATCCCTCGAAAGGCACCACTGGCCACACCGTATATACAGTGAACGAGGTTCACAAGGACGATGAGCATTTTGGAAAACATGTTGAGCTCGGTCAAAGTTGGGACCGTATCAATGAATTTTTCGGGCTGTTTGAAAAATATAGCCCACTGATCTCAATGGCAGGCAAAGTTACGGCTAAACTCTGATCAAAAATAGGCCCAACATATATCTATCCCCTGCCAGTGATCTGGTGGGGGGTAAATGTGGGGATGGTTATGCCTCTGGGCGGTTTTTATAGGATTCAGAATTGCTGAAACTTCAAATCAACAAATTTTGCTTGCACTTTCACTCCACATTTTCCAACGTTATATCTTGTATTTAGGTTATATTCTGGGGAAATTTGAAGTGACCAAGATCGCCGAGATGCCTGCCGTAGGTCGCGGTTTTATATCAAACCTACAATTACCCACCTTTGAAGATCCAGCGTGGACAACGCCTGTCCCTGCCAGCCAGCGGCGCGTCTCAATTGTCTCAACCGCGGCAGTTTCACGGCGCGGTGACAAACCCTTCTCTTGGCTTGCCAAGGACCATCGGACGTTTCACAAGAACGACCGCGACCTCGTTATGACCCACGTGGCCGTTGAATTTGATCGCTCCGCATGGCAGCAAGATCTCAACGTAATCATTCCACTGGACCGCCTCGAAGAGATGGCACAGGACGGCGAAATCGGGTCTGTGGCTGATGAGCATTATTCTTTCATGGGAGCCGCTGACCCCGTGACGATGGAGAAATCTGCTCATGCGGTTGCGGAGCAAATGAAGCAGGAAGGCGTCAATACAGTCTTTCTGATCCCCATATGACCGTTTTGTACGCGCGCCGTGTGCGGGCTTGCTCATTATTTTGAATCTGAAGGTTTGTCGACTGTTCTTGTTGGTTTTGTGCGCGAACATATGAAAGCCATCAAGCCTGCACGCGGATTGTTTTTGGATTTTCCGATGGGACGGGGCATGGGTAAACCCAATGATCCTGAGTTCCAAAAGAAGGTGATACGCGCTGCATTCGATTTATTTGACTTAGAAACAGGCCCCGTGCTGGAGGATTTTCCCGAAACCATCCCCGTGCGAGATGGACGCATGGGCTATGCGTTGCCGCCAGAGCTTGTTTTGAGCACAAGTGATATCGGCGATGTGGATTCGTTAGTGGCCGAGGTTCAGACTGAGATAGACGCATTGTTGCCAGACTACGAAGCGGCGGTAGCATCTCGCGGGCGCACAACCGTCGGGGCCAGCGAATTTCCCATAAAGGATTTTGCACCTTTTATCTCCAAATTCATCAGAGGCGAAATACCAAAAAGCCCCCGAAAAGGGCTGCCAGCCATTCCCCTGTTGAAACTGGTTGTCGAAGATTTGGAAGCTTACTACACCGAAACAAGAACCCACCGCGACGGGATCGATGATCTGGAATTGATGGGAAAATGGTTCTGGGAAGAGACCAAGGCTGGCCGATTGCTCCTGTCACTCGAAGCAATTTCGATCGTCTCTGATAACAAGGTCATGCTGCAAATTGTCGAAATGTCACTCATGGCGCCGAGATTCTGGTCTGAAGGTCCCTTGCCCGGAACATCAGCTGCCGGGTGGTGACACCCATCACGCCGCAGCTCTATTGTTGCCATGTGATCACGCCCTCACAACATTAGAAAGTTCAAGTTATGTTGAAGTTTTCCGAAGATCATGAATGGGCTAGGCTTGACGCCGAGATATGTTCTGTTGGCATCTCACCTCACGCCGTTGAACAGCTTGGCGATATCGTATTTGTCGAGTTACCAGAAATTGGAACAATTGTCGATAAAGGCGATGAGGTCGCGGTGATTGAGTCCGTGAAAGCCGCCTCCGATATCTACAGCCCTGCTGCCGGTCAAATCACCGAAGTCAACAATGCGCTGCTTGATGACCTCTCATCAATCACACCAGAAAGCGCGATGGAAAACTGGCTTTTCAAACTGAAGATCAGTGACATATCTGATCTCGATCAGTTGATGGACGAGGATGCCTATAAAGCTTCGGTTGGGTAGGGTCACAGGCTAGCGTTGGTCGCTGTACTCCGAGACGATCCACTGACATTGTCGAGCAGTTTAACTTTAACTTCTTAGCGCACGCCTTTCATTAAGTGGCGCTAGCTGCGGTGGACAACATGCTCAAAACATGGTGTGCAGATGGTGTTCTGTGAAACGCAATGGCTGGCGAAAGAGCGTGGGAGTCGAACCCACCAGGGACGTTGTACGCCCCTCACTAGATTTGAAGTCTAGGCGCCCCACCGGGGTGCGATCCTCTTCCCTTTATCAGTTACTCTTTAGCGACAAAATACTGTTGGGGGAACACCGGACTCGCCGGTGCCCGCCCTCCTGCACTGTATATCCTATTCGGTCAAAATATTCCAAAACGGCAATCACAAAATTCCTTCCCAAATTCACCTCATCCCGATACTCGGCTGTTGTGAACAAACCATCTCTCGACCGCGCGGCGAGTTGCTCAGCAATGGTTGCAAGCGTTATCAGCACGGTTTTTGGCAGATAGCGATTTTTCTCCATCACTATAATTTTCCCCAATTTGATACCAATTTTTAGCGCATTTTCGAGTGAGGACACGTCAACTCCGATATCCTTGGCTGCCTGATGAAGGCTGGGAGGAGTGCCCGATTTTGGAGACAAAACCACTATAGCGCGCGCCAAAAGACTTTTGTCCTGCTCCTCTAGATCTACAGCGTGAGAGGGCAAATGGAATTTTTTGCCGTTAGCGCCAAGGCGTTTTTCCGCAACCAACAAGCCTAGGGCTGCGTCAAGCGTCGCTGTTTCAAAAAAAGGGGTAAGCAATGTCTGTACATCTTTGACGCTGGCACCGGAAAGGGCGGGATTGGACTCGTGAAATCCGATCATGATTTTTTCAATGCGATCGGATAGTTCGCGCCATCTTTTTTTGGAGAAAATCCGTTCCTTGGGCGAGTTTCCAACAAGTCTTAACTCCAGAGACGCAGTGAGCGACTTGATCTGCAATGTTGGCAAATTATGCGACACAGCAAACGGCTGTAGTGACACACCGGTCACGCTTTGGTCTGTTAATTCTCTCAGTATCTCAGCTGGGTTTTCACCACACATTACCTTCAGGCTTGCAATACGGCTGGGCTTTGCGCGGCCGCGTTTGGGTGAAAAGGGATCAATCACACGCCCTCCTGCGATCGTGCGTTGGGCAGATTGGTCACGCAATACAAAACGATCGCCATGACAGACAAATGTTTCGCGAAGCAGCACCAGTTGGGCCAAGCCACGTGTACCCGCGGCAATACTCCCCCCCGATAAAACCGCAACCCGCGCTGGCAGATGATCCGAGCCAATATGTAAATGCGTTGGCGTCCAGTGTTTCAACGCACCTGCCTCAGCTGGCAATACCTCAAGATCAACATCTATGCGCGTTGTTGGATTGTAGAGGTCGGAATGCATTAACCAGCTGCCACGCCTTACTGAGTGTTTGCCAACACCGCGCCCAGTGATGTTTAGGGCGCAGCGCTCGCCAGCTTTTGCGCAGTCACTTTCCCGGCTGTTAACCCTGATTCCACGAATGCGGACCGGCGATCCGTTTGACGAAAGTGTGAGACTTTCTGATGTGTGAGCCAAACCGGAAACCACCATACCAGTTACAATCAAACCGACACCTTTAAATGAGAAAACCCGGTCAATGGCCATTCTGAAATGATGATGGGTGGCGCGGGCAGTGCAGACCTTGGCGTGCTGGGCAAGCGCCTGACTAAGCTCGTCAATTCCCTCACGCCTGGGGGCACAAATTGGATAGACGTCACACTCTTCTCTCCCTGACTCGATCAAAAGCCGGTCAAGCTGAGCCTGCACTTCACTGATACGCTCTGGTTGCACACGATCAATCTTGGTCAATGCGACCAGACATTGCTCAATGCCAAGCAGGTTTAGTATGGCCAAATGCTCGCGCGTTTGCGGCATCACACCATCATCAGCAGCCACCACCAGCAGGCTCAGGTCAATCCCGGCAACCCCTGCCAACATGTTTCGGACGAACTTTTCATGGCCGGGAACATCTACAAAGCCGAGCATCCCTGAGCCAGGCAACGCTTGATATGCAAATCCCAGATCCACTGACAATCCACGTGCCTTTTCCTCTGGCAAACGGTCGGTGTCAGTCCCGGTCAGAGCTTTGATCAGCTCAGTTTTGCCATGATCTACATGACCGGCCGTTGCCACAATCATGTGACATCAAGTCCCTTCAGGCTCTCGATAAAGCTGCTTTCATCCTCCAGACATCTGAGATCAAACCATAATGCATCGTCGGTAATGCGGCCAATCACCGGAATAGGCAGATCCCTGAATGCCTTGGCCAGCTTGATCAAGGCTCTACCTGGGCGTCGGTAGCCTGGCACAGTTATTTTCAGAGCTGCACTTGCCAATGTGTCATTTGGCAATGCGCCACTTCCTATCTGGCTTTGGACAGGCGCGGCAACCACCTCAAACCCTTTGCAATGATCTTGCACGGTGGAGGCCATGCGGTCCGCTAATCGCGCAATGTCCGCCTGGTCCCGGGACAACCAGCGCAGAGTTGGCAATTCAGTCGCCAGTTGCGAGGGGTCGGTATATAAACGCAACACCGCCTGCAAGGCCGCTAACGTCAATTTGTCAGGCCGCATCGCGCGCGTCATCGGATTGCGTTTAAGTTTCGTGATCAAATCACGCCGACCTGCAATGATGCCGGCCTGCGGTCCACCAAGAAGTTTGTCACCGCTAAAGGTTACCAAATCAGCGCCAGCTCTCACGGCTTCGGCGACAGTGGTTTCATGTGGCAAGTGGTGGCTCTCCAGATCAATCAGCGTGCCGCTGCCAAGGTCGGTAATGAGTGGCAGATCATGACGATGTGCAATCTCAGCAAGTGCCTGCTCAGAAACGTTTTTTGTGAAACCTTTAATCTCAAAATTGCTGGCATGCACCTTCATCAACAGGGCGGTTTTCGGTCCAATCGCCAGCTCAAAATCTGTATCATGCGTCCTATTTGTTGTGCCAACTTCCACTAACTTGCAACCCGCCTGAGCCATAATATCAGGCATCCGGAACGCACCACCAATCTCGATCAACTCACCGCGGGAAACCGGGACTTCCTTGCGCTTTGCCAGGCTATTGAGTGTGAGTAGCACAGCCGCAGCATTGTTGTTCACGATGAGCGCAGCCTCCGCTCCCGTCAAGTAACATAGCAAATCCTCGGCATGTTCATGACGATCGCCGCGCTTGCCCGTTTCCAAATCGAATTCCAGATTGCTGGCACCCCGCGCAACATCAACCATTGCCTTGATCGCAGACTCCGGTAAGGCGGCTCGTCCAAGATTGGTGTGCAGCACCGTACCTGTCAGATTAATTACTGGCCGCAGCGAAGGCCTTACCGTGTGCGCTGTCTCTTCTGACAGCGTTTTCAAAAGCCAGTTATATTCGATTGCCGTGCCCGCCAACACCTGCTTCCTTGCCTCTGCCAAAACGGTTTGTACAGTTCGGGTGACGAGAGACGCGCCAAATTCCCGCACCAGCAAAGCACCATTTGGATCGTTTAACAGGCGATCAACAGAGGGCAGTTTCTCCGGCTTATCAATCGTCGTCATATCAAACCTCTGGTAGCAAAGAACACATAACAGGCCCTGTGCAATTCCTTCAAACAAACATTCTTTTACACGTGCCAGCTTACAAAGTTTGGAAATAGAGTAACAATAGCTCAAACGATGATGCAGAGTGTCGCAGTCTTCATTATTTTGGCAAGCTTAATTTCTTTACACCTAAATTTAGAAATGCTTAATTCTAACCATGAACAATTCGATGGCATAAAGTCCGATGCGCCTTGAAATCGATGTACTCAAGACATTCATTGCGGTGGCTGAAACCGGTTCGGTGAAGCATGCGGCAGAGCGCGTTGCGCGCTCACCTGCAGCCGTATCCATGCAAATGAAAAAGCTGGAGCGACTGATCGGCGCGCCGGTTTTTCATCGGACCGAAGGTGCCATGCGGCTATCGGATAGTGGCGACCGGTTGATGCCACATGCACATCGTATTGTTGAAGCAAATGATACCGCACTGACCGCACTGCTCAGCCCAGATATTTATGGGATGGTGCGGATTGGGTTGTGTCTGGAAAACATTGAAACACGGATGCCCGAAATTCTGGCTGGATTCTCCCGGGCACATCCTGGCGTCACCGTCAATATTACCGCAGGTGACGCGCAAGATTTGGCGGTGATGCTGGCCGCTGGCACATTGGATATCGCCATTTTAACCACCGGTGGGGGCGTGGCACATCTTGAACATGATCGGCTCCTATATGAACAACCTCTGGTGTGGGCGACACACAAAAACAGCCAGCGCATTGGTGAACGGCCTCTAAAGGTCGCAGTTGCGCCAATCGGCTGTCCTTGGCGAGACGCTGCACTCGATGCTCTGAAACGCGCCGGCATTGAATATCGGATTGCGTATCTTTCAAACTTATCTGAGTCTCAACTGGCGGCAATCCGCGCAGATTTGGCAGTTGCAGCGTTACCCGCAAGCAGGGTCAATAACAGCGCCCAGCCGATTTGTGCGAACAGCGACCTTCCCAAGCTGCCCTATACGCAAATGGTGCTGCGGATGTCTGACAAGCCCGATGCCAACACCAAAGCGCTGGCAGCGCAGATACTCGCAGCTTTCAAGAGACCAGTTTAATGTGACGCAAAAAAAACTTGGGTTGAGATCAATTATTCGCCACCACTCACCTTTCCCGTGCTGCCTGTCCCAACCAGGTAAATGAGGATAATCGGGAGTTGGTATGTGAGGGGCCGTCAATTGAAGTCAATTCTGTTGACCCCAAGCAGCTGATCCGTCAAATCCACCTAAGGGAGACCAGCACCCATGTCGGTGTTTTGGGTGGTTGTGTTGTCATTACCTGCCGGAACACTACTCATAAGTGTCTGACAATCAATAAAAGCCTTTGCAACTCCATAGGCGTTGTGAAATCCGTACCGTAAATTCCCCTGTTTGTCTCAAATCTGCGTGACCGTGAAAGCCAATAGCCCGGTTTGCCCCAACCCATCACATGAGTAGAAAAAATTCAACGATCAGGTGAATTGTCTGGCATGGTTTGCGACTTGACACAGACGCTCTGGTGATTGACGCTAATGTGCCATCGTTCAGCGAACATTATATTAGATGTTCCGTTCCAGGGCCAAAAAACTCAGCGCATGACGCTGACCTAAAATTTGAAGGGAGAATATAATGAATAAGCTGTTAAAGGGCTGTTTGGTTGCAGCCTCAATGGTATTGAGCAGTATCTCTGCGCATGCTGCGAAGGACGGGGGAACTTTGTCATTCCTCGTGCAGCCCGAGCCACCAACACTGGCGTCATATGTATCAACCTCAGGGCCGATCGGTTTGGTTATGCCAAAGGTCTATGAAGGCCTGTTTGATTACGATAATGACGGAAAAATGATCCCTATTCTTGCCGAGAGCTATGAGATGAGCGCTGACGGTAAGACAGTGACATTTAAGTTGCGCAAGGGCGTAAAATGGCATGACGGAGAGCCGTTCACCTCTGCTGATGTGCAGTTCACCATTATGGATGTTCTGAAAAAGGTTCACCCACGCGGACCTAACTCGTTCCGAGAGGTCAGTGCCATTGAGACGCCTGACGCACACACCGCAATTTTCAAGCTGAACAAGCCTGCACCATATATGATGAGATCTTTCTCGGCTTATGAGTCACCAATGGTGCCAAAGCATTTACTTGAAGGGCAGGATGTCAAATCAGCCTCACTCGCCAACAATCCGGTTGGAACGGGTCCCTTTAAATTTGTTGAGTGGAAAAAGGGTCAATATATCCGCCTCGACAAAAATGAGGACTACTGGCAGGAGGGACTGCCGCACCTTGACAGAATTGTGGGGCGTTTCATTCCCGACGCATCAACAAGAACAGCTGCCATGGAAAATGGCGAGGTGCTCTATGCCGCTTACAATGCAATTCCAAACATTGATGCTGTTCGTTTGAAGGACCGTGATGATATTGATGTCACCACAGACGGTTATTCGATGATTAACCCGATGGCACTGATTGAGTTCAACACCAAGGAGGGCCCATTTGTTGACCCGGCTGTCCGGCGCGCGATTTCAACTGCAATTGACCGTCGCTTCATGATTGACACAATCTTCTTTGGCTATGGCAAGCCTGCCACCAGCGCGCTGAGCAGCAATTTCAAGGCAACCAATCTTCACGCGGCGATGCCGAACTATCCGGAGCGTGGCGATGTTGCAAAAGCAAATGCAATGCTGGATGCGGCTGGCTTTGCGAAGAACTCTGATGGCGTTCGCCTCAACGGTGTTCTCGACATCATCCCTTACGGTGAGGACTGGCGCCGTGCGGGTGAATATCTCAAGCAGGTAATGGGAGATATCGGCATCAATCTGGAACTGCGCTATGAAGACGTGCCAACATGGTTGAAGCGTGTCTATCACCGCTATGACTTCCAGATGAACGTCAATTACTTCTACCAGCTTCCAGACCCTGTTCTGGGCGTGCACAGACATTACGGCACCGACCAGATCCGCAAGGGCACGCATTTCGTGAACTCCTCGCGGTACAGCAACCCGACACTTGACGCGTTGCTCGATTCAGGTGCCGGTGAGCCGGATGCAGCAAAGCGCACAGCGGCCTATAACGAAATCCAACAAATTCTGGCAAATGACATGCCAGTTGTGAACCTGTTCGAGCTGGAATTCCTCGTTGTGTACAACAACAAGCTGAAGGGCGCATATGGCTCAGCAATGGGTGCATATGGCTCGTTCCGTGAGGCCTACCTGGACGACTAGAAAAGCAGGACTGGGCGCGAGAATTTTTCGTGCCCAGCTCCCTTGTTTAACGCTCAGATTTTGATTCTAAAAGACACCTCTAAATAAATTTAATGAAATTTACATTGCTATGACCCGATCCACCAAAATCGTTAAATATGTCAGCAGGCGGCTGTTTCAGGGCGTGCCCATCATTCTGGCAATCATTATCATCAATTTCTTTCTGCTCAATCTGGCAGAGGGTGATGCCGTTGATGTGCTTGCGGGTGAAGCCGGCTCGGCAACACCCGAATACATGGCGCAACTGCGGGCCAAATTTGGCCTCGATCAACCGCTTCCTGTGCAATTGCTTGTCTATCTGAAAAACGTACTTGCCCTCGATCTTGGTTATTCTTTCCGCCATGATATGCCGGTCAGCGATCTGATCTTTGACAGGTTTTTTGCAACAGGATTGCTGATGACCTGCACCATCTTGCTGGCGGTCGGCTTTGGTGTCCTGTTGGGCCTGCTTGCGGCAATGCGGCTGAACACCTGGAAAGACGCTGTCATTACAGTCTTTGCGCTGATCACATATGCCACACCTTTGTTTTGGGTCGGTCTGATGATGATTGTTGTGTTCTCGCTAAAACTGGGTTGGCTGCCGACAAGTGGCATGGAGAATGTCGCCGCCTTCTACGAGGGATGGGACCGGGTAAAAGATATTGCCGTGCATCTCATCCTGCCAACAGTGACGCTGTCACTGTTTTATCTGGCACTCTACACGCGCATGATGCGGGCCTCAATGCTCGAACAATATGGTCAAGACTATGTGGTGACAGCCAGAGCCAAAGGACTGACAGAACGACGGATCACCTTTGTCCATGTCCTGCGCAATGCTCTTCTGCCGGTTGTGACGATGGCGGGGGTCCAGGTTGGTGCCCTGATTGGCGGATCGGTGATTGTCGAGTCGGTCTTTGCATGGCCCGGCCTTGGGATGCTCGCTTTTGAATCGCTGTTCGCACGTGACCTCAACCTGCTGCTTGGGATTTTCATGCTGTCATCAATTCTAGTGATTGTGGTCAATTTGATAGTGGACATCATATACTGCTTCCTCGACCCGCGGATCGAGGTTTCCTGACATGTCGACATTCTGGCAACGTTACAAACGAAACAAATCTGCCGTCTTTGGCCTTGCTGTCATTATTATTGTCATCATCATGGCAGCGACAGCAAATTTCCTGTACCCGTTCGACCCTTTCAGACTAGCTGGAAAACCACTGTCGGGGCCGGGAATGAATGGATTTTGGCTCGGCAGTGACTCACTTGGCCGGGATGTGGCCGCCGGTATTGTGCATGGTGCCAAGACCAGTCTGCTGATTGGCCTGATCGCAACCCTTGTTGCGATTTTCATCGGCATCGTTTTTGGTGCCTTTGCCGGATATTACGGTGGTCGTCTAGATGATATCCTGATGCGCATCACCGAGATCTTTCAGACGATCCCCTCCTTCATTTTTGCCATCTTGCTGGTGGCCATCATGAAGCCGTCAATCGTCAGTATAGTCATCGCCATTGCCGTGGTGTCATGGCCGGGTGTAGCGAGGCTTGTCAGGGGTGAGTTTCTGGCACTGAAAAATCGGGAATTCGTACAGGCCTGTCATACCCTCGGCATGAATGATTTGCGGATTATGCTGCGTGAAATTCTGCCAAACTGTATGAGTCCGATTATTGTGATTGGCTCGCTGATGGTTGCTACAGCCATCCTGATCGAGAGCGGCCTTGCCTTTCTAGGTTTGGGGGATCCCAATATCATGAGCTGGGGGTTTCAGATTGGCGCAGGACGAACCATGCTGCGCTCAGCATGGTGGGTCTGCACCTTCCCCGGGGTTGCAATCCTGATAACGGTTTTGGCTATTAATCTTGTTGGTGAAGGGCTGAATGATGCCTTGAACCCCAGGTTGCGAGAGAGAAATTGACGGAAAAACTTCTTCAAATAGACAATCTGTTCATTGAATTGCCGACCGGCTCTGAACGGCAACATGCAGTTCAGGACCTGTCGTTGGAACTCGCTCAAGGTGAAACACTTTGTGTCGTTGGCGAGAGCGGGTCCGGAAAATCATTGACGGCACGCGCGGTAATGGGGCTGTTGCCAGCGCCGCATGTCCGCGTTTCCGGCGGACAGATCAATTTCAATAGTGAGGACGTAACCAAAGCAACATATGACAGGTTGCGGGACATTCGCGGCAGCGAGATATCGATGATTTTTCAGGAGCCGATGACCGCACTTAACCCGGTAATGTCCATCGGCAACCAGATTGATGAGATCTTTCGCTATCATGTGAGTATGTCGCGCTCCGAGCGCATTGAGCGGGCAATAGAATTGCTGCGGGATGTTAATTTGCCAAACCCGGAGCAGATCATGAATGCCTACCCGCACGAACTGTCCGGAGGACAGCGGCAGCGCTCAATGATTGCGATGGCACTGGCGCTAAAGCCACAGATTTTGATCGCTGATGAACCGACAACCGCGCTTGATGTGACAACTCAGGCGCAGATTCTAAAATTGATCCGTGACATGCAGACCGCCAGCAACACAGGTGTGCTGTTCATAACGCATGATTTCGGCGTTGTCGCTGACATTGCTGACCGGGTGGTGGTGATGCAGCATGGCATTGTTGTAGAAAGCGGAACGGTAAATCAGGTTCTGAATTCGCCGGAACACCCCTACACGCAGGCTCTCATCAGTGCGGTGCCAAGCCTCATGCCGCGCGAGGCACGCTCGCGGTTGGAGAAAACCGTTTTGCAGGTCAGGGGTTTGAACAAGACCTTTGGTGGGGGCAAAAGTTTCTTTGGCTTTGGCAAGCCAAACCGTGAGGTTAGAGCTGTAAAGGATGTTGAGCTTGATCTTCACAAGGGTGAAACACTTGGCGTTGTTGGTGAAAGTGGATCGGGCAAATCCACGTTGGCGCGATGCATAATCCGCCTGATGGATACCGACTCGGGAGAGATATCTATTGACGGAAACGAGATAAATGGTCTCAGCCGGGCAGAAATGCGTCCGTGGCGCAACAAGATCCAGATGGTCTTTCAGGATCCCTTTGCCTCTCTGAATCCAAGGGTGCGGGTGGGAGATATCATTGCCCAGGGTCCTGTTACGCAGGGCATCGACCGGGACGAGGCGATCAAGCGGGCGCGTGAACTCATCTCCATCGTTGGCCTTGATGGGAGAGCTTTTGACAGGTTTCCACATGAATTTTCCGGTGGTCAAAGACAGCGCATCGGAATCGCGCGGTCACTTGCACTCAAGCCAGAAATTCTGATCGCCGACGAACCGGTGTCGGCGCTGGATGTGTCCATTCAAGCGCAAATCCTGAAACTTCTCGATGAAATTCGTGACCAGATGAATCTGTCCATGCTGTTCATTACACATGATTTGCGTGTTGCCGCACAAGTCTGTGATCGCCTTGCTGTGATGCGCTACGGCGAGATTGTCGAGACAGGTGCCACGGCCAAACTTTTTGCCAATCCACAACATAGCTACACACGCGATTTGTTGGCTGCGGTACCCGGCAAAGAGTGGAAAACCGGTGCCAAATCATCATCAGTTAAGTCCAGGACGAAATCGGCCTAGGTAAGCGCATTTTTGGTGCGTTGATTTTTCAAGGAGACGCAATGCCAGATCTTCTCGGAACCATTGAAAGTTTGACGGATTGTTATACGGCGGGAAGCCTGAAACCGAGCCAAGTCGTTGCTGCGCATATTGATCAAATCAACAATAGAGACTCAAGGCTTGGTGCCTTTCAGAATGTCTTTTTTGACAAGGCCATGGAACAGGCCAGCGCCGCCGACAAAATGTTGTCTGCTGGCTACAGGCTGGGACCACTTCACGGCATTCCATTCGCGCTGAAAGATATTTACGATTGTGAGCGGCATATCTGCACGCGTGGGTCAATGGCCCTCAAAGACCGTGTATCACCTGTCACCGGAACCGTTGTTCACCGCCTGCTCGCGGCGGGAGGCATCCTTCTTGGCCGCACCAAGACGGTTGAGCATGCCTTTGGGGCATGGGGGACAAACCAAAAAATGGGAAGTCCATGCAACCCGTGGATAGCGGATAACCACCATATAGCCGGCGGTTCGTCCTCGGGGTCGGCAGTCGCCACAGCTGCTGGCATGGCGGTTTGTGCGATTGGGTCTGATACTGGCGGCTCTGTGAGGTTGCCAGCATCGTTTTGCGGTGTTACCGGATTGAAAATCACAGAGGGGCGGTTGCCGTGCGATGGAATTATGCCTCTGTCACAGACACTTGATACCCCGGGGCCAATCACCCAGACAGTTGCCGATAGTGTCATTTTGTTTGATGTGATGGCAGGACGAGATGGCACGGTGATCGATGCTGACAGACAAAACGGCGCAGGTATATATTCGGCGCTGCACGATAGGGTGGCCGGATTGAGACTTGGCAGCATATCCGATAAGGAACGGGCGCATTGCTCCAACGCTGTTTTGGCAGGCTATGACAATGCCCTTTCCGCGCTGCGGGAAATGGGGGCGTTGACGTCCCCTTTTTCCTCACCGTTTGGATATCGCGATCTGGCAGATGACAATGGTGCCATCACCTCGATCGAGGCCTATGCCAATCATGGTCACCTCTATGAGCAGGCAGATTTGCCGATGGATGAGGATGTCCGCAAGCGGGTGATGCAAGGCAAGACATATCCGGCATATGCCTATCTGGAAATGCTCAAAGAGCGACGGCGCAAGGGACAGAAATTCATTTCAGCGATGCAGGGATTTGATGCCCTGTTGACGCCGACCACCACCTGCACAGCACCACCTCTAAGTGAGGTGGATCAGTCAATCTCTCCGGCACATTTCACCCGTCCATTCAATTATCTTGGACTTTGTGGCCTGAGTGTTCCCATCGGTCTGGCAGATGATGGGCTGCCGCTCGGCCTGCAGATTGTGGCGCGCCCCCTTGATGAGGCAATGGCTGTCCGGGTCGGCAGTTGCCTTGAAAGGACATTGCCCAAAATTGGTCGGCCATAGCTCCGCGTCTGTTAAACTCTAAGAAGCACCCACAAACCGGTTGACCACGTTGCGCAGCAGACGGGACACATTATTGTCGAACTTGTTCCACGGCAGGCTGCCACAAAAGGTAATTGAACCAACGGCGAACACTTCACCACCAGACGGTGTTTTCGCATACACCATATCAGCACGTTTTGCCTGCGCCTCACTGTCGCCCGACAGATTGGTGAGATGAGTGAGCTGTTCTTCTGGCACAAGCATGAAACTGTCGCCAAAGGACTGTGCAAGGATGGTGATGTCCAATCCGTTATCAAGGGCAGGATCGACACGATCAAGCTCAAACCCGGCTGCACCATTGCCGCTAAAGCCAAAATCGCCAATCACATCATCATTGATACCGTTGAAAACCCAATCAAAAGCAGGCTCAAAACAGATGCGTTGATAGCCCTCACCAACAAACACACCCTGCGCAGCAAAACCAATTCCAACAAGCTGCTGAGGCGGCCTTGCGTTTCGCCTCCACAATCCACCATAGGAGCCGTCAAAGCCATTATAATACTCGCCAGGTTCCGATGCCCACGCGCGCAAGCCATCTTCAGCCCGGCGAATTTCAAGCAAATCGGGATCTTCCGAATGCCTGACAATGCGCCAATAAAATCCGTTACCCCCGAGATAGATCAATCGTCCGCCCCGATCGCGATAGGCCATCAGAGCATCCAGCGTGGCCGCGGTGTGATATTCCGGGTGAGTGCCAGTCATTACGGCATCGTAACCTCTGATTACTTCCACACCTTCGCGGTCAAGCTCATCATCGGTGATAATGTCATACTCGATGTCCTGATTATGCAGCCAGGAGATGAGATGACTGTCGGCCTGAAAATGCCGCAATCCGGAACAGGTCGCCGCGCCAAACGTGATGTATCCGGGACGCAGGTTGAAAAGCGGCCTTTTATGAGAAGCATGACAGATGCCACTTCCATCATGAAAGGTGTTGTAAGTGGATAAACCATATTCGGGGTACGCCGCTGGATTATGGGGATAGGCCCCATCTGAGGCAATGCGGTCCTGCCAGGATGGTGAGTAATCCGGGCGCGCATGATTTCCATAGATCGCGTAGGTAAAAGTGGAAACCAGAACGCACAGTTTTGCCGTTGGCTTGCCCTTTGGGGGACAGACAAAAAATGGCATGGCGTCTTCATGCTCACCGCTGGAGATGCGCATCACATAAATGCCCGATGGCATGGATTGCGGCAGGTCGAAGGAAAAGCTGGTATCCCAGCCAAAATCATAGACGGCATCCTCATTAAAATGGATAGCTGCATAATGCTCAGGTTTGTGACGCCAGCACATTTCACTGGCGTCCCATAGGCTGCATCGAACCGCGCGGACTGGCGCGTTTGCCAAGCGCAGCGCATGACCTGCTGTGCCAAGAGCGCTTGGCACGTTCAGCGAGGTCATCTCATCAGCGAGATTCCATTTCCCAACCACTTCGCCATCAACACAGACTACCGGCGCTTCGATCCGGCCGTTGAAGAAACGTGCGATTGAGCCACCCAGATCACACGCCGCAAGGAAAAGCGCACCCTCCAACACAGGGGCCAAAGTTGTTTTCGTTTCGACAGTCATGCCCTCATCCCGGGCACCATTGCGAATTTCATCAACCCGCAAATTCATCTGCCCGTCAGTGGCAATCATCGCGGTGATTTTCCACCATCGCTTCAGGGTTAGTGGTGCAGGTACAACCAATTCAGACGCGGAGTCTGTCCAACAAACCCTCCCTTCGCCATCAAGCGTGATTTCAATGTTCCCCACAGACATGATCGTTTGCCGATTACCCGTCAAAATGGTTGGCATAACGGTCACGGAAAACTCGATTTTTTCACCCACAAATTGTGAAACTGTCTCTGCAGTCACTGCATATGAGCCCGGGGTAAATTTCTGTTCCCGGCCCTCAAATTCTAGAGGCGCAAACAAATCATCGCAGCGTGTCTCAACAACACTCATGCCAGATGGATTGGCGTCAGCGGAGATAGAGCGAGACAGCCGTGCCGATACAGGAGTTTGGGTTTTACAGGAAATTTTAAAATCCAGCGTTTCACCCGGCCGCGCCGACAGTCTGTCCGAATAACCAATAAGTTCGATTGCCATTGAGCTTTCACCACACTTAATTTTTTTTTACCTTGCTTAGCATATCAAGTCACTGGGGTTGGCGCACCAGCTAAGATATCTCTGCTGCTGACCGCTCGTGAAAATCTCTATCCAGAGAGTTATGGTCGCCCCTCCGGCCCGTACCGAACAGTTTGGCTTTTTGCGATCAATCGGCTTTATGATAGGGTCGCACGTGTGGGAATTTCTATTCACCAATGACAACAAGGGAGCCGGGCCATGAGCCGAGAAAAAGCTGTTCCAACCATTCAAGTCAATGATGAGAAAATCAGGGTAACGAGGTGGGATTTCACACCCGGTGCTGAGACCGGGTGGCATACGCACGGGATGGATTATGTCGTCGTTCCCCTGACGGATGGCACACTCTCGGCTGAACTTCCCGACGGCTCAGTTGTGGACAATCACCTTACCATCGGAAGCTCATATGCCCGAAGCGCGGGGGTTGAACACAACATTGTCAATGCAAGTAGCTCCCCATTCAGCTTCATCGAAGTGGAGTTCAAGCGACCGTCATAAATCCCTGAAATTTTATCGACAGGACTATTGTGACTGCTCCAATGCTTCAAAACCATGTCAAAAATATCGGATAAGACCCTCCCTTAAGTCAGACCTGATGTGACGCGGGAAAAAGAGCGGCGCCCCGGTGAAACACAGAGATTGAAATACAGAGAATTACAAGGAAAAAACAGTGAGAGACATTCTATCAAATTTTCCCCGGGTCAACCTTTGTCACCAACCGACAGCGTTGGAGGAAATGCCTCGTTTGAGTGAGGCGCTCGGTGGTCCCCGACTTTGGATCAAACGCGATGATTGTACTGGTCTTGCAACAGGGGGAAACAAGACACGCAAACTCGAATTCCTGATGGCCGCTGCACTTGAAGCCAATGCCGACATCATCGTCACGCAAGGTGCTGTGCAGTCAAATCACGTCCGCCAGACGGCCGCTGCAGCCTGCAAACTTGGGCTTGATTGCCACGCTCTGCTGGAACGCCGAGTTCCCGGCAAAGGTGACGATTATGAACAGACTGGCAACGTCTTCTTTGACCAGATGTTCAACACCCAGATCGAGTTTCGCCCACCGGGCCTCAATATGAATGCGGAAGCGCAGCAAGTGGCTGAAAAACTCCGCTCACACGGCCGCACGCCCTATTTCATCCCCGGCGGAGGGTCGAACGAAACAGGCGCCCTTGGCTATGTCTCATCGGCACAGGAGCTTCTTCACCAACTTTGGGAAAACAAACTAACCCCAAAGCTCATTGTGCTCTCCACAGGCAGCGCCGGCACGCATGCTGGCATGGTTGCCGGGTTTCACGCCCTTGACTGTGATATACCGATCATGGGTATTAGCGTGCGCCAGCCAGAAGATGTCCAAATAGACAATGTCTATAAGCTAGCTGTCAAAACAGCCGCCCTGCTTACCGACAAGCCGTTGTCGCGTGATAGGGTTCTTGTCGACGATGGTTATGTTGGTGAAGGCTACGGCATCCCAACAGATGGAACCCTTGCAGCGATCAACATGGTGGCACGCAATGAGGGGATTTTGCTGGACCCTGTCTATTCAGGAAAAGGAATGGCAGGACTGATCGGCCAGATTGAAGGCGGCCAGATCAACAGTGATGGAGAGGTCATCTTTCTTCATACCGGTGGGGCCGTTTCGTTATTCGCTTATGAAGATCAGTTTCTTGCCGAATAGGCTAACGGGTCACTTATGAGAATCACCGCAATAAATGTCTTTCAGGTCGACCTTCCGCTAAAAGAGGGGCGCTACAGCTGGTCAAATAATAATTTCGTTGAGACCTTTGACAGCACCATCGTTGAATTGAGAACTGATGAGGGCCTGCAGGGATATGCGGAGTGCTGTCCGCTTGGCTCTGCCTATCTTCCCTCATTCGCCCTCGGCGTTCGGGCTGGGCTGGCAGAGATGGCACCCCGACTCATTGGACAGGACCCTCTCAATATCGGTCAAATCAATCGGATCATGGACACCACATTGCGTGGCCATCCCTATGCCAAGGCGCCCATAGATATTGCCTGCTGGGATCTCTTGGGAAAAGCCACGGGGCAGCCACTTTTCAATCTGCTGGGCGGCGCGGCACAGGATGACATTGTTCTCTATCGCGCCATCAGCCAGGACACACCAGACGCCATGGTCGAGAATATCAACGGCTACGCGGCAGAGGGCTATACCAAGTTCCAGCTTAAAGTTGGTGGGACAACGAATGACGACATCGAGCGCATTCATGCGACGCGGGCAAGCCTCGACCCATCACATCTGTTGATTGCAGACGCGAACACTGGTTGGACAAAACATGAAGCGGCGCGCGTCGTAAACGCGATCAGCAATCTTGACGTTTATGTGGAACAGCCATGCCTGACTTATGAGGAGAGCCTGTCAATCCGTCGTCGGACCAATCTACCCTTCGTACTGGATGAGGTAATTGACGGGCCAGACCGGCTGGTACGGGGCATTGCCGAAGACGCAATGGATGTCATCAATCTCAAAATATCAAAAGTGGGTGGATTGACGAGGGCAAAACTGATGCGCGACCTCTGTGTCACGCAAGGCCTGCCAATGACCATCGAAGATACATGGGGTGGTGATATCATCACCGCTGCCATCGCCCATCTCAGCCAATCCACACCGGCAGAATTCTGTTTCTCGGCAACCGACTTCAACAGCTATGGTACCGTCTCAATAGCCGAGGGCGCACCAAGTCGCGTGAATGGGCGGATGGTTGCATCGGATGCAGCCGGCCTTGGCATCACACCGGTCTTTGATGTGTTGGGCGACCCTGTCGTCACTTACTGACAACCCCACCCCCACTCCCGCGAAAGAGCTGCGGCGGGATAGAACCGTCTAAAATAAAACGGCCTGGCCTTTACTTGCCGATTCCTGAGCAGCCTGGCCCATACGAACCGCCCAGATACCATCATCAATCGTCACCTCGACGCTGCCACTGCCGCGGACAACTTCGAGGAATTTCTGATGCTGATAGTAAGTCGAACCGTTGTGGTCACCAGCAGCGAGAATGGTTTCATCGACCGGACACTCAATGGTAACAGGGTTACAGGCCACGCGGGGGCTGTCGATCAGCTGTGCCATAGGCCGCCTGTCTTTGGGGCCTGTCCAGAGCCGCGCTGGCCCGGGCACCTTTACCTCGAGCTTGCCTTGTGAGCCAACCGCATGGATCATCTCCTGAAACTGCGAGCCGTCAGCAAACATCGAAAGTTCAAGTGCTGCCCTTGCGCCACTGGCAAAATCTACCAGCACATATCCACAATCCCAGATATCAGGTGTCTTGCCGTCATATGTCTCGTTCAGATGATTGACCATCTGGCCAGCGCTTGCCATTACCCTGACAGGATCAGATTTCAGCGTCAGGCGCATTAAATCGAAAAAATGACAGCATTTTTCGACAAAGGTGCCACCCGAGTTACGATTGAATCTGTTCCAATTGCCAACTTTGTTGAGAAATGGATAACGATGCTCGACAATTGTCAGCATCTTGACCCCTCCGGTCGCGTCATCTGCCCGCGCCAGAAATTGCTGCATCGGTGGCATGTAGCGATATTCCATCGCCACCCAAACAGGTGCCTTGTACCTGCGCTTGAACGACTCCAGCCGGCTCCAATCTTCCGGTTTGGTAAATAACGGCTTTTCCACGAGGATGGGTAGAGTGACGCTGGCAGCAATCGCTTCGAGTTGGTCTACATGGCAGAAATTCGGGCTGGCAATGAGCAGACAATCAAGTTGGTCATGCGCCAAAAGACGATCAATATTGTCGGCCAGAACCGCCTGTGGCGCAAGTTGTAGAGCACGCGCCGCCATTTCAGGGTCTGGCTCATAAATCACCTTTGTGGCCGCGTCCTCCAACAACGCGATATTACGCAGATGCTCCTGCCCCATCATCCCGCACCCGATAATTCCGTAATGTATAGTCATTTCAGCAATCCCCTATCTCAATCTTGCAACATACCGCACCGTCATCGGGTTGAACCAATTGCGCGAATATTCCACTCTTACATCGTCCTGCGACCAGCCAAAGCGCTCCACAAATCCTACCTGTTGACCACTCTCCAGGGGGAAGCGATCATCCCGCCAATCGGGAACAGTGGCCAGACCAACCCAATCTTCGGCGCGGACAATCCAAAGACCAAGCTGATCGCGATAAAATTTGTATAGCGACTGGGAAACCGCAGCAGGGTTGATTTTGCCGACCACGGATCCATCAAGCCAGATTTCCTCCAACGCCGCGGGCACATCATCCAGATAACGTATCCGGCGAAAACGGTGGCCAAAATCGGCAGTTCCGAATGATGGCAAATCATCCGGTTTCGCGATGGTCTCGATTGAAACAACACTCGCCGAGGGTAGACCGCCGCCACCGGGTAACTCCAGCCTGAAAAATGAATAAATCGAGTCATGATTTTCATTTTTCTGAACATAGTTCCCCGAACCCTGACGGCGGATCAAAAGACCCATTTCCGTCAGACGAGCCAGAGCCTTACGCAAAGTGCGAACTGCTACCCCATATCGCTTAGCCATTTCCCTTTCGGTTGGCAAACGCTCTCCATCAACGAGCAATCCTGCACTTATCTCACGCGAAACCTGCTCGGCGATTTGCAAATAAATTGGCAGATTTCCAAGATTTTTTGCATCGGATAACGGCGTTTCGATTGGAAATTGATGCACCATTGATTAATCCCTTCGCCTATGCTGTAGTCGATTCAATTCGAAAAGGAAAGTGCCATGTCAATCGTTCCGATCACAAGCCCGCATCTGGACGCTGCCGAAGTCAGTTTCTTTTCCGCGCTCTGTTCCGATGATTTCCAATTTCTAGGCGTTCCCGCCAATGATCTGCGCTCCAGTTGGGAACATTGCTCGGACATTGTAAAACGTGCCGAGGCGAATGGCTTTCGCAATATTCTGTGTCCGTCATCCTATCAGGTCGGTCAGGATACCCTGTCCTTTGTGGCGGGATGCGCACCGCTGACAAACAAAATCAATTTGCTGGCGGCGGTGCGCTGTGGCGAGATGCAACCAATCATGTTGGCCCGCACAATCGCAACGTTGGACCATATGCTGGAAGGCCGGTTGACAATCAACATCATCAGCTCCGACTTTCCCGGACAGACGGAGGACAGCCGCTACCGCTATCAGCGTTCGCGAGAAGTGGTCGAAATTCTCCGACAGGCCTGGACGCGGGATGAAATAAATTTTGAGGGTGAGATCTACAAATTTGAGGGACTGACCACGGCACCGGCCAAACCATATCAGATCAATGGCGGGCCTTTGCTCTATTTTGGCGGCTACTCGCCTGCCGCGGTGGATTTATGCGCACAATATTGTGATGTCTATCTGATGTGGCCAGAAAGCCGCGAGGACCTGTCTGACCGCATGCGCACGGTGCATCAACAAGCCGAGACATATGGCCGAACACTGGATTACGGGTTGCGGGTGCACATGATCGTACGTGATACTGAGGGAGAGGCCCGTGAATATGCGGAAATGCTGGTTTCAAAACTGGATGATGAAGAAGGCCGGAAAATCCGCGACCGGGCATTGGACAGCACGTCCCTTGGCGTTGCGCGGCAGGCACGCAATCGCGAACTGGCGGATATGGAAGGGTTCATCGAACCGCATCTTTGGACCGGGATTGGACGGGCGCGGTCAGGTTGCGGGGCCGCACTTGTCGGCTCAGCCGATCAGATTTTGAGCGAGATTGAGGCCTATCAGAAGATGGGAGTCAGGAGCTTTATCTTCTCGGGCTATCCGCATCTGGATGAATGCGATCATATCGGTAGATTGATCATGCCGGAGCTAAAGACCTGCTCCCTTCCCGAAGCCTATGGCAGAATGCCTGCCGAAACTCCGATGACGCCGCTTGGCAGGGGAGATCGTGTATAATGAACCGGGTTAAGTTGAACGAACAACTCTCGCTGTCACGCATGGCCTATGGCATGTGGCGCTTGGGCGATGATGAAGACACCTCACCGGCACGTGTGCAGGCCAAGGTTGACGCATGCCTTGCGCAAGGCATCACAACCATGGATCAGGCCGACATCTATGGCGGTTACATGGCGGAGGAAATTTTAGGCAATGCCCTAAAAGGCACCGGCCTTCGTTCTGAAATTGAAATTGTCACCAAATGTGACATCGTGGCACCAGCAGGTCGCCACGCGCAGGCAAGGGTGAAATATTATGACACCAGTCGCCAGCATATCACGCAATCCGTCGAGGACTCACTCAGACTGATGGGGATCGACCAGATTGATCTGTTGCTCATCCACCGCCCTGATCCGATGATGGATCACCATGAAACAGGCACCACACTGGATGACCTCGTCGCCTCCGGAAAAGTCAGTAATATCGGCGTCTCAAACTTCCGGCCATGGGACATGGATCTTCTGCAATCGGCGATGAAAACCAGGTTGGTGACCAATCAGATTGAAATCAGCGTGATCGCCAATGACGCCTTCACAAATGGAGATCTGGCCTATCTACAGCGTCACGATATCAAGCCAATGGCATGGTCGCCACTGGCCGGGGGCGCATTGTTCACTGACGCAAATGCCAGCCTGATTGCGATTATGAGGAGGCTGGGCGACAAACAGGGAGGAGACACCTCCGCCGTCGCCCTTGCATGGCTGATGGCTCATCCGGCCAACATCATTCCGGTTGTTGGCACGAACAATCTTGATCGGTTAAGGGCTCTTTCCACTGCCTTTGATGTCGAGCTTGGCCGTGAGGATTGGTTCGAGATTTACACCGCTGCACTTGGTCATGAGGTGCCATGATGAACGCAATCCATTGGCACCCATTAATTGGAACGGGGAGACTGCAATAGGTAGTTGTAGATGAGAGCTCTTGATTTTCCCATTCAGATATTGGCGCGGTGTAACACCGCCATTCTGCGGCTAGGTCGCCATCTGTCGGTTATCGCTCTGGCATTGATGGTGGTCATCATGCTGTTGCAGGTTTTTTTCCGTTATGCCCTCAATAACGCCCTACCCTGGCCAGACGAGGCGGCGCGCTTTTGTATGTTGTGGATGACTGGGTTGATGGCACCTCTGGCGCTCCGGCATGGTGGATTTGTGGCAATTGACATGTTCCAGCAGATGCTCCCCCGGCTGCTGGCGACAATCTTGCAACTAACACTGTGGTTGGTGGCGCTGATTGTTCTAATCGTCGCAGCACAGATAGGCTGGGATCATTTTAATGCAGGCTGGCTGTTCAAATCCTCATCAATGAAAATTCCAGCTGGCCTGATAAGCGAGCGGCCCGTGCGCATGCCTCTTGCCTATAGCTACCTGTCATTGTTGCTGTCCGTTTGCTTGATGATTTCTGTGAGCGTAGAGCTGACAATGCGTCATGTCCGACAACTTCTCACAGGACATGATCCATTGCTGGACAATCCAGTCAGTCAGAGGGCCGACTGATGCTAATCTGGTTCCTACCCCTGTTTCTGTTGTTTCTGGCGCTTGGCATGCCAGTGTTCTTTGGACTTGTGGCGGCACCAGGAATTCTTCTGTGGCTGAACGGTCAGGAGCGTGACATCGTCCTGCTCTACCGCAATATCTATAACGGCATGGACAGTTTTCCGCTAATGGCTGTGCCATTTTTCATGCTTGCTGGTGAGTTGATGAACAAGGGTGGAATCACCACCCGGCTTGTTGAATTCAGCCAGGCCTTGATGGGCCACCTGCGAGGTGGTTTGGCGCATGTAAATGTTCTCTCCTCAATTCTATTCGCGGGTCTGTCTGGATCTGCCGTTGCCGACACCTCCGCTCTTGGCTCGATGTTGATTCCGGCAATGGAAAAACAGGGATACACACGCCGCTTTGCTGCAGCGATTACTGCCGCCAGTTCAGTCATCGGCCCCATCATCCCACCCTCAGGTATTATGATTATCTATGCCTATGTCATGGGTGAGAGCGTTGCCGCTCTGTTTCTGGCAGGCATTGTACCTGGTATTCTTGTTGGCACAGGACTGATGGTGATGATCAAGCTGTTGGCCGATAAGTATGATTTTCCCGCGGCCAGCCGCCGCTATAGCTGGCGTGAGCGTGGCGATGCCAGCCTTAAGGCGTTCTTCCCACTGATGACACCGGTGATCATTCTTGGTGGCATTCTGCTAGGAGTGTTTACCCCCACCGAAGCTGCTGCTGTCGCCGTTGGATATGCCCTCTTCATTGGTCTGTTTGTACTAAAGACTTTGCGGGCCCGAGATCTGCCAGAAATCCTGTCACGAGCCGCCATGACATCAGCTGTTGTCCTGTTGCTGGTGGGTGCGGCAATGGCCTTTAAAACCGTGGTTAGCCTCTCACATCTGCCTGAAACATTGGCCGCGTTCATTCTGTCATTATCTGAAAACCCACTAATCCTGTTGTTCCTGATCAATATTCTACTGTTTGTTGTCGGCATGTTTCTGGATGCGGGACCAGCAATCATCATTCTTGGGCCCATCCTCGCGCCAATCTTCATCGCGCTCGGGGTGGATCCGGTGCATTTCGCCATCATCATGTCAGTCAACCTGACAGTGGGACTGGCGACACCTCCAATGGGACTTGTCCTATTTGTGGCATCCTCGGTGTCTGGTGAGCGAGTAGAAACAATCGCCCGCGCCATCTTGCCATTTCTTGCCGTGGAAATCCTTGTGATTTTTCTGATCACCTACTTCCCGGCACTTTCGCTGACCATTCCTCGCTTGACGGGGTTTGTTCAATAATGTTGCTTTAACCGTTACCGATGAAACAGGGAGGAAAATATGATTAAAGCATTGTTGCGGGCAGGACTGGTTGTCGCTGCCCTGGTGGGATATGGCAGCGCTGCCATTGCCGCCGACTATACGATCCGTGCAACTGCAAATTCGAATGAAAATGACGAGGATTATGACGGTCTCATTGTCTTCAAGAATTTTGTAGAATCAGCCTCCAATGGGGCAATTGCCGTTGAACTGTTCATTGGCACACAACTGTGTTCAAAGGGCGCTGAGTGTCTTCAGGGTGTAGCTGATGGATCAATCGACGTTTACATCTCCACCTCCGGTGGTGCTGCTGGTATCTTTCCCTATGTGCAGGTTCTTGATCTGCCATATCTGATGTCAGATGATCGCATTGCAGAGCATGTTCTGGCCGGTGATTTCACCCGCAAGGTCCGCGAAATGGCTCTGGCCGACTCTGGGGATAAGATTCGCTTGATGACAATTGGCAACACTGGTGGATGGCGTAACTTTGCCAATACCAAACGCCGCGTGCAAAACCCTGATGACATGGAGGGATTGAAGATCCGTACAGTTGTCGCTGATCTGCCGCAGGAATTGGTCAAGGCGCTCGGTGCATCTCCAACACCCATCCCATGGCCGGAATTGTTTACCAGCTTCCAGACTGGTGTGGTCGAAGGATCGAAGAACGGCATCACGGACATCATGGGCATGAAATTTCCTGATGCTGGGTTGAAATATGTGACACTGGACGGCCATGCCTATATGGGCGCTCTGTGGTGGATGTCGAACGACAAATTCATGGCCATGCCAGAAGAAATGCGTCAGGTCGTGGTTGATGGTTTTGCCCAGCTCCAACAGGCAACTTTTGCATCACCGAAGCGCAAGTCAATTCAGGCTTATGCCGATTTTGTGAGCGGTGGCGGTGATCTCTATGTGCCGACACCAGCAGAAAAGGCCGCATTCAAAGAAGCAGCTTCTCCGGTTTATGATTGGTTCAAGGGAAATGTCGATGGCGGCGAAGCTGTCTTTGATGCCCTGACCAGCGCTGTTGCTGCAGCGGAAGCCGACATCAATGCCGGCCGCGCAAAAGATCTGAATTAGGTCTGATAAGGCAAGACCAAAGCGGCAGAGTGGGTGCGTTGCCCCTACTCTGCCCCTTGTTTAAAATGGCAAAAATTCTATCGAAACGGAAACAACCAGACGCGGTAATCGTCGATCAGTTCATGCGCCTTTTCAATCTGCTCAGCTGTCATTTTCTTAACGACCTCTTCCTGACTTATCGCCGCATCAGGATCGCCCCCTATGGCCGAAAGCACATACCATGTATAGGCGCGGACAAGGTCAGGTGCTGGCAAACCCCGGCCAATCTCGTAATACCACCCAACGCCGGACTGCGCGCCCGGATGTCCCTTCATTGCAGAGCGCAGATACCACTCAAACGCACGCACATCGTCACGCTCGACACCCAACCCCATGGCATACATGACACCGATCAGTTCTTCGGCATCCGCATTGCCAGACCGGGCAGCTGGCCACAACTCCTGCATCGCCTCTTCAAAACGGTTTTCTTCCATAAGATCACGGGCGTGTTCGATCTCCGCCAGGGCAAGCATCGGCCAGAGACAGAACATCAAAACAAACTTCTTCATTTCCTGACCGCCCTCTTCTTGGCAATGACGATGTCCGCACAGGCCTCGCCCCTGCCCGCACCATTGGCTGACCGGGATTTCCATGAATTTTCTGTTGAAAGAGCGGCGATCGGCCAACTTCTTTATTATGACAAAATCCTTTCAGGCAATCAAAATATTTCCTGCGGTACCTGTCATCATCATCGCTTCGGGAGTGGTGATGGGCTGTCACTAGGCATCGGTGAAGGCGGCATTGGTGTGGGGCCAGCGCGCCACCCCGGCAAGGGAGATACCAGGATCAAGAAGCGGATTCCACGCAACGCCAGTGCGTTGTGGAATCTTGGTGCAAAGCAATTCACGGTTCTCTTTCATGATGGACGTCTTGCCATTGCCGATGATTTCGACAACGGCTTCAACACCCCTGCCGAGGAATGGCTACCGAAGGGGCTGGAGACAGTGCTTGGTACACAAGCCATTTTCCCAATGACAGCCCAATTTGAGATGGCTGGAAATCCAAAGGAAAATGAGGTGGCCGGTGCTCTACATGATCGCATCGACTATGTTTGGCCCATTCTGGCGAAGCGGGTCCGAATCATTCCCGAATATGGACAACGTTTCGTTGAGGTTTTCGATGATCTGGATCGGCCCGAGGACATCACCATTGCCCATATTGGCGAGGCGCTAGCAGCCTTCATTGCCACCGAGTTCAAATCTAATGACGCACCATTTGACGCCTATCTAGCTGGCGATAGTGCAGCCCTGACACCTCAGCAAAAACGAGGTTTGGATTTGTTTTATGGCACCGCTGGGTGCAGCGATTGTCATAGCGGTCCCCTGCTGACCGATCAGCAATTTCATGCGTTGATGTTGCCACCCTTTGGACCGGGACGCACCCGACGTTTTGACCCCTATGTCCGGGATGTAGGACGCATGGGTGAAACGGATGATCTCGACGACGCCTACCGCTTTCGAACACCATCACTGCGCAATGTTGAGTTGACGGCACCCTATGGCCATAACGGCGCTTACACAACGTTGGAGGGGATCGTCCGCCATCACCTCAACCCGCGCTCAGCACTCGATAGCTGGCAGCGTCAAATGGCCAACCTGCCCAAAGCCAAATGGCTGGAAAAAATAGATTTTGCTGTCTGGGATGACAGGTTGGAAATGGCGCGCTATAGGGCAAAATCAGATATCAAACCACGAGAGTTGGCCGATGATGAAATTGCTGCATTGATAGCATTTCTTCACTCCCTGACAGGCAAGACGGCCTCCAACCCACCCTTTGGTATACCGGCAACAGTGCCTTCAGGTTTGCCTGTGGACAAATAGGAAGCTCATTCCACAACAGGAATACCCCTAATAGGACCGTGGCAGTTTCAGTACATGTTCAGCGATGTAGCTGAGGATCAGATTTGTCGAGATTGGTGCCACCTGATACAGGCGGGCCTCGCGGAATTTTCGCTCTACGTCATACTCCTCCGCAAAGCCGAACCCACCGAAAGTCTGAACACACATTTCAGCCGCAGCCCAAGACGCATCGGCGCAGAGCAATTTTGACAGGTTCGCCTCCTCGCCGGGATTCTCGCCTGTTTCAAAAAGCCGGATGGCCTCATGCAACATCAATTCCGCAGCCCGCATCTGGCTATAGGCGTTCGCAATCGGAAATTGAATGCCCTGATTCTGTCCTATTGGCCGGCCAAAAACGCTTCTCTCACCAGCATAAGCGGCGGCCTTTTCGATGAACCATTTGGCATCGCCAATACATTCAGCGGCGATCAGGATACGCTCTGCGTTCATCCCGGACAGAATGTATCGAAACCCCTTTCCTTCCGCGCCGACAAGACTATCAGCAGGAATGCGCATATCGTCAAAGAACAGCTGCGTGGAGGAATGGTTCATCATGGTGCGGATCGGAGTGATAGTCAGCGACTTACCACGCACCTCACGCATATCTACGATAAATACCGACAGCCCGTCAGTTTTTTTCGCGCAGTCTTCAAGAGGTGCCGTTCGCGCCAGCAGCAGCAGCAAATCTGAATGTTCCGCGCGCGATGTCCACACCTTCTGGCCGTTGACGACATAGTCATCACCGTCGCGCCGGGCAAAGGTTCGAAGGGCAGTTGTGTCCGTGCCACTGGTGGGTTCGGTAACACCAAAAGCCTGTAGACGCAGGCTACCATCTGCAATGCCGGGAAGAAATCTAGCCTTCTGGCCGTCCGAGCCATGCCGCAAAACGGTTCCCATCGTATACATCTGAGCGTGACAGGCAGCAGCATTACCGCCAGAGCGATGAATTTCCTCAAGGATGGCAGCACCGGCCGAGATTGGCAGGCTCAGCCCCCCAAATTCCTCAGGCACAAGTGCAGACAGATAGCCGGCATCGGTCAGCGCCTGAACGAACTCTGTAGGATAGGCGCGCTCAGCATCACATCGCTGCCAGTATTTGCCATCAAAACCTTCGCATAATTTTGATACGGCTTCTCTTATCTCCGGATGATCATGCTGGTAGCCAAACATCAGAACACAATTTCCTGTCTTTGTAAAAAATGCAAAACCCACTGATCACAACTATACATCCCAACGACAAATGTAAATTGGGGAATGAACAGGCCACTGGAATTGCTCTAATTATGGTATCGCAGAATCGGCTGCTATCCGATCCTTGCGCCCGACACTGCATCAAAGATATGGACATTATCAGAGGCAACGGTCAGATTAATCTCTGCACCACGGTCAAAGGTTTGCACGCCTGAAAGACGGACCGACAACTTGCAGGTTGTAGACGCAAGCACCCCATGCACCAATGTATCCGCTCCTAACTGCTCAACCACATCAACCGTCAAAACAAGTGTGTTCTTGCCCGCAGCCTTCGCACTTTTGGCAATCACCAGATGTTCAGGACGTATGCCAACTGTCAGTTTAACCTGATCGTTTCCTTTTAGAGCTGTCTCCAGAATAATGGTGTCACCGCCCTCAAGGTTAATTTCCTGACCCTTCGCAGAGAGGTTTGCCGGAAAGAAATTCATCGCTGGGCTGCCGATGAAGCCAGCAACAAAAATGGATAATGGCGTTTGGTAAAGATCAATCGGCGTGCCAAACTGTTCTATAACGCCTTCATTCATGACCATTAATCTGTCACCAAGCGTCATTGCCTCTACTTGATCATGTGTGACATAGATGCTGGTGATGCCAAGCCGTTCTTGGAGTTTCTTGATCTCAAGCCGCATTTGAACACGCAGCTTTGCATCGAGATTTGACAAGGGTTCATCAAACAAAAACACGGCCGGCTCCCGCACGATGGCGCGCCCCATTGCAACTCTCTGGCGCTGGCCGCCGCTGATATGACGCGGTTGTCTGTCAAGCAGTGCTGTGATTTCAAGAATTTCTGCTGCAGCTTCAACACGCCTTTTGATTTCGCCAGTAGGCACCTTCTGAATTTTAAGCCCATATGACATGTTCTCAAAAACGGACATATGCGGATAAAGCGCATAGGTCTGGAACACCATGGCGATGTCCCGTTCTGCAGGTTCTAGGTCATTCACCCTGTTCCCACTGATCTTAATATCGCCTGCGGTAACCGTCTCAAGCCCAGCGATCATGCGCAGCAAGGTGGATTTTCCGCATCCTGAAGGTCCAACAATGACAACAAACTCTCCATCACCCACGGCGCCGTTAATGCCGTGAATGACCTCGGTTTTGCCATATGATTTGTAAAGGTCAGTAAAAGCTACGTTACCCATCTTGCATCTCTTTTTCGCAATTAATTCCTATTTCTCGGACTCCACCAATCCTTTGACAAAAAGTTTTTGCATCACCACGACAACAAAAACTGGTGGCAACATCCCCAGCAACGCCGTCATCATGATGACATTCCATTGCGGTGTCTGTTCAGCCACTTCCAGCATCTGCTTGATGCTCATGACGATGGTGTATTTATCCTGATCAGTGGTGATGATTAGCGGCCATAGATATTGATTCCAACCATAAATAAACAGAATAACAAAAAGCGCAGCAATGTTCGTACGCGAGAGTGGTATCAGGAAATCCAAAAAGAACCGCATTGGCCCGGCTCCATCGATCCTTGCTGACTCAACCAGTTCACCCGGGACCGTCATGAACACCTGTCTGAATAGAAAAGTTGCAGTCGCCGAGGCGATCAGCGGAATGCTTAGCCCCGCGTAGCTGTTCAACATGCCGAGATTGGCGACAACCTCGAAAGTGGGAATGATCCGCACCTCAACCGGCAGCATCAGGGTAACGAAGATCATCCAGAAACAGAGCATCCGAAACGGAAACCGGAAATAGACTATGGCAAAGGCAGACAATAGCGAGATGGCAATTTTGCCAACGGCGATGGACAACGCCATTATGAGGCTGTTGACAAGCATCAACCAGACAGGTGCTGTCGCCGTTCCCTCGAGCCCCGTTCCAAAGAGCGCCTCAACGAAATTTTCCCAGAAACGTCCCCCCAACAGCAGCGGAGTCGGCACTTGCAGCATCCGCAATCCATCGTGACTTGCTGCGACAAGCATGAGCCAGATCGGAATGGCAATGATCACGATGCCGAGGATGAGCACCAGATGTGTAACCAGTCTAAGAAGGGGACGATTTTCAACCATCAATATTGAACCCTCCGTTCCACATAACGGAATTGCAGAACCGTCAGCAGAATGACAACAAACATCAAAATCACTGATTGCGCCGCCGAACCACCAAGATCTAGCCCGATGAAGCCATCATTGAACACTTTGTAGACCAAAATTTCAGTCGCCTGTGCCGGCCCGCCACTGGTGATTGTATGCACAATTCCGAATGTGTCGAAGAAGGCGTAAACAGTGTTTATAACAAGAAGAAAAAAAGTGGTTGGTGAAAGCAACGGAAAGATGATTGTCCAGAAACGGCGCAGAGGACTAGCCCCATCAATCGCTGCCGCCTCAATCAGTGACCGTGGAATGGCCTGCATACCAGCCAAAAAGAAAAGAAAATTATAGGCAATCTGTTTCCATGCGGCCGCCAGAATTACCAGCGCCATAGCATGATCACCATCGAGTTTATAATTCAGGTCAAAGCCGACAAAATGCAGCAAATATGTGAAGATTCCGATGGTGGGATCAAACATAAAAACCCACATGGCACCAATAAGACCAGGGGCAACCGCATAGGGCCAGATCAGAAATGTGCGGTAAACAAGCGCGCCCTTAATCACCCTGTCAGCAAAACCGGCGAGGATCAGCGCAAAGCTCATTGAGGTGATAGCCACAGCGAGCGAGAAGAAAATGGTGCGAATAAATGAGTCCTTGTAATAGCTGTCCGCAAACAGCACCTGATAATTTTCCAACCAGACAAATTCTGATCCTAGGCCAAATGCATCTTCAATCAAAAATGATTGATAGAGTGCCTGTGCAGCAGGCCATAAAAAGAAAACCAGCGTGATAATGATCTGCGGCGCCACAAGAAGATATGGCAGCGATCTTGTTTTGAAGATAACACGCTCTTGCATTAAATATTTTCCGGTATTCCGGGCTGGGTTCGAAATGCGCTCCACACCGCTCAGCAGCGCGGAGCGCACGTCATTTGTGGCTAGTCGTTTGCCCGTTCAAATTTCCGCAGCAATGCGTTGCCGCGCTTTACAGCCTCATTCATGGCATCATCAGATGATTTGGCACCACTCCAGATGTTCTCCATCTCTTCATTAATAATGTCGCGAATCTGCACATAGCTGCCAAAACGAAGGCCACGGGAATTCGGCGTTGGCGTGTTCAGGTTCAACTGCTTGATGGCTGTGTCGGTGCCCGGATTTTTCTCATAGAACCCCTGCTCCTTTGACAATTCATAAGCAGCAGTGGTGATCGGAACATAGCCTGTTTCCTGATGCCACCATGCCTGCACCCCTGGCGAGGAAAGATAGGTCATGAATTTAGCAACGCCCTTGTATTCGCTGTCGTCATGCCCTTCGAGGACCCACAATGTACCGCCACCGATGATGCTATTCTGCGGCTTTGACGCTGCAGCCATATCAAGCGGCAACATTGACTGGCCGAAATTGAATTTGGCCTGCTTGACGATGCTGCCGTAATACGCGGATGAATTCATCCACATGCCACACTCACCATTGGTGAACATTGAGAGGCTGTCACCTCTGCGGCCACCATAGACGAACAGATTGTCCTTTGACATGTCAGCAATTCGGCCAAGAATGCCGGTCACATGGTCATTGTTAATGGTCAACTCGGTATCAAAACCGGCAAATCCATTTTCTTTGGTGCCAATCTGCACATCATGCCAGGTGGAATAATTCTCCACCATTACCCATGACTGCCAGCCGAAGCTGAAGCCACATTTGTAACCTGCGTCCACAAGTTTGCGAGATGCATCTTCCATCTCATCCCACGTTGTCGGGACGCTGCTCACACCTGCCTTTGCAAAGGCATCCTTGTTATACCACAACACCGGTGTTGAGCTGTTAAACGGCATTGATAGCAACTCACCCTCAGGTGTCTGGTAATAGCTGATCACTGCAGACAGGAAATCAGTCTTGTTGAACGGCTCGCCTGAGTCTGTCATTACCTGCTCAACAGGCTTAACAGCGCCCTTGGCGGCCATCATTGTCGCGGTGCCAACCTCAAAGACCTGAACCACATGCGGTTGTTGCTTGGCCCGAAAGGCGGTAATCGCCGCTGTCATCGTTTCAGTGTAGTTTCCTTTATAAACAGGAACCACATTATAGTCTGACTGGGTGGCGTTAAAATCATTGGCGATTTTATTGACACGCTCACCGTTAACACCGCCCATAGCGTGCCACCATTGAATCTCAGTCGCCGCATTGGCGGCATAAGATGCCGCGCCCATGGTTACTGCAACAGCTGTTGCAGCAATTCGTTTTGATAATGTTTTAATCATGTTGATATCCCTCTGATTGTACAAAGCGTCTCAGTACATTTTGTAACTATAAGCATGAAACTTTAAATCAGTGTGACAATCCAACCACATAGAAAACGATACCCAGCGCCATGCATCGAAATCACGGATTTTAGCCCCACATTATTGCCTTTTCTTAAAACTCTAGGTGATTTGCGGCATTTGTCCACCATTCAATCCGGCATACACAGCTACCCGCACCAGTCATTAAGTTGTGAGCACCCACTCAATGCAGCAGCGATAATACCAGCGCATAACCACCCCACGCCACCAAGGCAAAAACCGCAATCAAAATTAAAACTGTCTGCAAAATATCATGTACCAGTGCACTGACAAGTTGCCGTGCACGCCTGGGTCCAAGCAGCAAGAACGCGATCAGAAGCGAAAGAGGAAACGTCAAATAGAAGAAGGTCGACAATATCCAAAATTTCAAAAAACCCATATTGCTAAATGGATTGGTCTCATCGCCAGCTATTGTCTTTGAGTCCTGATCTGACGTCTCGTTTGGCAACATTTTTGGTGACATCGAATTTCATCCCTGACATTCAAACAAACAAAAGCGCGGCTAAAGTTTAGCCGTCCAACGGTTCAAATTGAAACGAACCAAGCCGAAGATTGCCACAAACATTGACGTGAACACCATCATTGTTACTAATGGCGACGTTTCACGAATCACCGCTGTCTGAGGTGTGTTTTGGAGTGCATAGTTTGCCATACGGAGCCAGTTTCGCATTACGCCAAGATTAATGCCCAAACTTATTGGCGCTGCGCCGAATGCCAGGCCATTTTCCTTGACCAGACCCGTCACCCTTCCGCAAGCGCAGAACATGCGCACTATCTGGAACATGACAATAGAATAGATGACCCCGCATACCGGAACTTTCTCTCACGTTTGGTGAACCCTCTTTTAACCCTTCTCAAGCCGAGCGAGCAGGGACTTGATTTTGGCTGTGGGCCGGGCCCTGCACTAGCGGCCATGCTGCGCGAACATGGATTTTCAATGACGCTGTATGACCCCTTTTTTTACCCAGATGTATCAGCGTTGCAGGCGCGGTATGATTTCATCACCTGCACCGAAACGGCGGAGCATTTTCATGACCCTTTTGCCGAATTTGACAGGCTGGACAGTTTACTAAAACCACAAGGCCGCCTCGGCGTCATGACCTGTTTTTTAAAACAAGGATCCAACTTTGAGACATGGCACTACCGGCGCGATCCAACGCATGTCGTTTTCTATTGCGAGACGAGTTTCGAAGTCATTGCGGCGCAACGTGGCTGGCAATGCCAGATCCCAGCAAAGGACATCGTTCTGCTCTCAAAACCATAGGCTTTCACCGGCCGCAGACAGAGCAGAATGTCAAACTGATTACGCACCGCCCCGGTGTTTCACGAAACGCCGCTTACAAGCATGCTGGCCATAGCTTCAGCCTGACTAATGAAACCAGTACAAAACCCACCGACTAAAAACCGTCAGCCAGCGTCGTGGTCATATTGGCGAAGGGACATGAATTTGTCATGTCCAATGGTGACAAAGCCTCTGATCTGCAACCTTCCGAGCGCTGCCAAATCTTGGCTCACAGCCGCCTTTACCGAAGAGCGGACCGGAGCCACCCATTCAGCCTTGTTGGTAATGAGAGGCAAGCCCGGTACTGGCGCTGTCGACTTGACAATTTTCAATGTGGCAGCAAGGTCACTGTGGCTTTGCATTGCATATCGCCACGTCACTGCATCAATTGCAGCACAATCAGCGCTCTTATCAGCAACCATCATCAGCGAGGATTGGTGGCTACCGGACTGGCACATCTGAGCAAAGAAAACATCCGCGCCCCCAAGCAACCGATCAACGCAGCAAAATCCAGATTCGGAATTCCGCTCATTAAAGGCAAAAGAGGCGGTTACGAACTCGTCAAGTGTTTCCCGGGGATCTTCCCGTCGGGCGACGATATGGCTTTGATAATGGCCAGGGCTGCAATCAGGCAATCCATAATCAAAATTTCCAATCAAATGTGCATCATGAAACAGGGTTGTCCGATAAGGCTTGCCGCATGTCATCCCAAGCAAAAGATCTGGCTGCTGCCACAATGTCGGGTAATCGTCACCGCGTGTCAGCACGGTAGGCGCATCAATCCCAATCTCCAATAGCTTCTTGGCGATCGCATACCATAGTGCATCAGTGGCCTCGCGTAATTCGGGTCGATCATACATCGGCAGACAGGCGATCATGGTCATTCTTTGTAGCTCGCTGATGAATCCGATCTGGTCAGCCTGTCGCCGGACGCCCTAGACTAAACCAGTTGTTAGAGGCACTATATCAACAGCTTCACATTTAATTTGCCAACCTGCAAGACCACCCGCCAACCAGCGATGATGCAGTGAGTTAAGCCGATTGCAGGTTTTACGATTATGACCAGAAAACAGAAAAAAGATCAGACAATTCTTGACTTTGATTTGGGCACCCATTCATTCCCAGTCAGCACCTCATCAGCACAAGCTCAAAAATTCTTCGATCAGGGCCTGAATTGGTGTTTCGCCTTCAATCAAGAAGAAGGGGTCACCTGTTTCACAAGGGCGCTGGAACATGATCCACAATGCGCAATGCTGCATTGGGGTATCGCTTATGCGGCAGGCCCATTTTACAACATGCCCTGGGCTGATTTCAGCAAGCCCGAAGCTGACGGCTGCACAGCTTTTTGTCGTGGGCACATTGACGAAGCGGCAAATCTCTGTTCAGAGGCAACGCATCTTGAAAAGGCGTTGATTGAAGCACTTTCATGCCGCATTCAGAAACCGTACACGGTCTCGCACAAAGAATTTTGCAACTGGGATGACGCCTATGCCAACGCCATGCGACAGGTAACAGTCGATTTTCCCGACAATCTCGATGTCATCGCTCTTTGTGTCGAGGCGATGATGACAAGAACCCCTTGGCGCATGTGGGATGTAAACACCGGCAAACCGCCATGCGGGGCAGACACGCTGGAAGCCATTACTCTTTGCGAGAGGGCAATCTTGATGGCTGATCAAAAGAACATGCCCCAGCACCCAGCAATCCTACACCTTCACATTCACCTTTTGGAAATGTCAGACGAGCCGGAACGGGCAATTGATTCGGCTGATCGTTTGCGAGGGCTCTGCCCAGATGCGGGCCATATCCACCACATGCCCGGCCATATCTATGTCCTGTGCGGAGCCTATGAGAAAGCGAAGAAATGCAGCGAAAGAGCAATCTCGGTAAACCGCAGATATCTGGCCTATGCCGGACCACATAATTACTACACGACAGCGCGTTGCCATGATCTGCATTTGATGGTTTACAGTTGCATGCTGCTTGGCCAGTTCACACCTGCGCTTGCCGCCGCCAACGAAATTTGCGCCAACCTGACCCCAGACGTCATTGACCTCCCCGACAAACCATGCATCGCCGCCACCATGGAGGGCTACCATTCGATGTGGATGCACGTGCTGGTTCGTTTTGGAAAATGGCAGGAAATTATCGACACGCCACCTCCCATCGACTCATCTCTCTATTGTGTAACCGCTTCCATGCACCATTATGCGAGGGCGGTGGCGCATGCGGCTCTACAGCAAGAAATCGAAGCCGAACAGGAAAAAGAAAATTTCTACGAATCTTTAAAACGAATTCCCCTTGAACGTAAATTCTTCAACAATGCTGCTCTTGCCATTCTTGGTGTTGGCGAGACCATGATGCTTGGAGAACTGGAATATCACAAAGGCAATCACGGTCCTGCTTTTGAACATCTGCGAGACAGTGTTAGGCGCTGTGACCAGCTTCACTATTCTGAGCCATGGCCATGGATGCACCCGCCACGACATGCGCTTGGTGCATTACTTCTGGCTCAGGGCCAATATTCAGAGGCTGAGGCAGTCTATCGCGCCGACCTTGGCTTAAGTAACGATGTGTACCGGTGTGCGCAGCACAGGAACAACGTCTGGGCACTCCATGGCCTTGTTGAATGCCTGAGGCACCGGGGTGAGAGCGAAGAACGGCAATTGCTGGAATCGCGATTGAGGTTGGCGATGACAAAGACCGATGTTGAAATCAACTCATCATGCTGTTGTCGCAAATTAGATCACTGACCCTATCATTACCCTATCAGCGAGAGGGCACACCAAGGAAGTTTCCTCGGATGGCCAAGATGCCCCAGCCGGTAGCAAGAGCAATTGAGGATGTCAGAAACAGTTTGTGGAGATCATGCATCGATATGGGTATGAAACCACTATGTGTGAGGCTCATTCTGTCAATTTTCTAACTGCAGCTGGTGGGCCAGTGATCGCTAGCAGCATGAGACCTTTGAATGGGACTCAATAATGTGGTGGCGGGGTATCTTCCTCAGGCTTCAAGATACCACTATCTGACTGTGCAGACAATATTCTGCTTGCCAGAGTTTCGATCTCCTGCCTTAGACTACCAATTTCTCGCTGCTGAGAATAAAGCTCGTCGCTCATATGGGATAAATCAGCCTGCATGAGGGCGACCAGTTCTTCCAACCTAGTGGTCCTGTCATCCATATCTAAATCCCACAAAAATGTTCTGCTCTCATATCTCTTGCGCATGGTGCAATCATGTCAAGTGATTAAGACACCAATCCGTCATCAAATTCAGATGCTTAGCTTAATTTCTGAAAAAACAGCCTTTTACATAGGTAGAGTTGAATATAGCACACCAACCACCATGGTGATCCTCAGAGTTGCTTACATACTTTAGAGAGCAGTTTGACAAACTCCTGTTTCTCAAATGGATAAATTTCCTCGACGATCAGCTGATTTACCGACGAGTCAACATTCAGATCTATACCGGTCTCATCACTGATAATCACCCATCCGCGCCCCTCAAGACTACGCACTCTACGCCTGACTGTCTCGAAAGGGATGGCGGTGAGCCTCTCAATGGCAGCAAAAGTGAGGCGTTTTGACCCGCCGGCAGCGCCAGCATCATTGTTGTATCGGGACCAGAGTTTGAGTGCTGTGTCAAAACTATTGTCATCCGCGTCAGTGGTTTCACGGATGTTTAAAAGAAAGTGGTGCCAGCAGATCACCTGCATAATCATGGCATCAAGCGGATTACCCAGCGTTGCATTCAGCTTTTGCGTGCGAGCCACAAAGAACAGCAGAATTTCTGGCCAAATCACCGAAAATTTTTCGGTAACAAGTTCTTGCAACTGTTCGTCACTCGGACGGGCTGTGCCTTCTTTGTCAACGCTACCCATTACTCAAACCCAATCACGGCGTAATCTACTTAGGTGGCGTCAGCACCTCTGCAGTCAAAATTTGCAACAATTTTAGCCTCGAACACGGACATCGAAACAATCACGCCGCGATCATAGCCGATCTTTCTACAGTTTTCATCAATTCTTTCCCTAACCTCTGTTGGCGGCATGATGAAATTTCCATTGGTTGCATCCCACTCAATGACCTTCTTAATTTTGCTGGTGGGTGCCTCTGATCTCTGATCAGCGGCTAGAGTATCCTGTGTGGATATTGTGTTGTCACCATCATCAGGTGACATTGTCAAAGGCCCCGGCAGAGTAACAGGAGGTGCCTGACACGCACCAAACACCAAAACCATTGCGAAAAGATGGCCAAAATTTGTTGAATGTCTAAAAATTTTGCTACCGAGCATCGGTTAACCCGCAAGCAACTTTGGCAAAAAATATATATTTTGGACAGACGCCTCCGGCGAGCTTACGAACCGGCCCTCGGCCGCACGAACACTGAGAGTGATATGACGCGGGGTTCTCTCGGTAACGTCAAATGCCACAACAACATGGTCGATGTTACTGTAGACAAAATGTCTCACGACTTCACATCGCTTGCCCGTGCGCTGGCAATAAATAGTCGCGCCAAGGGATAGATTCAACTTACTAATCTTATGCATCACATAAACCCGAGGTGAGAGGGGCAACGCCACAACAGCACTGCCCCAAAACACAACCATTGCTACAATGCACATCTTCTTAAGAAAGCGGAACAGCCAGAGTACCCATTTTGAGGGTTTACATAAAGTACATTGAGGGGGCGCATCGGCCTTCTTCTTATCTGCCGGACGCCGCTTGGAAATAACCATGGCAATGCTACTTTGGAAGCTTCGCCTTGCCAGCAATCACAGCCGTCTGTTTTGTCCGCCGTTCACGATAAATAATAATCAGACCGGCAAGAATGATGAAAATTATGCCCGGGAAAAGATCATCAAAGGGGGCCTCAGAAAAAAACAGCCATCCAAGAGTGAAGGAAATCGGGATGCCAAAATATTCAAATGGTGACAAAGCACTGGGATCAGCCATTCGATAAGCTGTCACCAGACACATAACACCCGTGCCACCAAACACGCCCATCAACAGAAAAAGTCCTGCATCAAACTGAGACTCCAATGGCACCGGCGTCTCAACGGCGTAGAGACAGATAATGGCAAATAAACATGTACTTATTTGCTGGGTGAGCTGGATTGATGCTGAGGGAATGTCTTCCGGGTAAAGCCGGACAAGCAAACTCGAAATTGCATAACCAAGTGCGGCAATTATGGGGTAGATCATATAGGCCGAAAAACTCGCATCGAATGGCTTCATCACCGTCAGCATGCCAACAAAGCCCAAGGCAATCGCGCTCCAACGCCACGTGCCAACCCGATGTCCGAGTAACGGAATGGACAGAGCGGTGATAAACAGCGGTCCGGTAAACCCAAGTGCACTTGCTGTCGCAAATTCAATTTTAGTCAGCGCCGTGTAGAAGCAATATTGCGCAGAGAGAACACTCACTGAGCGAATCAAAAGGATCAGATGAAACCTCGGCCTGTTTAGAGCGCGTAGCGTGGCAAATTGCTGAAACCGCCAAAGCAGTAGCAAAGGCGGGATAATGCCAAAGAAATTGCGAAAAATCGAAACCTGAAAAATTGGGTAGGTGCCGCCAAGCATCCTCACAAGGATCCCCATCAAATCAAATGCAAAGACACCAAACAGCAGAACAACTATCGCCGATATAAGATTTCTTTGCATTACGGCACCAACAATCAAGAAGCAATCAATCACGCTAGCGTTGATTCGCTCTTTTGGATATCCAAATCTCCACCCCTATTTTTGCGCCACAAAACTGGAGCCTACATCTTGAAAAATAGTGGCAAAATCCCACCTCCAACACGGTGAGACCGGAGGAGGAAACAATGTCTGACAAGCAATTCAACTTTGAAGCCGATACGGGCAAAATTCTGAATATCGTCATCAATTCACTATATTCTCAACGGGAGATTTTTCTTCGTGAGCTCATCTCAAACGCCTCGGACGCCATCAACAAACGGATATTTGAGACGCTGAGCGCAGGAGAAGCTGGCAACACCTTTGATGGCGCCATCACCATCGCCGTCGACAAGAAAACCCGGACGATCACAATCTCTGACAACGGCATTGGATTGACCGGTGATGAAATGGTGGCGACACTTGGCACTATCGCCAGCTCCGGCACAAAAGCCTTTATGGAGTCTATGGATACCAGTAATAAGGGCGAGATTGGCGATCAGTTGATCGGCCAATTTGGTGTCGGGTTCTATTCCGCCTTTATGGTCGCTGAAAAGATCACCGTTATCTCACACAAGCACGCCGCAGATGAAGTCAACGCGTGGACAAGTGATGGGCAATCAGGTTTTACGATTGCCAGCGCAGAACGTGAAGCCGTAGGCTCGGATGTCATCCTTACATTGCGCAAGGATGCCAAGGAGTTTTTGGAACAGGAGCGAATTTCCTATCTCGTCAAGAAGTATTCTGACCACATTGCCCAACCAATTTCCTGGGTGAACAAGGATGGTGACCCCGAGCAATTGAACTCATCCATCGCCTTGTGGACGAGGGCACCCAAAGACATATCCGAAGAAGACTATCTGAGCTTTTACCATGAAGTCGCCGCAGCCTACGATGCCCCGTTTGCCACCTTGCACAATCGGACCGAGGGAACGGTTGAATTTACCAACCTCTTGTTTGTTCCATCTTCCGCACCGTTTGATTTGTTCGAGCCCGAGCGCAAACCAAAATTGCAGCTCTATGTAAATAGAGTTTTTATCACCGACAGCTGCGAGGATCTCGTGCCGAAATGGATGCGCTTTGTTCGCGGAGTCATCGACACACCAGATGTCGACCTCAACGTAAGCCGTGAGATGCTGCAACAAAATCCAGTTGTCACCAAAATCAGAAAAGCACTTACAAAGCGTGTTCTGGCTGAGCTGAAAAAAGCTCTGGAGAAGCGACACGAGGAATACCAATCTCTGTGGGGAGCCCTCGGCAAAGTAATCAAGGAAGGGCTGTATGAGGATCAGGACAACAAGGAAAAGATACTTGATATCAGCCTGTTCAAATCAACCAAGGCGAATGAACTTGTGACCCTGCAGAATTATGTCGACAATTTCGCCAAAGGTCAGGAATTTATCTATTATCTGTCCACGGAGAACGCGGAGCTTGCACTTAACAGCCCGCACCTCGAGAGCTTTGAGGCAAAGGGCATTGATGTTTTGTTACTCTCCGACCCAATTGACGATTTCTGGTTGGCAAACATGTCCGACTTCAAGGGCAAGGCATTTCAATCAATCACCAGAGGTGAGATTGACCTGTCGAAAGTCGGCGAACAGACCAAGAAAGAAGACGAAGCTGAGCCTGTGTTGAATGACAGTCTTGTCGCAAAGGTTAAACATGCGCTTGATAGCCATGTGTCTGATGTCCGAAGTTCAGCGCACATGGAAAGGAGCCTAGCCCGGCTAGTGGCGGACGAAAATGGGATGGATCCACAGATGGAGCGGATGATGCGGATGCACAATCCGGATTTCAAGGGTGGCCCGAAAATCCTTGAGTTGAACGCAAAACATCCATTGATCAAAACTCTGAATGAGCGGCTCGAGGCTGGTGAGTTCGATGGATCGGAAAAATTTGCAAAGCTGATTTTCGACAGCGCTATGGTATCTGATGGAGAGTCGATTGCTGATCCCAGAGAATTTGCCGAACGTATCGCGGATGTTATGCAACAGGCCCTTGAAAAAACGGGGTAAACTGCCACCCAATAACGCATTTCATGGTTGAAGCTCGCCCCGATGTTGTTTCATGAACGATCGCCTTTGGCCAGCGACATGCCTAATGTTTTTGTTACCCACCGCCACCTAGACACCGGGGGCCAGAGAAGCTTGTCGCTCAGATTAAACTTACAAACATTTTTAAGAATTATGGGAATACGAGCTTCACTCATGTCGTTGACTTAAAAATTGATAATGCGGGATGCTACGTCGAATGACTCAACGACCATCTGGCGAAAATTAGCTATTTTTGGAACACTAATTATGAATTAGGTCAATGAGATAACTGTCCGGATTTCTCAAAAGAGCGTGTGAGATAACAGCATCAAATGATGCCTTTTCACAAAGGGCTACCACGCATCCACCAAAGCCGGCGCCTGTCAACCTCGCACCAAGAGCACCTGCGCTGCGCAAACTGCCAACTAGTTGATCCAATTCTTGGCTTGAAACCTCATAATCGTTAAGGAGTGAGTTGTGGCTCTCATCCATGAGGTTGCCTAGGCTTGCAGGGTCATTTCTCACCAGGCATTCAGCCGCTCTTTTTACCCGAGCATTTTCACTGATCACATGTTTAGCTCGTCTCATTTCGTTATTTGATGCAAATTCGAGGAGCATATCTTCGGTGGCGTTCCGCAAAGTATCAACACCCAATATTTTTGCGGCACTGGCACATTCAGCTCGTCTCTGGTTGTACACACTGTTTGACAATTTTCGTACACTGCCCGAATGAATAATGGCAACCACATGGTCCACTGGCAGAGGCAAAAATTCGTACTCCAGCGAGCGGCAATCAAGCATCATGCAACAACCAAATGACGCGGCAGCAACTACCATCGGGTCCATAATTCCACATTGTGTCCCAATGAATTCATGTTCAATCCTTTGCGCCATCCCCGCCAGCTGTTCATCTGTTGGGCAGGTCAATTTCTGGGCGGCCACCAACGCTCGAAGCAGGGCAATTACCAAAGCAGCAGATGAAGAGACACCAGCACCAGACGGAATATTCGACTTGACCAGAACCTCAAGACCTTGAAATCTTCCGCCATGCGGCAATAGTTGGTGCAGAGCGCCAATGACGAAGTCCAACCAGTGTCTGTTGAGTGCGTCACGTAGTGTTTTCTGACCCGAAGCGAACTGGTTGGAAATTCCATAAACTTGTTCATCGTTACGAATCGCGATTGCGATTTCAGTTTGGTTGCTGATTAAACAAGGTAACACTAGACCATCATTATAGTCGGTGTGCTCTCCAATCAGGTTTGCCCTCCCATGGGCATTTGCCACAGCCATTGGCTCCTTACCAAAATAGTGCTTGAATGACATGGCCATGTGATCTGACAGAAGTGGATCAGTCATCGGGGTGTGCCAGACCATTCAGAATGGCTGCGGCGTATTCAGGTGGCACGTCAAGCAGAAAAAGACTTGTTATCTGTTCAATTGCCGCAAGATATTTCATTTTGGTCTTGCTTCGTTTCAGAGGTTGGAAGACGCAGTGAAAATGGAAAACATCCTCATAGCCCAACGGCGCCAGATGCCAGCCCATTGTAAGTGGCATTGGCACCTCAAAAACAGCATCAAGTTTTTTTGCAGCCTCATCAAGCAATGCGGCGTACCCTTCAATTTCAATGCTGCTCATTTCCTTAGGGCTCGCGACGCGCCGGTAAGGCACAACGCAGATTTCAAACGGATACCTTGCCCATTCAGGAACAAAAGCCACTCCGTGATCATTATTGGAGATTACCAACTTTTTGTTCATGCCTGTCATTGCGTCCATCAACGGATTTCCAAAACGAAAAACCTCAGCCTGTCTAGTGATTCGCTCCGGTATGTTCGACAACGCGTAAATCTGACCATGAGGATGGTCGACAGTTACTCCATTTTCCCGCCCTCGATTTTCGAATGGTAGCACATATTGAATGCCTTCAACGGCAAACAGGTCAGATGCCTCTGCGCCAATCGCCTCAATCAGCAGGCCGATTCTTTCGGTACCAATAGTCGCTAAACTTGCATCATGCGTCGAACTATATGAGATCACCTCACAAATGCCTAGGCCGGGCGCCGTGGCAACACTCAGGTCAGGCGGCATGTCTGGCAGCGGGGACAATGCCGAAAATCTGTTGGTAAAAATTGCCACCTCATAGTCATCCACCGGGATATCAGTCATAGGGCCGCCGTCATACATCGCGCAAAAAGGACACTCCGCCTGATTGGGCAGAAAAGTGCGCCATTGCCGTGCTGAGGCGACCCCAATCCAATCTCCGGTTAGCGGGTGACGGCGCAGATGCGACGGTGCGCTATCAATCGCAGGCAAGCCTTCAAATTGACGATAGCTCCGATGTTCTTTGCTATAGAGACAAAGGCGGCGGCGGTCAGAACGTTCGATGATCTGTCGATGATAGCTCATATATTATTTATGCCTATTAACCCCCGGCGCGACCTACAAATGACCCTTAGCATTCAGCCGGCGCGCTTACACGAAGACTGTATCCACAGCCTACTTAAATTTGGCTATCATATCCTTGATGCCGGGAATTGTCTCT
>SHBD01000012.1 GCA_004212735.1 SAR116 cluster bacterium
ATATCCCTGCGCTTTGGCCCATTTAATGACCATACGCAGCCTTTGGCGTATTTTCTTGGCAGTATCACTCTTCTCAACCCAGATCGGGCTGAGCACCCTTAGAATGTCTGCTGAGGTAACTTCAGATATGGCTGTATCGCCAATCATGGGAAATACGTGGCGCTCGAGTGATGAGATCCATTGATCTGAATGTTTCTCATTCCTCCAGGAGGGAGCGTTCAAGGCATGTACCTTTAGTGCTGCATCTTTGACCGATACAAATAGGCCGCGACCCCTCTGACGCTCCTGAATGGGATCACCACCCTCTCTGGCAATCTTCCTGTATCTGCGGGCAAGGTCTCTTGCTTCCTCGAGATCAACCAGGCTGGCGCTGCCAAGCCCCATGTCGCGGCGCTTGCCACGTACAACGATTCTGAGCAGCCAGTGTTTTGCGCCGCTCGCACCAACAACCAGATAGAGACAGTTTCCATCTGGATACCGTCCTTTTGCATTGGCTTTTTTGACTTTTAGTGCTGTCAGCCTGTTTGAACCACTTGAAGCCATATACAACCCCACATTTACCCCCACATAATAGCGTGGATTGGGCTGGATGGGAATAGCCACTTCATCACTTTAAAGCTAAGAAAATCTCATATAATCAGAGACAAAAAGCCATTAAAGCTAACAATCTGAAGATAAAAAATAAGGGAGTATGGCGGAGGGGAAGGGATTCGAACCCCCGAAAGGAATTTCTTCCTTTAACGATTTAGCAAACCGCCGCCTTCAGCCACTCGGCCACCCCTCCGCCGGGGATTGCGCGCAACAGAGCCTCACAGCCCATTTTGCCCGCATCGAAGAATACACGGCGTATGCAAGCTCATTCCTAGCTTTGAAAATGAATGCTGTCAAATCTGAAATCAGCTGGTGCAGCGGTTTTGCCACAGCTTTTGGGATCACTTTTCGAAGTCACTTGTGTTGACGGGCGAAGGTAGCATTCTCAGCCACCCTGCATCGTCCTTAGCCATCAAGTTTGGTGCGCAAAATCTGATTCACCATACCCGGATTGGCCTGACCACCGGACTGCTTCATCACCTGCCCAACAAAAAAGCCAAACAGCTTGTCCTTACCAGCGCGATATTCCAAAACCTTGTCCTCATTCTCTGCAATCACCGCGTCGATCAACGCCTCAATTGCGCCGCTGTCAGAGACCTGCTTGAGACCCTTTTCCTCGACAATGCTGGCCGCATCTCCGCCAGTCTCGAACATAACGGCAAAGACATCCTTGGCGATCTTACCGGAAATTGTGCCATCACTGATCAGTCCAACAAGACCACCGAGCCGCTCTGGAGTTATGTTGCACTCAGTCAAAGTCTGGCCGGATTTATTAAGCGCGCCAAACAATTCCACCGTCATCCAGTTGGCGACGAGCTTGCGATCATGTCCCGCGCTTGCCGCCTCATAGAACAACGCGGTTTCGCGCTCTTCGGTGATAACTGCAGCGTCATAAGCTGACAAACCATAGTCTCCGATCAGACGGTCCTTTATCTGATCCGGCAGTTCCGGCAGGGCCGCAGCCAACTCGTTAACCTCGTCCTGCGGGATCACCAGAGGAAGCAGATCGGGATCGGGGAAATACCGGTAATCATGCGCATCCTCTTTCGAGCGCATCGTCCGGGTGGCACCTGTGGTTGTATCGAACAGCCGCGTTTCCTGATCTATCTCTCCGCCATCCTCAATAATCTCGATCTGCCGTGTCACCTCGAAATCAATCGCTTGTTGAATAAAGCGTAATGAATTCAGATTTTTCGTTTCAGTTCTTGTGCCAAGCGCCTCTCCCGGGCGTCTGACTGACACATTCACATCTGCCCGCAACGATCCCTCTTCCATATTGCCGTCACATGTTCCCAGATAGCGCAGGATGGAGCGCAGCTTGCGCACATAGGCGGCCGCCTCGATCGATGAGCGCATGTCTGGCCGCGAGACAATCTCCATCAAGGCCACGCCGGTACGGTTCAGATCGATGTAGCTCTTGCTCGGGTGCTGGTCATGCATGGATTTTCCAGCATCCTGCTCGAGATGCAGGCGTTCAATGCCGATGTTACGGCTGCTGCCATCAGGCAGATCAATACGGAGCGTTCCCTCACCAACAATCGGCTGTTTGAACTGGCTGATCTGGTAACCTTGCGGCAGATCGGCGTAAAAATAGTTCTTCCGATCAAAAACGCTGACAAGATTGATCTCGGCCTTCAAGCCAAGACCTGTCCGTACCGCCTGACGCACGCATTCATGATTGATAACTGGCAACATTCCCGGCATCGCCGCATCAACGAGCGATACGTTCTGGTTGGGATCAGCGCCAAAGGTGGCAGACGCCCCCGAGAACAGCTTGGCATTGGAGGACACCTGAGCATGCACCTCCAACCCGATGACAACTTCCCAGTCGCCAGTCGCGCCGCTGACAAGATTGCTGGTCATGATACACCTCCTGCACGCCGTGGTGGATTTGCGATAAAACCAGCGGCATCCTCAAGCACCTGACCGGCAGCATATAGAGTTGCCTCGTCAAAAGGCCGGGCCAAAAGCTGTAGCCCGAGGGGAAGGCCATCGCCATTCATTCCAGCCGGCACTGCCATCCCGGGCAATCCAGCGAGATTGGCAGGAACCGTAAAGACGTCATTCAGGAAATTGGTCACCGGATCATCCACCTTGCGGCCAACAGGAAAGGCGGCGCTTGGAGTTGCCGGCGTCAAAATGGCATCAACATTCTCAAACGCCGTGTCGAAATCATTGCGGATCAACCTGCGAACACGCTGCGCTTTCAGATAATATGCGTCATAGTAACCAGCGGACAGGACATAGGTGCCTATCATAATGCGGCGTTGCACCTCCTCGCCAAAACCCTCGGCGCGGGTGAGCGCATACATCTCGTCCAGCGACTCCGCCTCAACTCGTTTGCCGTAGCGCACTCCATCGTAACGCGCCAGATTTGACGATGCCTCGGCGGGTGCAATGATATAATAAGCGGGCAGCGCGTACTTGGTATGAGGCAGAGAAATATCGACCAATTCTGCCCCGGCAGCACGAAGCCAATCCTGTCCCTGCTGCCAGATGGTGACAACTTCGGGGTCCATGCCATCCAGCACATATTCAGCCGGAATGCCGATCTTCATGCCTCCAACGCCTCGTGTCAACGCGGCAGACAGATCCTGCAACGGCACATCAGCCGAGGTTGAGTCTTTTGGATCAAATCCAGCCATCGCCTGCATCATCAGCGCGTTGTCTGCAACATTCCGGCTGAATGGGCCTGCTTGATCAAGCGAGCTGGCGAAGGCCACGATCCCCCAGCGCGAACAGCGGCCATAGGTCGGCTTTAGACCAACAACACCGCAAAATGCAGCTGGCTGTCGTATTGAACCACCAGTGTCAGTCCCTGTTGCCAGCAGCGCCGACCGCGCCGCAACAGCAGAAGCCGAACCACCCGATGAGCCACCCGGCACAAGATCAGCACCGTCAGCAGTCTGCCATGGGTTGATTGCAGGCCCATAGGCACTTGTCTCATTCGCTGATCCCATGGCGAATTCATCGCAATTCAACTTGCCAAGCATGACTCCACCCTCACGCCAAAGATTGGCCGTGACGGTGCTTTCATAGGTCGGGGTAAAGCCTGCCAGAATGTTGGAACAAGCAGTGCTGGTGTAGCCCGCCGTGCAGAACAAATCTTTCACGCCAATCGGAACGCCCTCAAGTAGACCAGCCTCACCCGTGGCGATTCTGGCATCCGAAGCGGCGGCCATCTCAAGCGCGTGTTCGGCGGTCAGCGCCACATAATTGTTCAGTCCAGCTGTATCCTCTGCCGCCGCGATATAGGCCGAGGTAAGCTCAACCGCAGAAATTTCTCGCGCGTCCAGCGCAGCGCGCGCCTCGACAGCGCCAAGTTCAAGCATATCTGCCATTAATCAACCACCTTCGGCACAACAAAAAACCCGCCTGTTGACTCCGGAACATTGGCCAGCACCTCATCAATACGATCACCGTCGGTCACGACATCTTTACGCATGGGCAAAGCATGACCCGTAACACTTGCCAGCGGCTCGACATTTTCGGTGTCAACCTCGTTGAGTTCATCAACCCACGAGAGGATTCCGTTTAACTCGGTGGCTATTGCCTGCTGACGCTCATCCGGCACATGAATACGCGCCAGACGTGCGATTTTGGCAACTGTGGTCTTGTCAACAGACATATCACTGTGCTTTTTGCTGTTATCGAAAATTTAACGACAGCAATTATCATTCAGCATGCCGATCTGCAAGCTTAACCATATAAAAGACGCGATTTCCGGTGGCCAACGCCTCCTCGGACTCGATATTGGCAAAAAAACCATCGGCCTGGCGTTGTCCGACAAGAGCTTGGCCATTGCCTCGCCGATTAAAATCCTTTGGCGCAGCAAATTTACCCCTGACATTCACTCTATCTTTGAGCTCGTCGACCAAGAGGAGGTTGGCGCAATGGTTCTTGGCTGGCCCGCAAACATGGATGGAAGTGTCGGCCCGCGCTGTGACTCGGTCCGTGACTTCGCCCATGCGATGATGCGAATACGCGACATTCCAGTGGTCTTTCAGGATGAGCGGCTCTCGACACAGGCGGTGGAGAGCGCCATGGTCGAGGCTGACATGACCCGGGCAAAACGCGCCCAGCGGCGTGACGCGCTGGCAGCGGTTTGGATCTTGCAATCAGCACTGGACCGACTGCATGATGACCAGATCACCCCCTCCCTGCCCAACCGATGAATTTGGAGCAGTTATCTGTGTCGCTAGGCTGAATAGGACTGGACCAGCCATGGGGGTTTGACCTATAAGCTGATTTTCATGAACATAAAGACCAATAACAAACCCGCAGACGCTGTCTCGACACTGCAAGAGGGCAAGGCTGCGATGTTGCCGACACAGCATCTTCTCGGCATTGAGGGAATGAACCCTCTGGAAATCCGCTCTTTGCTCGACCGCGGCGATCAATTCGCCGATGCGATGCAGCAATCCGGCGATGATCTCAGCCCGCTCAGTGATGTGTTGCAGGGCAAGACCATCATCAATCTGTTCTACGAAAACTCAACCCGAACACGCGTTTCCTTCGAACTTGCAGCAAAACGGCTGGGTGGGGCGGTGCTGAACATCGCCGTTGCCGGATCATCGGTGAAAAAGGGCGAGACACTTCTGGACACGGCGACGACACTGAATGCGATGCATCCGCACATTCTTGTTGTACGCCACAATTGCTCAGGCGCTGCGCGACTGCTCAGTCATCATGTTGATGCCGCGGTTATCAATGCAGGCGACGGCAGACATGAACACCCCACCCAAGCACTACTCGATGCGCTGACAATCCGGCGCCGGGTCGGCCACATCGAGGGGCTGAAAATTGCCATCTGCGGCGATATCGCAAACAGCCGCGTTGCACGCTCCAACATTCATCTGCTTGGCACGTTGGGGGCTGAGGTGCGTCTCGTCAGTCCAGCGACCCTGCTTCCCACCGGGATCGAGCAGATGGGTGTCAGCATTGCCACCGAGCTTGAGGAGGGTATTCGCGGTGCAGACATCGTGATGATGCTGCGCTTGCAGACAGAGCGCATGGCTGGCACTGAAACCCCGTCACAACGCGAATATTATAACCTGTTTGGTCTTGACCGCTCAAAATTGATGCGGGCAGCACCCGATGCCCTGATTATGCACCCAGGTCCGATGAATCGCGGTGTCGAAATTGACTCGGCGATGGCCGATGATGCGCAGAAAAGCCTGATCCGCACACAGGTGGAAATGGGTGTTGCAACCCGCATGGCTTGCCTCGAGGCGATGGCCGTAAAGCTGGCTACCGAGGCTGAGACGTCAAAGGAAAGGCAATGAACGATATCCTTTTCACCAATGCTCGCCTGATTGACCCCTCGCAAAATTTGGATGCCAGTGGCCATCTTGCGATCACAGACGGGGTGATAAGCGCCCTTGGGTCGGGACAGGTTAACGGTAAAACAGCGAAAGCGGACAGGGTTATTGATTGCAAGGGAGCCTGCCTAGCACCCGGCCTTGTTGATATGCGAGTGCAGACTGCTGACCCGGGATCGGAGCATCTCGAGGATCTCGCCACCTTGTTGAACGCGGCCGCAGCGGGGGGTGTTACCGGTCTCGGCTGCCTGCCAAACACGCAACCAGTCATCGACAATGCAGCAATGATCGACTCGCTTGGTCTGCGAGCCTCGCGTGCGGCAGGGCCCCGCTTGCATATCTATGGCGCCGCAACCAAAGGCGTTGCCGGCACAGAGATGGCAGAACTTGGGCTGATGGCAGAAGCAGGTGCTGTAGCATTTACCAATGCGACGACTAGCATCGGTGATGCGCTGGTGATGCGCCGACTGCTTGCCTACGCCAATATGCTCGACAAGCCAGTGATCCAGCATTGTGAAGATGCCAGCCTGGCGGCTGATGGCGAGATGAATGAGAGCGAGACATCGACTCGCCTTGGGCTTATTGGTATTCCGGCAATTGCTGAGGCTGTGATCATCGAACGGGACATCCAGCTGATGCGCCTCACGGGTGCACGGTATCATGTAGCCCATCTGTCCACTCGAGCAGGAATCGACGCTGTGCGCAGAGCAAAAGCCGAGGGATTACCTATTACGGCCGATACTGCACCGCCGTATTTTCTGCTCAATGAAATTGCCGTCAGCACCTATGACACCGCCTTCAAGCTGTCACCACCCCTGCGATCAGAGGATGACAGACAGGCAGTGATTGAAGCCATTGCAGATGGCACTATTGACGCAATTGCTTCTGACCATGTGCCAGTTGATGGCGATGCCAAAGCGCAACCATTTGGCCCTGCCCAACCGGGCGCATCCGGTTTGGACACGCTTCTGGCTCTGACCCTGACCCTTGTCCAGCAGCACCAGATTTCACTGCTGCGCGCATTTGAGGCATTGAGCCTCGCCCCTGCGGCAATCCTCGATGTTACCGGCGGCACCTTGATGCCCGGCGCGGCAGCCGATATCATTGTGGTCAGCCCCGACACCGGTTGGCTGGTGCGCGGTGCTAACTTTGTCTCGCTATCCAGGATAACACCATTTGAAGGTCAGCCCGTGCAAGGCCTTGTTGATGCAACCTATGTTGATGGTGTCTGCGTCTTTAACCGCCACGCATAAATAATGCTGTTGTGCGTCAATGCTTTGGCGGCGTGTCAAGCCAACAAAGTAGTATATGGGTTGGTGCGCGTTTTCAATGATAAGGCGATGAGCTTATGGAAATGATCACAGAGTCCTATCTAACGGTGGCCATTATTGCCTATCTGGTTGGATCGATCCCCTTTGGCTTAATCATTACAAAGATGGCCGGCAAAGGTGACATTAGGGCCATTGGCAGCGGCAATATCGGCGCGACAAATGTTTTACGGACAGGTAGTAAAAAGCTGGCTGCCTTGACTCTATGTCTCGACGCTGGCAAAGGTGCAGCCATCACCCTTGTGATCGCGCTTTCTGGCACTCATATGGCGGTGGCGGTGGCTGGAATTGCTGTCACCTTCGGCCATTGCTTCCCGGTGTGGTTGCGGTTTCAGGGGGGCAAGGGCGTTGCCACAAGCCTTGCGGTGTTTGCTGCCTTTGACTGGCGTCTTGGTTTACTGTTCTGCGTTGTCTGGCTGGGTACTGCCTTTGCTCTGCGATTCTCGTCACTTGCCGCGCTTGGCGCGACAATGACTTGTGGCATTGCCAGCCTTGTGTTGCAGCTGCCAGCACCAATAGCCATCGCAACATTGGTGCTGACCGGATTGATCTGGACTCGCCACCATCAGAATATTGGTCGTCTGTTAAGTGGTGCCGAGCCAAAGATTGGCAAGAAATAAGTGCAAATAACTCTTTTGAATTAACCTTTTGTTCATTTCCTTACCTTATACAGATCAAATGGAAATGAGTGAAAAACTAGCCTGCATTAGGCTGATCCGGACCCGCAACATCGGTCCCATGACCTATAGTTTGTTAATGAAGCGCTATGGGTCAGCGCATGAGGCCCTGCGGGCTATCCCGGAACTTGCGCGTCGCGGCGGTCGAAAACTTGAACCGGCGAGCCTCAAACTGGCTGAAGCGGAAATGGCGGCAAATGAGGCGGCAAATGCCACCCTTCTATTTCGTGGAGGAGAGGGGTATCCAGAGCGTCTCAATCAATTCGATGATGCGCCTGCGCTGATTTCAGTCAAAGGCAATCAACATCTTTTGGCCCGTCCCACCATCGCCATGGTTGGCGCGCGAAATGCCTCACTAAATGCCCTACGACACGCAGAAAAACTGGCCGGTGATCTCGGCAAAGAGGGCTATGTCATCACGTCCGGCCTCGCGCGCGGGATTGACGCTGCAACGCACCGGGGCGCACTCGCCACTGGCACCATTGCTGTGATTGCTGGCGGCATCGACAGTTGTTACCCGCCAGAGAACAGTGAATTGCAGCAAATGATTGTGGAAACTGGACTGCTTGTTGCGGAGATGCCGCCCGGCACGCAACCAACAGCGCGGCACTTCCCCGTTCGCAACCGAATCATCGCCAGTCTGGCGCTGGGGGTGGTGGTGGTTGAGGCAGCGGCGCGCTCCGGGTCGCTGATCACGGCGCGCGAGGCAACAGAGCGTGGCGGCGAGGTCATGGCCGTTCCCGGGTCTCCACTCGATCCACGATCAAGCGGGTGTAATATTTTGATCCGGGACGGCGCAACATTGGTGCAGAACAGTGAAGACATCATCGAATGCCTGGCCCGTCCCATTAAGGCGGGTGTGCCCGCATCGGCCGAGTGGGACGGGCCTGCTTCCCTTCCCGGATCAGAGGCAGAGATCGCCGATTGCCGCAAAGTCATCCTTGAAGGACTTGGCACAGAGCCAACCGATATTGATGATTTGGTCCGGTGGTGTGATGCGCCGACTGCCTGTGTCCAAGCTGCCCTGCTCGAGCTTGAACTCGCTGAAATAATCACAAGACATCACGGAAACCGGGTGTCAAAACTTGTTACATTGTAATTTTTTTTCACTAGAGTTTTGACAAATTCTGCTTAACGTACTATCGCATGCCCTTCATCAATCCCTGAGGAAGCGCATGAAACTCGTCATCGTTGAGTCCCCCGCCAAAGCCAAAACCATCAATCGTTATCTTGGTGACGACTACAAGGTGCTGGCGTCATATGGCCATGTCTGTGACCTGCCAAGCAAAGACGGCTCGGTGGCGCCAGATGATGATTTTGCGATGAAATGGCAAGTTTCAAGCGGTTCAGAGAAACATCTCAAGGAAATCAAAACTGCCCTGAAAACGGCAGACAAGCTGATTTTGGCAACTGACCCGGATCGTGAGGGTGAGGCCATCAGTTGGCATGTGCTGGAGCATCTCAAAGAAAAGAAGCTTTTGGAGGGTAAAGACATTGAGCGCGTCGTTTTCAACGAAGTGACAAAAAATGCCATTTTGCAGGCGATGAACCAACCACGTGATCTCGACACAGAACTGATTGACGCCTACCGCGCTCGCCGCGCTCTTGATTATCTGGTCGGCTTTTCCCTGTCACCCGTATTGTGGCGCAAACTGCCGGGATCACGTTCCGCCGGCCGCGTGCAATCTGTTGCCCTTAGACTGATCTGTGAGCGTGAAGCAGAGATCGAGGCGTTTATCAGCCATGAATATTGGAGTGTGGAGGCCGAACTGGGAAAGGCCGATGGTCGCAATTTTAACGCCCGGTTGACCCATCTGGACGGCGAGAAGTTGGAAAAGCTGAGCATAGGCACCGAAGACAAGGCGTTGGCAGCGGTTGCAAAAATCGACAGCTGCGCGCTGTTCGTCAAGGATATTGAGACTAAACGCGTCCGCCGTAATCCCTCCCCGCCTTTTACCACCTCGACATTGCAGCAGGAAGCATCCCGGAAACTTGGTTTCTCCGCCAGCAGGACCATGCAAATTGCCCAAAAGCTCTATGAGGGTATCAACATTGGCAGTGAGACCACCGGTCTGATCACCTATATGCGAACTGATGGGGTTCAGCTTGGCACCGAGGCCATCGCCGCATTGCGTGATGATATTGGCACGCGATATGGCGCGCGATATGTCCCGGAAAAACCACGTGTCTACAAGACAAAGGCCGCCAATGCCCAAGAGGCACATGAGGCCATCCGGCCAACCAATATCAGCCGGTCCCCAGACAAGATCCGGTCTTATCTCGACCATGATCAGGCCCGCCTTTATGAATTGATCTGGAAGAGGACCATCGCCAGCCAGATGCAATCAGCGGAGCTTGACCAGACTGGTGTCGACATTGGTGATATGGCGAACAGCGTGACCTTGCGGGCAAATGGGCAGGTCATCGTCTTTGATGGCTTTATGTCAGTCTACCGTGAGAGTAAAGATGCAGCAGATGACCGAGACAAATCAGCAGACGGCAATCAGGGCTCCGGTGGTGTCATTCTGCCAGAAATGTCCAAAGCTGAGGCGCTGGCCACTCGTAAAATTACTCCTGAACAGCATTTTACCCAGCCACCGCCCCGTTTCACCGATGCCAGCCTTGTCAAGCGTATGGAGGAGCTCGGCATTGGCCGACCATCGACCTATGCGTCCATTATGCAGGTTCTGCAGACGCGAAACTATGTGATCAAAGACCGTAACCGGTTTATCCCGGAAGATCGGGGTCGTCTTGTCTCAACCTTTTTGAACAATTTCTTTGACCGCTATGTCGAATATGATTTCACCGCCAAGCTGGAGAGTCAGTTGGATGCAGTATCAGCTGGCGAACTGGATTGGCGAGAATTACTTGGTATCTTCTGGCGGGACTTCAAATCAGCCATTGATGGCACCAAGGATCTGACAATCACCAATGTGCTGGATGTGTTGGACGAGGAGTTAGGACCGCATTTCTTCAAAAAGGGTGATGACGGCGCGCTAATCCGCACTTGTCCAAATTGTGATGGTGGCCGTCTTGGCCTTAAACTTGGCAAGTTTGGGGCATTTGTCGGCTGTTCCAACTATCCAGAGTGTAAATTCACTCGCCAGCTTTCAAGTGGTGATGACGCCGACGAAGACAATGCACCCGTCGGTGACAAGAACATCGGTGACGATCCTGCTACCGGCCTGCCGATTTATCTGCGACGTGGGCCATATGGCCCCTATGTTCAGCTTGGGGATCCGGAAACAAAAAAGCCAAAACGCGCTTCTCTGCCGAAAGGGTTGTCGGCGGCTGATCTGGACCTGGAGCGTGCCATTGGTTTATTGGCTTTGCCACGCGATGTTGGTCCACATCCTGAGACCGGCGATATGATCCAAGCTGGCCTTGGCCGGTTTGGCCCCTATCTGAAATATCAAGGCAGTTTCGCCAGCCTGCCGGCGGAGGATGATCTGCTAATAATTGGCTTGAACCGCGCGGTTGATCTGCTTGCCGAGGCCGCGAAGAAAAAGGGCCGGGTGCTGGGCCAACATCCCAACGGCGGTGATGTCCATGTCAAAGCCGGACGCTATGGCGCCTATGTTGAACATAACAAGCTGCGTGCAACGCTTCCGAGGGGAAGCGACATCAGCGAAATGACACTTGAGGAAGCACTCCCGTTGCTCGCCGCGAAAGCTGCGAAGGCACCGGCCCCCAAAAAGGCTGCCACAAAAAAAGTGGCATCAAAGAAGACAGCCAAAAAGAAGGCTTCTAAAAAGAAAACTACGGGGAAAAAAGCCGCTACAAAAACGCCAGCGGTACCGAAGGCGAGCTAGTGGCAGAACAGGACAAGGTGACCGTTGATCTACCGGACGAAGGGGCGATAATCGAGTTTATAAACAGCTGCCCGTCGCCGCCCTCGCCGCGCGATATTTCCCGCGCTTTCAAACTGCCAGTTGAACAGCGCGCGCCGCTGCGGCGTTTGTTGCGCGAAATGGCTGAAGCCGGCAAAATCGACCGGCGCGAAGGTCGACGCGTTGCCACTCCGGACCAATTGCCTGAGGTCACAGTTCTTGAACTTGTGTCATTTGACGACAACGGCGATGGTCTCGCCAGACCCACCGGAAGCTACGATGGTGATCTGCCGGAAATACGGGTGATTCTAAGCCGCAAGGCAGGGCGCGCGCCCGCCAGTGGCCAGACAATCCTTGCCCGCCTCGCCCGCACAGGACCAGCGCATTACGAGGCACGCATCATTCGCGTTCTGGAGCGCCAGCAACAACGTCTATTTGGCGTTGTTGAGACGGCGGCCAAGGGGTTGATGCTGGTCCCAGCCGAACGCGGCAAGAGGCACCCGGTAAATTTGCAGTCATCGGCTGACTTCCCCTGTAACGCGGGTGATCTTGTTGAAGCTGAAATGGTGTCCTCGCGTGGCTATCTCGGCAAAATGGCACGAATCGTCCGCAATCTGGGTCCGGTTGACCAGAAAGGTGCCTTCAGCGCACTCGCCCTTGCCGAATTTGGTATTCGACACGTATTTCCTGAGACGGCCCTCACCGAGTCCCGGGGGCTTCGTGTGCCGCCGGCAAAGGGCCGTAATGATTTGCGTGACATGCCGCTGGTCACAATTGATGGCGCCGATGCTCGTGATTTCGACGATGCCGTCTTTGCCGAATCGAATGATGATGGTGGCTGGCGCTTGGTGGTGGCGATTGCCGACGTTGCCCACTATGTGCGCCCGGGCTCTGCATTGGATGAAGAGGCGCGTCGCCGTGGCAACTCGGTCTACCTGCCAGATCTGGTTGTGCCAATGCTGCCGGAAGGCATATCAAATGATTTATGCTCGCTGCGCCCTGATGAGGACCGCGCTGCGATGGTAGCCGAAATCGTCATTGACAAGTTTGGCAACAGAACCGATTTCCACATCTACCGTGCGCTGATCCGCTCGCACGCAAGACTGACCTATGATCAGGTACAGTCGGTTTTTGAGGGGACCCTCGATGAAACTGACATTGGGGTTGGGCATGGCGTGTTGCACAATCTCTTTGGTGCATGGCGGGCTCTTAATCAAGCGCGGCAAGCGCGTGAACCGCTGGCACTAAATCTAAGAGAACGCCGGGTCGTGATGAATGAGGATGGTGAGGCCATCGCCATCAGCCAGCGCAGCCAGAGTGAGTCGCAGCGGCTGATTGAGGATTTCATGATCACGGCCAATGTCGCAGCTGCCGATAGCCTCATTGGCGCGCGCAAGCCATGCGTTTTCCGTGTTCATGACTCACCCGATCCAAAAAAGACAGACAGCCTGTTCGAACTGGCCACCGTGATCGGCGCGCCCTTTGCCAAGGGACAGGTGTTGCGTCCCCGACAATTCAACAGCCTGCTTGTAAAGGTTGCCAACACATCAGATGAAATGATGGTTAATGAGGCCGTTTTACGGAGCCAGGCAAAGGCAGTATATAGCATTGATAATATTGGTCATTTTGGCCTGTCTTTGCGGAATTATGCGCATTTCACCTCACCGATCAGACGCTATTCGGATTTGCTTGTGCATCGGGCGTTGATTGACGCTGCCAATTTGAAAACGGCACCACGTGATGGATTGAATGGACTGCCGGACGAGCAAATTGCCGAAATCTGCATTCATATTTCTGAGACCGAGGCCAATGCTGCTGCCGCTGAGCGGCGTACAATCGACCGTTTTGCCGCTGCTTTGTTTACAACACGGCTACGCGATGTTGTCGAAGGGGTGATTGTCGGCATTACCGGTTTTGGCACATTTGTCCGGCTTGAGGATGGTGTTGCGGACGGTTTTTTGCCTCTGGCCGGTCTACCAGATGATTTCTATGATCTTGACGCGGCAGGACGATCCCTGACTGGGCGGCAAAGTGGTTGGTGCTTCACCACTGGCACCGCACTGAAGGTGCAGGTCGATGAGGTCACACCAATAAGCGGCGGTATTCTGCTGCGCTGGATCGAGGGTGGCACGGTAGTGGACAAAAAGAAGCGCAAGGGCTCCTCCTCCCACCGGCAGGTCAAAAGAGGCAAAGCCGGCGTGCATGGCAGCACCAGCGTTGCAAAGCGCAAAGGCGGGCGAAAAAGGCGCTGAACCTGACTTGACAAAAGCGGCATGATCGCGCAGTTTGGCGGCCGAATTCAGTTTTTCGAAGATCCTCTCAGCGTGCAGACCAGCCGTCGGGATCTCCGACCGTTTTAAGGAGCAATAGCCATGGCAAAGCCAGCTACCCTGCAAATCCGGCTCGTCAGCACAGCCGACACCGGCTATTTTTATGTCACCAAGAAAAACCCGCGCACCAAGCCGGAAAAGCTTGAGGTGATGAAATATGATCCACGCGCACGCAAGCATGTGCTGTTTCGTGAAGCCAAAATTAAATAGACAGCACCGCTGTACCTAAATGCTGGGCTTGTCTGTCGACAAGAATTACATTCACGCCGCTATCCTATCGGATGGCGGCGAAGTTGTTGGTGACTTCCAAACCCCAACGCCCACCGACAGCTATCGTGACTGCCTGTTGGCGATCAGCAACAGTGTAGCCGAGCTAGAAAAGCGAGCAATGGCACCCGGACTCACAGGCATAGCGCTGCCCGGTGTCATGCTTGATGACGTCATCCAGAACACGCCGATTGGCTGGCTCTATGGCAAGCCGATAAAACAGGATTTGCAGGCCAGCCTCGGACGCGAAATCGTCGTCTCAGGCTATGGTGCCTCCTTTACCCTCTATGAAGCATTGCATGGCGCCGGGCGAGACGCTAAAACGGTGTTTGGCATGCATATCGATGCGACGTGCACAGGTGGTTTTGTCGCTAACGGGCGCACGCTTATTGGTGCCAATGGTGTCGCTGGAAATTGGGCCCATTTGCCGCTTCCCGCCCCGGTCCCCTATGAATTGGATGGTCATGATTGCTGGTGCGGGCGCACCGGTTGTATGGAGACATTTGTTTCGGCTGAGGGTGTTGAGCAGGATTACTTCAAAATCACTGAAAGCCGGGCCAGTGCCACTGCCATTGCCAGCGCTGCAGCCAACAGTGATATCGTTGCCGAGAGCACGCTGCAGGTGCTCGAGGACCGGCTCGGGCGGGCCACCTCCGCCCTGATCACGATAATCGACCCTGACGTGATCGTCATCGGCGGCATGTTGGCAGAGATGGAACGGATTTACCGGACCGTGCCACGCAAATGGCCAGGCTATGTCACGGCACGCAATCCAGTTACGCGGCTAGTGCCAGCGCAATGTGGAACCACAGCAGCGGCAGCCGGAGCAGCTTTACTGGCGCAAATGCAGTAACAGGAAGGCCTGTTAACGACAGACAGGTTCTTCGATATCCTCAATCCGGGTGAGGTCGGCTGCGATGCTGAAATCGCCGTAATCAATAACATAATTGCGGACAACACCATTGGGCTGCATTGAGAATTTTATCTCATATTCAGGCTCAGCCGTCGTCGCTGATGGCTTGAAATACGCCACCTGAATGGGCCAAAAACCATCCTCGCGCAGCCCACCAAGGTCTATCGCATCATCTTCCACCTGCCAGCCACCAACGACTGTACTCGTCGTCATCAACGCGTCATCGGGCTCGCCGCCGGTAAAAATCGTAGCTGCCATCATCGTCTTACCGCTGTCGGCGGCATCAAGGATGCTCTCAAGATGGCGCACCGGAAAATAAGTGCCCTCAGGCAACTCCAGTTCGGCCTCGGGTTCAAGCGAGAAAAAAGCGCTGCCATTGTATGTGGAGGACAGATCGGCAAACCCCCCAAAATCCTTGCGTCCGAGAAATGTGCTGTCTTCGGTTACGTCAAAACTGAACTTATCGCCGCTATCAGCCTCCCATGACTCAAAATGTGAGAGAATCCGGTCACTGCCACCATTATCATTGATAAATTCGATCATGTAGTCCTCGACGGAAACCCATCCATCGCAATCACGCTCAACAACAAAGGCCGATCTGCCTACGACATTGACGATGTTTGAATTTTGCACACGATCGCCAAGGCGCATCTCGTAAAATGCCTTATGCGCCGTAATACCACCGGCGGTGGCCAGTTGCGTTGTCGCCCCAAAGCCAATAACGGCCAGAGACAGCAAACAGCTTTGATTTGTCAGTTTCATTGATACAACCCTTATCGTCTGATTTGGAAATATGGCTGGAAATTGCCCTTTTCAATAGGTTTGCCTTCACCTGTCACAAATTTTCCTCTATACCTCCGGCATTCCAAAGCGAACGCAGGTCATGAAAACAGCGGTAAATATGTCACGCAACCCAGTATCCACACGCACCACCACACCAAAAACAACCGAGCCAATCACCACCACAGAGACGCTCAACGCCGTTATAGAACGCTTCCGGTCAGCGTCCTTTCTGGCAGTGGATACTGAATTCATGCGGGAGAAAACATATTACCCGCAGCTTTGTCTGATCCAGATCAGCGATGGTGACGAAGCGGTCTGTATCGATCCTCTGGCACAAGGCCTGGAGCTGGGGAAGCTTTGGGATTTGATGCGCAATGAGGACATTGTCAAAGTGTTTCATGCGGCGCATCAAGACCTTGAGATTTTTATGAATTTGATGGGTGACCTGCCCCGCCCCGTTTATGACACGCAAATCGCTGCAATGGTTATGGGTCAAGGCGATCAGGTTGGCTATGACAAGTTGGTCAAGGCCGTTCTTGACCATGATATCGACAAAACATCCCGTTTTACCGACTGGTCAAAGCGCCCTCTCAGTGACCGGCAGATTGTCTATGCGTTAGATGATGTGATTTTTCTGGCACAATTGTACCCGATCATTATTGACCGGCTGGACAAACAGGGACGTGTCGCTTGGCTGGCAGATGAATTTGACAGGCTTGCCAGCCCGGATACCTACCGGACAACACCGGAGGATGCCTGGAAACGCATCAAGATTCGCCATATGAAGCCTCCAGCCATGCTCCGACTAATGCATCTTGCCGCCTGGCGTGAGCGTGAGGCGCAGACGCGTAACCTGCCACGCAACCGCATTGTTCGCGATGAGACTTTGATTGATCTGGCTGGCAGCAACCCCGAGACTCGCAGCGCCTTCTCCAAGATCAGGAATTTTCCTGGCGGCACCGATGGCAAGTTGATTGATCCGGTTCTCAAAGTTCTTGCAAAGACAGCGACAGAATCACTGGATGATGTCCCTGTGCGGGACAATGGCAAAAGACCAAAGCGGCCACCCATTGCTATCATGGAGTTGCTTCGCGTTCTTCTTAAACATGTTACCGACGATCATGGCATAGCACCGCGCCTGATTGCCTCGGCAGATGATCTGGAAGCTTTGGCACTGGATGACAATGCTCCAATCCGAGCGCTCGATGGATGGCGACGTGATATTTTTGGGACGCCAGCCCTGAAGCTGAAAAACGGCAAGACTGCAATTGCCATCGAGAACAAGAAAATCAAACTGATAGACCTATAGAGAACACCCACAAAATCCTTATTGCGGCGGCTTGCCCTTGAAGAAATCATCCTGACCCCGTTCCATGACAGATCTGGCCAGTGACAATGTGATCTGACTTCTGTTGGCCAATGACAGCTGGTCCATCTTGACCACAACATCACGCGCCGCGGCAAATGAACGTTCCATCCGGGCGACAAGATACTGGATCACATTTTCGGGCGCATATAGTTGCCGTTCGATAAAATTCTTGTGCAACAAAGCACGCAGAAGCTTGTCATCAGGTCCCTCAATCATCGCCAGATTGACAGCCCGCATCCGCGAAGCAAGATCGGGAAGCTGCCAAGCCAGTCTGGCCACCGGCTCAGTGCTGATGATCAACACCGAACCGCCGATCTCGCGGGTGTGATTAAAGAGATGAAACAACCCCGTCTCACTCGGTGAGTCTTTGTCGAGATCAAGGACGAAATGAGGCCTGTTGCCAAGATTGGCGAGTTTTTCATCAAGATTACCAAGCAGCACCGCACCAGTTTTTTCCTGCCAAACAGCTGCCAAATGCGATTTGCCACTTGCCTCCGGGCCAGCGATGTTCAGTGCACAAAATTGGCCAACCCATTCCGGCCAGCGATCAACCCATTGAGCTGCAATGCTATTACAGTCGCTGATGATGAAATCACCATGCTCTTCGGTGCTACGGATCTGCAAATCAAGGGGAAGTTGCTGCATTGGCATGATGTTGCTTAATTACCGATCAGCGGGATGACCGACTGGTTGCCATCTTCTGTCGTGACCAGTGATAATCCCTGCGCCAGAAGTGCATTCTTCACTGCGGCGATGGTCCCCTCAACATTTACCGTGACCACGCCGGAGGTCAAATCGAGCTTGCGGATCCGATAGCCGTTGAACACTGCAATCTGGTCAAAAACGGCAAGCCGTGACGCCCACTCCTCAAGTGAATTGATCGGCAGGATTAAAGTCATCTTCTGGGTATCATTGCCCGAAATGGCATTGGCCGCATACCAACTGGCCTGCATTTCCTGCAAAATCTGCGACCGAGCAACAGCAAGTTGACCGACAAGATCACTCGATACTGGCAGATCCACCATCTTAGCCAAGGTGGTTATCAATTCGCCATCACGGGAGAACAATTGTCCATCCACCGTCAGCACCGGAGACGAGCCGTCATAGTCAAGGCGCGCAATGACCAGCATTGTCTGCTCCGCTTCCGCCAGCGTTGTGGCAAGGCTTAATGTCACCGGGTTGGCCCTTGCCAGATCCTCGGCGCGCAGGCTCCGCTCATTGATGATAGTCGGTTCCAGCAGCACAAAATTTACCAGCCCGTTTGAGGTCTCTACAGCCTCACGCCACCCTGACAGCCAGCTATTGTCATTTTGCCAGGCGCGCGCGCCATCGGGCCCTTGCCAGACCGGTACGACAAGGATGGGGGGGCTGCGAAGTTCGGTCCATCGCAAACCATCCTTGCGAAAACTTGCCCGTAAGCGATCGGCATCAAAACAGAAATCAAGAAGCGCGATGTACCGGCCCTCCAGACTATTCTCCTCGGTGATGTGAACGAAATCGGAAAATTGATCAAGGTCATGGCGATCCAGAAACTGACTGATTTTCTCTGGATCATTCAAGAGCCGGTCAAGCACTACGGTAAATGCTGTCTCGGCGGCAGCGCGCGTGCCGAGCTGGCGCGCTTCACTGGCGGTATCAGCGAGCTGGTCGATGCTGACATTGTTCACACCGAACTGAGGGGTGCTGCACTCCTCTGCATGGGCTTGCAATCCCACAATCAGAAGCGGCAATACAAGGATCAGAAGGCAGCTTTTGACAGATTGCAAGATGACTGGCAGAACGACTGGCAAAACTCCGGTCCACCTGAAAATTAATGCTGCATACACCACCGCAAAGCCCTATGATACCAACGTTCCGCTCCCTTATACCATTACCAACAGATGAAGCCAGCATGTCAGACAAAAATCCAAACAGCAAATCGTTGAGCTATCGGGATGCTGGCGTTGATATTGATGCGGGTGATCAACTTGTTGCAGACATCGCGCCCCATGCAAAACGCACGAGGCGAAGCGGGGCTGATGCATCGCTTGGTGGTTTTGGGGGGCTGTTTGACCTGCGTGCAGCCGGATTTTCTGACCCAATTCTGGTGGCGGCAACCGATGGCGTTGGAACCAAATTGGAACTGGCAAAGCAATTGGGCCTGCATCGGGGTCTCGGCATTGATTTGGTGGCAATGTGCGCGAACGATATTCTTGTTCAAGGAGCAATGCCTCTATTTTTTCTCGATTATTTTGCAACCGGAAAACTTGAACCAACAGTGGCGGCAGAGGTTGTGGCTGGCATTGCGGATGGATGCCTCGAGGTCGAATGTGCATTGATTGGCGGCGAAACAGCCGAAATGCCCGGCATCTACCCTGCCGGATCCTATGATTTGGCCGGATTTTGTGTTGGCGCGGCGGAACGCGGCACTCTGCTTAAACCGGGAATGGCGAGAGCAGGTGATATTGCCATTGCGCTCCCCTCCTCTGGCGTTCATTCGAACGGCTATTCACTAGTTCGCAAAATTATTGAAGTTACCGGCGCAGACCTTGCGGCAACGGCCCCCGGCGAAACGAATAAAACTCTGGGTGAGGCTTTGCTGACACCGACGCGTCTTTACCAGAAAGCCGTGAACTGTGCGTTGGCAACAGGAGGTGTTCATGGAGTCGTGCATGTCACTGGTGGTGGGCTGATTGAAAACCCGCCCCGCGTTTATAATGATGACCTCAGCCTTGTGCTGGACCTTGCCAGCAATCCGCTGCCGCCTCTTTTTTCCTGGTTGCAAACAGCTGGTAATGTTGAGACGTATGAGCTTGCCAGAACCTTTAATTGCGGTATTGGAATGCTGTTCTTTATTGCGCCCGACAGCGCCGACGCGCTGCTTTCTGCCTTGACGGAAGGACCTGAACCCGACGCCTGGGTTGCTGGCAAATTGATCGAGCGTGATACACAACCAGCCGTTATCTTGCATAATAGTGAGAGCTGGGCCTCTTGACCAAGACCCGTATCGCCATTCTGATATCAGGCAGGGGCAGCAACATGCAACGCCTCGTTGAGACCTGCGAGCTGACACTACCCTCCGTCGAAATTGTCCTAGTCGCCAGCAACAAACCGTGCGCCGGCATTGAATTTGCCGCGACCCGAGGTCTACCGACGGCACTGATTGACCGACAAGCCTATAACAGTCGGCAGGCGCAGGAAACAGCGCTTGGGCAAGCGATCGAAGCGGCGGCAGCCAATTGGATTTTCCTTGCTGGCTATATGGCCGTTTTGAGTGGCGATTTTGTGGGACGATTCACTGGCCGAATACTCAACATTCATCCATCTATTTTGCCTGCATTTAAGGGTTTGAACACTCATCAACGGGCTCTTGATGCTGGGGTGTTACATCATGGTGCGTCCGTGCATATTGTTACCGCTGCCTTGGATGATGGACCAATAATTCTTCAGGCTGACCTCGAAATCAGTAAAGACGAGACAACTCAGACATTGGCTGAGCGTGTTCTGCGATTGGAGCATCAACTTCTTCCCTTTGTGCTGGCAAGCCTCGTTACGGGCGATTTGAAACTTCAAAACGCTGTTCCACACTGGGCGAACTACGCCGACATTTTGGCTGCGGCTGATGCGGAGACGCGTGATTTTCTTGAAAATCATGTAATTTGGCCCAACTGACACTGACTGGCTGTTTTTCAGCTCACTGCGACCGATCGCCTGATGGGTGAAGGATGGATTGATTTAAACAACACGATGCGCGATAAAGATCTAGAAAATTGCCATGGGGAGATATTGGGAATGGACACAAGCAATCTGGACAAACAGGCAAAGGCACATTTGGCCTTTTATCATAACTTTATGACAGCATCCAAAATCATCGCCGGTCTGGTGATTTTGACGCTGGTTATTATGGCGGGAACCCTGCTTTAGATTAGCGGCATTGCCTTAATCATCTGCAAAGACAAACGGCGGGCAATGCCCGCCTTTATTATTATGATGTGTCCAGTTTAACGCTTGCTAGTCGGTGATCTCGCAGCCTGCAAAGAAATAGGCGATTTCGATGGCCGCGTTCTCAGGACTGTCAGAGCCATGAACGGAGTTGGCTTCGATCGACTCAGCAAAATCTTTTCTGATCGTTCCGTTGGCAGCATCCGCCGGGTTTGTCGCACCCATTGTTTCTCGGTTCTTTGCAATCGCATTCTCGCCCTCAAGAACCTGTAGCACAACCGGGCCGGAGGTCATGAATGCAACAAGGTCATTATAAAATGGCCTCTCGGCATGGACCGCGTAAAAAGCCTTGGCCTCAGCCTCGCTCAGTTGTTTGCGCTTTTGGCCGATAATCCGCAGGCCAGCTTCCTCCAGACGGGCATTAATATGACCAGTCAAATTACGGCGTGTTGCGTCCGGCTTGATGATGGAGAAGGTTCTTTCGAGGGCCATGGTGATTCCTTTGCATTTCAAATAACTGCGTCGAGTGGTTCAGCCATCCAATAAGATTGGTGGGCAACGGTTGGCTTCATCAAAAGCGGTGGTCGCCATCACCATTACGCCGCCTTAATAGGCAATGCTGGGCGTGGTTACAAGTCCCAATTTACCTGCCCACAAGACATCGAGGCATGTGCCTGCATTTCAGGCATTTTTCTGCCATCTTCCATCATCAGATTGCGCATAATAGCCAAGCTTCAGGGCGGCGTTTTCTCCCCACTCCTTCCATTGGACGCGGGCGTCAATGGTCTGCGCATCAGAGCGGCCGTCAAACAGGTTGAACACCCTCTCGAACCCCCCCAGATCAGGGGGCCTTTGCCCATGGACCAGAAACAGAAATGGCGCGTTAATTGGATTGCGCTCGGGGTCCGTTGAAATCCAGACAGGTGCAACATCGACACCCTCGGCATCATCCACACCATGCGGCATCCACGACTCTGCCTCATGTGTCCACAGCGCTGCATCCAGCGCTGTTGCAGCCGGCTTTGGACACAAGATCAGGGCCGACTTCCCAGCCGCTAGTGTCTTTTTCAATAACATGATCAGCGCCGTTTCAAGGTCAGACTGGGTCAGATGATAAAAATCAACCTGGGTCATTACACTGCTTCACTTCACTGTCCCGGCAACTAGTCCTTTTTTGAAAGACTGACATCCGTCCATTGATCGATCATCCGATTTAACAGTCTGACACCAAAACCAGTGCCGCCCTTCGGCACAGTTGCGGTCGCCTTATCTGACCAAGCCTTGCCAGCAATGTCGAGGTGAGCCCACGGAGTACCATCAACAAAACGTTCGAGGAAACAGGCCGCAGTGATCGAGCCGCCATACGGACCACCAATATTCTTCATATCAGCAATATGTGATTTAAGCATTTTGTCATAAGCCTCGCCCATCGGCATGCGCCACAGCTTCTCGTCTGTTGCCTCACCGGCGACTGCAAGCTGCGCCGAGAGATCGTCACTGTTCGAGAACATGCCAGCATATTCCTTACCAAGTGAGACCAGAATAGCACCCGTCAATGTCGCCAAGTTTACCATAGCCTGCGGCTTGAATCTTGTCTCCGTGTAATGCAGTGCGTCGGCCAAGACGAGGCGACCCTCGGCATCAGTATTAATAACCTCAATTGTTTTACCAGACATCGCAGTGACCACATCACCCGGACGCTGCGCATTTCCATCAGGCATGTTTTCGACAAGACCGATCACACCCACAACATTGCGCTGAACTTTTCTTCCGGCAATGGCACACATTGCTCCGGTGACCGCAGCAGAACCACCCATATCCCATTTCATATCCTCCATACCTTTTGGAGGTTTCAACGAGATACCGCCAGTGTCGAAGGTCACACCCTTGCCCACAAGTGCAACGGGGGCCTCACTGCCTCCCCCTTTCCAATTCATGACCACCATCCGTGATTCGCGCCGACTGCCCTGACCAACGCCAAGCAATGCGCCCATCCCAAGATTCTCCATCTCCACCTCGTCCAGAACATCCACCTCGAGACCAAGCTCAACAAGTGTTTCGCACCGATCCGCATAAACAGTGGGATACAGCTTGTTGGCGGGCTCAAAAACCAGATCACGAGCCAAACAGACACCATTAACAAGCGCATTACGGTCGGCGATGAGAGGATGCTGCTCATCAATGCCATCAGCAATCAAGGTGAGCGAGATGGTTTCGCTAACGCTGTCAGTCTCGGTGAAATACTCCTCAAAATGATAGCCAGCTAACCGCATGCCAAAAACCAGGTCGGCAATGACATCGTCAGCGAGACGGTGCTCGGGCATATGTCCACGTTTCTGTGCAGTTGCCTCGAGGGCCTTGAAAATATTGCCACCAATATCTTCAGCATCCCGTCCGGCCTCAGGCGCGTCACCTACACCAATGAGCAGATAGGTGCCAGCCGCGCCATACAGCGTCAGGCTTTTGCCCTTCGCGCCTGTAAACTGGGCTGACCCCATCGCTGCTATCAGTTCAGCCGCCGTCGTTTTATCAAGATGGGGAATAATCGTTGCATTGGTACCAATCAGACAGATTGTAACAACATCACCCTCGGGTGCTACAGACGACAGAACGAGTTTCAACTTATTAGCCATTAATTCACCTTGCTGTTTTAGATTTTCGGGATGTTGACCGACCTGATCGATGGACACGATAAAACAGAGTTGTTTGCCCCCTGTCAAACCGTGATGACCAGCCCTGTCCTTGTCACTGCGGCCAATTCTGATCAGGCCATTGAATCCATGTGCAGAAACAATCAATGTTTTTGCGTTTCCACTAGATGATGTGTTATCTAAAGGCCTCAACGTCAATGGACTAACCATGCAATTCAGCCGATATATTTTTGCGCAGCTGTTGCGGACAACATGTGCCGTCACTTTGGTGATCATCGGCATTGTCTGGTTGTTCCAGACAATTCGACTGCTCGAAATGGTGATCAGTCGCGGAGCGGCATTCACCGATTTCATCGTGATGTCTCTTGCGGTCATTCCACTCTGGCTTACCATTGCCCTGCCAATCGGGGCCTTTGTTGCGGTAAATTGGGTGTTTCACCGCATTCTGAACGACCGCGAACTTACGGTAATGCAGGCAATCGGCCTCAGCCCGATGCAGATTGCGCGCGCACCAATTGCCCTTGGCATAGTCGTTACTGTTGCGATGCTGGCCAACTCCATTTTTCTTCTTCCCAGCTCCTTTGGCGTTTACAAGGAACTACAATTCAAAATTCGCAACAGCATTCCCGCGATCCTTCTCCAAGACAACGTGTTCATCGATGTCGTTGATGGTATGACCATGTTGATTGGTAAGCATGGAGCCAACGGGATTGCTAATGATGTTTTCATCCACGACACCAGAAATGAGGGCAAGGTAATCACTGTTTTGGCCGAATCCGGGAAGTTCATCAATACGGATGGCGCGCCTGCCCTTGTGCTGCAAAATGGCCAGAGGGCAGAGCTGACCGGTGACACCAACAACAGTGCAATGCTTTATTTTGACAGCCATACGATGTCAATCACCGCCACGCAGGGGCCAAAATCCGAGCGCATGCCGATCGATATGAATGAGGATACAATTGTCAATCTTCTTGATCCGGCAAAATCACCCCACCCCACTTATTTCAGCGAGCGGCGCGCCGAAGGGCACTACCGCATCACGTCACCATTCCTCGGACTCGCAATGATCCTGATTGCAACGGCACTTACCCTGCGCGGTCAGATCAGGCGTGATCTGTGGTGGCGTCGTGCCTTTGTGAACATCGTTATCGGCATTGGCACGATCATAGTTCTCGTCATGTCGCGGAGCATCGCAACCTCAACACCGCAATTTGTTCCCCTGCTCTATGCAAGCGTCATTGTTCCCATGGTGATATGTCTGTTATCACTCTACGGAACCCGTCACATTGCCGCATCAAGCAACCAGTTATCTGACCAGGCAAGCGCATGAGTAGAATGTCAATTTTTGGATTGCTATTCCGCTATTTTGCCAAACGGCATCTGCTCTGGACCGGTCTCTGCCTTTTTGGCCTCACCGCTATCGTATCAATAATACAGGTCGTTGAATTAATCAGACGCGTCAGCGTCCTGAAAAACAACAACGTTGACGTCAATTTCCTGATCCTGTCTATGCTGAATCTACCTGCGGTGATTGACGTTGTTCTGCCCTTTGCGCTGCTGTGCGGTTCAATGCTTTGTTTCAACACCCTCAACAAAACCAATGAGTTTATCGTCACAAGGGGTATGGGCACGTCAATTTGGACCGCTCTTTACCCCGCGTTTGCAGCGGCTTTTGGCGTTGGGTTGTTTTTTGTAATGGTGATCAATCCAATAGGATCTTTTACAGCAAAACAATACGAAAAACAGATGGTTAAAATCTTTGGCACCGATGATCGCAACCTTTCGGTAACAGCAGACGGAATCTGGTTGCGCGACAGGCGGGACGATCGCCAGTTAATCATCCATGGTGACGCTCTGGACGCAGTCAATGTCAGCATCATAAACCCGGTAATTTACCAGTTTGCGACACCCGGTGAATTGCAAACCCGGCTGCGTGGAAGCGCCATGCTGCTTACAGACACCGGTTGGATGATTGAGGACACAGTGGCATGGGACAACGATGGTGGCCGCAAAGAGATTGGCACTCTAATGATTTCTACGAACATCGCCACTCTCGACATCGAACGGTCAACTGAACCACCGCACACCATTCCGGTTTACACACTCCCCCGCTTTATTGAGATGCTGGAGAACACTGGATTGCCCACAATAAATCACAGCATTCATTTCCATCAATTGTTGGCCCTGCCATTACTTTTGGTTGGTATCACAATGCTGGGGGCCCGCTTTACCCTGAGAAACGTAAATAAAGGTCGACGCATGCAGCTTTTCACCCGCGGCGTCTTGATTGCGACAGCTATTTTCATTTACGGCTATTTCATGCAAATTCTAGGTTCAACATTTAGGGTGCCGCCGGCCGTTGCCGGCTGGGCGCCGGCAGCTACAATTCTGCTTACTGGCGCAGCACTGCTGGCAAGACTCGATGAAAGTTAGGAACGGTCCTCAATGAAGCGATCAATCGCCTTTGCTATCACGATTTTGATGTTTTGCGGACTGCCTCTTGCCGCATGGGCGTCAGTCAACATTGTCGCGACGGTGAATGGAGAGCCGATCACTAGCTATGAGCTTGAGCAACGCATTCTGATGCTCAAGGATGCAACAAACATCGAGATCAACAAACAGACAGAAAAGCGGATCAGTGATGATGCCCTGCAAATGCTGATTGACGACAGTTTGAAACTACAGGTGGCCAGTGATGATAGTGGTGGGCTGAGGTCTGCCGCCATTGCCAAGGCCAATGAGCTGATTGATGCGTCATTTGCCTCAGAGGGCAAAACCGGCATAGCCACTCTGCGGGAAATCGGCATTGATCCTATGACTGTTCAGTCCAAATTTGTCAGCGACCTGATCTGGTCCGATTATTTGCAACGAATATACCGCGATAAATTTGCCAGCATTGACGATAAGATCGACACAGAGTTGGCACGGCTCGAAAAAAATGCCAGCAGCCCACAGATCAAACTCAGCGAGATTGTGTTAACGCCCGCACCAAACCGCAATCTCAAACAAACTTTTGATCTTGCGAAACAGATGGTTGCTGCCATCCGAAAAGGCGCAAATTTCAATGCTATCGCCCAACAATATTCCGGTGCTGGAAGTGCAAAACAGGGTGGTCGTATCGGCTGGCTGGTTACTGAGCGGCTGCCCCTTTCCTTTATCGAGACATTAGCGGCCATCAGCAACGGCGAAACCAGCGACCCTATTGAGCTCGATGGTGCCATCTATGTTTTTCGAAAAGATGGCGAACGCAAAAAGGGGTTGGCAGACGAGTCGCAAACCCGTATCTGGCTTGCACGGGCATTTCTTCCCTTGCCAGCGGACGCAACCAATGCCGACAGGCTTGAGGCTGGTGCCCAGATTGAGCGTGACGCCGCTAACATTAGCAGCTGTGACCAACTGGAGGAGCTTAACGCCAGCTATGGATCGTCCGCCGTGGCACGCCTTGACGAGATAGTTTTGGCAGACCTCGCGCCGCAAATGCAGAAACTCGTAAGCTCACTGGATGACAATCAGCCGAGTGCGTCGATTGCCTTTGCTGAGGGAATTGCCACTATGATGGTCTGCCGTCGTGACAAACCAGAGCTGAACTTACCAAGCCGCGAGGAAGTCCGCAGGGTTCAGTTTGACCGTTTGTTTGGCGATCTGAGTGAAAGACATCTCGTAAGGCTGCGTCGCAGTGCCGTAATCGACATGCGCAATTGACAGATCATGGCTTCCATCACGCGCACCCCCATTCTGGTAACACCTGGTGATCCTGCCGGCATCGGCGCCGAAATTGCACTGCGCGCCTATATGGCTGGTTGCCATGATTTTTTCCTGATCGAGAATGCAACGCGCATGACAGCGCTTGCCCATGATTTGAACCTCAATATGCAGGTGCAGAAAATTTCCCGCCCCGCCGATTTTCACCAAGAAAACAAAGCTCTTCAGGTTCTCGATATTGATTGGCCTACAACACCTGTATTGGGAGCCCCTGACGTGGCCAATGCGCGGCCCGTCATCGATGCGATAGAAACCGGCGCAAAATGGGCACAGGATGGAACTGTTGCTGCAGTGGTAACCAATCCGATTGCCAAGGCAACGCTCTATGATGCGGGCTTCGCCTATCCGGGGCATACCGAATTTCTGGGAAGCATAGCGCCAGTCCGCGCTGGAGGCCCGGCGATGATGTTGGCCTGTGATATGTTGCGGGTTGTTCCAGTGACGGTCCACATCCCCCTTTCGGCAGTTGCCTCGTCTTTGACACCTGAGCTGATCATCGACAAAGGCCGCCTAGTGGCAAATGCTTTGCGCACGCATTTCGCCATCCCCTCCCCGCGCTTGGCGGTGTGTGGATTGAACCCGCATGCCGGTGAGCAGGGTCGGATGGGCACGGAAGATGAAGCGATCATTGCCCCAGCAATCAGCCAGTTGCGCGCCGATGGCATTGATGCGTTGGGTCCATATCCTGCTGACACATTATTCCATGAGGATGCCCGGAAAACCTATGATTTGGTTCTCGGAATGTACCATGATCAGGTTCTTATTCCACTGAAAACATTAGATTTTTTTGGTGGTGTCAATATCACGCTTGGCCTTGATTTCATCCGAACTTCACCAGATCATGGGACCGGATTCGACATCGCTGGCAAGGGTGTGGCCCGACCTGACAGCCTGATCGCCGCAATCCGGGCCGCAAAGTCAATGGCGCGCAATTACACGCCTGATGACTCTGGCATCAAACAATGACAGACAGCGAGTTATCACCCGCCGAAATGGAACAGAGCAATCAACAAATCGATGCGCTGCCACCCTTGCGCGCACTTGTCGACTCACTGGATATGAAGGCCCGCAAATCATTGGGGCAGAATTTTCTATTTGATTTAAATCTAACCCGCCGAATTGCCCGCTCGGCCCGACCTCTCAAAGGGACAACGATCGAGATTGGACCCGGTCCGGGTGGACTGACTCGGGCAATTCTGCTGGAAGGCGCTAGCAATCTGATAGCCATTGAGAAGGATTGGCGTGCCAGCACTGTTCTACAATCTTTGATGGCGGCTGCAGGCACGCGTCTGACACTGGTTGAGGATGACGCGCTCAATTGCCCGATCTGGCAGATGGGAACGACACCAAGACGCGTCATTGCCAACCTGCCCTACAACATTGCGACAACACTGCTCATCAAATGGCTTGAGCATGCCTCTGAGTTTGCCTCCTTAACGCTGATGTTTCAACGCGAGGTTGCGTTGCGCATCACTGCCCGCCCGGGTGATAGCGAATATGGCCGATTGAGTGTTCTTGCCAATTGGAAAGCAGATACCGAAATCCTCTTTGATGTTCCCGCATCAGCCTTTGTACCTCCGCCAAAGATCATCTCCTCAGTTATCCAAATCGTGCCACTGGCAAAACCAAGATTTGCCTGCAAGCAAACCTATCTTGAGGATGTGACGCGCCATGCCTTTGGACAACGCCGCAAAATGCTGCGCGCATCGCTAAAGCGGATCGGCGGGCAGGAATTGCTGGAGGAGGTAAATATAAACCCCGAGGCTCGTCCTCAGGAGCTAGAGATAGCTGAATTCTGCGCGCTCGCACGTTGCCTTGAGGCCCGAGACCGCCAGAAACAGCCCTAGAAACCCCGTCAAGCGCCTTTACTGGCCAGCGCGTAATCTCTTTACAAAATTCGTCAAACCGACCTGACGGTCACGCTTGAGTCGCTCTGCCGTCAAAATGGCTTTGACTGATGTAACCGAGACGTCAATATCCTGATTAACAATGATGTAATCATATTCGCGGTAATGACTGATCTCATCGGATGCCTTGGCCATTCGGGCCGCCACAACTTCAGCCGAGTCCTGCGCACGCTTGGTCAAACGGTGTTCCAGATCGCGGGTTGACGGTGGCAGAATGAAAACCGAAACAAGATCCTCGCGTTTTGCATCGGCAATCTGCTGCGTGCCCTGCCAATCGATATCAAACAACACATCTCGCCCGCTATCCAACGCGGTCATCACCGCACCCTCGGGCGTACCATAATAATGGTCGAACACTCTCGCATATTCCAGAAATTCACGATTGTTGATCATGATATGAAAACTGTCACGGTCAACGAAATGATAGTCTTGTCCCTCAACCTCACCCGGGCGACGCTTCCGGGTGGTCGCCGACACCGACATTTCAAGTGCCGCATCCTCCTCTAGCAGCCGGCGGGCGATTGAGGTCTTGCCAGCTCCTGATGGCGATGAAAGCACCAGCATCAGACCACGTCGGCCAATCAGATTATCGGTTTCATTCATTCTCTGGTTCACTTCTGTCTTGACCGGGGACCGGTGCAATCACCTATTGCGCTAAAGCTGCTTGTCGTTTGCGGAATAATCTTACATTCTCATTGTGAGCGTCCAGTGTTTTCGCAAACAATAATCCTCCCTTGCCATCCGAGACAAAATACATATTCGGTGTCTTTGCGGGCTGCAGCACAGCCTCAATGGAGTCGCGGCTGGGGTTGCAAATGGCGGTCTGCGGTAGCCCCTTTATGAAATAGGTGTTCCATGCTGTTTGGCGTTTCAGATCAGATTTGCGAATCGGTCGTGACGGATTGCCATCCACACCATAAAGGACGGTTGGATCAGATTGTAAGCGCATGCCACTGCGGAGCCGATTAACAAAGACTCCGGCCACCTCCCTGCGATCCTCGCTGTCACCCGTCTCAAGTTCGACAATCGATGCCAGAATCACTGCCTCCTGCGGTGTTCTAAGGGGCAGATCAGCACTGCGGTCCACCCAAGCCTCAATCAGTTCCATTTCGCGTTGCTGCTGCATCCTGTCAAGCAAAGCCTGTCGAGAGGTTCCATAGGTGAAGAAATAGGTTTCCGGCAAAAGGCTACCTTCATCCGGAACGGTTTTGATCTCGCCAGTCAGATTTGACAGATCATTTAAAAGCCCTATGACTTCGGCAACTGTCATTCCCTCGATTATGGTGAGGCGCCGTTGATGGCTTTTGCCTTGATGAATGAGCGCGAGCGTGTCGGCCAGGCTCGCCCCTGCCGGAACCAGATACTCTCCTGCTTTCGGCAGATAGCTGTCACCAGCAAGGAACTTAGCGAGATCATAATGAAACAACTCGGTGATGACGCCAGCACGTTTCAGGTGCCAGCGGATGGTGGTATGTCCGTCTCCAGGTTCCACGACAATGAATACATTACTGCTATGCGGGCCCGGGGCCTGCAGAACCTTGGTATGCCAACTCCACAAACCAATCGTGGCAAGACCGGCAATAACCACAGCACCCACGACCGACCGGATCAGATACCGGACGGCACGGGACGCCATCAGGTCACCTCACCAACAATCAGTGAGGCATTTGTGCCGCCAAAGCCAAAGGAATTTGACATCGCATTGCGCACTCGGCGCTGCTTGGCTTCCAGGGGAACCAGATCAAAGCCAGCTACCGCGTCCTCAGGATCGTTGAGATTTAGTGTCGGAGGCACCGCGCCAGTTTGCACGGCTTTGATTGAATATATCGCCTCAATCGCGCCAGCAGCGCCAAGCAGGTGACCGGTGGCGCTTTTGGTAGAGGACATGGAGACGGTCTTGATAGCATCACCAAGCAGGCGGGACACTGCGCCGGCTTCAATCAGATCACCAAGCGGCGTTGAGGTGCCATGGGCATTCACATAGTCAATTTGCTCAGGCATCAGCGCTGCCCGTTTGAGCGCTGCTTGCATCGCCCGAAAGCCGCCATCGCCATCTTCAGCTGGCGCGGTAATATGATGCGCGTCACCGGACATGCCATAGCCCTTGATTTCGGCATAGATAGTCGCGCCTCTGGCCTTTGCGTGTTCAATCTCCTCAAGGACGACAATGCCAGCCCCCTCACCCATAACAAAGCCGTCACGCCCCTTGTCCCATGGCCGTGAGGCACTTTCTGGGGAGTCATTGTAACCTGAGGACAACGCACGGGCCGCAGCGAAGCCGGCCATACCAATGCGGCAAACAGCAGCCTCAGCGCCGCCAGCCACCATCACATCGGCATCATCAAGGGCGACCATGCGTGCCGCGTCACCAATGGCATGCGAACCTGTCGAACAAGCGGTTACAACGGCATGGTTCGGCCCGCGAAATCCGTATTTTATCGATACGTGGCCAGAAATCAGATTGATCAACGCAGACGGAATAAAAAACGGGCTTATGCGCCGCGTTCCCCGCTCATTCATCAACTGGTCCGTCTGAACGATCGTATCGAGGCCACCAATGCCAGAGCCGATCATCACCCCGGTTCGGTTCTGTGCCTCAACATCATCTGGCTTCCACCCTGAATCTTCCACCGCCTGAATAGCGGCGACGAGGCCTAGTTGGATGAACCGATCCTGTTTGCGCTGCTCGCGCGGTTCAATCCAGTCATCAAGATTAAGACCGCCAGCAACATCAGCACCCGGCACCTGCCCCGCAATACGGCACGTGATATCGCTGACATCAAAGCCTTCGATGCGCGAAATTCCACTTTTTCCATTCGTGATCTGGGACCAGTTATGGTCAACACCAACCCCGAGTGGTGTAACCATACCCAGACCGGTAACAACAACACGGCGCAAGGCAAGCCTCCGGACAGGTTTCAATCAAGATATTAATCGGCCTCCATGCTACGCTCAAAGCAAACAGAACCAGGAGGCCGAATACAATGTCGTCAGCTTAGGAAGCGCTTTCCTCAAGGAAAGAGACCGCATCCTTCACGGTTAGAATACGTTCGGCAGCATCGTCTGGGATTTCAACGCCAAATTCTTCCTCAAACGCCATTACCAGCTCAACAGTATCCAGACTGTCAGCACCTAGATCATCGATGAAGCTAGCGCCCTCAACAACCTTATCGGCATCAACGCCAAGATGTTCCACCACAATATTCTTCACACGATCTGCAATATCGCTCATTTACGCCCCCATTTAGACGGTTATAGTTACCCCCTAAGGCAGGGGAAAATTGGAAGTTGCGCGGCAATAACATAGTTTTTTACGCGGCGCCACCCCGAATGATGTCATTCATCGCCGCAGACCCTCGCGGCGTTAGGATTATAGCATAGCCATCCCGCCATTGACATGAATAGTGGCACCGGTGACGTAAGCGGCTTCATCGCTGGCAAGATAAGCGACTGCGGCGGCAATTTCATCAGCATGGCCAAGGCGCGCGGCGGGAACCCGGCTGAGAAGCGCCGTCTTCTGATCATCACTCAACTCATCTGTCATCGGTGTTTCAATGAAGCCAGGCGCGATAACATTAACTGTCACACCTCGGCTTGCGACCTCCTGTGCCAGCGCTTTGCTATACCCGATCATGCCAGCTTTTGAAGCAGCATAATTGCTTTGGCCCGGATTGCCGATCACGCCAACAATAGATGATATCGAGATAACTCGACCATGACGCGCTTTCATCATTCCCCGCATTGCCGTGCGACACAGGATCATGCTCGCTGTCAGATTGACATCGATTACCGCGTCCCACTCTTCTTCCTTCATGCGCATTGCCAGATTATCGCGGGTGATGCCGGCATTATTGACGAGAATTGAGATCGGTCCCGCCTTTTCTGTGGCCTCGGCAATGATATTTGCGACCGCTTCGCGATCACCAAGGTTGGCGGTGACGATATGCGCCCGTTCACCGAGCTTTGCCTGTAACGCCGCCAGCCGCTCCTCTCGTGTACCATGCAGGACGACACTGGCTCCTTGCGCATGCAGCGTTGTGGCAATGGCCGCGCCAATTCCCCCGCTGGCCCCTGTCACGAGCGCTGTTTTGCCGGTTAAATCAAACATCTGGATACCTCATTTCTGTCATGGTCCGACCGCGCGCGATAGCGATTAGCACAATGATGTTCGCCCGGACCATAATCAATGGCCAAAGCACGCGCAAGTGCCGTCAACTTCACAGATCAGAACTGGACACCATCAACCCGCATGGCATCAAGACTCTGCTCGATTATTGGCAGGCTGACGGCAAAATTAACCCCGGCGTCAATGTCCGCCTCTTTGGTGAAAATACCATCAATCATTCCAACCAGTTGACCATCAGCGCGCACCAATGCTCCACCAGAAGCGCCGGGATTGACGGCGGCATCTGTCTGCACGAAATCTTCTATTTCGTTGAATCCAACATTGCTGCGTCCAGTGGCCGAGACAACACCACAAGTAAATGATATCCCGATACCGAACGCGTTGACCAAAGCACACACATGCGATCCGATTGGCAGATCTCTATCAGCCAGTGTTATGGGCGAAAAAACCTGATCAACATGAAGCACGGCAACATCACGGCGTTGGTCAATGCTATGCAGCCGTGCCTGATACCGGCTTCCCTCTGCATCGACAACCTCAATATTCACGGCTTTAGCCACAACATGGGCTGCGGTCAGGATATAGCTGCCACTGCCCGCCCGCAGGGGGTAGACAATGCCCGTACCTGCCGGGGCGACACCCGGGGGAGCGCCAAAGCCCGGACGCGCATAGCCCGGCCACGTTGGCTCAACAAGCAGAATCGACTGTCGGGCCGCCTGCCAGGTCTGCGGCCCGTGATCAGCAACAGCGGCAGAGCCTGAACTCATCAACAGTAAAATTGCGACACATAACGGGCGTAATAGGGCCGTGATACCTGCCATCGTGCTCTCACAGACGATCTTGGTGCGCATATTTGCTTCCCCTCGACCATTGGCTGGGACCAACCGCACGGAAACTCACCGATTTTGACGGTGAAATCCGACAAATCCGCAGGGGATTAAGGTCAGTTAAAGACGGACATTATCGCCGCTGTAGACCGATGCCGAGTCCATCCCCGTGCTGATCAACACATAATAGGCGACAATGGCGATAATGACGGCAACACTGCCGCTAATCAGGACCATTTTCATAATTGCGATACCCCCTAATATACTTCGTTATACCACTGATCGATGACCGACTCAATCGGCAGGCGTCGTGGCCATTTTCAGGAAAGTTACCAGATCGCGTCTGTCCTGAGGATCTTTCATCCGCTGGATAGGCATTTTCGTGCCGGGTGTTACGATATCAGGCCCTTCATCGAACAGGCGGCTGATTGTTGTCTCATCCCACACAATCTGTGATGTCAGCAATGCCTCGGAATAGGGATAGCCATCAAGCGTTCCTGCCTCTCTGCCAAAAACTCCGAACAATGTGGGGCCGGCACGGCGTTTGCCGTCCTTTTCAAGCGTATGGCAAACGCTGCATTTGCGGGCAAACTGCTTTTCTCCATTGGTCATCGCAACAGTCGGATGAAAACGACGTGGTTTCCCCGGTGATTCGAGAAATTCAGGTGGAAACTCAAAAATCGACCATTCGGTGATGTGATCATCGAGGCTCCCGATAACCAACGTATCCCCCTCGGGCATCACCAGCATGCTCCAGACAGGGCCATTTGCAGCCCGGAACTCACGGAAAACACTCCAATCCCGAGTGTCGGCAAGCATGATCCGACCCTTCGCCGTTCCAAAGCCGATCATATTGTCCGCCGCATTGTAATGCAGCGAAAGAACGGGAACACGCTCATCACCAAAACGCAGCAATTCAGTTTGGTCCGAAAAGCGCACGACATACATGCCCCCATCGGCTGTCCCATAGGCGAGCATGTCACGCTCTTCATCAATCTCAAAAACGCTTACACCCCAGCCATTTCGCACAAGCGAACGCTGATACTCGCCAGTTGCCATGAGCCAACGCCGGATCGAACCATCATAGCCGGCGCTGTATAAATGCTTCATGTCGTGCGAGAACTGCACCATGTTGACCGGGCCATCATGCCCGGTGATGAACCGGTCCAGAAGCGGCCCCTTGTTTCCCTGCATCTGCCAGAGACCTATCGAGCCATCCCAACTTGCGGACGCCAACTGGCTGCCGTCTGGCGCAAAGGACAGCCCCACCACCTTGCCTTTGTGTCCGGACAGAATCATCGGTTCGGCATCATCTTTGTTGGCGGCGATATCAGCCATGTCCCACAACAGGATCAAGCCGTCATCACCAGCGGTTGCCAACAAAGCGCTATCAGGGGAAAAGGCAGCTACATTAACCGCCGCTTCATGACCAAAAAGCGTTGCTTGCGGCGCGATCTGGTCAGTTGACCACACTACGACGGTGTAATCGAAACTGGCACTCACCATTGCCGAGTTGTCAGGGGCGATTGCCAACCCTTTTACCGGGCCGCCATGCGCCGTATAGGTCTGCATGGCAAACGCAGCAGGCGGACAGGAGATGACCACTAGACAGGCTGCTAGGCACGCGCTCACAACCCACGAATAAAGCCCTCTATTGCCTTTTGACAACACTGACATGACAAGCCAACAAACGCCTATTCAGCGGGTGATGGCGAGCCCTTGGTTTTCTGCTGCTCTTCCTCGACCCAAAGATTATGATGCTCTTTGGCCCAGTTCAGATCAACTTCACCAGAATGCATAGCGTCAATAGCGCCCTCCATACCGACAGAGCCGATGTAAATGTGTGCAACTATGATAACCATGAGAACTAGAGATACAACGCCATGCCATATTTGGTTGTATTGCTGTTCCTGAATCGGGGTCAGATCTGTTGGAAGATTGAGTCCCACTGCATTGAAAATCGCAAACGTATCCGCAAACATGGTTGTCTGAAAAGGAAACATTAGAGCAATGCCAGACAAACTAACCGACAAGCCTCCGACCATGGTCACCCAAAAAATAATCTTCTGACCAGCATTGAACTTTTTTGCTGGCGGATGCACACCCTTTTTAAAGATGCCACCTCCCATACGCAACCATTGTAGATCAATTTTGGACGGAATATTGTGGCGAACCCACAAAAGAAAGGACAGACCAAGCCCAACCATAAAGGCAAAGGCGAGATAGTTGTGTGCATATTTGCCCCCCGTCGTGATGGCTGAAAAGACTTCAGGACCGACGATAGGAAGGATTATATAGCGACCGTATAACAGATTAAGTCCAGTCAGGCCGAGAACAACAAAAGAGCCCGCCATAAGCCAATGTGCAAAGCGGTCGATACTGCCAAAACGCAGAATGGTTTTGCCGGATGGCCCCTTCTCAATGCGGATTTTACCCCTGACCATGTAGAACATAGTCAGCAAAAACAGCATAATAAATAAACCGAAAGCTCCAATGTTTGATAGTGGGCCGTTCCGCAGAGCGCGCCAATTATCACCCTCGGACTGGATCATCACCGCTCCCAACTCGTCTTTCATCGACACGGAGCCGGCATTTCCAGTGCGCACAAAACGCCAAAGATCAGCGTCAGAATTAATACCGAGAGCCTGACCTGGCACTTCGCCACTCTGCTGGGCAATGGCGGCCGGAGCCAATAAAGCCATACCAGAAAAAAGGGTAACGATGACGGCGAAAGCTGCAAGAATTCTGCTGTACATTTTAAAACCTCCCTGGCAAGCCAGATTAATAATCGCTCTGCAACCGAGAACGGCTTGTTAGCCCTCTGAGCTGTTCACTATTCAAGGACGTATCAGATTTACCAAGATAGGTCCCTTTATCGTAATTGAGGGGTCGCCCCTGCTCCTCTTCCCGGCACGCAGACGTCCCAACGGCAACGGCCGTTATCGCCAGGATCAAAGCTGATTTTGTCACAATTTGACGCATGATAACCCCATTCACTCACCACCCTCTGCCGCGCTGGTGGGGCTGGTTGTATAAATAAAGAAAGGCACGAAACCCCCGTCTTAAGCGGGAGTTCCGTACTGTTTTGATATGTTAGCTCTTGATTGAGTAGGCTGTACCCCATCCCCAAGCACCTGAGCCAAAGCCACGGGCAACCACACGCTCGCGGAAGATATTGGAGACCTGATCTCCATCACCCGCCAGCAATGCCTTGGTAGAACACATCTCCGCACAGATTGGGAGCTTGCCTTCCGCAAGACGGTTACGACCGTACTTCTGGAACTCGGCATCAGAGATGTCTTCCTCCGGACCACCGGCGCAGAAGGTACATTTGTCCATCTTGCCACGTGAGCCGTAGTTTCCAGCCTGTGGATATTGCGGCGCGCCAAACGGACACGCATAAAAGCAGTAACCACAACCGATGCACAGATCTTTTGAGTGCAGCACCACACCCTGGTCGGTCTGATAGAAGCAATCTACCGGACAAACAGCCGTGCATGGCGCATCAGAACAGTGCATACAAGCAACAGAGATTGAACGCTCTCCGGGCTTTCCATCCTGAATGGTGACCACGCGACGACGATTTACGCCCCAGGGAACCTCATGCTCATTTTTACATGCGGTAACGCAAGCATTACATTCGATACAGCGCTCTGCATCACAAAGAAATTTCATTCGTGCCATTATTACCTCCCTTATGCCCGCTCAATTTCACACAGGGAACACTTTGTTTCCTGCATTAATGTCACGGAGTCATAACCATATGTAAAAGCTGTGTTAGCTGCCTCACCAAGCACGTAAGGATCTGCACCCTCTGGATACTTGGACCGAAGGTCTTTACCCTCCATATGTCCACCAAAGTGGAATGGCAGGAATGCAACACCCTTAGCAACTCGCTCAGTGACTTGCGCCATCACTTTAATACGTGCTCCTTCGGGGGTCATCACCCACACCATATCACCATCACGAATTTGCTTTGTGTTGGCGTCAAATGGGTTCATTTCAACAAACATATCCTGCTGAAGTTCTGCAAGCCATGGGTTGGAACGGGTTTCATCACCACCGCCTTCATACTCGACAAGCCTGCCAGACGTCAGGATCATAGGATATTCCTTTGAGTGATCCACATCCTGGATTGACTTGTAAAGTGTTGGCAGACGGTAGAGTTTCCGATCTGAATAGGTCGGATAGTCAGCGACCAGATCACGACGTGAGGTATAAAGAGGCTCACGATGCAGCGGAATTGGATCCGGGAATGTCCAAACCTTCACCCGTGCCTTGGCATTACCAAACGGTGCACAACCATGCTTGATTGCAACCCGCTGGATACCTCCTGAAAGATCGACCTTCCAGTTGGTTTTGTCGCCAGCAACCGCGTCAATGGCCAACCGCTCATCTGCAGTCAGATCACCGTCCCAGCCGAGTTTCTTGAGCATACCCATGGTGAATTCCGGATAACCGTCCTTGATTTCCGATCCGACAGGGTATGAACCTTCGGCCAACAGATTGTTGCCCTCATGCTCAACGCCGAAACGGGCGCGGAAGCAAAGACCACCCTCAGCCACTGGCTTGGATGTGTCATACAGAAGTGGTGTGCCTGGGTGACCCATCTCTGGCGTTCCCCAGCAAGGCCAAGGCAGACCGTAATATTCACCATCAAGTTCACCACCAACAGCCTGTAGCGTTGTCTTATCGAACAGGAACTGGTTGGCCATGTGAGCCTTAATCCGCTCAGGTGACTGGCCGGTGTAACCGATCGTCCACATGCCACCGTTAAATTCACGGGTCACATCTTCGATCAGCGGCTCGTCATTTTCCACTTTAACCTTACGGAACATCCGATCGGCAAAGCCGAACTTTTTTGCGAACTTGTAGATGATGGTGTGGTCTGGCAACGAGTCGAATGACGGCTCGATAACCTTTTCACGCCACTGCAGCGAGCGGTTTGACGCAGTCAATGACCCATAGGTCTCGAACTGTGTCGTTGCTGGCAGCAGATAGACGCCATCGCTACGGTCAGACAGCACCGCGGAAACTGTCGGATATGGATCGATCACGACCATTAGGTCGAGCTTCTCCATCGCCGTCTTCATTTCCTTCATGCGGGTCTGCGAGTTCGGGGCATGTCCCCAGAACACCATCGCCCGCAGATTATCCGGCTGATCAATGTTGTTCTTGTCCTCGAGAACACCATCAATCCAGCGCGAAACGGGGATGCCTTTCAGGTTCATCAGGCTCTTATTCTTACCGTCAGATCCTTTGATTGAGGCAAATCGACTCTTCAACCAGTCAATATCCTCACCCCAAACACGAGCCCAGTGCTTCCACGCACCGGCTGACAAGCCGTAATAGCCGGGCAGTGAGTGTGAAAGGACACAGAAGTCGGTCGCGCCCTGAACGTTACAGTGACCGCGGAAGATATTGGCACCACCACCGGAGGTTCCCATATTTCCAAGGGCAAGCTGCAACGCACAATAAGCGCGGGTGTTGTTGTTACCGTTGGTATGCTGCGTTCCACCCATACACCAGATAAAAGTACCTGGACGGTTGTTAGCCATAATCATGGCAACACGCTTCAACTGTGATCCCGGGACGCCAGTGACGCGCTCGGTCTCTTCCGGAGTCCATCTCTTGACCTCGTCCATGACGTCTTCCATGCCATAAACGCGCTGGCGGATAAATTCCTTATCTTCCCAGCCATTTTCGAAGATGTGCCACATGATGCCCCAGATCAATCCAACGTCCGAGCCCGGGCGGAAGCGGACATATTCGTCAGCATGCGCTGCAGTCCGCGTAAAGCGGGGGTCACAAACAATCACCGGTGCATTGTTCTGCTCTTTGGCTTTCAACACATGCATCAGCGAAACAGGGTGCGCTTCTGCAGGGTTACCACCAATGATAAAGATCGCACGTGAATTGTGGATATCATTGTAGGAGTTGGTCATCGCACCATAGCCCCAGGTGTTCGCGACACCGGCAACTGTGGTTGAGTGACAAATACGGGCCTGGTGGTCCCCGTTGTTCGTGCCCCAATAGGCATAGAACTTACGGAACAGGTAGGCCTGCTCATTGTTGAACTTCGCTGAACCGAGCCAGTACACAGAGTCAGGACCGGACTTTTCCCGAATATCCATCATCTTGTCGCCGATCTCATTGATCGCATCATCCCAGCTCATACGGGTCCATTTACCGCCAACAAGCTTCATTGGATACTTCAAACGACGCTCGCCACTTGCTGTTTCCCGAACAGACGCACCTTTGGCGCAATGTGCACCAAGGTTGATTGGACTATCCCAACCAGGCTCCTGACCTGTCCAAACGCCATTTTGCACCTCTGCGACAACGGTACAACCGACGGAGCAATGAGTACAAACTGACTTTTTGATTTGCGCAGCGGCAGATCCGCCCGCAGCCATGGCTGGCTTTACGCTTGGACCAACAAGGGCCGCAGCCGCAGCCAATCCACCGATCGCGATACCTGACCCACGCAAAAATGTGCGTCTGTCAACAACCGTTTCGACAGCTTGACCAAGAAAAGATGATGACTGGGGGCCTCTCGCAACCCCGGACGTCTTCTTTCTAAGCATGTGTTTCCTCCCACATATAAGTATTCATAAAACTAAAATTCGCTTCAACTAAAACCGCGCAAGGTCATAAAATGTCTTGACGTGGTCGGTCAGACGGTAGCCAGCACCTTCGGGTGCTTCGACCGTCTCAGCAGAAGCCGCTTTTCCGACCAGCATCGCACCCCCTGCAGCGGCTGCACCAGTCGCAGACAACTTCAAGAAATCACGACGGCCAGATTGCTTTACTTCACCATTTTCACTCTTCATTTTTACCTCCCTGTTTATCTCAACATTGAGACCATTTAACCGCACGCTACTCATGTCCGGTCAAATCCATTTCGAAAGCCTTGCTTTCGATTTCCAAAAACACCCGTCCCATGGTTCCAACTGGCGCGTAAAAGATGGCGGTCTTGGCCTCTTCTACATCGCGCATCAGCAACTGGCCCCACGGATGGATGTGCTTTGCAAAAAATGTACCTTGTTCTGCCACACTGTAGACGCGCCCGAAATCTCCGCGTATCAACCCGGACATGATGTCAAACAAACTTGCAATGTGGTCCTCCGGCTCGCGCACGCCCTCGGCGCGTTTGATCCCAATCGCGTCCATCTCACCACGCAAATTGGCGAGCGGTCTGTCGTTCAAAAAACCTGTCAGATAGTAGCTGGCGAAAGGCAGCACTTCGCCTCGCCCTACGCCGACGAACAACTCGACATACTCGTTGCGAATCATTCCATTATCCAAAGAGCCCGCCAATTTGGCCGGTTCGGAGCGCAACAAAGAGGCAAGAAAGCCATACATGTCGGCCCTCAAACTATCTTCTTCGCCATCGTCAATGCCCAGATTTGCTGCTTCTAAATTCATTGATGTTAGTCCCCCAACTAAAAGCTATAGCATACCACTCTCACCTCAACAACAGCGCCGTGGAAGAAAGTTGCGCTCTTGACCAAAAATTGGAAACATCTTTGCGAATGATAACGATTATCACGATAATATAACTTCACTTCGAAAGATTTTACAGTGCCAGTGTC
>SHBD01000013.1 GCA_004212735.1 SAR116 cluster bacterium
ATCCTTTGCCCCGATGGCATTGCCAACAAGAGCTGTCATCGCCGCCGACAGGCCAAAACCGAAGGTAATGAAAATGAAAAATGCCTGAAATGAGATTGCCAGACCAGCCTGCGCATCCGTACCAATCAGACCAGCAAAAAACACATCGACAACATTATACAGGGTTGTGAACAGCATGCCGATGCCGGCAGGCACCGCTAGGTGGAGAAAATGTTCACCAATGTTGCCAGTGGAGAGGTTGCGCGTACGGCTCATTGCTGGCCTTTCCGGGGTGTGATACGGGTGGTGGCGGTAATGGATAATGTGGTAGACGCGTTGAAAAATATGGTGTGCGGCGTTTCTAAGTGGCAAATGCAGCCGCGCGGACTATGCACCATGACACCCTTGTCTGTCTATGTGGGCCTGTAAGTATACCTGTCGAGGTGGGTCTTTAAGTATACCTGTCGAGGTGGGTCTTTAAGTATGCCTGTCTATGTGGGTCTTTAAGTATACCTGTCGAGGTGGGTCTTTAAGTATGCCTGTCGGGGTGGGTCTGTGAGTATGCCTGTCGGGGTGGGCCTGTGCTGATATGGGCACGCGCCGCGCCGAGCAGACCGGCTATTCCGCCGGCATCATGTCCCGCCGCTGATCATCCGCCTGCTGGGGCAGCATCAGCCCGGACAGGGCAACCACGATGGCGACAGCACTCATCAGGGTGAACAGGCTGCTCATGGGCGAACCAGATTGCAGGATGACCCCGCAAATCGGCAGCACGGTTGCGCCAATCGTCAGATTCAGCATGAATTTAACGCTGAGCGCTTTGGCCCGCCATTCGTCCGGGACATAACGGGACAGGATGGTGTCGGTGATCGGAATTTGCCCAAAAACAAAGCTCATCGCGACAAGCATCGCGAAAAACAGGGCGTAATCAGTATATTGGGCAGCCAGAAAAATGAACAGGATCTGCCCGAGACCCAGGGAGAACAACACCCATTTCGGCGAAAACCTGTCGATCAGCCAGCCTACGCCAATCTGGGTGAAGGATGCGGTGGCATAGACAAGCGACGCCAGCAGACCAGTGATCGCAACCGAGGTTGAAATGCTGGTCATGGAAATCTCGAAATAGCGCGGCACGACAAAGGTCATCGCGCCGAAAATGAACCCACCGCTTGCCGTTGACAGCATCATTGCGCCAAGCGCCAGTTTCCAGTTTGGCGCAAAGCCCGTCCGCCCGGTCCCGGACGCCGCAACGCGGGGTGTGCCATCCTCACGCAGCGCCATGATAAAGGCCACGCCATAGCCAAGGCAGAAAATCCCCGGCAAAATAAAACACAGCCGCCAATCCCCCATGGTCAGCAGGATGCCGGCAATCAAGGGGGCCGCCGCCACGCCCATATTGCCGAACACCCCATTGATCCCCAGACGAAAGCCAATGCGCTTGTTGCTTTTGATCAACATCGCGATACCAACAGGATGATAGATTGCCGCGAAGATGCCGATCAGGCCGATGGCCGCCGCCAATTGCCAGACGCTCTGGGTAAAGCCCGCCAAAATGGCAGCCCCGCCAATACCAAAATGATAGATCACCATCAACAGCGAGCGCGAGAATTTGTCGGCAAGCTGCGCCGCCACCGGTGCCATGCCACCAAACAGAACAAAACCAGCCACGCCATAAACGATGATTTCATCATAGCTCATACCAAAATGACGGCCGGCATCATAGGCCGCCTTGGCAAAGATCAACATCACGAAATGGTCTAGAAAATGACCTATATTCAGATAGATATCATTGACTTTTTTGGCACTGATCGCTTTGAGGGCTGACGGTAACATAGACGCTGTCTCCCTTCGCGAGGAGCATAAAGTTGGATTTGGGCGTGCGCTTAACTCTGGTGAAAACCGCCCTTGATGTCCAGCCCGCTGTTGGTCAGGGACGGGTGTGCTATTTCATCTCAAAACCCTGGCGCACCAGAAAATCACGCATGTGGGGGCGAGCCTCCTTGTCAAGCAAGCCTGTCATCTGCTCGCTCCAGCTCTGCGATTTCGGATTGCCTGTGCGCGTTGCATAATAATGTCTCACAACCTCGTCATAGGCTTTGATCTGCGCCTCCTCGGCGCTGGTATCATAGCTGTTTTCCTTGAGGATGACAGGCAGTGGCAGGCGTGGCTTCGGCTCCGGGTTTTGGGCGGGATAACCAAGGCACAGACCAAACACCGGATATACATTTTCCGGGAGATCAAGCAAGGCTGTCGCCCGCGCCGGATCATTGCGGATCGCCCCAATATAGCAAATGCCAAGACCGGCAGATTCGGCCGCGATGCAGAGATTTTGTGCGTAGAGGGCGGCATCGACCGTGGCAATGATGAATTGTTCAGTAAAGCCCCTGGTTGGCGTGCCACCATGCATTTCACAACAGCGGATGGGACGGCTGAGATCGGCGCAGAAAACCAGAAATTCTGGTGCTGTGGCGATGTAACTCTGGTTATTCGCCAATTCGGCAAATTGCTGGCGTTTGTCCTTGTCGGTGATCCGCATGATCGTCACGCCCTGCAAAAAGCTGGAGCTTGCCGCCGCCTGCCCCGCAGTGACCAGGGTTTCGAGCAGCGCATTATCAATGGGCTCATCGGTGAATTTGCGGATGGACCGGTGCGCCATCAAAAGATCGATTGTCGGATTCATGCTAAAACTCCCTTTTGTACCTTCGTTCCGGATGGTTGCCGGCAAAACAACCTGACTAGAAATTGATATCGACATTTGCGCCGCAGAGTAATGCGGCCACACGCTCTCCTTTCTGTGGGCTGTAGGCACCTGACATCAGGGCGGCGATCGTTGCGGCCCCGCCCGGTTCAACCGCCAACCGCAAATTCTGCCACAAGGAGCGCTGTGCGGCGGTGATCGCACTGTCGGAGACCAGAACAGTCTCGATTTGCTGTTTTTTGCCCAGATCAGAGTGCACATCAGAGGCCATATCAGAGGCGAGACCAAAACAGATATCGCCCACGCGACTTGCCCCAAGCGCGCTGGCAGCAACGCCCGAAACCTCTACATCAACCGGCGTTTCAGCGGCAAGGGCCGCATGGAGGGCGCAGGCGGTTTCCGGCTCGACAGCAACCAGTTTGCGCCGGCCACCAAGCCATGCCATCGCACCAGCGATCAGGCCGCCACCGCCAACCGCGATGAGAATGGTATCGGCGTCCAGACCCTGTGCCTCCCATTCGCGCATCACGCTTCCCTGTCCGCAAACCGTGCCGACATCATCATAGGCGTGAATTGACATGGCACCATGATCCGCCTCGAATATCGCGGCGGCATTCAGGGCATTGGCATACACGCCATTTGTGATGATTGGCTCGACACCTGAACGGCGGATCATTTCGACTTTGGCGGGACTTGCCGTCTCAGGGATGAAAATTGTGCAGTCATGACCAAGTGATTTTGCCGCATAGGCAACAGCCGCGCCGTGATTGCCCCCCGATGCGGCGACAATACCGGCCTGCGGCACACTGGTAGTCAACAGGCTATTGAAGGCACCACGCGGTTTGAAACTGCCGGTGTGTTGCAGATGTTCGAGTTTGAGCGCGAGGTCAAGCCCGGGAATAAGATTATCCACCTCCATTACCGGCGTCCGGCGAATATGGGGATCGATACGATGAGCCGCCGCAGTGATTTCAGCCTGCCAGTCCATCGTCTCTTATCTTTCATGCCCAGATATGTGATCGAACTGGATAAATCTTTCAGGCCAGTCTGTCATCACCAGATCAACATTGAAACCGCGCACTCTTTCGATATCAGCCGCCTCATTGACGGTATAGCACCGAACCGCCAGACCAGCATCGTGAAGGGTGTCGACCTGATCCGCCGTCAGATTTTTATGGTTCAGATGAAACCCATCCAGCCGTAATCGTACCGCAATGGCGCGCCAGTCTGCGGGCAATGTCTCGGCAATCAGCGCCCGCGCGATCTGCGGCAGTTCTGGCATGATTGCGGCAAGACACCCCGCATCAAAGCTGCTGATCAGGGTTTGTGCCGGATCAGCCTTTGCCAGCGCACGGGCCAATGCGGTGGCATAACGCGGGTAGTCGGTGTGATGGCATTTGATTTCCCAGTTAAAGCCGATGCCGGTTTTCTGTTGCCAGGATAGAACATCGGCAAGGGCGGGCACCGGCTCGCCGGCAAATGCCGGATCGCGCCACGCCCCGGCGTCAAGGCCAGCCAGACCGGCGCGGTCAAATGAGCTGATCGGTGCGTCACCTGCAACAGTGCGGCCAAGCGTGGCATCATGGAAGATGGCAAAACCATCATCGGCAAGCAGGCTGAGATCGGTCTCAATCGAGCGTACCCCAGCCCTCGCCGCCCGGGCAAAGGCGCAAAGGGTGTTCTCGGGACAGCTGCCACTGGCACCGCGATGGGCCGAAATGAAATGATCGTCAAAGAGGGCCATGGCATATTCCTGCGAAAACATAGGGGCAAACTCATTGCCCGCAAGCATAGCGGTGATTGGCAGGCAGAACAAACAGGTTTAGGATTGCCTATCTATTTTCCATCAAACCTGAACCGTCAGCCGTTAATCAGGTCAATTCAGAATAGGTCAATCCAGAATAGGTCAATCATGGCAGCACAAACACCACGGGTGCCCTTTCATCTGCTTGGCCTCAGCCAGATCATCAGCTATGGGCTGCTGTTCTATATTTTTGCCCAGCTGAAAACACCCCTCGCCCTTGCCATCGGTGTTGGCGAGGGTCAGGTGCTTGCCACCGTGTCGGGCGCTTTGATCATCCAAGCGGTCCTTGCGCCGATCATTGGCGGCTGGAGTGACAGGTTCGGCGCCTTGTGGGTGATGACGCGGGGGTTCGCGCTGGGCGCAGTTGGGCTGGCAATGCTACCGATGAATGACTCGATGGGGTGGTTGTGGCTGTGCATGGTTCCCATCGGCACGGGTTTCGCCATGTCAAGTTATGAGCTGGCCTTCAGCAGCGCGGTGCAGCTCGACGAGCCGAATGCCCGGCGCAATATTTCCTTCATCACATTTTATGGCGGCATCGCCAGCTCTGTCACATGGCTGTCGGTGGCTCCGCTCCTCGCTTATCTCGGCCTGCACATCACCTGTTTTGTTGTTGCCGGCATTCTGGCGATTACAGCGATACGCTTTGCCTTTCTGCAGCGCAGCCATGGCGGCGGTACCGATAGCAGGGGAGCGGCCCCTGCCCCTTTCAGCTGGCGGATATTGACGCGGTCAGAACGCCTCGCCCTTGTCATGCTTGGTAGTGCCGGCGGGCTGGAATATCTGGTCTTTGCCTCGACAACATTGCTGTGGATCAACTGGTTTCAGATCCAGTTCAATGATCCGGCACTGGCGGTGATGCTGGCGTCTCTCTATGGTCCGTTTCAGGTGGTCGGGCGCGTCATTGAAATGCGCTTCGGCCATCGCTTTGATGCCCGCATTACCGGCGTGATCGCCTTTCTGTGTGGCCCGATTGCCATGCTGTTGGTGCAGTCTGACAACCTTGGTCTTGCCATTGCCGCAATGATGATTTTCGGCATGGGCCATGGGGTGCTGACGGTCTCATTCGGTTATGTCACGAATATGTATTTCCGGGCAGACGTCTATGGACGGGCGAAAGGCTGGATGACAACACCACGCGCGATTGGCACCGCCATCGGGCCAAGTGTTGGCGGCTTGTTGTTTGCACAGGGAACAGGGCTGTTCTTCAGTGTGATGATCGGCATTCTGCTTGCCGCCGCGCTGTCCTTTGCCGCGCTGTTCATGGCCAGGACAAGACCGGGATTCAGCCCCAACCAAGAGTGAGTGCCTCACCAAGATCAAGCAGAGATGCCCGCGCTCAGATTTCCAATTCGGCAAACAGAACGCCAAGCTGCGCGCCGTGCATGTCGCGGTCAAAGCGGCTGCCTTGAACCGCTGGCCGGATGAAGCTGAACTTGATCACGGCAAGGTTTTCAATATCAAACCGCTTTACCATGGCAGGATCAGCCCGCAGCCGCGCACAGACATGAGCTGTGGTAAGGCGGGCACTTATTTCAGCAAAACGCGCCGCGTCACCGCAAAAAATATCAACCGTCACCCAGAATGGACCGGCATTTTTCGACCTGATTTTTGGAACGAGATCAGCCAGCTTTGCCATCTACCACCTCGTCAACCGCAAGGGTGAACCCATCCATCGGATCAGACATTTCGAGAACATGATTCATCGCAAATTCATATAACGCACCACGGTCTGTATGGGCTGGTGAATAGGGAAAGGCAAAGGTTGGCAAATCTTCATGCGCTGTTAAAGGATGATGCAAAAGGAACGGATTAATCACTTTTGACAGATCGGTTGCCGTTTCCTGATCCATCGCGGTGATTATCAGAAGCACGCCAACCTCCAACGGTGTGCCAATGCCATCCTCGAGCGCCCCAAGCGCCGCATTTTGACCAATCAGACGAAATTCTAGGGTGAAATCATCGCGTTTAAGACTTGTCGTCGTAGCGATCTTACGGTGAAGAAAGCTGGTCAGACCCTGCAGCCATTGATCCGCATGGGCGACATAATGCGCATCACGGATCACCGCCATCATTGTCGTTTGATAACCCCCAATGTGGGCAGCCTCAAGTTTTACGCGGTAGGCGTCAGCCGGTACCCAGAGCGAGCCCTCAACCCTGACACGGCGATCATCAATGGCCGTATAGCGAGCCTCGGTCACGTCCAGATGCCCACCTGGTTCATGTAGGATGAAAGGATCGCTGTTTTCATAGAGCATATGCGCCGACACGGAATGCGGCGTGCAAACGGCATCCACTGCCATCGGTTCGACCTCAAACCCGGTTTCATCGAAAGTGATCATGACCACACCACTGGCCGGATTGTTCGTGCAGAACGCACCGCATTCACCAATTTTGGCCCCATGCCACGCACCACCCGCATGATCACTGCAAGACAGCGGCAAAGCCGCAATTGTCGCGGTGTCCGTCGTGCGGCCGGCCAGAATAATATCTGCCCCGGTTTGGAGTGCCGCCTGAATTTGTTCAACCCCAGCCAGCGCGACAATATGAGTGCAGGCGGTGATTGCTTCCGCATCAAGCGGTGGTGCCGGGACCAGGGGCGATAGAAGGCCCGCATCATGCGCGGCGATGATATCTGGCGCCGTCTGGTCGGAATATAGCCGGGCGATGGTCAGTGACTGGCCTAGTTCTGCGGCAATCTCGCAGGTGATTTCATACATCCAATCAACGGTCTCCCGCGTGCCACAGGTGCCGCATGAGCCAATGACAAGCGGCACACCGGCATCAGCGCGTGCCAGCATCAGCGCCCGCCATTCAGACCGGCACACGCTGCGCGCATATTTCGAGGTGCCCGTACCCAGATAAAAGGGGCCACTGTCGGTAGAGCCCCCATCAATGCAGATGATATCGGGCTGGGCGGCCACGCCCCGTGCCAAGGCCGCCTGATCGAACCCCAAGCCCAGCACACCTGCGGGAATGAGAATTTTTGTCGGCATCAGGCTTCATCCTTGTGCGCCGCAGGCGCTTTTAGGTATGAGCGCAGGAACAAAGGCGCAATAAAGCCAAGAACAGCTGCAATCCAGAGACCAATGGCAATGGGCGAGCCAAACAGATAGGTCCAGTCACCATCAGATAGAACCATGGCCCGGCGCAAACTGACCTCCATATGGCCACCAAGCAGTATGCCAAGGATCACCGGCACTGCCGGGATCGAGAGCTTGCGCAAGGCATAGCCAAGCACACCAAAGCCAATCATTAGCAGCAAATCAAAATGGCTGCCGGACAGTGAATAAATGCCAACAAAAGACACCATGGTGACCCCGGGAAGCAAGATTGCGGCTGGCACCTGCAAAATGCGGCTGAATATTTTGACCATCGGCACATTCAGCACAAGCAACACGAAATTAGCGATCAAAAGCGAGGCAATCAGACCCCAAACAACCTCTGGCCGTTCGGTGAACAGCAAAGGACCGGGCGTGATGTTCAACGTCATCAACAGGGCCAGCAACACGGCGGTTGTCCCCGATCCCGGGACGCCAAGCGTCAACATCGGCACAAGCGCACCACCAGCCGCCGCATTATTGCCAGCCTCTGGCGCGGCAATCCCGCGAACATCGCCTTTGCCAAATTTCGATTTATCCTTCGCCGAGGATTTTTCCACCATATAGGCAAGGAAACTGCCGAGCGAGGCACCTGCACCGGGCAGCAATCCGGCAACAAAGCCAATCGCGGTGGCCCGCAGCATGGTGATCCGCGTTGCCAGAATATCGCGCACCGGAATGCGGATTTTTTCAAGCGTCACACCGATGGCCGAATCCCGGCCATGACTCTCGATAAAGACAAACACCTCGGCAACTGCAAACAGGCCAACAATGGCCACCAGAAAATCCACACCATCAAACAGATGCAGGCTGCCGCCGGTAAAGCGTGTCATGCCGGTCGAACTATCGACGCCAATCATCGCAATGCCAAGCCCCAGACAGACGGCAATCGCCGCCTTTGCCTGATTGTTTGAGCCCATGCCACCAAGGGTGCAAAAAGCCAATAGATAGAGCGCGAAATATTCAGCCGGGCCAAACAGAAACGCCACGCGCGCCAGAATCGGTGCAAGCAGCATCAGCCCGATGGTGGCAAGCAAAGCGCCAACAAAGGAGGCGACACCGGATAAAACAAGGGCATCACCCGCACGGCCCTGCTTGGCCAACGGATAGCCGTCAAGGGTCGTCATCATGGCTGGTTCATCACCCGGAATATTCAACAGGATTGAGGAAATACGCCCCCCATACATCGCCCCGTAATAGACGCTTGTCATCAGCACCAGCGCCTGCGTCGCATCAAGGCCGAACGAGAATGACAGGGGAATGAGAATGGCAACGCCGTTTGATGGACCAAGACCCGGCAACGCCCCGATCATCGTGCCAAGCACACAACCAGCAATGGCCAGCGCCAGGGTTGTCGGGGTCAGCGCAACCGAAAAACCAAGGGCAAGATTTGCCAGCAAGTCCATCGCACCGCCCCCTAAGCAGGCGTAGCCATCAGCCAGCGCGGCAGCGCGAACAGACTGAGACCAAGGCCATATTTAAAAATGACAAAAAGAAAGACCGACAGGCAAATGCCAGTCAGCGACGAGGCAAGCACTGCCGGTCTGATCTGATAGGAAATAGCCCCGGCAGCAAGTGCGGTTGGTAAAAGAAAGCCAAGAGGTTTCAATCCATAGGCATAAAGTACAAGCACCAAAACGGCGATCAGCAAGCGAACAAATGTGGAAAGAGCAGGCCAGTTTGGTTCCGCGTCCGGGCGCAGCACCATCACACATCCCGAAACAAAGGCAACGGCAGAGATCAACATCGGAAATGCACTTGGCCCCAATGGATCAGCAAAAAAGGGTGTCTCAAGTTGGCTGGCGCTCGCAAAAAATGCGAGCGCCAGCACAGAGACGATCAATCCGGTAATCCGGTCGGACATTACTTCATCACACCCAGTTCAACAGACATGGCACGAACTTCGCCGATAACACCATCGACATAAGACTGGAAATCGCCACCCACTTTGTTGAAAGGGGCGAGACCATTGGCCATCATGGCTTCTTTCCACTCAGGTGACGCACCAACCTTACGCAACGCATCAGTCCATTTTCTGTAAGACGCATCAGACGCACCTTTTGGTGTGTAAAGACCCCGCCAGTTCACAGCGACCACGTCAATGCCCTGTTCCTTGGCAGTTGGAATGTCCTCAAAGCCGGGAATACGCTCATCAGTAAAGGATGCGAGAACACGCACATCACCTGATTTGATAAAACCGACAACGCCAGAAATATCGCCCGTCATGGCAGCGGTGAAACCGCCAACAGTCTGGGTGATGGCATCGGCATCACCATCAACGCCAATATATTTGACCTTTTTGATATCGGTGAAACCCTTGCGCTTGAGTGCCATCAGAACTTTGAGGTGGTCATAACCACCGGCAGCTGAGCCACCAGCAAAAGCATGTTTTGACGGATCGGCAATTACCGCATCAAGAAGATCATTGAGGTCCTTGTAAGGTGAATCCTTGGCGACAACGATCACCCCCGGATCCGCACCGATTGCACCCAAAAACCGCACCTGATCAGCGGTCATGCCGGAATAGGCATTTTGCGCCAGACGGGTTGCGGTTGCGGTTGACGCGGCGACAATCAGCGCGTCATCGGTGTTACGCTCATTAACGACATGTGTGAAGGCGAGACCACCTCCACCACCAGCCATGTTCGTCACCTGCAAGGGTGATTCAACGGCGCCGATGTCATGCATGATCTTGGTAATGCTACGGCAGGTAAAATCCCAACCGCCGCCAGGATTGGCGGGGGCAATACATTCAGCGGCGATAGATTGGCCTGCCAATCCAACACTGAAAACGGCAGCAAAAGCCATTTTTGAAAAAAGTCTCATTCCAGTTCCTCCCAAAAAAATAAAGGCCGATTTGATTTGACCATCCGACCCATATCATTACCCTTTCCCACCAAGCTGACATTAACCTGACATGAAACTGAAAAATAACATGAAGGTATTGATCGTCGAAGATGAAACAAAGCTGGCGCTGTCATTGGCCGATCACTTCAAGCTGGGCGGTCATATCCCGGAAATTTCCGACACCGTTGCCACTGCCGCAGAACTGGTCTGCGTCACCCATTATGACATGATCCTGTTGGATATCATGCTGCCGGATGGTGATGGACGTGCATTTCTGCGCTCGCTCAGGGCTGATCACGTTCAAACGCCAGTGATCGTCATGACCGCCCGGTCCGAAGTGTCTGATCGGGTGGATATGCTGGATTTTGGTGCTGATGATTATATCGTCAAACCCTTTGATTTCGCCGAATTGGAGGCCAGATGCCGGGCTGTTCTTCGGCGCAATATCGGGGCCAGTACAACAAAGGATCTGGTGGTCGGCGATATCACGCTGAACCCGCTGACCGCCGAGTTGCAAACGCCAGAAACTTGCTTCACGCTGCGCAATCGGGAATTACGGTTGCTGGAAATTTTCATGAATGCACCGAATATCCTATTCACCAAGGACCAGTTAGCAGATCGGTTGCTGAGCATTTCCGAAACAGTCAATGAAAACACCATCGAAGTCTATATTGGCCGAATCCGCAAGAAATTGGCGGGCAGCTCGACACGCATCGAGACAATGCGGGGCATCGGCTACAAATTGACCTCATCATGAGATTTTGGACATGAGATTTTGGACATGAGATTCGGGGCATGAGATTTTGGACATGAGATTCGGGGCATGAGATTTTTGCCGCAAACGCCATTATCGCTGAGGTGGCGATTGTTGTTGCCGCTTGTGAGCGCAGCGATTGTGATCTCACTGCTGTTCCTTTTGGTAATGCGCCAGATTACCGAACAGGCGGTGCAGGCGACACAAGACGCCCTGTTGAAAACGGCGGTCTCGTCAATTCTCGAACATACACGCTCAACCGATTATAATGTCGAAATTGATTTGCCATATGATGTGTTCACCATGCTGGGTGCCATCAGTGAGGATAAAATCTATTATCGGATTGATCTCGATGGTGACTTGCTGACCGGCTATGAAGAATTGGAGCTGGCCAGCACCGCGCCCGTTGGATTGGACCCGGTGCTGTCATCGACCGTTATTCGCGGAGTAAAGGTGCGAAAAGCGACGCTGCGCTCACGCCTGTTCATCAGCGGAACGCCACGTGTGATCTCAATCGCGGTGGCGCAGAGCCAATTGTTCCAAGAGAGCATCCTCGCCGAAATCTCGCGCAACGCGACCATCATCGGGATTGGTTTTCTGGCTTTTTCAATTTTTATGGCCTTGTTGGTGACAACATCCTTTTTGCGGCCGGTCAATCTGCTGGCCGATGCGGTCAGCCGGCGTGGCCCGCATGATTTGCGCGATGTAAAACATCCGACGCCGCTGGAGATGCTCCCGCTTGTATCCTCGTTGAACGGATTTATCCGCCGTTTACGCGGCACCTTGCGCCAGACCGAGAATTTCATCGCCGAGGCCGCGCATCATATCAGAACGCCGCTATCCGTGGTGAAATCTGAAAGCCAGCTTGCCCTGCGCAAATCAACCAATCCGGAAAGCCGCAAACATCTGCACAATATCATTGGCGCAGTTGACAGGAGTAGCCGTTCGGCAAGCCAACTGCTTGACCATGCGCTCGTTCTCTATCGCTCGGAAAAGAACAATATGGACAGGCTTGACCTTGCTAATCTAATCCTGCAGGTCGCCGATAGCCTACGCCCCGCTGCCGATTTGCGCGATATCAGCATCTCGGCAGAGACCTTTCCGTGTGAGCCTGTCTTTATTACTGCAGACCCGATTTTGATAGAGGTTGCGCTTCGCAACATGCTGGACAACGCAATCAAATATTCAAACCCGGATCAAATCGTGCAGATCCTGCTTAAAATGGATGACGCAACGGCCGAGATTAGCGTGATTGATCAGGGCCGCGGCATTGAGGGCGTCAATATCACAGGACCGCGCAAACGGTTTCGACGTGGCAGCAATGTCGAGGATGTGGTTGGCTCTGGCCTGGGACTTGCGATCATCTCCGAAATCTGTGTCACTGTCGGTGGGACATTCAGCCTGAAAAAGAACAAAGGAGGAGGCACATGCGCACATCTTCGACTGCCCGTGTGATCCGTCTGCTGACCATCTGGCTGATCTGGCTATTGGTGCCGACATTGCCGGCATTTCAGGCGGCTGCCTTTCAGATTGAGTTTGAACGTGTTTATGGTGATGCTGGTGCTTCTGGTGATGCCAAGACAATCATCAACATCCTGTCATCGACCGATAGTGAGCGCTTTCATCCGGTGATTGCCGGTTTTCTCGAACTCAACCCGGCGATGGCCGTGCGCTATGTCACCGCATCAACAACCGAAATCTATACCGCCATTGCCGAAGACAAAGAAGCATTCGATCTGGTGATTTCCTCGGCTATGGATCTGCAGATGAAATTGGCCAATGATGGCATGACGCGTTCGGTCCAATCCGCCGAGACGGCCACAGTTCCCGAATGGGCCCGATGGCGGACCAATGTGTTCGGCTTTGCACTTGAACCGGTTGCCTTGTTGATCTCACAAAAGGATTTTGAGGCACTGCCCCTGCCGAGAACACGGCGTGATCTGCTGGCGCTGATCCGTGATAATCCCGAAATTTTCAACAATCGGATCGCCACCTACAACCCGCATGTTTCGGGCGCTGGCTATCTTTTCTCCACCCAAGATTCGCGCCAGTCAGAGACTTTTTGGCGTCTTGCTGAGGTTATGGGCAGGCTGAATGCAAAGCTATTCTGCTGCACAAGCCAGATGATTGATGCGGTCGATCGCGGCGACATGGCAATCGCCTATAATGTGCTTGGCAGTTATGCCAATGCGACATTGCCAGACACCAGCAACGCCAAGCTCATCACCTTTGAGGATTATACCCATATTCTTTTGCGCACGGCGATCGTTCCAAAAACAGCGCAGAACCCGGGGAACGGCATCCACTTTTTGAATTTCATTGTCAGCCCCGAAGGACAGGAAATTCTGGATGAGGAGGCAAAATTGCCAAGCCTGCGAAACAATCTGATCAACCAGCTTGCCAACAGGAAACCCATTCGCCTCGGTTCTGGCCTGTTGGTGTTTTTGGATCGGTTGAAGAAAAACAGCTTCCTTCGTGAATGGGATGCCGCACTAATCCAGAATTAGGATGCGCGACAACAACGATCTGACGCAGCATCTAAAAGGGCAAGGCCGCAATGACGCCGTCTCTGGCGATGCCATCTGGCGTGTGGACCAGAAGCTCGGTGCCGATATCCCAATGCCCGGCTGCAATCATCGACATGCCGACATTGCAGTCAAGGCGCGGCGAAAAGATGCCTGATGTAATCTGGCCAAGGGGCCGGCCATCCCGGGCCGTGACCGGAAATGGCTTACCGCAGGGCGGTGTCCGGCCACCACCAAATTTGATCCCGCGCAGCATCTGCACCGGGCCATTGGCGGCGATGTTCTGAAGCGCTGTCCGGCCGATATACTCAACCTCATTGCCAAGATGACAAAGCGGCGCAAACCCACATTCAAGCGGATTGTTGGCGCGGGTAAACTCATTGCCGTAGGACATCAAGCCGCCCTCAATACGTTCAATCAAATTCGGACAGCCGGGGGTGATCTCATAGCCCTGACCGGCCTGCCAGATCACATCCCACAGATCCGCGCCAAGATGCCCGCCTTCAAGGTAAATCTCGTAACCGCCCTGTTTGCTGTAGCCTGAGCGCGCAATCACCTGGCTGGTGCCAAGAACGTCAAAGATGCCATATTCAAAATGACCAAGCGCGGCAATTGCCGAACCGAAAAGATCGGTCATCAGCGCCTCGGCCTTTGGCCCCTGAATGGCAAGCGGTGAAACATCTGGCTCAGTGATGGCCACATCGAGACCCATGCCGACCGCCAAACCCTTGGCCCAGAGTAGAATGTCCGAATCCGCAATCGACAGCCAGAATTTGTCATCGGCGAGCTTTAGAAGCACCGGGTCATTCAACATGCCGGCATGTTCATCAATCAGCGGAACATAAAGACATTGCCCAACACGCGCCCGGCGCAGATCACGGGGGGTCATCAATTGCACCAGCCGCGCCGCATCCGGGCCGGTGATCTGCACCTGACGCTGCACCGCCACATCCCAGATCTGGACATGCGTGCGCAGATGCCAGTAATCCTCCTCAACCGACGGCGCATAGGCCTTTGGCAGCAACATGTGATTGACCACGCTGAAGCCACGCACACCATGTGCTTCTGCGCTGTCTGTGTAGGGGGTGCGCCTGATCCGGCGTGACATGTTCAGCCCCGATTCCGCCATCAAATCATCTCCGTTCTGCGTGTCTTATGTAGTGGTATGCCAGCCTGTCACGATCAACTCGACCACCAGCAGGAATAGCTGTTCGGCGACATGATGACCGGAATATGATAGCGGGCGTCCGGGTCCGGCATGGAAAACCGGATGACGATCTCATGCAGAATCTGCGTCCCGGTCACCGGAATCTCGCGCCCGGAAAAATACGCACCGCTGGCAATCACCATCTCATAGCCAGCGTCAGTGACGACTGCCACATCCTGCTGGAAGCGCCCACCCTGATCGCTCTGTTCCTCGAAAACAACCAACCTCTCGCCATCGGCGGCAATCTGGATCAAGGTGACGGTGACCTCCCCCGCATGGGTGCCGTCAACACCGTTGAGCAAATGCGATGAAAGAACTGCCATTTGTTTCCCCTCTAAAAAACGTCTGTGAGCCTGCGCGGCCTCAAATCTATTCGATGGAGGCCCTGTTTGATGGAGGCCCTGTTTGATGGAGGCCCTGCTTGATGGGGCCTCATTCGATGGATGGTCCTGTTTGATGGGGCCTTATTCGATGGATGCTTTGTCGCGCTTTGACGTGGTGGCCAGCACGATCGGCGAGATCACACCCTTCACCTTGACATTGACGCAGGCCGTTTTGCCGCTTGCCATGGCCCGTTTGACCGCCGGAATGATATCCTCGCGGCGGGTGACAAGCTCACCATGGCCGCCGAGCCCCTCAAACATGGTGTGAAAGGGAATGTCGCGAAAATCGGTGGCGTAATGCGTGCCGTTTTCAAACAGCCGCTCCTGCTGCTGGGAGATACAGTCAAGGCCCCCATTATTGTCGATGACAACGGTGATCGGCCGGTTTTCCTGAAAGGCCGCCTCGATCGACAGGCCGCCAGACAGAAAAGCACCATCACCGCTGATCAGAACGACATTGCTGTCCTGATGAACGTTCTTGGCCGAGACCGCAAAGGACACGCCAACACCAAGCAGGCTGAAGGTGCCCGGATGCAGGATGCCGCCAAGTTTGCGGCCATTGAAGCCGGCAAGATTGACGGCAATTTCAGACCAGAAATGGGTGTTGCCGCCATCGATCACCAACCAATCGCCATCCCCCATCGCCGTCTGTACATCCAGCGCCAGATGCAGCGGATGAATGCGGCCACCAAATTCGGGCTGGCCGGCCTCTGCATCAACATCGGCACTCATCTTTGCCACCCATTCGGCGCGGCGTTGGCGGTTGAGATCAAACCAGTCGCGTGGCAAGGTAAAGTCAGCGCTCTCGCCAAAGGCAATCACCGCCTGCAGAAAGGCCCCCGGGTCGGACAGTAGAGCAAAATCGGCGGCCCTGTTAAAATCAATCTCCTCATGCGAGCCGTTGATGCAGACCAGATCAACGCTTTGGGGGAACAAGGGCGGGTTGCCGAAATTCATCTGATTGTCGAGACGAGCCCCCACCATCAGCACAAGATCAGCCTCGGCAAAAGCGTCTTTTGACGGGTGATATTGATGAATGTCGGCCAGCCCCATATAGGCCTCGCATTCCTCGCCAAGCAGTTTTTGATGATAGGGGATGTTGAACACCGGGATGCCGAGTTTGCGCCCGGCCTCCTCCAGATAGCTCTCGGCGCCTGACCACCAGACACCATGTCCACCGATCAGCACCGGCCGCTTGGCCGCCGCAAGCCTGTCCAGCACCATGCTGAGCCGCGCCGGTTCCGGCCACGCCTTTGCCGGCAGATGCGCTGTTCTGTCAAAGGGGCGTTCCTCACGCCCGCTATCCTCGGCAAAGGAGGAAAACATGATATCGACCGGCAGGCTGAGATGCACCGCGCCCGGATAGCCATTGATCGCCATCTTGTAGGCCCGATCGACAAATTCGCTGATGCGCTCCCCATCGGTGATGCTGGCACTGTATTTGGTCAGCGGTTCGGCAATGGCGACATCATCAATTTCCTTGAAACCACCGGACCCCTGACGTTTGAGGGTGCTGGAGCCAGTCACAAAGATCACTGGCGAGCGCTCACCCCAGGCTTCCATCATCGCCGGAACAGCGTTGGCAAAGCCCTCCGGGCCGACAAGACAGACAGCCGGTTTGCGGGTGATGCGGGTATGGCCATCGGCAAAATGGCCGGCGACCTGCTCATGCGGGCAGTTGATCACCTTCATCTGGCATTCCATAAAACCTTCAAGCGCCGGATTACAGAACCCGCCGGACAAGGTAAAAACATGTTCAATGCCTTTTTCCTGAAGCGCCCGTGCAAGCAGGGCACCACCCCGAATTTTTTTGACCTCACCCATCGTCCTGCCTTTTCCGTTTCGCCTTTTTGGCTTGGTTTTTTTGTCTAGTTTCTTTTAGCTTCGTTTTGTTGGCCTAGTTTCTTTGGCTTAGTTTCTTTGCCCTAGTTTCTTTGGCCTAGTTTCTTTGGCCTAGTTTCTTTGGCCTAGTTTCTTTGGCTTCTGGCGTCATGATGCGCGCTGGCAAGGTTGTCAGCGCTGATCTCGGCAATCTTTTGATGTCCAGCCAGCCCCATGACTGCGCTGGCCTCGGTGCTGATAAGGTCCAGAATATCGGACAGACCCCCTGCACCGCCCGCGCCCAGTCCAAAGAGCGCGCTCCGTCCCACCATGGCAAAATCAGCCCCCGATGCAAGCGCTTTGATCACATGCTCACCGCTGCGAATGCCACCATCGAAGATCAGCGGCATCGCATTGCCGACAGCCTGTCTGATCTGGGCCAGTGACTCGATGCTTGTCGGTGCGCTGTTCAATTGCCGCCCGCCATGGTTCGACACATAGATCGCATCAGCCCCCAGCGCGTTGATGCGCACGGCGTCTTCGGGGCATTGCACACCCTTGACAACCAGCTTTGCCGGCCAGCGATCACGCAGCGTTTTCAGGAAATCCCAGGTGGCACGGCCCCGGCTGGCATTGCGCACAAATTTCGTGCCCTGTGACGAGGTGGCGTAATTCATCGGACGCGGCATGCCAGCGCCTATGGCATGGACCAATGAGGCCAGCGACCAATGTGGGTGCGAGGCGAAATCCCAGATCTGGCGCGGCCCCCAGCGCAGGGGAAAGGTAAAGCCATTGCGTAGATCACGTGTGCGCACCGAGGGGATGGGTACATCAACGGTCAGGATCAGTACCTTGTAATCGCTTGCCTCGGCGCGCCCAATCAGTTCATCAACAAAATCGCCAGATTGGTCGGCATAGAGCTGAAACCAGGCATATCCCTCGGCATCCTCGATGATTGTCTCAAGCGGCGCAGACGCAGCTGTCGAGACACAAAGTGGTACCCGGCGAGACGCCGCCGCACGCGCCATATGCCGGTCCGCATTCGGCCAGGACAGCGCACACATCCCCATCGGGGCAATGCCAAAGGGCAGCCCCATCTGCAGGCCCATAATCTCGGTCGAGAGGTCACGATCCGCCACATCACGCAACACGCGCGGCATCAGACGAATGGCATCAAGGGCGGTGCTGTTGAGGTGGCTCAGACTCTCATCGCCCGAAGCGCCATCGACAAAATCAAACATCATCCGGGGCAGGCGTTTTCTGGCACGCAAACGCGCCTCGGCGACTGAAAAAAATCTGTTCAATTCAACGTACCTCGCAGCGGAATGGCCAAGAGTAACAAATTTCCAATTCATTCCACAAATAAAATTGTTAGATTGATTGATAGGAATTGGTTATGAATCAACCCGGTGAATTTCGGGGGAAATTTGGGGAGGAATTGTGATGAATTTTCGCCAGTTAAAGGCATTCAATGTGGTTATGCGGCACGGCACGATCACCGCCGCCGCGCGTGAATTGCGGGTCTCACAACCAAGCGTCACACGCCTGATTCATGAGTTGGAATCCGCGCTTGGATTTTCGCTGTTTGTGCGACAGGGACGCGGTGTTCTGGCGACAATGGAGGCACGGCGCTTTCATCAGGCAGTCGAGAGCGCCTTCATCAATATTGAGCGGCTGGACGAGCTTGCCACCGCCATCCGCCAGGACACGATTGGCAAGATTTCCCTTGGCGTCATTCCAACATTCTCGGTCACCGTGCTGCCCCGGATTTTGGGAAAGATACAGGGCAAAGCCACAAAAACACACACGGTCATTCACACGCGCAATACGCCAGGCATCGTCGATGCCATCCAGCTTCAGCAATTTGACCTTGGCATTGTCTCACGCTCACCGCCCTATGAGGGTGTGCATATTCTCTATCACACCTCGGTCAATTATGTGGCGCTGATTCCCTCCGGGCATGAGCTTGCCGCATCCACCGGGGAAATTGACCTCGACCGGGTCGCGACGCAGCATGAGTTTGTGACCTTCGGCAATGTCTATCCGCTGGAGATGCAGGGCATGGAGGAACAGCTGTCAGAGCATCTGCAACAAAATGCCCGCTATAGTGTGGCAAATGTTCTGACCGCAAGCTCGCTTGTTCGCGAAACGGGAATTCCGGCGATTGTTGACCCGTTTTCCGCACGGATGACACTGGATCAGGGCGGCGTCGTCATCCGTCCACTGCAGCAGAATCTGCGTTATCACATCGCCATCATCACGCGCGGTGTCGATACGATGACACAGGAGACGCGCCAGCTTGCCGAGGCGCTGATCACCGGCTTCGAAGCTGATCCGATCATCAGCGCCGTGGCCAATTGAGGGATTGCCAGACAGATTTGTTCCAAGGGGAGTGGAGGTCTCAGGCGAGCGGTGGTCTTAGGGGAGCGGCGGTAACTCGATGGGCAGCAGGGCGCGCACATCCCGGTCGATCGCAGGTTCGATATAGCGGGGACGATGCTCGGCGAGGATTTCCTGTGCCCGGCGCGCGCCCGCCTGTCTTATGTCGATACTGCCCGCGGCCTCCCACACATCAATGACAGTGCGATCGGCAATTTCGGGATAGAGAAAATCCGACTGCATGCGGGCGAAAGTATCAGCTTCACCAAGAAAATGACCGGCGTCATTGACCACCGCGCCGATTGCCGGGGCAGACAGGGTTTGGGGACTGACCTCAACCGGGTTGGTCGCCCGCAAAATACAGCCAAGCATGTCATTATCAACGACCATGGCCTCAAAGGATATTCCCATCAGACTGGCCTGGGCACCACATGCCTGGGTGATGATGTTGGCACCGGCCTGAACGCTCAGGCCAACTGTCAGACATTTTTCATAACCACTTTGCGCATCAGGCAGCTTGCTCTCGGTTGCGCCGGCAATGGTCGAGGATGGCAAGCCGTAATGCCGCGCCATCTGCATTGCTGTTGCGGTCAGTAATGCCTGCTCACCACTGCCGCCTGCCATCGCACCGGTGCGCAAATCGGTGATCATCGGGCGCGGCCCAAATACCGCCCTGGCCTCTTCATCGACAAGCCATGCGATCACCATACCGGCCAGTGTTTCTGCCGTTGTCTGGGCAACACAACCGGCAATTGTCACCGGGCTGGACGCGCCAAGCTGGCCAAAAGTGTTGATCGACATGGGGATGCCATGGCGCACCGCGGCCTGCAGAATTTCCACTGACTCGGTATCAAAGCGCATCGGCGGGACGGCGTGATTGACCAATAGCGAGAGAAAGGGCCGTTCCCGGAATGCGGCCTCCGATCCGGCCAACCGGTAACAGAGGCGGGCAATATCGGCAACCGATTGCGCGTTTCCTGCACTCACAAAAACATGTTTGGTCGTTCCGGCAAGGCTGGCATAGGCCGTATTGACGTCAAGACGCTGTTGGTCAGGCATATCACGGGCAACCAGAGGCCGGCTGAAAAAATGAATATGGGTCAGCCTATCGACCAGCCGGGCCGCATCATAAAGGTCAGCCAGGCAGGAATCACGATACCGGCCAAGCTGCATGTCAAAGAGTTGCGGCGAGGCACCACCTGTGCCGACATGGACCGCCCCCGGCGCGAGGACGAGGTCTGTGTCTGCCGCGCGGCCATAAAGGGTAAAATCGCGCTGCAGACCAGCAAGGGCGGCCTCTACCAGTTTTTCCGGAAACAGCAGGCGGCCAGCATCATCCAGCCGTCCCCCGGCATCGGTGACAAGTTTCACCGCTGATGATGGTGCCTCGCTGATACCGGTGCTGGCCAACAGCTCCAGGGCGGCGGCGTGAATTGCCGCAATGCCGCGCTCATCCAATGGGGTGAGATTGCCGCCGGTGCCGATGATCCGCTGACCGGCAAGCGATTTGAATGGCTCAATCACTGGTTTTGCGCCGCGCCGCCGTCTGGATTTGCGCGGGTGCGCTGCCTGTAAGGTATCATCTGTCATCTATTGCGCCCTGTTACCATGTCCCCTAACCGCCTGCACCGCCGCGCCGCCACCCAAATCAAAGCCGGGTTTCAGCGCCGCCCGAACGGTTGTTCCATTCTGCTCTGCGCAGACAAAGACCGCCTGTCCCTGCCGTGCCCTGATGATTTCACGGATATAACCGGCCACGATGTAGACGGCCACGCCATCATCAATGGCAAGGCCAGGCGCCAGCCTGCCCGCCGCAATGGCATTATCATAGGCGGCTCTTCGCACCGGTTCACTGTCATAATGCGGACAGGCGCTGCCAGCAACCAGCCCCAATCCCGGCAACAGCTCAAAGCCGTCATCAACAGTGCCAAGGAGCAGCTCGCTGAACCAGCAAATCGCGCCAGCACTGACCCCGGCGAGGATCACGCCGCGCCGGCCCGCCTCGCTAAACACATCATCAAGGCCGGTCTTGTGCCAGCGGTGCAGCATCTGCTTTGTCGATCCACCACCGACATAGATGATATCAAGCCCGGCGGCAAAATCTCTGGCGGCGGAGGCGTCTGCGTCATGGGGCAGATGGCTGGTCTCTGCAGGGCCGGAAAACCGGGAATAGAAGGCTGTGATCCGGTCTGGATTGTCATCATTGGCGTGCCCGACATAGCCGATTTTCGGCATTTTTGGGGCGAGTGCCAAGAGCCTGTCCTCCAGCATGAGGTCGCCCTCCGGCGCGGTATCGGCATGGGTGAAACCACCCCCACCGATCGCGTAAATCCTTATGCTCGTCATATCCGGCCTGGGTGCCGCCATCATCATCTTTTCCGTTTACAGCAGGATCTAGCCACGGTTGGCATTTACGGTAAGGGTGGCATTAGAATAGGCAATTCGTATATAAAAAAGCAATTCATACATTTTATGTATCAATCTATTCACAAATTTTATTTGTTATCAGCCACGTGCAAATCCATACTTTGGCGCAATAAAAACAGGAATTGGGGGAGACTTGCCAGGGTAGTCCCGGGCTATCTCCCGCGAAATTCGATAATGCAGCCAGCCGGGTCCCCCCGGAGCGGCAAAGAGCAATCGACCACAGGAGGAACTTCAATGAAAAAATTGCTAGCAGCAACCGGCGTCATGCTGGCCATGACAGTGACAAGCGTCATGGCAGCGCCAAGCGGCACATTCCGGCAGGCGCATGAGCTTGGTTTTGGAAGCTCATCAAGCCTTGACCCGATCTCAAAGGGCCGGGTCTTTCAAATCACCGAAAAGATCATGAGCAGGCTCGTGCGTCCCGACACAACCGGCAAACCAAGCGCCGATCTGGCCGTATCCTGGTCAGCAAACAGCGACGCGACCGAATGGACTTTCAAGCTCCGGGAGGGGGTGAAATTTCACGATGGAAGCTCTTTTGGGTCTGAGGATGTGCTGTATTCGATCAACCGTGTTCTTGACCCGGAGATCAAATCACCTGCGCGCTCAGCGCTGAAGATGATTGACACGGTCGAGGCTGTTGACGGATCGACTGTCAAATTCACCCTGTCCACACCGTTTGCCGATATGCCACTACAGCTTATGGATTACCGGATCCGGATGATCCCCGAAGGCTCTGGTGATACGATCGCAACGACAGGCATTGGCACGGGCCCCTTCAAACTGGTCAAGTTCGATGCCGAAGGTGTGACCAAGCTGGTCGCCAACATGGATTACTATGAGGGTGCGCCGGGTGTTGCCGAGATGGAAATCATCGGTATCGGCGATGGTCAGGCACGTGTTCAGGCGCTTCTTGGTGGCCAGATCGATTTCGAGAACACGGTGACCAATCTGCAGCGTCCAATGTTTGAGAACAGCCCTAAATTCACGATGACCGCGGTGCCGACAGGCAACTGGCGTGGCCTCGTTTTCAGGACGGATCAGGAGCCGTTCACCGATGTTCGTGTTCGCCAGGCCGTTCGCATGGCCGCTGACAGGAATGAGCTTGTCCAGCTTGTCATGGGCGGCGGCGGTGTCGTGGCCTGCGACACGCCAGTCAAACCCGATGATCAGTACCGGGCGGCCATTGAGTGCCCGCAGGATATTGAAGGCGCCAAAAAGCTGTTGGCTGACGCCGGGTATCCAAACGGCATTGATGTCGAAGTCTATGTCGCAACGCTTGAGCCAACTTGGCCAAAGCTGGCCGAGGCCTATCAGCAGCAGGCCGCCAAGGCCGGCATCCGGGTGACGATCAAGCAGGTGCCGTCAGACGGTTTCTGGAAAGAGGCATGGATGAAGAAAACCGTTGCCGCAACCAGATGGAACGAGCGTCCCGCCGATCAGGCCCTGCATGAGATTTACCTCTCGACTGCAAAATGGAACGAATCCTTCTATAAGGATGAGGGGTTTGACGCTCTGCTTGGCAAGGCCAGACGGGAGCTTGATTTCGACAAGCGCAAGGCGCTCTATGTGCAGGCACAAGAGCATCTGCATCAGACCGCCGGCACGCTGATCCCCTATCATGTCACCAAACTTTACGCGCTGAATTCACGGGTGAAGAATTTTGACATGGTGGTCAATGAGGCCATTCGCTGGCACAAGATCACCGTCGAGTAGGCACTCTGCAAACAACTGGCCAGCATGTTTTTTTCGCGCATGCTGGCCACCCTTTATCATTTCTAAAGCGCATCAGATACGCAGCATTAACTTCACTAATTTGACTTGTTTTCCATTAGTCCGTCGGTTTTCCTTTCGTCTGTCGGGCATTTCCGTTTTCGCCACTTAAGACCACCACTCCAGCGCGCCACTTTAAGACCACCGCGTTAGAAAAACACTTTCGAGACTGCCCATGTTGACCATGATACTTCGGCGCATTTTTCTGGGACTGGCGACAATCTCCATCGTTTCACTGATCATTTTTGCTGGCGTTGAAATTCTGCCGGGAGATGCCTGCACACAATATCTGGAACAGGACCAGGCCGATGTGGAGCTTCTGGAGAAATGCCGTGATGATCTGAATCTGAACAGACCGGCCCACCAGCGCTATACAGAATGGGCGCTGGGCGCCCTCACCGGTGATTTGGGCATGTCGGTAAATGGCGAGGCGAAAATCAGCGATCTTGTCGGGGCGCGGTTTGCAAACTCCCTGCTTCTCGCTTTCTTTGCCCTGCTTGTCGGCGTGCCGCTGGCCATGCTGCTTGGCGTGATCACCGGTCTCTGGCGTGACCGAAAGCCCGACATCATTTTCTCGACCATCGCCATTTTTGCGATGACCATTCCCGAATTTGTCTCGGCAACGCTGCTGATCCTTGTTTTCAGCGTATGGCTTGGCTGGCTGCCGGGGATTGTCCTGACATCTGCGGGGTCGCCAATCAGCGAATTTTTTCCTGAAATTCTGTTGCCGGTGATTGTCCTCTCGCTGGTCATGACAGCGCATGTGATGCGCATGGTCCGCTCCTCGGTGATCGAGGTGATGGCAAGTGACTATGTACAGATGGCGACGCTCAAGGGGGTGCCCTATTGGCAGATGGTGTTCCGCCATGCGCTGCCGAATGCGCTGCTGCCAGCGATCAATGTTGTTGCCCTGACGATTGCCTGGCTGCTTGGCGGTGTCGTTGTCATCGAGGTTGTGTTCAACTATCCCGGTCTTGGCCGGATGATGATTGATGCGATTTCCGACCGTGACCTGCCGGTGGTTCAGGCGATCGCCCTGATCGTTGCCTCGATCTATGTCTGCATCAATCTGACCGCAGATTTGATGACGATGATTGCCAATCCAAAACTGCGCACAATGTATCTGAGAAAATGATGTCAACAGCAGCTCTCACAGAAAATCCAGCGAAAAGGCAGCGTTATGTTGCGGTGTTGCTTGATGTGATGAGTCGCCCGTCGGGCGCAATCGGGCTGTCGCTTGTCGTGTTTCATGTGTGTCTCGCCATCATCAGCCCGGTGATTGCGCCCTATGATTTCAAACTCCAGGACGCCTCGCTGATGCTCAGCCAGCCAAGCAACGCGCATTGGCTTGGCGCCGATCATCTGGGCCGGGATATCTTTTCACGGACGATGCTTGGGGGGCGTGAGGCTCTGCTGGTGACCGGCATTGCAACGCCTCTTGCCGTTCTATGGGGTGGCTTTGTTGGCATCCTGTTCGGTCTGACCGGAGGCCGGCTTGATGAGGTTTTGATGCGGATCGTCGATGCCTTTCTCTCGCTTCCCTGGATTTTGAAAATGCTGGTGCTGATTGTCACTTTTGGCACCGGGCTGGAGGTGCTGATACCGACACTGGCCTTTTTCTATGGCATTCCGGTCATTCGCATTGCCCGCGCCGCCACACATGATGTGATCGCACGTGATTTTGTCTGGGCGGCAAAGGCGCGTGGCCACAGCCGGATCAGCATCATCTGGCGGGAATTGCTGCCCAATGTTCTGGATACGCTGATGGTCGAGGGGGCGATGCGCTGGTCATGGATGCTGCTGGCCTTTTCCTCACTCTCATTCCTTGGGTTTGGCGTATCGCCGCCAACACCTGACTGGGGATTGATGATTTCGGATGCCAGAGGATACATGTCCTTTGCGCCGTGGGGCGTCATCGGTCCGGTCGTCGCGCTGTCCTCGCTGATCATCGGTATCAATCTGACTGCCGACGCGCTGGCCAAGGCGCTTGGCATCGACCGTGCGCAGAAAGCACCGGTGTAGGATGAGCGCGCCCGCTTTCATCAACATCCAGAACCTGTCTGTTGGCTATACCAGCCAGAGCGGTGAGATCATTCGCGTGCTGCGCGACGTCAGCCTGTCGATCAACCGTGGTGAGAGCATCGGACTTGTTGGTGAGAGTGGATCCGGAAAAAGCACGCTGGCACTTGCGGCGCTCGGTTTTTTCAAGCGTGGTCTGCGCGCCCTCGAGGGGGATGTGGAATTTGACGGCATTGATATGCTGGCCCTTGAGCGGGATGATTTACAGGCAATCAGGGGTGGGCGTCTTGCATTGATCCCGCAAAATTCCGGGCAATCTCTGACCCCAACCCTGCGCATCGGCCAGCAGGTTGCCGAGGCACTGCGCCTTCATAGCCAGCTTGATGAGAGCGATTTTGAGGCGCGCGTTGTCGAACTCCTCACCCAGGTTCGTCTGCCCGAACCAGCCACATTGGTATCACGCTTCCCGCATGAGCTGTCAGGCGGCCAGCAACAGCGTGTCGCCGTCGCCATGGCGCTTGCCGGAGAGCCTGATGCGCTGCTGCTCGATGAGCCGACAACCGGGCTTGATGTGACGACGCAGGCGCATATTCTCGAACTTCTGCGTGATCTGGCAAGCGAGCGCAATATGGCGATGCTGTATGTCAGTCACGATCTTGGGGCGATTTCGCGGGTCTGCGACCGTGTGGTTGTCATGTATGCGGGCGAGATCGCACTAAAAGGCACGACAAAACAGGTCCTGCTTGCGCCGCGCCATCCCTATGCGCATGGGCTGCTTGCCTCGATCCCCCGATTGACCCAGACCAGCCTGCCACTGGCGCTGGATGGACGCCCGCCAATGCCTGGCGAGACCATCACTGGCTGTGCCTTTGCCGATCGCTGCGCCCTTGCCGACGAGAGATGTCAGTCAACCCCGCCAGCGCTGAAACAGCTTGAGAGTGGCGAAGAGGTGCGTTGTTTCCACCCCGACAGGATTGACCAGTTGCCGGTGGTTAATAAGGCGGCGGCGAATAAGACGGTAACGCAAAAAGGTGAGGTGTCTGCGGACCATGGCGGTGATGCGCTTGGCCTGAACCAGCTCGCCATCAGCTATGCCAAGCCAAGCCTGTGGAACCAGCTCTTTAGCAGCGGCAGCACGCCGCCTGCCACCGTTGACAATATCAACATCTCGATCAGGACTGGCGAGACGCTTGGCCTTGTCGGAGAGAGTGGCAGCGGCAAATCAACCATTCTGAAAGCCATCGCCGGGTTGATTTCGCCAAAAACCGGCCATCTCGTCCTGAATGGTGAGGCCAGATTGACGCCAAAGGTTGAGGACCGGCCGGCCCTGCACCTGCGTCAAATTCAGATGATCTTCCAAAACCCGGATGACAGCCTCAACCCACGACATACCATCGCCCAGATCCTGGCCCAGCCTTTGCGGCTCTATTTCAGCCTGACCGGTGAGGAGCTGCGCCAGCGCAGTATTGAGCTGCTTGAACGGGTGCGGCTCGGTAGCCATTACCTCGACCGCCTGCCAAGCCAGCTTTCGGGCGGCGAAAAACAGCGTGTGGCGGTGGCCCGCGCCTTTGCCGCAGAACCCGCAATCGTGCTGTGTGACGAGGTGACTTCGGCACTTGATGTTTCAGTTCAGGCGGCGGTGCTTGATTTGCTGAACGAGTTGAAAACCCAGCAGGGAACAACCTATATTTTCGTGTCGCATGATCTGGCCGTGGTCAAGGCCATTTCCAACCGTGTGGCGGTTCTGTATCAGGGGCGCCTGTGTGAGATTGGTCCGGCTGATGCCGTCTATTCCGGCCCGTTCCACCCTTACACCGATGTTCTGCTTGGGGCGGTTCTCGAACCTGACCCGGATTTTGTGCCAAAATTGAGCGCCGATGATGTGGTTGAGCTGTCACCGCCCGAAACGGGATGCCCGTTCCAGCGCCGGTGCCCGCGAAAACTTGGAAAAATCTGTGAGACAGACACCCCGCCAGCGCGGCTTTTTGACAATGGCCACCAGATCAATTGCCATATCCCAGAGACCGACCTCTAGGGGCCGGTGCCGGTGGCGATCAGCCAGTCTCATCCGCCGTGATCACCAGACCCCCTGCCTCACACAGAAAAGCCACCAGCTCGGCAACGCCGTCATTCTTGCGCATTGAGCCAAAAATGAAAGGCAGATCACCCCGGCCCGCCTTGGTATCGGCGCGCATTTGCGCAAGATCAACCTCGACATGAGGCGCCAGTTCGATCTTGTTGACCACAAGCATATCGGATTTGAGAAGGGCTGGCCCCTTTTTGCGGGGAATGTCAGCGCCCATGCAGACATCAATGACATAGATGGTCAAATCGACCAGCTCCGGGCTGAAGGTCGCGGCCAGATTGTCGCCGCCAGACTCGATCAGGATCAACTCCAGATCAGGGACGTTTCTCTTCAGATCCTCAACAGCCGCCAGATTGACCGAGGCATCCTCGCGGATGGCCGTGTGGGGGCAGCCACCGGTTTCCACCCCGCGAATGCGCTCAGCTGGCAGCGCCTGCGCCCGCACCAGAAAATCGGCATCCTCGCGCGTGTAAATGTCGTTGGTAATCACCGCCATCGAGATATGGGGGGCCAGCGCCCGGCACAAAGCCTCTGTCATGCTGGTCTTGCCAGCACCAACAGGGCCGCCAATGCCAACGCGCAACGGGCCATGTTTGAGGGCAGGTTTTGCCAGTGAGGATGTGTGCACATTCATGTCCGGTAAATCCGCTGGGAGGCTGTTTCATGTTCAAGCGCACAAAGATCGGCCCCAAGAGCGAACCCGCCAATTGACCCGGTATCGGTGGCGAGCGCCTTGGCGATTGCGGCCTCAAGGGAGGGGGTCAGCGCAAGCAGGCAGCGCTGGCCCTCCATCTGGCCAATCGGCACCGTCCGCACGGCCACTGAAATCTGTTGCATGCAGATGGATTGAAGGAAGGCCGCCACAGTCGCCTCAACCGCGATGCCGAGGTTTCGTGCCGCGATGCCGACGGCCACCGGGTAGCCGAGACCATCAGCGATCTCAAGACCCTGTGTCTCGCGCATCAGATTGGCAAAGGCTGCGCCAAGCTCGGTTGTTTCCTGATGCCGTTCAGCGCCAGCACAAAGCGCAAGGCACAGATCATTCACCGCCTCGCCCTCATAGGCCGCGCGAAGAAGGACCGCATCATTGAACGCCGGTCCCTGTAGCAAAGCAACACGCAGCCAATCGGCAAGGCTGTCACAATCAGTGACATCGCCGCGTGCAATCGCTGTCTCCAGCCCGGCAGAATAGCTGAAGGCACCAATCGGAAAGGCGGGCGAGAACCAGTTTTGCAGAATCAGCAGGCTCTGTTGTGCGGAGAGCGGTGCCTCAGGTTTCATGTCGGCTTTCAGGTCATTCTCCATATCAATGCTCATGACCATGGGTCCGCCCGTGGCCATAGGCACCACCTTCGGGCATGAAAGGCGCGGTGAGCGATGTCACCATCGCGCCAAGCTGTTCCAGCATTGCCTTTAACACAGCGTCATCGCGGATCAGAATATGGTCAGCGGCAATCTGGCAGGGGGTATGGCGGTTGCCAACATGCCAGGCAATACGTGGCAGATTGTCATGCCGCACCGCCAGCAACGGCTCCGCCGCCGCCTGAACAAGTATTATGCGCCCATCATCAAGGCGAAACCCCTCCCCATGATTTACCGATCTTGTCTCGGCAAGCTCAACCAGAAACGCCTCACCATTGTCGCTGACCAGCCGCTTGCGCCGCAGGAACCGCGCCTCATAATCCAGCGTCACCGTATCAAACGTTCCGGTGTCCGGATTGGCGCCTCGATGAGTGTGCGGCTCAATTTCCTGTGCCAAATGCATGCCCGCCCCCTAATACATGAAATAGCGCTGCGCCATCGGCAGTTCTTCAGCCGGCTCGCAGGTCAGCAATTCGCCGTCGGCGCGCACCTCATAGGTTTCAGGGTTGACCTCGATATCAGGACAATAGGCATTATGCACCATATCCGCCTTGGAGATGGTTCGCGTGTTTTCCACCGGCATTGTCGTTTTGGCCAGACCAAGCTGTTCGGCAATGCCCTCTGCCTGTGCCGCGGCACTGACGAAGGTGACGGCTGATGCCTCCACCGACCGGCCAAAGGCACCGAACATCGGTCTTGTATAGACAGGCTGCGGCGTCGGGATCGAGGCGTTGGGATCACCCATCTGCGCGCAGGCAATAGAGCCGCCAATCAACACCATCTCGGGCTTGACGCCAAAAAAGGCCGGATGCCAGAGCACCAGATCAGCGCGCTTACCAATGGCGATCGAGCCGATATGCGCCGAAATGCCATGCGCAATTGCCGGGTTGATGGTGTATTTCGCAACATAGCGTTTCACCCTGACATTGTCATTGTCACCGGTCTCAGCGGCAAGTCGGCCGCGTTGCACCTTCATCTTGTGTGCTGTCTGCCAGGTGCGGATAATCACCTCGCCAACGCGGCCCATTGCCTGGCTGTCGGAGGCAATGATAGAAAAGGCACCCATGTCGTGAAGAATGTCCTCGGCGGCAATCGTCTCTCGGCGGATGCGGCTTTCGGCGAAAGCGACATCCTCGGGAATTGATTTATCGAGGTGGTGACACACCATCAGCATATCCAGATGCTCTTCAAGCGTGTTCACCGTATAGGGACGTGTCGGGTTGGTCGAGGATGGCAAGACATGGCTCTCGCCACAAATCTTGATGATGTCGGGGGCATGTCCGCCCCCTGCCCCTTCGGTGTGAAAGGCATGGATGACGCGCTCTTTCATCGCGGCGACCGTATGCTCGACAAAACCGCTCTCGTTCAGCGTATCAGTATGGATCATCACCTGAACATCCATCGCATCGGCAACTGACAGGCAGTTATCGATGGCAGCCGGAGTTGTGCCCCAATCCTCATGGAGTTTCAGGGCGCAGGCGCCGCCACGAACCTGTTCCTCCAATGCCGATGGCAGGGCGGCATTGCCCTTGCCGGCAAAGGCCAGATTCATGGCGAACGCATCAGCCGATTGCAGCATCCGGCCAATATGCCAGGGGCCGGGCGTACAGGTTGTCGCCAGCGTGCCATGCGCCGGACCGGTGCCGCCGCCAAGCATCGTCGTCAAACCGGAATGCAGCGCATCATCGATCTGTTGCGGACAGATGTAATGGATGTGGCTGTCAAAGCCCCCTGCGGTGAGAATATGGCCCTCGCCGGCAATCGCCTCGGTTCCGGGCCCGATGATGATATCCACCCCGGGCTGGGTGTCCGGGTTTCCCGCCTTGCCGATGCCGCAGATCACACCATCACGAAGACCAATATCGGCCTTGAAAATACCAGACACATCAACCACCAGCGCATTGGTGATCACCGTATCCGCCGCACCATCGGCGCGGCTCGCCTGTGATTGGCCCATACCATCACGAATAACTTTGCCGCCGCCGAATTTCACCTCTTCGCCATAGGTGGTGAAATCCTGTTCCACCTCGATGATCAGATCGGTATCGGCAAGCCGCACACGGTCACCCGTCGTTGGGCCGTACATATCAGCATAAGCGGCACGAGAAATCTGTTTCGGCATCACAGCACTCCCATAATCTGCTGATTGAACCCGTAGACAAGCCGGTTACCCGACAGCGGCACAAGCGTCACCTCGCGCTGCTGTCCCGGCTCAAACCTCACCGCCGTTCCGGCGGCAATGTCGAGGCGCATGCCTCTGGCTGCCGTGCGGTCAAAATCAAGCGCGGGGTTGGTTTCGGCAAAATGATAATGGCTGCCAACCTGAACCGGCCTGTCGCCGGTATTGGCAACAACAAGGCTGATCTGCTCAGCCCCTTCATTCAGGGTAATCTCGCCGTCTGCCGGCAGAATCTCTCCGGGGATCATGATGTGCCTTTCCTGCGGATGGGGTGATGGACAGTGACCAGCTTGGTGCCATCGGGAAAAGTGGCCTCAACCTGAACGTCATGGATCATCTCGGCAATGCCGTCCATACATTGGTCGATTGTGATCACATGCGCCCCCGCCTCCATCAGCTCGGCAACCGATTTGCCATCGCGCGCACCCTCAACAACGAAATCGGTGATCAGGGCAATCGCCTCTGGATGGTTAAGCTTGACGCCGCGCGCCAGCCGGGCCCGCGCCACCATGGCGGCGAGGCTGATCAGCATCTTGTCTTTTTCCCGGGGGGTGAGTTTCATCATCTACCTCATGAATGCCAGACGCGCGGCACCTGCTGCCCGCGCATCGCGGTTAGAATGCGTAAAAGGCCGGCTTTGCCAGCCATGGTCTGCGATGCCAGCACGCGTAACACGAGCCTGCCCTGCCAGACGGACAGCGCCGCCCGCACCTCAAGGCCGGCCAATGATGCTTCGATATCGGCCCTCACCTGCGCAAGACGGGGGCCAACATAGACAAGAGTGGCCGCCATCTGCGCACCAGCTGCACCGGCGCTGGTGCCAAGCAGGCTGGTGATATTGTCATCAAGGCGCACTGCCTCAGCATGGATCAACCGGCCGTCACGGCGAATGCGCCAGCGATCAGTGAAATGACAGTTCGTCAAAATTTCACCCATCGCATGCCGCCCAAAGACAAGCGATTCCAGAACCAGACACTCACTGCTTACATCAAGATCAATGTCAATCGTCCGGGCCAGCCTGCTCTGGTCAAACAGAATGGTTTCCTGCGGCAGCCAGTGTATAGCGCCACCATTCCTGGCTGACAGCCGAACTTTCAGGCTGGCGATGTCGGTTGTGTTGCTGGCATAGGCGCGTTCAGCCGCCTGTGTCGTGACAAGGAGGTGGCTGGCATCGGCAGAACAATCATAGCAAAAGGCATCACCACCGGTGATACCGCCGGCGGTATTCACCAGAACGATTTCATGCGCGGGACCATGACTGCGCGGCAACAACGCTTTTGCAGCACCAGATTGATACAGCCGGTCAAGCGCGTTTTCGCGAAACACGACATCCGCTGCGCCGCGCGATCGCTGGAGTGTGTTTGCAAAAGAACCCGTACCGTCCATCATCCTGACGTTTGATATAGCAATTTATGGCGCATCCGCCAACCGATTGGCGCACGCTTTCCTCTTTGATCACAGCATTGCAGCTGACATAAGCAATCGTACCGCGCGTCATCACGAAAAAATACAATTATTCAATTGCCTAGACACCAGGAGAGAAAAACATAAAAAATATTTGGATAGTTTAACTAAAAATTAGGATGTTCTTGATATGTTCATGTTATTAAAAACCTCAGAAGGATCATGAAACATGAAATTAATCAACGGAACAAAGATCAGCGTTCAAACCCGCGAGCAGGATGTCGACAAGATCGTGGATGCGGTTTGTGCCATCGACCCACTGAGTTACGGCCTCTATGATCGCAATGTGCTGATCCGGCGACAATGCACCGGCACATACAAACCCCAAGAAGGATCAACGACACATCTGCACCTTGGCACAACAGATTTGCAGATATTGCAATATGTGGAGTTGGAGTTTGTCCTGGATTCCTCAACAGATTTGGACAATGTGTTGGAAGCGATCATCGCGGTTCATCATTACGAGGAGCCGATTATTCATATTTTGCCCGTTCAAACCACGCGCGCCGACTACAATCCTCACTCGGATAACAAAAATAGGTGGTGGCATGAAAAAGAAACCTGACTTCGGTTCGCGCGATTTGTCAGCCAGATGAAGGCACCCAGCAGAGCATTTGCGCTAAATCTTCTGATCTTCGCTCATAAAACAGATTTCATCACTTTTTCAAAAATGATTTGAGCGGCTTCATCGATTGTCATTTGGGTTGTGTCGATGTGGATTTCCGGGGTCTCGGGGGCCTCATAGGGGCTGTCGATACCGGTGAAGTTTTTCAGCTGACCTGTGCGCGCCTTGGCGTATAGGCCTTTGACATCCCGCTTTTCCGCGACCGGGAGCGGGGTATCAATGAAAACCTCGATAAATTCGCCCGGCGCCATCATGTTGCGGACCATTTCACGCTCTGATCGGAACGGCGAGATAAAGGCCGTGATCACGATCAGGCCCGCATCCGTCATCAGTTTTGCCACCTCGCCGACGCGGCGGATGTTTTCAATCCGATCCGCATCGGTAAAGCCCAGATCCTTGTTCAACCCATGCCGCACATTATCCCCATCAAGGAGGAAGGTGTGGCGGTTCATTTGTGCCAATTTCAATTCAACCGCATTGGCGATTGTGGATTTGCCCGACCCGGATAGGCCCGTCATCCACAGCACGACTGGCGTCTGGTTCTTCAATTGGGCATGGTGATCACGGGTGATATCGGTTGCCTGCCAATGGATGTTCTGTGCGCGGCGCAGAGCAAAATTGACCAAGCCTGCACCCACCGTGGCATTGGTTATCTTGTCGATCAGGATAAACCCGCCAAGCGTGCGGTTCTCAGCATAGGGCGCAAAGGGAATGGACCGATCCGTGGTCACATTGGCCACGCCGATTGCATTCAATTCCAGCGTCTTGGCGGCCGCATGGTCCATCGTGTTTACATTGATCTGATATTTGGGTTCTGCCACTGTGGCCGAAACGGTTTGCGCGCCCATCTTCAGGTAATAGGACCGACCGGGGATCAGCGGTTTTTCGTCCATCCAGATCAGGGTTGTCTCGAACTGATCCGCGACCTCAAGCGGTGCGGCAGCAGCGGTGATAATCTGGCCGCGCGAGCAATCGACCTCATCCGTGAGGGTCAGGGTGATCGATTGGCCGGCGCCTGCCGCATCAAGATCACCATCGAATGTGACGATGCGGTCCACATGGCTGGTTTTGCCAGAGGGCAGGATCCGCACTTCATCCCCTGGCTTTATTGTGCCTGCCGCAATCCTGCCGCTAAACCCGCGAAACTCAGAATGCGGACGATTGACCCATTGCACGGGCATGCAAAAGTCCTGGGCCGCCTCTGTATCTTGATCCAGCTCCATGGTTTCCAGATGCACCAGAAGGGGTGGACCGCTATACCACGCCATGTTGTCCGAATGCGCCGCGATGTTATCGCCCCTGAACCCGGACATTGGGATCGCGGTGAAATCCGTGATGCCAATGCCCGTTGCAAATGCGGTGTAATCAGTGACGATCGCGTTAAAAATATCTTGGTCATACCCAACCAAATCCATCTTGTTCACCGCAAGGACGAAGTTCCTGATTCCCAGCAGATGACACAGATAGCTGTGGCGGCGTGTTTGCGCCAAAACACCCTTGCGCGCGTCAATCAGGATCACCGCCAGCTGTGCCGTCGACGCACCGGTCACCATGTTGCGTGTGTATTGTTCATGGCCGGGCGTATCGGCCACAATGAATTTGCGCTTTTGCGTGACAAAGAAACGATAGGCCACGTCAATGGTGATGCCCTGCTCGCGTTCAGCCGCCAATCCATCAACCAGCAGGGCAAAATCGATGTCTTGGCCTTGTGTGCCAACCTTCCTGCTGTCCGCCTCAAGCTGCGCCAGCTGGTCCTGAAAGATCATCTTGCTGTCATATAGCAAGCGCCCAATCAGGGTTGATTTTCCGTCATCCACGGAGCCGCAGGTGATAAATCGCAAAAGCGATTTGGTGCGATGGCTTTCGAGGTAGACATCAATATCCTGAGCAATGAGGGCATCGGTTTTGTAAATCTGATCTGTCATATCGCGCACCGGCTCAGAAATACCCTTGTTGTTTTTTGACTTCCATCGAGGCGCCCTGATCCCTGTCAATCGCGCGACCCTGACGCTCGGATGTGGTTGTCAACAGCATCTCCTGGATGATTTCGGTTAGCGTTGTGGCCTCTGACTCAACCGCACCCGTCAGCGGATAACATCCCAGGGTGCGAAAGCGGATGGAGCGCATCACGGGTTTTTCCCCGGCCGCAAGCGGAAAACGGTCATCATCCACCATGAGGAGCAGGCCACCACGTTCCACAGTCGGGCGCGGCGCGGCGAAATACAGTGGCACAATGTCGATGCCCTCAAGGTGGATATATTGCCAAATGTCCAGTTCCGTCCAATTCGACAGCGGAAAAACACGGATGCTCTCCCCTGCAGCGGTGCGCGCATTGTAAAGCGACCATAGCTCTGGGCGCTGCGCCTTTGGATCCCACCGGTGTTGCGCCGTGCGGAAGGAGAAAACACGTTCCTTGGCCCGCGATGCCTCCTCATCCCGGCGCGCCCCGCCAAAGGCAGCGTCAAACTCATGTTTATCAAGCGCCTGTTTCAACCCCTCGGTCTTCCACATATCCGTGTGGAGCGCTCCATGCTCAAACGGGTTGATGCCTTTGTCCCTGGCCTCAGGATTTTGATGAATGATTAGCTCTATACCCGCGTCTTGGGCGGCTTTATCGCGCAGCTTATACATCTCCTGAAATTTCCAGGTGGTATCTATGTGCATCAGGGGAAATGGCGGGGGTGAGGGAAAAAACGCCTTCTTCGCCAGATGCAGCATCACTGCACTGTCTTTGCCAACCGAATACAGCATAACCGGATTCTGGGCATCAGACACAACCTCTCTCATAATCTCAATCGCCTCAGATTCCAGCCGTGAAAGGTTAGTCTGAGAGGGAGTTGTCTCTGCCATGTTAACGTCTATCAATCACCAGATTTGAGGGAAGCGAGGAGCAGCCCTGAGTGCAATCATACTCGTGGAAATTATAAATTGGCCCTCTTTTAGGAAATTATAAATTAGCTATCCACGAGGAAACTATAAATTAAAATGCGAACAAATAAAACAAACGACACAAGTGGGCGGACACCTGTGCATAAAAGACTCCACCAATGGCATGGCTCTTATGGATGGCTCTTATGGATGGCTTTGGAGGATGAAATGGTGGGCGTGACAGGGATTGAACCTGTGACCCCTACGATGTCAACGTAGTGCTCTCCCGCTGAGCTACACGCCCCATTTCAGTGCGGGCGCTGGCCACACCGGTCAGATATGGTGTGACAGTGCCTGCGTGGCTATATCTGCACCAACATCCCCGGTTTCGCAAGCCTTTTTTCGCACTGCCCGGGCTGGTCACACCACACTGTCGACATTGGGCCTGACGCATCATCCCGGCGGCCGCTGTTACTTATTAACGCAGGGAGGGCTTCGTGATTGTGAGGGCGAAAACAACCGTGTTACGCTCAGAGCTATGATGGATTTGGTCGATAAATCAAGCGCGCCCCAACAGCAGACCAAGCCGGCGCAGATAGGCTCCGACGGGGCTTTGGATATCTGCGTTGTACCGGCAGAAACGCTGAATAATCCGGGCTACAGCTCGCTTACCGTCCATCATGGCATCACCCGCGTTCTGGCGCCTGTTGTCGCCTCTTGCCCGCATGCAGGGCGGGATTATCCTGCCACCCTGACCGAGGCTGCCACGCTGCCCGTCTCGCAGATGCGCGGGCTGGAAGATTTTGGTGTTGACCATCTGATCACTGGCCTTGCGGCGCATGGCATCACCACGGTGATCAACAAGATCGCGCGGGCCTATATTGATGTGAACCGGCCAGTCGGCGCTGTTGATGCGACCATGTTTGACACCCCGGTCGAAGCCGACAAGCCCTCACGCCATGTCAACGCTGGCTATGGGCTGATCCCGCGGCTCTCGGCGATGCGCCAGCCGCTCTATACCTGCCCGCTTCCAGCCATCGAGGTCGAGCACCGTCTCGGCTTTGCCCATATGCCCTATCACAGCATGTTGACCGCGCAGATTGCCGCCGCAAAGGCCGAGCATGGCCATTGCCTGCTGGTGGATTTCCATTCGATGCCCCCCAGTGACCGAACCAACCGGCAGCTGGCCGACATCATTCTGGGTGATTGTCTTGGCACAACGCTTAATCCCGAACTGGGACAGGCAATTTCCAGCTTTTTCATCGATGAGGGGCTGAGCGTCGCCTGGAACGAGCCTTATGCTGGCGGCTTCATCACCCGCGAACATGGCCGTGCCGGCACACCAAACCAATCAATCCAGATTGAGATCAACAGATCGCTTTATATGCGTGATGCGCGCCTGTCAGCGCGTGAGCCGCATGCCGTCCCCGAACAGATCAAACATATCGCGGCGGTGATCAATCGCTTTGGCGCGTTTCTAGTCACTCTCCAGCCGAGATGACGGCGCTCTAGCGTCCCTTTTTGGCGAACGGATTCTCGCCCTTGCGCATGACCATCCTGATCGGAATGCCGCGCAGACCAAAATCCTGGCGCAAACCTGTCGTCAGATAGCGCAGATAACTCTCCGGCAGGTCGGCAGGCCGGCTGACAAACAGAGCAAAAGTCGGCGGCCTCGTCTTGATTTGCGTCATGTAGCGGATGCGCAGGCGGCGCCCCTCGACAAGCGGCGGTGGGTGCGCTTCCAGCATCAGATCAAGCCAGCGGTTCAGACGGCCCGTCGAAATCCTTGTGTTCCACAACCCATACATCTCATCAGCTGCACCCAGCAGCTTGCCAAGCCCGCGTTTGTAGAGGCCGGACATCTGGACCACCGGCACTCCGCGCAGCTGTGCCAGCGAGGTCTGCAACCGATCGGCGATTTTGCCAGCAGCGACCTGCTTGTTGTCAACCGCATCCCATTTGTTGGCACCGATGACAATCGCGCGGCCCTCATCGGCGATCAACCGGGCGATCGATAGGTCCTGCTTGTTCAACTCCTCGGTGGAATCGACCAGCAATACACACAGATGGGCAAACTGGATCGCCCTCAGCGCATCAGTAACCATCAGCTTTTCAACCTTGTCGGCGATCCGCGCCCGGCGCCGCATCCCGGCCGTATCAACCAGTTTATAGGGCTGGCCGCGCCACTCAAACGGCACCTCGATGGCATCCCGCGTGATCCCGGCCTCCGGCCCGGTCAGCAACCTGTCTTCACCAATGAGGCTATTGATCAGTGTGGATTTGCCCATGTTCGGGCGGCCAACAATGGCAATCCGCATCGGCTCGCGCACACTGTCATCCTGCCAGATATCTATCGGATTGCCGTCCTCATCAAAGCGCTCCTCTTCATCGACCGGTTCTTCGGTGCCCTCTTCGGTTGCGAGGAGCAGATCATCCTCACCGGTCAGAACGCCAGCAAGCCCCAGATCCTCGGCAGCGGACAGCAAGGCGTCATGCAGATCGACCATGCCTTCACCATGCGCCGCAGAAATGGGCACCGGCTCGCCAAGGCCCAGACGCCATGCCTCGGCCAGTCCCGCGGCACCTGCCTTGCCCTCGCATTTGTTGGCCAGCAGGATCACCTTTGCCCCGGATTTGCGAATCTCGCCGGCGAAAAAATTATCAACAGGTGTCACCCCCGCCTTGGCATCGACCACAAGCATGGTGATATCGGCATCGCGGATGGCCATTTCTGTCTGTCGGCGCATACGATCCTCGAGCGAGCCGTCATTTGCTTCCTCAAGACCGGCGGTGTCGATCACCCGAAACCGCAATGTCGCAAGGGTGGCATCGCCTTCGCGCCGGTCGCGGGTGACGCCGGGCTGATCATCGACAATGGCGTGCTGACGGCCAATCAGCCTGTTGAACAGCGTCGATTTGCCAACATTTGGCCGCCCAACAATGGCGTAGGTAACAGTCATGGTTAAAACACCACTTCACGGGCCAGCATGAGAGGCCGGATTGCACCGGTTCCCGCCACGGGAGCCAGTGCCTTTGAAACTCAAATTCTATTCAAACGCGTTCAGCGTTCCGTTGACACCGAGGACAAACATCTTGCCAGCGGCAATCTGCGGCGGTGTCAGCACGGTCATCCCGAGGGATTTCGTACCAATCTCAGAACCGGTGTCAGGGTCGAACAGATGCACCCGCCCGGCCTTGCTGATCACAATCACCTTGTTGCCGGCAACAATCGGGCCGACATAGCGTGGCGGTGTCTCGGTCACGACAACATCGGGTGACATGGCATCGGGAAGCTCAGCAACCCAGCGGACCGCGCCATCAGAGCGCCGCAGCGCATAGAGCCGCCCATCATGCCCCATCACAAAGAGGGTCTTGCCGGCAAGCCATGGCATTTCGATGCCGCCGATACGCTGTTCCCAGACAAGCAGACCATTTCGCCCGCTAAACGCGGCCAATCTTCCTGCCTGGCTGACCACAAAGATCAGACCTCCATCATGAATCGGGTGTGCCCTGATATCGCCAATGCCCTCAATCGAGGTGCGTGGGCTGAAGGTCGCCACAGTGTCCGTCCACAGCAATTCACCATCATCCGCGTTGAAATATGTCACCTCGCCGCGGGCCCCGGCAACAATCAGACCGCCATTGGCGTAGGCTGGCGCCGGTGCACCGAACATGACTGTCTCGCTGGAAAGACCAACACGGTCCCAGACGCGTTCGCCATTTTCCAACAGGTGAACGTAGAGATTGCCATCAAGATCAGTGACAACCACAGCCTGATCCTCAATCATTGTTGGGCCGGCACGCAGCGGCAATTCACTGGCAACGCTCCATAGGATGTTGCCGTCTTCAGCATTCAGCAGCGCCAGATTGCGACCACCAGCATGCGCCACAACCCCCATCGGAGAAATCACTATGCCGC
>SHBD01000014.1 GCA_004212735.1 SAR116 cluster bacterium
CACTCCAGATGGCACATAAACGCCCTCTGGTTCACCATCCCACACATCATCTCCCCGCAAACCCAGCTTTTCAACCGTGACGTCGGCCACGACAGCATCAATCTGCCCGGTTGCGGGGACAATGCAGGTCTCGTACCCGGGCGTTGCATATTCAAAGCGGTCACCACGGGTCAATTTCACAATGTTGAAATAGGTCAACGGAACATACGCATCGCGCACATCAATGATAGCTTTGTTTTGATTATTGAAAGGCGCGATATGCATCTCGTGATCTCCTCATGATTTCTGTGCTGTTGGGTGCCGCATCCACCTGTTTACGAGGACGCATAGCCAGCCATGAAACTGGCAAGCTCATGCCTGTTTGGCATCGCAGAGGCGCAGCCAGTTCTACTCACAACAAGGGCTGCCGCCGCTGATCCCTCACGAATTACCACCTCAAGGCTAAGGCCATCCTGTAACCGCGCGAGCAATGTTCCCAAAAACGCATCGCCTGAACCGAATGGCTTGGCCAATTTTACCGGGAAAACGCCGAATTGCTGAATATCGCCGCCTAGCAACAGACGGCATCCTTTATGCCCCTGCTTGTAAACAATAATCTGCCCGTCTGCCGCCATCTCGCGGGCAAGTGCAAAACCATCCCCATCAGCTCTGTCTCGGCTCGTGGCCAGCAGAGCAAACTCCTCATCATTCCCGACAATCATGTCACATTTGCGCGTAAAATTCAGCGTCCGTTCAGCTGCAACAGCCGAGGACTGCCATGCACTTGCACGGTAATCAACATCCAGAATCACCGGTTTTTTCGCCTTCTGTGCAGCTTCGGCAAGGGTCTCGAGGGCGCGATCGGACGGACCATCAGACAGGGCAGTGCCTGTCAGTACGAGCGCTGCGACCCCATCAAAATCAATCCGAGACACATGGGCTTGCGAGAGCTGCATGTCACTGGCGTTATTGCGGTAAATGACAACATTCGCGTCATCTGGACGGCTCTCGGCAATCGCCAGCGAGCTACGGGTCATCGGTTCATCGGTGAAATGAAGATGATCTGTGTTAACACCATAATATGCCAGTTTCGAGGCGACAAACCGGCCAACCGCGTCATCGCTGAGAACTGACACAAGGCCTACATCCTTGCCATGACGGGCAATCGCGACAGCGATGTTTCCCGCTGAACCGCCGAGATCGGCAACGAAAGACGAGGCCTGTGTGATCGTTGTGCCTGCCGGCTCGGGATAAAGATCCATGCCGGCACGCCCAACAACAAGAAAACGACCATCTCTCAGGCTGGCAATGACCTCAGGTGAAGACAGGCGACGCCCCATTAAAAGACTTTCTTGGTGGCATCATGATTGGGATCATCCGGATCAGTCGTTTCAGCGCGCAAGAAGGCGTACGTAATATCCTCAACACCTTTCCAGCTGTAGGGATCATTGCCACATACCATAACAATATCACGCATATCACGCGTTGGGGAAATGCGCCCATCCCAATCCCAGGGCAACATGGAATTCGCACTCATGTAATGATTCACCAGCGCCCTGCGGAACGTGCCTTCCGGTGCCTTGTTTGGGAAGCTGCGATGATGCAGATAGCCATTGAAGATTATCGCAGCACCCCGTTTGACCTCAACAGAGATGCCCATATCTTCATCATCCGGGGTGCCTGTCAATTCATTGCCACTGTCAAAGTCGGCCGACCCATGAGGCGCAGTGTCATAGATCACACCATCTGCATGGCTGCCCGGTCTAACCCATAGGCAACCATTTTCAATCGTCGCGTCATCCAGTGCCAGCCAGACACCCGCCAAAGAACGGTCACGTGTCGGGATGAAATGCTCATCCTGATGCCAAGCCTGGCCCGGCTTTCCAGATGGTTTAATGAACAGCATTGATTGCATGCATTTGACATCTGGGCCAATCAGATATGACAACGTCTCTGCAATCGCCGGATGCGCAATAAATTCATCACGGATCAAATCAGACGCCTTGTGCGGGAACTGGACGGTCAGGTAACGCGATAACACCTCTGTGTTGTCAAGGTTGTCAGGCAGTTTTGCGATGCCACGCACCGCTCCCCGTTTGCCCCTACCAATTTCGGCAGCCTCAACCAAAAGCCTGTCACAATCCTCTTGTGACAGCATGTCTGGTATGACGACATATCCGTCACGATCGTAATCTGCCTTGATCTTCACCCAATGATCCGCGGTATCCATTATATCCCCCCGCCTTGCATACCAGCTAGTCAATTACCTCAAACCCAGCCTTCGTCGCCGAACTTACAAGCGCATTATATCCAATCTTTGCATATTCGAGAGGGTTCGCCTTGATCGGGTCCTGTTCAGCCTCGATTATCACCCAACCCTCATATCCAACTTCCGCCAGACGGTGCATGATATCATCATAGTCGATCATTCCGTCTCCAGGGACTGTGAAAACACCATCAAGAACGCAATCCAGAAAGGAGCGAGATTGTTTGTTGATGGATACCAGGACGTCCTCTCTAATGTCCTTTGTGTGAACATGATTGATGCGCGAGCCATATTTGGCGATCACGGCCGCATTATCGCCACCGGCAAATAGCAAATGACCGGTATCAAGTAATAAATTCACTGCCTCGCCTGTATGGTTCATCAACTGGTCAATCTCAGCCTCATGCTCCACAGCGGTGCCCATATGATGATGAAAAGTCAATGGCACACCAAAATCCGCGCAATGTTCTGCAAGTGCCGTTAGTCTGCGCCCATACGCGGCAACATCAAAATCGGCCAGCTTCGGGCGACTGGCTAGCGGCCGCTCCTGTCTGTTCTGCACTGTTTCAAAGGTTTCCCCATAAACGATGACCGGGGCACCAACATCTCGGAACAACGTCAACTGAGGCGTGATCTGCTCGATCTCGGCGGCAAGATCATTGTTGATAATTGTTCCTGAATACCAGCCGGAGACCAATGCCAGATCGTGATCATTCAGTACAGACTTCAGCGCACCAGCCTCGGTTGGAAACTTGCCACCATTTTCGGTGCCGGTAAAGCCCGCCTGTCTGGTTTCTGCAAGACATACCTCCAGGGGTGTCTCACCACCCAGCTGCGGCAGATCATCATTGCTCCATGAAATGGGCGACATACCAAGACGGATTTTCATTCAGATTTTCCTACGATAACAAAAATCAATTTAAGGCGGATGGCAAAGCCCTAACCAGCGGCTGATTTGCCCTCGGCGTTGCCGGCAGCGGCTTCCTCCAGAAACTCTGGATAGCGCAAATTCGTGCCCAGAAGTTGATGCAGATCTGGTGATGCCGCCTCAACAACATGCGCTGCGACACCTCGTTTGAGGTCCTCCATCGGCTTCACGAATTTGGGCAGATACTGGCCCAAAACAGATGTGCGCTCTCCCGCACTGTTATTTGGCATTGAGCAATGCCAGACGAGACCTGTGAACAGCAACAAGCTGCCGGGAGGACAGGACAATTGGATAAAAGCATCATCAAAGGCCTCTTTCGTGGGATAAACGCCCGTCTTCTGAGAATTGGGAACGACACCGGTCGCCCCGTTTTCAGCGGTGAATTCATGCAGGCTGATCAACGACTGGCAATTCATGTGAAAGCCAGCATTCATACCCGCTGGAAATTCATCAGGATCATGCATGTCCCAGTAGGGATAATCGACATGCGGCTCTTGGCCCGGTGCCCCAGGCAGGAGACGGTTTGCCGCAAATGAACCAAGGATAAACTGTTTGCCGAGGATTTTGCCAAATACCTTCATCACGGCATTTTGTTGGACCATATCAACAAAAACCTGCCCTTTATTAAGCAGATTCCAGACGCGGCGTTGAAGGTGAATCTTGTCGGCATGCTCACCGTGAAAATGCGTTGCAGCCTGCGCTGTATCAGAATGATGGTTGATAATACGGTTGGCCTCGGCAACCTCTGCCCCGTCAAAAACGCTCTCAAACAGGTGGTATCCCGGACCATTAAGCAAATCACCGATTGCTGTTTCGCAATCCCTGTCACTAATTGTTCTCATTCCCGTTACCCCTTCAAATTCATAATCCAATCATGTGCAGGATCATTTCGAAATTTCCAAATACGTTTCGGCCCAGCCATGACATTCAGATAGTAACTCTCATATCCATGCGGGACTCCAACCGGATGATAGCCCTGCGGCACAAGAACCACAGATCTGTCATACGCCGCCATCGACTCATCAAGACTGCGGTCATCATTATACACACGATGCATAACATAGCCTTGAGGCGGATTTACACGATGGTAATAAGTCTCCTCCAGATAGGACTCATCCGGCAGATCGTCAGTGTCATGTTTGTGCGGCGGATAAGATGACCAATTGCCCGATGGCGTGATTACCTCAACAACCAATAGGCTATCGGCAGGCTCAGTCTCAGGCAAGATATTGCAGACATGCCGGGTGTTTGCGCCGGTGCCCCGGGTTTCCAGCGACATCAACTCTGGCGTGATATGACGTGGCGGATGAGTGCCATCAATTCCCGGTGCACGGCAGATGGCAACCTCTGAAGCCGTTGTCGCCTCCACCTTCCACGCGGTCTGCATTGGCACATAAAAAGCATGCGCCGGCACACCATCAAAAACTGACTCACGTCCCTGAATATGACCAAAATCAACATCGCCAGCTTTCAGTGAAGCCGCGCCACTCAGCAGAACGATGCACAATTCATTGCCGTCACCGCTGCCTTCTATGACACCGCCAGGCCCCAGATCATGCAATCCAAAGCCGACATGACCCCAGCCCGCACTCTGCGGCGTGATATCGTGCACCACAGTGCCACTTGTCGGTTTTACAAGTAAATCTGCCATTTGCCATCCCCATCAAAATAATCAACATTCTTATTGTCACAGAACAAACTCACCAGCGACAAGGTCATTTATCACCTTTTTCCTGTCGTTTGCGCCCCTGCACATAGTTTTCATAAGCTGAGTTGACAGAACCACGGTCAGAAATCGCTGGCACGGCAACGTCCCACCAGACCCCTCCGGCCTCAGTACTGGGTCCGGGATCAGTATCAATGACAATCACATCTACACCTGTGCGACCGCTGGCCATCTGCACCGCCTCTTCCAACTCATCGAGCGATGAGACTTTCTGTGATCGGGCACCAAGGGATGCAGCGTGCGCGGCATAATCAATTTCCGGCAATATCTCATGATAGGCATCAGCCAGCAGATTATTGAATGGGGCGCCGCCAGTTGCCGCCTGCAATCTGTTGATACAGCCATATCCGCGATTATCAGTAATGATAAGGGTCATGGAAATGCCCATCATCACTGCTGTCGCTAGCTCAGAATTCATCATCAGATAGGAACCGTCACCAGCGAAAACGACGTTGGGGCGATCAGGCGACGCCATGTACACACCAATGCCGGCTGACACCTCATAGCCCATGCAGGAAAAGCCATATTCCATGTGATAGCCATCAACAGAACCGGCCCGCCAGAGCTTATGTAATTCTCCGGGCATTGACCCGGCGGCACCCACAGCAATCGTTGGGGACGGCACATTCCTATTTACCGCGCCAATCACGGCGCTGTCTGATGGCAAGGCGTTGCCGTCAGGCTTTTTGACAACGGCATCAACAGCTGAGTCCCACTCGCCCTTGAGTGTCGCAAACTCCTGTTGGTAGGCAGCAGATGTACGATGCCCGGCCAACGCGTATCCCAACGCCTCAACCCCGACAAGCGCATCGCCGACAACTGTCATGGCATCATGCTTGATGGCATCATGAAGTTGCACATTGAGCGCCAGAACCTGCCCCTTGATCAATCCATTTGAACCGGTCGTGAAATCCTGTAGCCGGCTGCCAACTGACAGAACCACATCAGCTCTCTGCGCAAGTTCATTCGCTGCCGAACTGCCGGTAACACCGAGTGATCCGACATAATTTGGATGCGCCTCCGGCATCACCGATTTGCCAGCCTGCGTAGCAGCAACGGGGATGCCGGAACTCTCGGCGAAAGCTGTCAACGCGGCACTGGCGCCAGAATAGCGCACACCACCACCGGCAAGGATCAAAGGACGTTTCGCCTCTCTAATGACGGCAATGGCCTTCGCCATTTCGGCTTCATCTGGGCGCTGGCGACGCATCTCCCAGATCCTCGACGCAAAAAATCTATCCGGGAAAGCATAGGACTCAGCCTGAACGTCTTGGCAAAGCGACAGGGTGACTGGCCCGCATTGCGCCGGATCGGTGAGCACTGACATCGCCTTTGGCAATGACTGGAGGATTTGCTCAGGGCGTGTGATGCGATCAAAATAACGACTCACTGGCCGAAAACAATCATTCGCTGATACGGTACCATCGGCAAAATCTTCAACCTGCTGCAACACCGGGTCCGGTCGCCGGTCAGCAAAAACATCACCCGGAAGCAACAGCACTGGCAAGCGGTTGACATGCGCCAGCGCTGCTGCAGTCACCATATTCGTGGCACCAGGTCCAATCGAGGAGGTGACAGCCATGAATCGCCGCCGGTTCATCTGCTTTGCATAGGCGATTGCAACATGGGCCATGCCCTGTTCATTATGGCCACGAAACGTCGGCAAGCTGTCACGCTGGCCGTAGAGCGCCTCGCCCAAGCCCGCAACATTTCCATGTCCAAAGATCGCCCAAACACCTGCAAATGCCGATGCAACACTTCCATCAAGCTGGCGAATTGACTGGGCAGCCATCCATTTTGTCAGAGCTTGCGCCATCGTAAGCGTTGTGGTCGTCATTTTACTCTCCTGCCTTGTCCCAGGCATCAATCAGGCCTGCAAACAAGTCTGTCATGTTAGCGACAGCCGTGTCATCATCTATCCGTCCGTTGAGCCAATCCTGCGCGGCACCAGCAAAAATCGTCCTACCAACGGCAAATCCCTTTACCAGAGGTTCAGATTTTGCATTTTCAAAGACGCTTGCCAGCACATCGGGCTCGGCCTCCTTGCCGAGGACGATGATTCCCTGCAAATGTGGATCATTGGCACGTACAATATCGCCACATCGCCTCCAGAATTCCGCCTCTAGGACAGGCTCCAGCTTCCACCAATCCGGTAAAATTCCTAATTCGTAAAACCGATTCATCAAGGCATGGATCTGCTCAGGAGCGGCTGGTTTATCAGGTCGCGCCGTAATTATTTCTAGCAGGAACTCATGGCGCGTCCGGCGACACGCATCCGCAAGCTGAATGAGTAGTCGCTCGTGATGGATCCGAAGTTCCTCGCTGTCATCCATGCGGCAGGGAGCCAGAACTTTGACACAATGATTTACCGGCCACTCGGCAAGCCGCGACCCAATGTCCGGTTCCTCACTCAGCGCCAACGGGAAAACACCCGATTGTTCAATTGGCCGGCCAATCCACATATCATCATCCGATGCTGCGTGGAGCGCTGAGCGGCCAAGCTCGTCATCGACCAGAATGCCAACACCCTCGCCACGTCCCAGAAGATTACGCGCAGCAGACAGCGCCAGAGTTTTAAAGGCATCAACCGCACTTTCATCCCTGCCAGCCTGTTCGGCCCATTTGACAAACTGATGCCGGTGATCAAAGGCAAAGGCTGTCAGCCTGTCATAGCGACGGTGCCTTGTCGTTGACCAATGCAAATTCTCCAACGCCTGATCCTTGCGAAGGGCAAATTGGGTGCTGCCATTTTCCAGCAGATGTGTGAGCTCCGCAAACGATGGGTAGGCTGGCGCACAGCCATGCCGCGAAACCGCGAGCGCCCCGCACGCATTTGCGAAACTGGCACAGGTGGCCAACGACTCATCACGCAGCCAACCGCGCAGAAACCCAGACATGAAACCGTCACCAGCGCCAAGCGTGTTGTAAATCTCAATTTTCCTGACTGGGACGCTGATACCACTGTCCCATCCACCGATGTTAGCTGCGAACACAGTGCATCCAAGTGCCCCGCGTTTGCAGACAAAAACAGCAGCGCTAAGAGCCCGACATGCGCGCAAGCCAGCAAGCGTGTCAGTTGTCCCGCTGGCAATGTGCCATTCTTCCTCGGTTCCAACAACCAGATCACAATGTGGCAAAATGGTTTGCAGATGAGCCGTGACGGCCTCGCTTGCCGCAAACCTGCTCTCGCCATCTCCATGACCACCGAGCGCCCACAGATTGGGCCGATAATCGATGTCAAAACAGACCCTGCGACCATAGTTGCGGGCAAGTTTCATCGCCTTGAAACTCGCATCGGCAACACCTTGAGTGCTGAAATGCGTCCCCGTTACAAGAACGGCACTCGCCGAGGCAATGAAATCCTCATCGATGTCGTCCTCGCATATCGCCATATCGGCGCAATTTTCACGATAGAAAATCAGCGGAAATTGCTCTCTATTTCGGATACCCAACAACACCAGAGCGGTCAATCGCTGGGCGTCGGTAATCACATTGGATGTGTCAACGCCCTCAGCCTCAAGCTGCTCTCGAACAAAGCGGCCCATATGCTCATCACCAACACGGGTGATCAGCGCCGACTTCAAACCAAGACGGGCGCTACCGATGCTGATGTTGGTTGGGCTTCCACCAATATATTTGGCAAAACTTGCCATATCCTCAAGTCGGCCACCGACCTGAGAGCCATAAAGATCAACCGATGATCGGCCGATGCAGATGACGTCAAGCTTTGGATTATAAGGCGTGTCACCCATTATGTGCTACCTTATTTCAGACAAACATCCGACTATCCAACAGACAGGCAGACAACTTAGACAGCCAATTCCTTGGCAAGATCACCGATTTCGGCACCGCCTGCCATCAGCCGTTTGATGTCATCACCTTCCAGATCCTTTGAGGTGCCACTACCAATAACCTCTCCCAGCGACAGGAACGTAAAACGGTCTGCAATCAGCCGGGCGTGGATCTCGTTGTGCGTGATCAGGATGATGGCGATGTCACCAAGCTGCTGCACGCGCCGAATGGTTTTCAGGACTTCCATCTGCTGTTTTTGTCCAAGGGCCGAAGTCGGCTCGTCAAGAATAAGCACCTTGGCGCCAAAATAAATCGCCCGCGCAATGGCAAGAGTCTGGCGCTGACCACCCGACATGGTGCCAACCGCCTGTTCCGGATCGGTAATGGTAATACCAATCTTGGCCATTTCCTCAGCAGCGATGCGATGCATCTCCTTCATCTTCATCAGCGCAAAGGGGCTGCTGAAATGCGTCAGTTCGCGACCCAGAAAGAAATTACGGGTAACTGAACTAAGGGGGTTGAGGGCCAAATCTTGATAAACCGTACCGATACCAGCCTCAGTTGCGTTACGCGGCGATGCAAACTTTACTGCTTTACCTTCGACCAGTATCTCGCCATCAGTGGCAGGAAAGACACCAGACAAAACCTTAATGAGCGTAGATTTTCCCGCACCATTATCACCAAGCAACGCATGCACTTCGCCGGGGTAAACCTTCAAGGACACACCGTTCAACGCCGTGAATGCACCAAATTTTTTGACCAGGTTGCGCGTTTCGACAAGGGGTGCTGCGTCTGAAATCGCCATGTTATATCGCCCCCATGATACGTTTTCGTATATTCTCATTGAGCAGCGCCGAAGCCACAATCACAAGACCAAGGAAGACACGATAGAAAGACCCATCGATGCCCGGTATATAGAAAAAGGCCTCTTTGGCGAGACCAAAGATAAAAGCACCAACAATGATGCCAAGCACCGTTCCAAAGCCACCAGTCATGACGATGCCACCAATCACCGCCGCAGCAATCGCCTCAAGTTCCTTCAGGTTGCCGCGGGCAGCGTCAGCTGTATTTACCTCAAAGACCTGACAGGCTGCAAATATGGTCGCACAAAATGCCGAGAAGACAAACAGCGCAATCTTGACCTTGTTTGTTGGCACACCATTGGCCTTGGCCGCCATGAGATTACCACCAGTTGAGTAAATCCAGTTACCAGCCTGTGTGCGGCTGAGAACGACATAGCAAAGCAGCGCCATAATCAGACAGATCATCACACAGGAATAAAGTCCCTGCGCAAACTGATTGCCAAAATTATTGGTGTTCCAGTCAATCGGAAAATACAACCAGTCAAACACCGGCTCCATGATATCGCCGCCAAAGAAATTGGCGATGGGGCGTGCCGAATGAAGCGTATCAATGTAAGCCCGGGCAATATCAATATCGGTCACAGACTTCGCCACAACAGGATCAATTTTGAAGGTGGCGATCTTGTCTTGAATCGTCGTAACCATCTGCTCGTTGCCCGACTCGATCGCGTTTTCGAGAGCTCGCTCAAGCGGTTTTACACCACGCTCAGTCATGATCGCAGTCTTCGCATCCGCCACCCGTTGATAAGTGTGGGCCAACCGTTCGCTGAGCGAGGCCACGGTGTCAGCGGGCACATCCTTGAGGATATTCAGTAGATCAGTCTCGGGCAGAGCCTTTGCCGCCTCACGTTCCATTTCCCCATGACCTGGTACATCAACAATGTTTTTGATGTCAGGAATTTCGGTCACAGTCGTAGCACCCTTGGCCTGATCCGGGCGATGGTTGAATGACCGGAGTGACACCTCGGTCAGTCCCCGCAGGAAGAACAAACCACCAAGCGTAACAATGAAAGACGGCAACCCCGATTTGACGACGATGTAACCCTGAAGCCAGCCGAAAAACAGAGTAAAGCAGAGGGTAATCAACAGCGCGCCGAGTGGCGAGACGTCAGGTATGTGCAGGAGCGTGAAAAACTCCAGATGAATGCCGCCCTCAAACGATAGATAGGGGATGATAACCGAGAAACCCCATCGCAGTATCATCGCCATACAGGCACCAGCAAAGCCAATCATCGATCCAATCGAAAGATCAAACTCACCAGCAATAATCAGTAGACCAGCACCCAGTGCTATGATTGCCAGCTGCGAAATCACCTTCAGATTGTTGCGAATGCCAAGCGCGTTGAAACCCTCTCCGGCAAATGGGTTCCAAGAAAATTCACCAGCCGGAATAGAAAAATATCCAAGCATTCCGAACAGTAGCAACATGACGCCAATCGGACCAATCTCAGGTCTGGCAAAAATTGTTGCAAACCATGATTTCGAGGCGTGGCGGTCAGCTTCCTGACGGGTCGTTTCAGACGTGTTCATAAGTTTTATTCCATAAAAAAAGTGGGTAGCCAGAAGCTACCCACCCCGATGTTTTGTTGCTTATCTGTCTACACCCGCGAGGGCGGCAACAGAAGAGGCGTTTGACTTGTCAACAAAGCCTGGACCCGATGGGATATTCGCGCCAGGAAGCAGGCCTGCACCGTTGGTGTACAGGTGCAGAACGACCACTGGCATGTAGCCCTGCAGACGCTGCTGCTGGTCAATTGTGTACTGAACCTTGCCAGCGTTGATCATGTCCATAACTGGTGGGCTGAGGTCAAAGCATGAGTGGTGAACTGACATGCCCAGCTCATCAATCGCTTGCTGTACACCCACACAAACATGTGGTCCGACAGACAAAACAGCGTCGATGTCGGGGTTAGCCTGCAGACCGGCAGCCGCACGCGTTGGGATTGTGGCCGGATCGTTCGAGCTGTCGACCAATTTGATTGGCACAGACTCACCATAACCGTTACATCTGTCGTTCAGCGCCGTGTTGTAGGCTTCCTGAATGAAGCAGAGGCCCTTTGTTGCGCCTTCGGCTTTTGCACGCGCACCAGCTGACTGACCAGCGAGGAACTCAGGCTGACCAACATGCATAAGCGCGCCAACGTCCTTTGAAGATTCAAGACCTGAGTTCATCGTGATGACTGGAATACCCGCAGCGACAGCGTCCTTGATTGCCTGACCAAGCGCGTCTGGGTCGGGTAAAGACACAACGATGCCATCTGGCTGAGTTGCAGCGGCCGCAGTGATTGACTTTGCCATATCACCCATGTCGCCTGATGGATTAAAGATGTATTCGAAGTCTGCACCAACATGACGTGCAGCGTCCTCTCCACCTTTTTGCACGACAGGCCAGAACGGATCCTTGCCCTCACCGTGGGTAATCATAACATAGCGCTCAGCGAACGCGGTTGTTGACAGCATCACAGTTGCCGCCAATGCCAAAATAACTTTTTTCACGATATCCTCCCAAAAATACGTTAGGTAGCTACACACACCCTGATTTGAGTGTATTTTAACGCCCTGATCTAAAATCTGAGCGTTGAACAGACAACCCAGAAAGTTTGCCAATGTAAAGTAAAATTTCGCAAATCTCAGGAAAACATGCTCTCAGATTGTAACGCAATGATTCAAAATCTTTACTACCTTTACGGTTTGCGAGTTCGCGGTTTAATGTGGGCACCGCCTGTAGGCAGGCATCATCTCAAGCGGGTTCATCGGAACACACTATTACACGGTAAGAGGAATCAAAAATGCGGCAGATTGGCATTGGAGTTATTGGAACGGGGTTTATGGGCAATGCGCACTCAATTGCCTATAGTGCGTCGGCCTCGGTATTCGGCACAACGCTGCGGCCACGGCTCGAGGTGGTTTGCGACCTCAGTCCTGACCGCGCAAGCCAGCGCGCGACAAACCTTGGTTTTTCCAACTATACCTCGGATTGGATGGAGGTGGTGAACAATCCGGCAGTCGAATTGGTTTCCGTCTGCACTCCCAACGACACCCATGCCGAGATTTCAATCGCAGCCCTTGCTGCCGGCAAGCATGTATGGTGCGAGAAGCCAATGTCGACCTCGCTTGAGGATAGCGCCGCCATGGCCGCCGCCGCCGCCAACAGTACCGGAAAAACGATTATTGGCTATAATTATACAAAGAATCCTGCCATTACGCATGCCCGTCACCTCATCGAACAGGGCACGATCGGGCGAGTCGCTGGCTTTTTTTGTCGCTATGATGTCGACAATGAGGCCGATGGCAATCGCCCTTGGTCATGGCGCATGTCGCGTGACAAGTCAGGTACGGGCGCAAATGGCGATGTACTCAGCCACGTTATTTCAGTGGCACATTATCTGACCGGGTCAACCATCAAGCGCCTCTCCGGTGACATCGCGATTGTCCATCCTGAGCGTGACGACCCAGAGGTACCGGGCACCACAAAAACAGTGGACAATGATGATATGGTCTCCGCGTTAATCCATTTTGCAAATGGGGTTCGCGGACATATCGGGGCTAGCCGCGTGACCTGGGGCCGGAAATGCGGTTTACGCTGGGAGGTGCATGGCACCGAGGGAACAATTGTTTTCGATCAGGAGCGACTGAATGAAATCAAGCTTTTCACCCGCCAGAACGATCCCGCAACAGACGGCTTTCGCACCATTCTGACTGGACCTCTGCATCCTCCCTACTCCGCCTTTCTACCGAATGGCGGGCATAGCCTTGGTTACATGGATGTAAAAATCTGTGAGCTTCATGATCTTTTGACCTCGATAGAGTCAGGCGAGGATGTTTGGCCTAATTTTGAGGCGGGTCTGATCATTGAAAAGGTTATGGACGCTGTTGACCGGTCAGCAAGAGATCAACGCTGGGTGGATGTGGAATAATCTCATGCAGGCAAACAACAGCAGCAATCAAGTGATCATCTCGGGCGGCACGCAGGGCCTTGGCCTTGCGGTGGCAAAGATGATGGTTCAGCAGGGTTGCACGGCAATCATCATCACTGGACGCAACACCCAAAAGGGCGAGGCTGCGGCAGCAGAAATTTCCGCCCTCGGCGCAGCTTGTGACTATATCACCTGCGATGTCGGACAAGAGGATGATTGTCACCGGCTGATTGATCAGGCTCTCGACAGACTCGGCACGATCAATGCGCTGGTCAATTGCGCAGCCATTACAACCAGAGGGTCAATCCTCGATACCAGTCCCAAAACATGGCATGAGCATATGGCAATCAATCTGACCGGACCATTCCTGTTGATGCAGGGTGTGGCCAGGCATCTTGAGGCAAAAGGAAATCCGGGCAGCATTGTCAACATCCTGTCCACATCAGCGCATGTGGGACAGAGCTTCCTTGCTCCCTATTCGGCATCGAAGGGTGGCCTGATGACCTTGACCAAAAATGCGGCAAATGCGTTGCTCACTAAACGCATCCGGGTCAACGGCGTTGCGCCAGGATGGATGGATACGCCTGCCGAGGATGCAATCCAAAAGACGTATCATGACGCACCAGAAAATTGGCTGGAGTTGGCCGAGGCCAAAATGCCGATGGGGCAATTGGCAAAGCCAGATCAATTGGCGCCCCTCATCGCTTGGCTGCTCAGCCCGGACTCAGGCGTCATCACCGGCTCGATCATAGATTATGACCAACAAATCGTCGGAGCACTGGCTGAAAATGGATGATCAGGTCGGCTAGCCCACCTTCACCCTGACAGACGCTCCGGTGCGAACAGACTCAACAGCTGCATCGGCAAGCAGCAGAGCATTCAGACCATCAACCCCTGTCGGGTTGGCAGGTGAACCATCTGTCAAGCTGGAGACGAAGCTAGCAATTTCATTGGCGTAGGCATCTATGTAACGCGTCATGAAAAAATCATGCAGAGGCGGTCGCATGTAGCCATTCGCCGTGGCGATTTCGATAGAGACTGGGCGCTGGTTTTCGGCAGCGACCATGCCAAGCGAGCCATGCACTTCAACCCGCTGGTCATAGCCATAGCTTGCCCGGCGTGAATTGGTGATCGTCACTTGTTTTCCCGACGCCATCTTCATAATCACTGACGCTGTATCAAAATCCCCCAACGGTCCAATTGCCGGATCAGTCAGCACAGAGCTGATTGCCTGAACCGTCTCGGGCATCTCACCCATTAAAAAGACGGCCATGTCAAAATCGTGAATTGTCATGTCCCTGAAGATTCCGCCTGAACGTTGAATGTATTCCGCTGGCGGCGCCCCTGGATCGCGCGAGGTAATGATGGCCATTTCCGGAGTGCCAATTTGGCCCTCCTCAATGGCTTTGCGAACCGCCATGAAGTGTGGATCAAACCGACGGTTGAAACCAACCATCAAAAATCCATCCTCAGCCGCGACAACCTCAAGGCAATCACTCACGCGTGCCACGTCAAGGTCGATTGGTTTTTCACAGAAAATTGCCTTTTTTGCGCGTGCAAACTGTTCGATCAGGTCTGCATGCATATCGGTTGGAGTGCAGATCACGACCGCATCGATATCACTGCTGCCTGCAATTTGATCAATCGTGCGGACGTCACAGCCGTAGCGCTCGGCGATTGCATCCGCGGCGTCCGGCATTGGATCAGCAACAGCTCGCAAAACAGCATTTTCATTTCCTGCAACTGCCCGCGCATGTACCTGTCCGATGCGCCCCGCACCCAGAATCGCAAAATTTATCGTCACCATTTTCTCCCAAAAAGAGTTCACTCATCCCCCGAGATGGGGGCTATCTCTGCCGGATGCATGTGTGCTTGACAACGCGGCTATTTGTCAAACCCTAATCATCTTCGACAACAACCTTGATTTGTCATTAATTCATGAACACCATAGGGGCGTGGTTGCTCCGTATAAGCAACATTCTGCAAGTCTCACCAGTAGACAAGATGTCGTTTGAAGGGTCTTGATACATGTATCTTGGAATTGATGTTGGCACCTCTGGCGTGAAAGCCCTGCTGATTGATGATACCGACTCGGTTGTTGCCAATGACACGGCGCCGCTTGATGTTCTGCGGCCTCAACCCGGCTGGTCAGAGCAAAATCCCGAGGATTGGTGGCAGGCGGTGAATCTGGCAGTGCAAAGCTTGAGAGCCAGTCACCCCGCACAGATGGCGAAAGTACAAGGAATTGGGCTGTCGGGCCAGATGCATGGCCTGGTTGCGCTTGAAGCAAGTGACAGCGTTTTGCGCCCGGCAATTCTATGGAACGACACGCGCAACGCCGCCGAGGCAGACGAACTCGATGCCGAGTTTCCCACTTTTCGAGAAATCGGAGGAAACGCAGTTATGCCTGGCTTTACCGCACCAAAGGCTGTTTGGATGCAACGGCATGAGCCGGAACTCTTTTCGAAGATAAACAAAATCCTGCTGCCAAAAGATTTCATCCGCCTGCGGATGACGGGCGAGTTTTGCGCTGAGATGTCAGATGGGGCGGGCACCCTATGGATGGATGTTGCACAGCGCTGCTGGTCAGATGAATTGCTTGGTCTCTGCGGCCTGAATAGCGACCAGATGCCCCGGCTTGTCGAGGGTAGTGAGGTTTCTGGCACACTGCGAGGAGAGATTGCGGCAAGCTGGGGTATTGAGGGCACCCCGGTGGTTGCTGGCGGTGCGGGCGATAATGCGGCAGCGGCCTGCGGACTTGGCGTTATCGCACCAGGCGACGCATTTCTGTCGCTTGGAACCTCCGGCGTTGTTTTTGCCGTCACCGACAGTTTTGCTCCAGCACCTGAACACGGCGCTCACGCGTTCTGCCATGCCATCCCTGAGACATGGCATCAGATGGGGGTAATTCTGGCCGCAACGGATTGTCTGAACTGGCTAGGCGATGTCACCGGACAAAGAGTTGAGGCATTGATGAATGAGTTTGAGGCCAATTACACCGAACCATCACCCGTGCTGTTTCATCCCTATTTGTCTGGTGAAAGGACACCGCATAATGACGCCGGAGCAAGGGGGGCTTTCTTTGGTCTGTCACGCGCACATGATCGCCGCGAGATGACCCAGGCTGTCGTTGAAGGGGTAGCCTTTGCACTGGCTGACGCAATTGATGTTCTGGCCAACGCAAGCGCCAAGCCATCTTCGTTGCTGGCAACCGGCGGCGGAGCGCGAAGCAGACGATGGCTACAAATCATTGCCGCCGTTGCTCAATGCCCCATAGTGGTTCCGGCCGGCAGTGACTTTGGCGCCGCGCTTGGCGCTGCCCGGCTTGGCCGGATGGCAGCAGACGAATTAGAGGTGGCAGAGATAACAGCAATCATGCAAAAGCCAGATATGGCCGAGCAGATTGATCCCAATAAATCACTCACCGATGCCTATGCCGGGACGATTGCGCGGTGGCGGGATCTCTATCACGCCGTAAAGTGCTAAGCGAAGGATCTGCCTGACTAAAGACCGACGATACAAATTCAAACCTAGCAATCCAGCGGGAAACGACAATGATCGAAGAATTTTTTAAGAGAAGCACGCCCTTTTCCTATGTTGGCGCTGATAGCGCGGCAAATGCCGGTTTCCGCCACTATAATCCCGATGAGACTCTGCTTGGCAAGCGCATGGAGGACCACCTCAGATTTGCAGTCTGTTACTGGCATAATTTTGTGTGGCCAGGCAATGATCCCTTTGGTGGCGCAACCTTCGAGCGGCCGTGGTTTCCCGAAAATTGGTCCGGCACCCCGATGGATGCCGCAAAGCACAAGGCCGATATAGCCTTTGAAATGTTTCGTCTGCTTGGTGTGCCCTACTTTTGCTTTCACGATGCGGACATGCGCCCTGAGGGAGAGAATTTTGCCGAAAACACGGCAAATCTTCAGCAGATGACCGATTACTTTGCTCAGAAAATGGAGCAAACTGGGACAAAGTTGCTGTGGGGAACAGCAAACCTATTTTCTCACCGCCGTTACATGGCAGGTGCCTCAACCAATCCTGACCCCGATATCTTTGCCTTTGCGGCCGCCACCGTTAAGACATGCCTTGACGCAACGCAAAAGCTTGGTGGAGCAAACTATGTGTTGTGGGGCGGTCGTGAAGGGTATGAAACCCTGCTGAACACAGCAATCGACCATGAGTTGGACCAGATGGGCCGATTTATGACAATGGTCGTGGATTACAAATACAAGATTGGCTTTAACGGAACAATCCTGATTGAGCCAAAACCGCAAGAACCAACAAAGCACCAATATGATTTTGATGTCAGCACGGTCTATGGCTTCTTGAAGCGCTATGGCTTGGAAGAGGAAATCAAGGTCAATATAGAGCAGGGCCACGCCATTCTTGCCGGTCATTCTTTCGAGCATGAGCTGGCCGTTGCCAATGCGCTTGGCATTTTCGGATCGATTGACATGAACCGCAATGATTACCAGTCTGGTTGGGACACGGATCAATTCCCCAACAATGCGCCGGAAGTTGCGCTGGCCTATTATCACATCCTAGCTGGTGGTGGCTTCGTCACGGGAGGTACGAATTTTGATGCAAAGCTCAGGCGCCAATCTATTGATCCGAATGATCTGCTGCTGGCGCATGTTGGAGCGATGGACATTTGTGCCAGAGGCGTCAAGGCAGCAGCAGCGATGCTGGAGGATGGCAGCTTACAGGAAAATCTGATTTCCCGTTATGCAGGATGGGAAGGCGAGCTTGGCGGCGCCATCATGGATGGTGAGCATGATCTCGAAAGCCTTGCTGTCAAGGTGATTGATGAGCAGATCAACCCACAACCCGTCTCAGGCAAACAGGAAATTCTGGAAAACATCGTAAACCGTTTTATTTAATCAACAATCCGCAACGGGCAAAGGTCAGACATCAAAGGGCAACCAGTCCCTCCCCTGAACCTATTTGTTGAATGTTTCCCGCATAGAACCAAAGATGCCTTCCAGACGGGGTGACAGCGAACAATCAGCTGTCATTTTCATTTCAGGCATAATCGCCTGAGGGATGCCATCATAGGCGACGTCGGGATAAAGCGAGCTTGTCGCGAGCTGCAGCAATGTCCCCTCGGGTAACTTGATCGTTGCTTTCTTGTTGTAGAACGGTGCAGTTCTCCCAAGTTCCGGCGCAGAGACGACAAAGACCTGATCCAGAAGCTCGCATTGATTGTCCAGCATGATGGTTGCATTAACCATCGGTTTGGGCTTCGGCTTTAAAATGCCGCTTTGCACAATCCACCAGCCGCCTACTCCAATAACAATAAAGCTGGTGGCCAATATCAAAACAAAAATGAAATCTTTCATCTCACCGCCGGGTCATTGAGTTGATGCAGAACGAAGATATGCATCTTTCGTACCGTTCCAAGCATCAAGCGATAAAACACACCTGCATTAGCCAGAAAATATCACATGATTAACGCGTTTGAAGGGCGCGTTATTGTCAACCTCGACATTAGGATTTTGCCAACCAGTCAAGCGAGGCATCTGTCGGTCCGACAGGTTTGTATTCAGCACCAAGCGGCTTGATCCAGCCTACATCATCAAGCATTGCAAAAAATGAGCTCAGATCAATCTCCCCACCATCCGGTGGTCCACGGTCAGGGATCGAGGCAAATTGAACATGCCCAATCAAGTGCCTGAGATCATGAAAGCGGTTGGCAATGTCACCTTCTGTTAGTCCGACATGATAGCAATCGAACATCAACTTTAGATTGGAGGCGGCAATATCAGTGATTATCTCTGCCGCCTGCGTGGTATCGGTCAGAAAATAACCGGGGACATCGTGGCGATTGAGAGGCTCAATCAAAATATCTATGTTGTGGTTAACTGCCATCATGCAGGCATATTTGAGGTTGTCCATAAAGACATCATGCGCGTTCTCCGCATCAGTGATCCCTGCCATCACGTGAACCGACTGCACCCCAATTTCGGCACCATAGGCAATCGCCTGATCAATGGCCGCCAGGGCGTCCACACGGCGTTCTGGCAAGGCTGTCAGGCCAAATTCTGGCTTTGACAGATCACCAGCATATGTATTCAAGCCCAGCATTTGCAGGCCTGTTTCATCCAGCGCCCTGGCAACCGATCTGGCTGGCACGTCATAGGGCCAGTGGCATTCAACTGCATCAAATCCAGCCGCCTTTGCCGCATGGATGGCCTCAATCAGAGGCAGATCAGCCCAGAGAAAACCAAGATTGGCGGAAAATCTGGCCAAGCTGTTAAGTCCTCGCTGCCTCGAATTCTGCCCAGGCTTTTTCCAACGTGTTAATATCGAACCCAGGTTCGCGCGCCGGGCCGAGAATGATCGACTCGCTATCTATCACAGACCGGATTGCCGGGGCGAGTTCCGGAATGACTTCGGCAGGAATGACGAGGGCACCATGGCGATCCGCATGGATCAACTCATCCTGGGCGACCCGCATTCCCTTGATAGTGACGGGAGTGCCAATTTCAACAACATGAACAAATCCGTGGCTTGGTCCGATCGAGCCGGCCAATACCGGAAATCCATCATCCATAACGTCCAGGTCACGCATTACTCCATTCGTCACCGCACCAGCAAGACCCAGCCCGCGGTGAACAGCGACATGCACCTCGCCCCACCAGCCGGCGATGCAGTTCGGATAATCAACGTCTTCGATAACCGCAGCCGACGGTGATGCACCGCCAGCCATCGCCCGAAAGTAATCCATCCGACGCGACCGGATTACATCGGCCTCTTCATTTGCTGGAGCCAACCCGGAAATTTTTGCTGTACGGGCAAAACCCACGATAGCCGGATCACCCGGCTTGCAATGCTGCATTGTGCCGCGAGTGAAGCGGTTGAAGCCGCGTTTACCCTGCGCCACCTCAATGGCATTGCACACTGTTGGTGTGTCCATTCTGCGCAACAGGTCCAGAAGATCATCCGGAATTAAGTCATCAGCCATTTTTCACCGCCTCGTTGATCAGTCTCAATAATTCCAGTGTCAAAAGGTGCTCCGCATTAGCAATCACTGTCAAAGGCCTCCATTGACACGCCACCATTGACTCACCGTCAGAGGATCAATCACCTAGCCAAGGTTCATTGTGGGACCGGCTGGATCATCAGTTTTCCAAACCCTGAACATGCTAACCTCACCGGTCATTGACGGTACAAGTGAATGAACAAGACCAGCCGGCATAAGACATGTGTCACCAGAATTCAGAATTGTTTCCCCTCCACTCCAACTCAGCTTCCAATGTCCGCGCGCGGGCATCAGAACCACAGGTTGATCAAAACTGACTGCGGTTTCGTCAAGAGAGCCCCGGGTGACAAAATCAAGCTCGAATCCCGGCCGGTCACGCAGCATCGCATCTGGCCCGATTACCTTTGCCGGTTGGTGGTCGGCCAACGCCATCAGATCCCAATATCGTGCTACATAATGTGGCACCACTTCACCGGTCGACGGCTCGCCAAAAAACTCCATTTCCTTCGCGGTCAATGGTGGCATTGGGAGGACACCCTCGGGCAAAGCCTCACCTTTTTTACTGTCATACAGTCGACCATTCTGGCCCAGAACGAGACCGTGTTCAGCAGCATCAGTTATCACCTGCGGTGCCCAGATCACACCGCCTCCAGCATCATCTCCACCGAGAATGGCCATGATCAGACCATAGTCGGTGCCAATATTCTCAAAGCCCCGGAAGATGCCGGTAGGGATATTGAAAATATCTCCCTCCTCCAGCACAACCTCGCCAGCATTACCATCGCGCCCCCAGAAGAACCGCCACCTTCCCGATTGCACAAAAAAGACTTCAGCCGTCCGATGCGAATGCAGGCTATTATGGCACTTGGGCGGTTGCCCGGCAGCGCCAATATTAAACCCAATCGCCTCGTTAATGTGAACGTGCTGATCCACACTTTCAGACACGCCTCCACCAATTATGGTAAAATTTTCCTTCTGATTACTGCCCGGTGTGTGCGCATCAATAAAGGCTGTCCGGCAAGGCATCAATGCACCACGGCGGACAATATTCTGTTCCATTTCCTCTAGGAGCATCACCCTTGCCTCTTTCCTCGTACCATCCATTCAATCCATACCTGCCGATGTCTCATCACACACCAAGGCGGCTTGACGTCAGCTTTGCACCCTCAACCAGCGATGCCAGCTTGGCATAGGCAATATCCGGATCCACTGCGCCAAATCCAGCAAAGGTGCCGAACCCACAATCTGAACCGGCAATCACCCGATCAGCACCAACGATGTTCACAAACCGCTCTAGCCGTTGGGCAACCAATTCGGGATGTTCGACAAAATTCGTCGTGGTATCAACAACTCCCGGAACCAAAATTTTATCGTCGGGTATCTCTGCGCTGCGATCACGAAAGACGGTCCACTCATGGGCATGACGCGGATTTGATGTCTCAAAAAGGACAAAACGCGCCTGTGTCTGCATCAATGTTGAAAACACTTTGTCCATGTCGATATCGCATACATGTGGACCTTCATAATTGCCCCAACAGATATGCACCCGCACATGAGCCGGATCAATGTCGCGCAGCGCGTGATTGAGCGCCTCGACATGCAAAGTGGCGATCTTCACAAATTCCTCATCAGAGAGATCGGCAAAAAGCATATGCCGGGAGAGTGCCAGATCAGGACAATCAAGTTGAAGGTCAATGCCTGCGGCCACAATGGTCTCATATTCTGTCTTCATCACATCGGCGAGTGCTGCCAGATAGGCCTCTCTCGTCTTGTAATGCTGATTTTGCAGGAACAGTGAAATCACCCCGGGAGAGGCGGCATTCATAAAGGCACGCTTCGCCCCGTTTTTTGCCATACCAGCCTGCAGATTGGCAATATCTGCCTTTAACTCACCTTGCCCCTTCGAGGTGACTTCACCGGTACACATCGGCCGGGCATATTGCGGCGTGCCGCCGTCATCAGCAAGGCGTTGCAGAAAACCGGGAAATAACTTCAAATCCCCCGGCGCATTGCGAGGGCTGTCACCCGAAAATCCATTGTACCGGTCCTTGACGTAAGTCGCATAGGAAATTTTCGAGGTTTCACCATCTGAGACAATATCAATGCCGGCATCAACCTGCCGACGGACGGTTTGGTCACAGGCCTTTGTCATACAGGCATCAAACTCCGCCTGAGAATAAGGTGTATCATGCTCCCGGGCGAAGATGAAATCCACCACGTCCTGTGTGCGCGGCAATGAGCCAACATGGGTTGTCAGTATCTTTGTCATCAAAGCGTCCCTTTCTTCCACAATCGATCCAAATGAGCGGCCTGTCTCAAGCTCCGAACCATCAGCCACTAGTCTGTCTGCATCAGAATTTGCTTCCAGATCGCGACCTCATCGTAAAGCGTGAACTCACGCCTGATCAGGGGATGTCCATCGACAAGAGCACCAAATTCGACATGTGATATGCCCATGATATAGATCTCGGCGCCAGTCGGCCGGCCAAAACTGCCCCACCCCTCATGTTTGCCATGCAGGCTCCAGCGGATAGCTGCACGCGGTGGCATCATCGGGTCTTCCCGGCCAATCTGATGGTCGATGGAAAATTGTGCCGATGGAAAGGCTGAGCGCAAACCAATCCAGAATTTGTCCACCTCGTTCCATCCTCTGGCATAGGTCTGACCCGGATATTCGCCATGGATAGCGCGATCGTATTGTTCTGGGATCACCGCAAGGTCGGCACTCATGATCCGGTTCAGACAATCAGCATAGCGGACACCCCACTCATTTTCATTACCGCGGCCCATATACGGGCCCTCTTCATAATTCGCCGATGACAGGGGCCGAGCACAGACCTCCGCACCGCCCTCATCGGCAATCAATTTGGCGGCCGCATCCCGCGCCGTCCAGCCAAGTTGCTTGGCAATGCCGCCATAATCACGAACGAGCCATTCATCAGTAATGGTGTTTTCAATCGCATAGCAATCGGCGATGGCACGAAAATGAACCTTTTTCCCGGTGGGTGCACCAAACATACTCTCGCCAAGATGTGTGCCGGTGCAATAAAGCCTGTGCGAACTTAACATGCCCTGATCTTCGTTTCCTGACCAGATGACATCCTCTCCAAGGAGTTGGCGATCGGGAAACTCCACCAAAGTGCCCATGGTGCTTGCAATGACACCTAGGTTGCCACGGGACGATCCCAGAGGCATTCGCAGATGCATGTCCTTGCCATAATATTCATGCAAGGTCGCGATGCCGCGATCCTCCCAAATCTCTCTGGTAATCCCGAGAATATAGTCGGGAAAATCCTTAAATCTGGGATCAAAACCTTTCATACTATTTTCCTTTCGCTGTCAACGCTGAACCACGGAGAACCAGTGGTCCATCAATTCTTACCTGACAGGGTGCGGCGCCCTCGTTTTCAATTTCGCTGAGCAATATATCGACTGTCGCCCTGATCATTTGGTTCGTGCGCTGACGCACCGTGGTCAAATCATATGATGGCCAAGCAGCAGCCGGCACATCGTCATAGCCCACAATAGACACATCATCTGGTATGTTGAGCCCAAGTTCAGCCCGCAAGGTGTCCATTACCGCAAAGGCCATGTGGTCATTGGCGACAAACAACGCTTCGGGCCATGTGTCCCTGTCACCAGAAAACATCTGCCTTGTGGCATTGCGGGCTTGATCAAACTCGAAGTTACCTACACCACGCGCAAAAAGGGGCACGCCAGCGTCCTGCAAACCATCACGAAAGCCCGCTTCACGGTCTCGCTGGGTTGAAGCGCCTTCCCAACCCGCCATAAAGGCGATGCGTTCATGGCCGCCAGCAATCAGAAATTCCGCTACCTTACGCCCGCCGGCATAATTGTCTGATGTGACCGCGGAAATGGCCAGGTCATCCTGCGAGCGGTTGAACATTACCGTGGGGACACCGGCTATACGGCACCTGTTTGATAGATCGGAAGACAGCGCCACTGACGCCGCAATGATGCCATCAACCTGATAATCAAGAATTTCATCGAGAACGTCATCGACATTTCCCACCGTGCGGGCCGCCAAAAAGACGAGGACATGATAGCCACGCTCCTGCAACTCGTTTGACAGCTTCTCAAGTGCCTCAGGATAAAACTGGTTTTGCAAGTAGGCCACAACAAGACCGATGATCCGACTCTTGCCAGATACCATGGCGCGCGCCAGAGAGTTCGGTCGATAGCCGAGCTCATTGGCTGCTTTGCGCACCTTCTCGACCGTTTGCCGTGATGCCGATGCACCCGGCGTGAAAACACGGCTCACCGCCGACTGGCTGACACCGGCACGGCGGGCAACGTCGATAGATGTTGCGTTCTCGCGGGACATCAGTCTGCTGTCCACCCCCCGTCAATCATCAGTGCACTGCCAGTCACAAGAGCCGAGGCATCAGACGCCAGAAACTGCACGGCACCCATGATGTCCTTAATTTCACCGACGCGCCCCAATTTTATCTTTTCCTCAATCCATTGCACCAGCTCGGGACGCGCAAAGGTTTGTTCAGTCAATGGAGTACGAATGAATGTCGGGCAAATGGTGTTGATCCTCACCCCATGCTTGCCAAATTCGACCGCCATTGCCTTGGTAAAGCCCTCAACAGCGTGTTTCGAGCCGCAATAGACAGCACGGTCGACGCCGCCAACCATGGCCATCTGACTTGAAATTGTGATGATTGACCCGGCACGGCCATCATCTATCATTATCCCTGCGGCAGCTTGCGCGGCAAAATAGGCACCGCGGAGATTGACATTCATCACCACATCAAAATCATCCGGCTTGGTTTCGAGTGCCGGTGAGTGCCGGGCGAGGCCTGCGCTGTTGACAAAAACATCCAATGGCCGCAGCCGCGCAATCAGAGCGGCAGTGGCGTCAACATCCGTAACATCGCCTACAATTCCCTCAGCCGACAGCCCTTTTTCCTGCATGGCTGTAACAACCTCATCAATCTGATCAGAACGGCGCGCCATGATTACCACATGCGCTCCAGCCTCAGCCAACGCAACCGCACAACCAAGGCCAATTCCCGATGAACCGCCGACGACCAGACTGCGACGCCCGGCAAGCGAGAAAGATGGGGTTTGGGGTAGTTTAGTCATTCCATAACCTCCGCGGTTGATATGGCGGGATTCACCTGCATGGATAGACCATCATCAAATGGAATGGCAGCCATGCTGCGCGCCTTGTTGAATTCCCGCATACGTGCCAACACGTCCACGCCAAGCTGCATGTAAACGTTCAGCACATCAAACTGCACCCAGTTTTCGCGAATTTTCCCGTCTTCAAGTCGCCAGAAATCAATGCTGCACAGCGTAATCTCGCGGCCAACCGGTGCAATCCCCATCCAGCCATCATGCGTCACCCTCATGCGCATATTCGGCCAGCCTGTCTCGCACACGTAATCGCCAACGGCAATCCAGTGTGAATGCAGGTCATGCATCTGCTCATCAGCGAGGCGATCACCTGTCGGATCGACTTTGCGGTCAGGCATGCCGCGAAGGAACGGTATCTGGTGCCAATGCCGAAACCCGCGGATGCCACGGCCGGTGCCAACGCCAGCCGGACCGTACCAGTTGAACCGAGGGTCCCAAAATTCTTCCAGCCGCATAACCCGTGGATCAGGGTCGTCGGGATGCCGGCACAATGCGGTTTCCATCTGTTTGAGATGTTCAAGACCGGCCGCGCCATCGCCCGATGCTGTCAGCCCGTCTCCTGTCAACGGACCGGGCGTGCAGAGGAACGCACCCAACTGTGGTGCCATTGGCCATGCTGATGCTTGCATCATCAACTCGGGAACATCCCAGATGGCCTGTATCTCGGTCACCTTGCCGTTGGCAATTCTGAAAAATTCGTGATAGCGCATATGTGCCAGATGGCCAGTTGGCGGAATATCAAGGAACGGGGCCATGAAACTGCCAAAATAGTTTCCCATGATGCCAACCCAGTCATCGCCCTCAGGCGTGGTACCGGCTAGGCAAATCAGGTCACGCCGCTCCAGATCGGGCATCGCTGCAAGCAACGGTGCATAAATCGTATCATAGAGCGCCGTGGCACCCTGCAAATCACCAAACGGATGGCACATTCGAATGCGAATATCCGTTGCCGCCATATCGTCAAGCGCACGGCGCACTGGGTCTTCGGCAAAGGACTGAGCAGCCATGATGAAAGGCGCAATGACAGCTTTCAACTGATCGGCATGCGCGGCTCGGGTCATTCTGCTGCCTCGCCAAAGGGTATGTTCTTCCCCCCATAACGACGCACCCTAACATTACATTGCTCAGCATGGCCCACAAACCCCTCCAGCATACACAGGCGCGATCCATATTCGCCGATCATTGTCGCCGCTTCATCGGAGGTGATTTTCTGGTAGGAGTGTGTCTTCAGGAATTTACCAACCCAGAGGCCACCCGTGTAGCGACCAGCCTTTTTTGTGGGTAATGTGTGATTGGTTCCAATCACCTTGTCGCCATTGGCAACATTTGTCCGCGGCCCCAGAAACAACGCGCCGTAGCTGTGCATATTCTCGAGGTACCAATCATCGCGTGCGGTCATCACCTGCACATGTTCATAAGCCATGTCATTTGCGGTGTGCAACATGTCCTCGTGGCTGTCACAGACAATGATATCACCATAGTTTTCCCAACTTGCAGCGGCTGTTTCGCTTGTTGGCAAAATTTGCAGAAGCCGGTCAATCTCAGCCATTGTATCTTCTGCAAGCTGACGGCTGTTGGTTATCAGACATGCAGGTGAGTTGTAACCATGCTCAGCTTGACCGAGCAGATCTGTGGCGCATAACTCTGCATCGACTGTATCATCAGCAATGATCATAGTTTCAGTTGGTCCGGCAAACAGATCAATGCCAACTCTGCCATAAAGCTGTCGCTTGGCTTCGGCAACAAAAGCATTGCCAGGTCCCACCAGCATATGCACCGGCTTAATGCTCTCCGTTCCAATGGCCATGGCACCAACAGCCTGGATGCCGCCTAGCACATAAATTTCATGCGCACCGCCCATAGCCATCGCCGCAACAATGGCGGGATGTGGTTCACCATCGACTGGCGGAGCAGACGCGATAATGCGCGGCACACCTGCCACTGATGCGGTCAGGACCGACATGTGGGCTGACGCCACCATCGGGAATTTACCGCCCGGAACGTAACATCCGACTGACTGTACCGGTATATTCCTGTGGCCGAGGATGACACCGGGCAACGTCTCAACTTCTATATCGGTCATGCTGGCGCGCTGTGCTTCAGCAAAGCGGCGGATCTGGGTCTGGGCAAATTTTATGTCGTCCATATCCCGCGTCGAGACCTTGTTCATCGCGGCTTCAATCTCGCTGTTAGTGAGGCGAAAGCGCTCCGGCTGATAATTATCAAATTTCTGGGAAAGGTCACGTACTGCCGTATCACCTCGCGCCGCAATGTCAGCAAGGGTCGTTTCCACCACTGCTTTTACCTTAGCATCATCCTCAGCTTTTTCTGAGTCAGGTTTGCTGCGCTTTAGAAATTCAATTCCCATTGTCTATAATCCTTAAAGTTTTTCTCAGCCCGTGAGCCACCCAGTCGCCAGTCATTCGGTCATTCGGTCATTCGCTCATTTTCATCTGGCTGTGGTGGAACACGCTCACCACGGTCAAAAGTTTCCCATCCCTTGCCATCAAAAACATCGACGCCAAGCTGGGCCAATACATGCGGAAAATCGACCATCACCCAATTGTCAGCAATCTTGCCATCCTCGACTTTCCAAAAATCCATATAACGGATTTCAATCCTCTTTCCGGTCGCCTCCACACCCATAAATTCACCAGAGTGAGTGGCTTCCTGTCGGCCGAAGGCAGCGGCCCATTCACCCATATAAAGGCGTGCCTCATCGATACACACTTTGTCTGAAAAAGCGGCCTGAAACGGACGTTGCCAATTGTCCTGAAATTCTTTGAGGCCAGTCTTGGTTCCACAGCCAGCGTTGCCCATCCAACGAAAGCTCTTGGCAAAGAATTCACCAATATCATCAATACGATGGTCATTCAGCCCGTCAACCATGCCCTCGATAACGGCACGGGTTTCATCAGTCTTTGTCATGTCCGTATCGCGGCTGAGGACCGCCTGTTCGGGTCGTGAACCTCTCATCCTTTGACAGCTCCCGCAGTCAAACCGCTGACAATCTGCCGCTGGAAAACCATCACAAGGATAAACAGTGGAACGGTGGCAGATACAACCGAGGCCACGGCAAACATAACATTACCCTCGGTATAGGTTGATCCAAGAAAGGCGGCTACCTGCGGCACCATGGTTCGGTTTTCCTCTGCGAGTAGCATCGCCGTGACAGCGAAGTCGTTATATGCAAGAAGGAAACTGAAAAGCCCTGTGGTAATGACGCCGGGCCACATGACCGGAATGATTACATGGCGGAAAGCCTGAAACTGCGTGCAGCCGTCAACCTTTGCGCTCTCGTCCAATTCCTTTGGAATGTTCTGGAAAAAGGAATGCAGCATCCACAAAGTGAAGGGCTGGTTTATTGCCACGAGAACAATGATGGTTGTCGGCAGGATGCCCCAGACGTTCCATTGAAAAAAGGGCAGCATGTAGCCCGCAACCAGGGTTATTGGCGGCATCGCGCGAAAAATCAGAGCCGCAATCAACAGCCAAAAAGTGTAGCGATACCCTGAGCGCGACAGCGCGTAGCCGCCAAGCGTACCAATCGTCAAGGACGTAAGCACAACGAAGAAGCAGACAATGAATGTGTTGATGACATTGCGCAGGAAGCCCTCCTCAACCCAAGCACCGTGATAGCCAGCACCAGTGAACGGGCTGCCATGCGTTTCCTCTGTGCGAGCGCCAGTGATGGCATTTGTCCAGTCAGCGATCGAGAAGAAGTCAAGTTCGACCTTGAATGACCCCCACAACGTCCAGATAAACGGGAAGGCCGCCATGATCAGCCAGATCACGATGAAGCTGGTCAGGGCTATCCGAAGGCCTTTCGGCAGGCTTTGTGCGCGTGACGCCATCTCAGACTTTCCTTCTAAAATCCCGCCACGTGCGGATCAAAACAGGTGTGAGCAGAATTGCCACACCAATGATGGTGATGACAGATGTCGCTGCCGCCGAGCTGAACTGCCTGGTTTCCCCGCCAAGATCATTGAAGATCGCCCAACTCAGCGAAGTGGCATGCGCCTCGGCGTTAAAGCCAATAATCGGTTCAAAAACACGAAAATTGTCCATCAGTTGAATCAACGTTACGAACATCACAAGCGGCATCAGATGGGGCAGGATTACATAGCGTACCCGTTGCAGACGGGAAGCCCCATCAATCTGCGCCGCCTCCATCTGATCCTGCGGCAGCGTCTGCAGCCCAGCATAAAAGATGACGAAGGCAAATGGGGCCGCGTGCCAAATGCCGTAGACTATCAGCGACACCCACATCAAGCCCGTTGAAGCCTTAAGCGAGAGTGACGGATCACCTGCCATCCATTGCAGCAGGTTACCCAGAATGCCACGGCTGTCGATCATCCAGTAGAGTACGAGTGCGCCGATCAATGGTGTAATGACAAAAGGCAAAAGCGAGAAAAAAATTACAACGCCGCGAAGCCTCGCGTAAATGGAGTTCACAGCCAGCGCAATAAGCAGTCCAAGCACTATAACCATTGGCGTCACGGTAAAGATGAACACCAATGTAAAAGACATGGCCCGGTAAAATGGAAGGTTGCTGAGCGAAGCGAGAAACTCCGTCCAATTCTGCGAGCTGGCCCACGCCTCACCGACCTCTGAAATGGCGAGGTGACCTCGATCAAGATAGATGTCCAATCCCACAAAACGCCCAAGTGGCTGCTCAGCCCGAAGCGCTGCCGTCGCCTCCTGATCGATAGTGGTCTCTTCCGTACACTTGAAGGGCGTGCAAGTCTCCACCGTCAAAAATACGGCTTCATGCGGCGTGAACATGGACTGCACGGTGACCGACACGATTGGCGTGGCGATGAACAATAGCATCGCAAGGCCTGTCGGCATGAAGAACCAGAAAAAAGTGCTGTGTTTCATTTACTTCGCCAGCCAGCGTTAAAAGTTGCGGGGACGGATTACCCTCCCCGCAATCCCGCTTCCTAGAGGAAGCCCTTTTCTTTTGCCGCAGCCACATATGCAGCTTCGACATCGGCAAGCGCCTGCTCGGCACTTTCCTTGCCCTGCATGAAATCAGCAAGCTCGTTTCCAAGCGCCGTATGCAGCAGGCCCATGTAAGGCAGCATAGGATAAGGAATGGTGTTAGCTTCAGCAGCCGCAAAAACACCAACGGCAGCAGGAGTTGGCTTATAGCCGTCAATCAACCATACCGCCTGAGTGGCAACATCACTATCAGCAAGTATTGCCGGCCGAATTGCGTGCGTCATTGCAATGAAAGTCGATTCCGCCTCGGCATCAGAAATATTCTTGGCCACGGTCCAGCCGTCCCACCACAGGGTCGATGCCGGAATGGCACCACCGCCAGCAGTCATTGGACCGTCAATGGCAAAGCCATCTACCACTTCCTGTGGTACACCATCGGCGGTTACGAGAGTTGCAGCACGCGATCCCCACATATTCATGATCGCAACATTGCCAGCACGGAATTCAGCATTTGTCGCGTTGCTGTCATGGGTCAGGAAGTCAGGATTCATGTATTCGGAAAGTGACTTCATCATGGTGAGCGCTTTTACACCTGCTTCATTGTTCACGTTCGGCTGCGCTGAGCCTGACTTGAAATGACTTCCCCCCATACCAAGGAACATATTGTTGAATTCCTGGGCGAGGTTCCAACCAGCCTTGTAGGCACCGCCGACCGGATTTGCCATGATACCTTTGTCGCGGATCATTTTCGCGGCTGCCAGCATGTCCTCATAGGTCTTTGGTGGCTCTACACCAATCTGCTTGAGAACGTCAGCCCGATATACGAGGTGTTGGGCATTGGCCATAAAGGCGACTGCCATGACTTTGCCATCAATGGTGACAAGCTGGTTCTTCTTGAGGTCCTTGCCGTGCTTTGCGACAAGGTCATCCAACGGGCGGATAACATCCTCATTCATCAACGCAACAATCGAGGAGTTGGCGATGATGGCTGAGGTGTATTCTGCAGGATTGCCCTGCATGCCCGGGACATTGATCTTCTGATGATCTGCAGTGAGGTTGGTTGTCACCTCAGCACCAGAACATTCCTGTGCCCCTGCACCGACAGACTGAATTGCAGGAAATTCGTTGCCCACGACGGAGACGCGGGCGTTGATGCCACAGGCCATGGCGGATGTTCCCGCCAGGACGGTCATGACACCGGCCAATACTAACTTTCTGACAAACATATGTTTCTCCCTGTTTTCGGACGCAGCAACGTGGTCTGCATCACGGTTGCATCCGCCTGTGGCGGATAATCTCGGGATCAAGTCCCGACTCGCGCACCTGTTTCTGCATCGAACAGGTGGCAAATATGTGAAGGCACCGACAGCTTAACTGGGTCGCCGATCGCAGCGCGAAAATCCTTTGCGGCACGGACTGCGATCAACTCACCGGCCACGCGAACCGTCACCATGGTGGCGTCACCAAGCAGTTCAAGCGTGTAAATCGGGGCGGTAATCTCAGCCTTTCTGGAGTCTGTAACCGTTGCATCCTCCGCACGAAAGCCAAGCGTGACCGGCCCATCAGGCGCATTAAAACCCTCGATTTTTACTTTCTCGGCGGCAAATGTGTCGCCTTTCAGCGAACCATTGATCAAATTCATCGCTGGATTACCAATGAAACCAGCGACAAAGGCATTTGCCGGCCTGTCGTAGATTTCGGTTGGCGTGCCAACCTGTTGCACGACACCACGCTCCATCACAACCACCCGATCGGCAAGCGTCATCGCCTCAATCTGGTCATGCGTGACATATATGGTTGTTACCGCCAATTCATGCGACAGGTTCTTGATCTGCGCGCGGGTTGATACGCGTAATTTGGCATCCAGATTGGAAAGCGGTTCGTCCATGAGGAATACATTTGGCTCACGCACGATTGCGCGCGCCAAAGCAACGCGTTGACGCTGTCCACCCGAGAGCTCCGCTGGCTTGCGATGGAGAAATTCATCAAGCTCAACCATCGCCGAAGCCTGGCGCACCCGCGCATCCTGACCAGCCGGGTCAATACTGCGTACCTTTAGGGGAAAGCGAATATTTTCATACACATTCATGTTCGGATAGAGCGCATAGCTCTGAAAAACCATGGCAACATCACGATCTTTTGGTTCCAGATCATTAATGCGTTTGCCATCAATGAAGATATCGCCCTCGGTAGCGTCCTCCAGGCCTGCAATCATCCGCATGGTTGTGGTCTTGCCACATCCTGAAGGACCAAGCAAAACCAGAAACTCCTTGTCAAGGATCGTCAGATCAAAACCATCCACGCCAACAAAGTCACCCCATCGCTTACTGAGGTTTCGCAGTTGGATTTCTGCCATAGATAACGTCTCCCCACACGCTCACACAAACTAAATTGCATACGCATGCACAAACTGTAGACATGTGGCAGATGGCTTGGCAAGCTCTTTTCTGGCACAAGCTATTTTCTCGCAATGGCAGGGTATGTCATTGAAAATGTCAGAGGCAGAAGGAAGATGACAAAGTTTCAATCTGAAAAACAGATTGTCAGGAATTTGTATAGAAGATTGGAAACGGTACCCACCGATCAGACCGACACCGCCCTGCAATTAGCTGTCAGCGATGATTATCTCTGGCGCGGCTTTCATCCTTTCAATGAAATTCGTGGCGGTGAGGCAGTTGCCAATCATTTCTGGATACCCTTGAGGACAGCGCTGACATCAATGCGGCGCCGAATGGATATCTTTTTCGCTGGCGTGAACAGCCTTGATGGCCCTGAGGGGGTCTGGGTTGTCTCAATGGGACATCTGATGGGATTGTTCGATGAAGCGTGGCTGGGCATTCAACCAACCGGCAAAATGGTAATGCTCCGCTATTGTGAATTCAATCGGGTTGCGGACAACAAGATTATCGAAACCGCGATGTATTTTGACATACCGCACCTCATGATGCAGGCCGGGCTGCAGCCTTTCCCGCCACAAAAGGGCGAGCATATGGTTCAACCAGGACCCATGACGCATGATGGATTGCTGTTTGAACCACAGCCATCAGCAGAGGGTGATCGCACCCTCGCCGCCATTAACGCGATGATCTCCGATCTCGGTCAATGGGACAGCGGGCTGCCTCTGGAGGACGAGCTGCGTCGCACCTGGCATGAGACAATGTGCTGGTGGGGGCCAGCCGGCATTGGCGCCATCTATTCAATTGAACGCTACGCAAAACAACATTCTGGGCCCTTTCGCGCCGCGTTTACCGAGCGCTCAAAAACACAGCACATATGCCGCTTGGCCGAGGGCCATTATGGCGGATTTTTTGGATGGCCAAACTTTACCGCAACACTATCCGGTCATTTCATGGGCATGCCAGCAACGGGATTGTCAGGGGAGTTCAGGGTCATCGACATTTATCGACGCGAGGGAGACAAGCTTGCTGAAAACTGGATATTTATCGATATGTTGCATTTCTGGAAAATGCAGGGGTTGGACATTCTGGGGCAGGCGAGGGAGACACCAAACACATGATCGACTCGCATCACCATCTCTGGGATCTCTCAGCTGTCCATTACCCATGGCTTGAGGCCAGCGGCGTTAACCGATTCTTTGGTGACCCAACACCCATTCAGCGTAATTATCTGATTGATGAGTTCAGATGTCATGCCAGTGCTGAGGGTTTCAAAGGTTCGGTGCATATTCAGGTTGGCGCCACAGATGGGTTTGCCGAAGCCAACTGGGTTCAGCAAATCGCCGACCAGACCCCCGATTGGCAAATTGCGCAGGTGGTATTCTGCGATCTGACATCGCCTGATCTGCCTGCCCAGTTGGACGCATTCGAAGAGCTCACCACTGTCCGTGGGGTTCGGCAGATTATTGGCCGCGCACCGGGCGAGGATGCGGCCACCGGGACGAATGATCTCCTGCGGTCGCCAGCTTTTCTGGCCGGATTGATTGAGGTTGGCAGACGTGGTCTCTCCTTTGACCTGCAACTTATCCCGGAATTGATGGCAACGACGGCAGATATCCTTGAATCCGCCCCCGATACGAGGGTCGCACTATGTCATGCCGGCAGTCCCCATGATCGCTCCAGCCATGGTCTCGACAGCTGGGCGCGGAGTTTGCGACGTCTATCCACGTTGCCGCAAATTGTCTGCAAACTATCCGGCCTTGGGATGTTCGATCATGGCTGGACACCCCAATCTTTTACACCGATCATCGACACATGCCTTGATCAGTTTGGTCTCGAGCGCTGTATGTTCGGCTCAAATTTTCCGGTCGATAGTCTGTATTCCGACTATGCAACTCTTGTGGCGGCGCACCGCCAGATCGTGCCGGAAACCTGTCATGCCGCCGTTTTTGGCGAAACTGCAAAGACATTTTACAGCCTCTAGATTTCGGTGACGACATGGCCAGTTGACGATGATCGGGAAATAGCGTTGAAGTGCTTACCCCGCCTGCGATAACATTGCGCGCCATGAAAGGCCGTACACGTTTTATTGACATCGACAATCAGGAGGCGGGGTTGGCGGCAGCAAAAATCAATGCTGCAACCTGTCGCAAAGGCGGCAAGGTCCTTGTGCTTGAACCATCAGAAGAAGCTGAGGCGCAATCCAGCCGGTTTCTGGCATTCACCCAGCATTTCAAAGTGCAGGGACAATCTGCGAATTTGGTTTTTTTCAGAGACACTGATCATAAGCATGGCCCGCTTGAGGCGTTTTTGGCCACATTACGTGCTCATCGGGACATCCGCGTCCTCTATGGCCCCTTCAATAATGACTTCGTCGAACAGATTATTAAGCTCGGCAAAACCGAGGCCGCAATTGGCGACGTTGCAAAGATCGTTCATGATCTCAGCGTCAATTCAACTCAGAAATTGAAAGATGGGCTGATCGACATCGTTGTCGACTCGAACCCCGCACAGGAGGCTTTTCAGGCCACGATTTTTATTGCGAGGGAGCATGGATTTGAGACCACATTCACCCAACGGCCAGTGAATTTTTAACCCTACACATCTGAAAATCTGCCGATTGATGATTTTGTCTGACAATCAGCAGGTCATGGCCGCGTGACGTTGACTGACATAATTATCGATCGCCGCGATCTGCTGGGCACTCAATCGCAAACCCAGCCGCGTCCGCCGCCACACAAAATCCTCAGCTGAAGACACCCATTCATTCTCGACAACCCAATCAAGCTCAGCAGCAAAAACCCCTGCGCCAAAATCGGTGCCAAGATCATCTACCGTCTCAATCTCCTTCAGAATGATCCAAACGTCAGTTCCATAGGCGCGCACAAGGCGCCGCGCCGCGCCGTCTGGCATGAAGGGATATTTTGTCTCGGCCTCAAAAACCAGCTGCTCAAACCCGTCAACCGCAAAATCACCGCCGGGCAAGGGCGCGGTCGCAGTCCAACTACCAGACATGCTTCCAAAGAAAGGACGAATTTCCTTCATCACGGACTCTGCCAATTTCCGGTAAGTGGTAATCTTGCCGCCAAAAATATTAAGCAGTGGAAGCCCACCCTCATCGTCAAGGCGCAGCACATAGTCACGCGTGGCCGCCGACGCAGTGCCGGCACCGTCATTATACAATGGGCGGACACCAGAAAAGCTGGCGACGATATCGTCACGTTCTACTGGTGTTTCCAAATAGCTGGATGCAAAGGCAAGGAGATAATCCGTCTCCTCATCCGAGCAAACAGGCGGTGCTGCGAGATCTGGGTGATCAACATCCGTTGTGCCGATCAGAGTAAACTCATTCTCGTAGGGGATGGTGAAAATGATTCGTCCATCCTCGCCCTGAAAAAAATAGCATTTTTCATGCTCATATAGCTTGCGCGTGACAATATGGCTGCCCCGAACAAGCCGAAGTCCATCCTGTGAGGGTCGGTGCGCTTTATTCCTTATAATATCCTCAACCCACGGACCACCCGCATTGATCAGACATTTGGCAGAAAAAATGCTACGCCTGTTTGTCTTGCTGTTATGTGTCCCGATCCGCCAGACCCCATCCTGGCGCTCTGCGCTTATGACCTTCGTACGCGGCATGATCTGGGCGCCCCGATTCCGCGCATCGCGCGCATTCAGCACAACAAGCCGGGAGTCCTCCACCCAACAATCAGAATATTCAAAGGCCGTGTGGAACACATCCTTCAGCGGCTTACCGCTCTCGTCTCCTGCAAGATCGATGACCTTTGTACCAGGCAGAATTTTCCGTCCGCCCATGTGATCATAAAGAAACAGGCCAAGCCTGATCAGCCACGCTGGCCGTCGTCCTCGCATCCAGGGAAATATGCCTGCCAGAATGCGGGACAAAGGTGTCTTGATCTCAAAGCGCATGGTACGGCTGTAGGGAAGCACGAAACGCAGTGGCCAACTGATATGCGGCATCGCCTGCAATAGGATTTCGCGCTCAATCAACGCCTCGCGAACTAGCCGGAACTCAAAATACTCAAGATATCGCAAACCACCATGAAACAATTTTGTCGATGATGATGACGTTGCTGAGGCAATGTCGTTCATCTCAGCGAGCCCAACGGATAAACCTCTTCCAGCCGCATCACGGGCGATGCCACAGCCATTTACCCCCCCTCCAATTATGAAGAGGTCGTAGGGCTGTTCCGCACTATTCGCCCGCCGTGACACATCAGAAACATCAGACACCAGATGTCTCTCCTGTTACCACCCGGGTACCACAGCTTTTGGCTGCCTCAAGAAACTCTTCTGGGGGCTCACCATCCAGGATTACGTAATCCAGCTCAGACAGGTTACATATCCTCACCGGCGCATTGCGCTCAAATTTTGATTGGTCTGCCACAAGAATACTGGTGCGGGCATTTTTCAGAATTGTCCGTGAGACAGCAACCTCACGGCTGTCAAAGTCCAATATGGACCCATCAACATCAATCGAGGATGCGCCAATGACGGCGTAATCAACTTTGTATTTGGCAATGAACTCGACAGCATCATCACCAACAATTGCCCCATCGGAGCGCCTAACACCCCCACCGACGATTACCAGATCCCGCAATTTCGAGTCACGCAGAATCTGAATGACATTGATGTTGTTGGAGATGACTACCAGCCCGGAGTGCTGTGTCAAAGCGTGAGCGACCTGCTCGGTCGTCGTGCCAATATTTAAAATGAGTGAGCAGTCATTGGGAATCAGACCAGCCGCAATGCGCCCCACCTTCTCCTTACCATCAATATTGAACAGGCGTCTGTCCTCGTAGCCGATGCTGGAGGTCGAGACAAGTCGGCGCGCACCCCCATGGATCCGGCTGGCCAGACCACGGTCACAAAGTTCGCCAAGGTCTCGCCTGACGGTCTGTGCCGTGACGGTAAAGCGCGCTGCGAGCGTTTCCACATCCACTTTCCCAATGGTGCGGAGTTCCTCAATTATCTGTTCCTGCCGTTCATTCAGCGACATCCAGCCACACTTTCAAATCAGCTCTTTCGCTCAATTTTTCACTTTATTTGCCGATGTTCAACCAACATTAGTTCATTCGGAATTGCAACATAAATTTTCATTTATGTATTTTTGAATGCAAAACGAACACAAAAAAATAAAATAAAATGGCTTTTTTCAGCCAAATTTTGAACTCGAGTCGAGTTTTTCCTTAAATATTTTTAATTTGACAAGCGTTTAATGTTCGTATGAAAATGAGCACAATCGCTCAAAGCGATGTGATAACAACTGGGAGGAGATGTAATGCGAAAGTATTTAGTCTCAGCAATCGCAGCAGTGTCTGTGGTTGCTGCAACATCGTCAGCACAAGCCGATATGGCAGCTGCAAACAAATGGATTGAAAGCGAATTTCAACCTTCAACTCTGTCAAAGAGTGAGCAAGCCTCTGAAATGGAATGGTTTGTTAACGCTGCGACACCATTTCAAGGGATGGAAATCAATGTTCTGTCCGAAGGTATTCCAACCCATTCCTACGAGTCAGAAGTCCTGACAAAGGCCTTTGAGGAGATCACAGGTATCAAGGTCAATCACCAGATCCTCGGCGAGGGTGAGGTGGTGCAGGCTGTTCAAACGCAGATGCAGACCCAGCGTAATCTTTATGACGCCTACGTTAATGACTCTGACCTGATCGGCACTCACTCACGCCTTCAACTTGCCTACAATCTGACTGATTTCATGGCAGGCGAAGGCAAAGATGTGACCAATCCAGGTCTCGACCTCGACGACTTTATGGGAACACAGTTCACCACGGGTCCTGATGGCGATCTCTATCAGTTGCCAGACCAGCAGTTTGCAAACCTCTACTGGTTCCGCAAAGACTGGTTTGATCGTGCTGATCTGCAAAAGGCTTTCAAAGCGAAGTATGGCTATGACCTTGGTGTGCCTGTCAACTGGTCTGCCTATGAAGACATCGCGGAGTTCTTCTCCAATGACGTAAAGCAAATCGATGGTGTCGACATCTATGGACATATGGA
>SHBD01000015.1 GCA_004212735.1 SAR116 cluster bacterium
TGGCCAACAACGCCTCATTGAGCTTTTGCTTTTCCGCCAGCGAGACGCCGGGCACCGGTGCCGGTAACAGGGCCGATCCACCACCGCTGATCAGCAGTAAAAGATGGTCATCGCCGGTGAGGTTTTTCGCCATTTGTGTCACGGCATTGGCGGCTACCAGCCCCCGTTCATCGGGAACAGGGTGAGCGCTTGCATGGCACTCCATGCCATCGACAACTACGAAATTTTCATCATTGGTAACGATGATACCCGGCACCTCCGGGTCGATGGCACCAGAGTCACGTCCAGAGTCACGTGCAGCAATGGCCATCGCCGCTGCCGCCTTGCCGATGGCAATGATTGCGCTCACCGGGGTTGCCAGTCCGGCCACCGCGTCGCTGGTCAAGCGGGCGGGATGGCCAGCATCGAGAGCGGCAGCAAAGGCCGTACGAGCTGCCTGTTGCCAGCCTTGCAGAGTGTCAGACGTGCCAGACATCAAATCACCGGATCGATCAGATCCTGTCCAGCGGCAAAGGCATTGGCATTTTCCACCACCTTGAGCCCCATCGCAGTGCGGCTCTCGACAGTTGCCGACCCCAGATGCGGCAAAAGAACAGTGTTACGAGCGGCAAGTATGGCTGGATTGATATCCGGTTCACCCTGATAGACGTCCAATCCAGCACCGCCAATAGTTCCCGCATTCAAGGCCGCGACCAGCGCCGCCTCGTCGACAACGTCACCACGGGCGGTGTTGATCACATAGGCACCGTCATGCAGGGCGGCGAGTGCGTCAGTACCTAAAATCTGATAGGTGTCGGGGCTGGCAGCACAATGCAGGCTGACAAAATCGCTGACTGCACACACTTCGGCAACGCTGGCCATCCGCACCGCTTTCAGGTCATCGACATCGCCAACGGGCGAACGGTTATAAAAACATATATCCATGCCGAACCCGAAATGCGCCCGGCGGGCAACCGCTTTGCCAATCCGGCCCATCCCGATAATGCCAAGCCTCTTGCCGGTCATCGCCCTGCCGACCAGATGCGTTGGCCGCCAACCGCTCCATTCACCAGCGCGAAGCTCACGCTCACCCTCACCAGCGCGCCGACAAAGCACCAACATCAAAGTCAGGGTCAAATCCGCCGTGGCATCCGTCAAAACGCCGGGCGTGTTGGTCACCGGGATTGCCTCTGCCGCAGCTGCCGCTAGATCAATATGATTGACCCCAACACCATAATTGGCAATCAGCTGACAATTGCCTTTGGCACCGGCAGCGATGATATCGGCGTCAATCTTGTCTGACACTGTCGGGGCGGCAATATCATGGCTGGCAAACCCGTCCATCAATGCGGCCTTGTCAAGTGGCACATCCGACATATTGAAGGTCGGTTCAAAATGGGTGCGCAGTGCGTCTTCGGCAGCTTCTGGCCAGCGGCGCGTCACAAAAATCTTCAACTTCTTATCGCTCATCAAACATTCATCCCAAAAATTTCAAAATCGGGGCGGGCTGCAACCACCATCTGCATAGACGCCCAAACCTAGATAGGTAAAGGGGCACCGCCGGAAACGATGCCCCCCTTTTGTTTCCATAGCAATATATTAGCCAGGAATCTTTCCGTTCACACCCTCGACATAATAGTTCATGTCGTTCCAGAGATTGCCATCATGATAGGCCTCACCGGCCTTGAGAATGACAGTGCCCTGATTGTCACTGTAGGGACCTGTGAAGATATTGAAGCCGCCCTTGATCTTGCCTTCTGCTGCTTCGGCAGCCGCCTTGACATCAGCAGGCATGTTCTCAAATTCAGTGAGAACGAGATAATCATCGGCCATGCCAAGCCAGGTGTTACCTGCCCAATGATCTGGGCCATCCCCTGTTGACCAGGAACCATCCATCAACTGCTCAATCTTGGAGATGTAATAAGGCGCCCAATTATTGACCGAGCTGAACAGCTGTGCCTTTGGGGCAAATGCCTTCATATCGCTTGACTGGCCAAAGCCATGTACACCCGCCTTCTCGGCTGTCTGCAACATCGCGGGGCTGTCGGTATGCTGGGCCAAAATGTCCGCGCCCTCGGCAATATGCACTTTGGCAGCATCCGCTTCCTTGACCGGGTCATACCAGCTGTTCACCCAGATGATTGACATCTCGGCATCCGGATTGACTGAACGCATGCCAAGTGCAAAGGCATTGATGCCCTGAATCACTTCCGGGATCGGGAAGGAGGCAAGATAACCGATCTTGTTGCTCTTCGTCATCATTCCGGCAACAACACCCTGAACATAACGGCCCTCATAGAACCGGATGTTGCCTGTTGCCATATTGCCAGACCGTTTGTAGCCGGTGATATGCTCAAACTTCACATCAGGGAACTCTTTCGACACCTTGAGTGTCGGGTCCATGTAACCGAATGAGGTTGTGAAGATGATCTCGTTGCCTTGACGCGCCAACTCACGGATCACGCGCGCGGCATCCGGGCCTTCGGGTACATTTTCAACATAGGTCGTCTCGACCTTATCACCGAAATGTTTGTTGACATCCAGACGGGCTACCTCATGGGCATAGGTCCATCCATGGTCGCCAGGGTTCGTCAGATATACAAAACCAACCTTGACCGGGTCAGCGACAGCGGCACTGACTCCGCTGACAGCAGCAAAAGCACCTGCCACCATTGTGGTAAAAAACTTCTTCATGTGATTGTCCTCTCCTTTATCTGCTCACAAAAAATACGCTCATTTTCCAGCATGAAAAATACGCCCCAAGCAAGCTGGCGAATTGGCCAGTGCAAATTCCCTGTTCCGCGCGATCAACACCAGAACGATGATCGTCGCGAGATATGGCAACATCGACAGGAATTGCGATGGAATCGTCCATCCCCGCGCCTGTCCGGCGAGCTGCATGATGGTAATGCCTCCAAAAACCAATGCGCCACCTAAAACCCTCCACGGTCGCCATGACGCAAAGACAACAAGTGCCAGCGCAATCCAACCCCGGCCGGCAGTCATTCCCTCTGCCCAGTGCGGTGTCAGCACCAGCGGTAGATACGCGCCGCCAAGCCCGGCCATCATGCCACCAAACATGACCGCCAGCAAGCGAACACCAAGCACCGAATAGCCAAGAGCGTGCGCGCTGTCGTGATTGTCGCCAACGGCACGGATAATCAGGCCGACACGGGTGGCGTTCAACACCCATGCGCACAGCCCGACCATAATCACGGCCAGATAGACCATTATGTCATGCTGAAACAACAGCATCCCAAGAATCGGAATATCGGCAAGCAGCGGAATATGAATCTGCGGCAAACCGTCAATGGCGTGTCCCACCAATGGCGCGCCAATAAGACCGGACAACCCAGTGCCAAAAATCGTCAGGGCAAGCCCCGTTGCCACCTGATTGGTCGCCAAACCCAAAGCAAAAAAGGCAAAAATGCCAGCGGTTAAAGCCCCGGCAAACGCGCCTGCAAACATCCCCAGAATTGGACTGCCCGTCCCCATGGCAATCGCAAAGGCGGACACAGCGCCCATCAGCATCATACCCTCAACACCGAGATTCAAAACGCCGCTACGCTCGGCAATCAACTCGCCGCTTGCCGCAAAAATCAGTGGCACCGAGGTCAAAATCACGGTCAGGATCAACTGTTCCATCAGTTCTGCCCCGCCGACACTTTGGTTGCCGCAGACTTTGGCAGCCTGATCTCGACGTGAAACCGGTTGAAAGTCTCACCGGCCAACAGCATGAACAGCAAAATGCCCTTAAAGACACCTGTCACAACCTTTGGCATGCCAAGCGCAATCTGCGCCGAGTCGCCGCCAAGTTCTGCCAGCGCGACAACAAGGCCAGCGCCAATCACAGCCAATGGGTTGAGACGCGCCAGAAAGGCCACAATGATCGCGGTAAAACCATAGCCGAACGAGATGTCCGGTTGCAACTGGCCAATGTTTGCTGAGACCTCGACCATGCCGGCGACACCCGCCGCCGCGCCAGAAATGCCAAGCACCATAACCGTGACAAAAGAGGGGCTGAAACCAGCAAACCGACCCGCGCGCGGCGCGGCCCCCATCACCTTGACCTGAAAGCCAACAAGCATGCGGCTCAGCACAAACCACGCACCCACCGCCAGCAGTAAAGCGCCCACAACGCCCCAATGCAGCTGACCAAGATAACCAATTCCGGGAAGTTCTATCCTCGAGATCAGCGCTGCATCCTCATACATTTTTGTCAGCGGGAAGCCAAAGGACATCGGATCACGCCAGGGGCCACGAACAATCCAGTCAATCAACAGCGCGGCAACATAGGTAAGCATCAGCGAGACAAGGATTTCATTTGTGTTGAAGCGCGTTTTAAGCAGCGCCGGAATCATCGCCCACAACAGCCCCCCAATCATACCGGCAATGACCATCAATGGCATCATCGCCCAACCGGGCAAACCGGGGAATGTCAGCGCAACATAGCCAGCGAACACCGCACCAAGAATGAGCTGGCCTTCGGCGCCAATGTTCCAGACGTTCGCCCGGTAGCAGAAGACGAGGCCGCTGGCGATGATAATCAATGGGCAAGCCTTGACGAATAGATCGCCAATCTGATCTGGGCGTGATACCGGGGCAATGAAGAATTGATAGAGCGCCCGAAGCGGATCATAGCCGAGAGTGGCGAAAATGATTGCGCCAACAATAAGTGTCAGGGCAATGGCAATGATTGGTGTCATTACCGTAAGCGCCAGCGGAATATCCTTGCGGGGGATAAGGGAAATCATGCGTCAGGGCCCTTACCTGCGGCACTGCCACCCATGAGCAGGCCAACTTTTTCTGCTGTCAGGCCGGTTGCGTCCATCGCAGCAGACAGATGCCCATCATACAGCACAGCTATCCGATGCGCGATCATGAACACCTCCTCAAGATCCTGCGAGATCATCACCACCGCCGATCCCTTTGCCGCAAGCTCCAGCATCGCCGAGCGGATGAACATGGCCGCGCCGACATCAACACCCCAAGTGGGCTGCGAGACGATCAGAACCTCGGGAGATTTGGCTATTTCCCGGCCAACAACAAATTTCTGTAGATTGCCCCCGGACAGCGCCGAGGCCAACGAATTTTCATTTGGCAAACGGACATCAAAGGCTGTCGCCACATCGGCTGCCGCCTGGCGCATCGCGTCATCATCAATGACACCGTTTTTCACCGCACCATCAAGCGAGTGGCTGGTCAGCAGGTTGTTTTCCGCAAGCGACATTGTCGGCACCGCAGCGTGGCCATTGCGTTCCTCTGGCACAAAGCCTATGCCGGCATTGCGCCTAACTGCCGGTCCAGCATGGGTGATATCAAGCCCTTTCAGGAAAATGATCCCATCGGACTCAGCACGCCATTCGCCAATCATGGCTTCCATCAGCTCATCCTGACCATTGCCGGCAATGCCGGCTATGGCGAGGATTTCACCCTGTCTTGCCTGCAGAGATATCTTGCGAAGCGGTGTCGCAAATTGTGTTGGCCGCGGGCGCGACAGATGGCTGATCTCCAGCAGGACATCACCATCGGAAGGCGCGGTGTTGCGGGCGACATCACCAACCATCTCGCCAACCATCATCTCGGCCAACTGGCGTGCGGACCGTGTATCGGTATCAACAGTGCCGACATTGATACCGCGCCTAAGAACCGTTGCCCGCGAGGTGAGCGCGCGGATCTCATCCAGCTTGTGCGAAATGAACAGGATTGCCACCCCTGAGTCTGAAAAACGCCGCAGAACATCAAAAAGCTGGTCTGTCTCCTGCGGGGTAAGCACCGATGTTGGTTCATCCATGATCAGCAGAGACGGATTCTGCAACAGGCAGCGCATGATCTCGACACGCTGCTGCTGGCCAACCGAAAGATTGTGCACCCGGGCATCCGGATCAACACCGATCCCATATTCTGCAGACATCCTGCGGACACGATCCGACAGGCCGGACAGGGATTCACCCGCGGGCAGGGCCAGCTGGATATTCTCGGCGACGGTCAAAGCCTGAAACAACGAGAAATGCTGAAACACCATGCCGATGCCCATGTCGCGCGCATGTTGCGGGCCAGTGATCGTGACCGGCTGGCCGCGCCATTCGAGAACGCCTGAGTCGGGCTGCATCAGGCCATAGACCATTTTCACGAATGTCGATTTTCCAGCACCATTTTCGCCAAGCAGAGCGTGTATTTCACCTTCATAGATGGAAAAGGACACATCATCATTGGCTGTAAAATTGCCAAAGCGTTTGACGATGCCAGAGGCATTCAACAACAGCGTCTGGTGTGTCGGCGCGGCGACAACTGCCTTTTTGGCACTATTTGTCGATGTCTTTGTGCGCGGTCTGGCTGTCATGAACGCCTCTGAAAGATGGGGGCGAAGAGCGGCCGCCGTCTGCACCTGTTCAAAAAAGAATAGAAGCATTGAGGCGGGGATGTAAAGGAAATGACGCAGCTCAAATGCAACACAGAGAGTGAATCTATGATCGCAAAGGACGATACTTACTCAACGCCAATATCCACTAAAAAGGGCCGATATCTCGCAGATACCGGCCCCGTTTTATTCAACTTTGGACATATGTGTCCGACCGTGGTCAGACCTACTTGGAGAACTCTGGATAAGACTCCATGCCCAGTTCTGCCTTATCGAGACCTTCAAGCTCAACTTCCTCGCTAACACGGATGCCCATCACCAGATTGATGATTGTCCAGACGACCCAGGAGACAACAAAGGTGAACGCACCGACGATAACGATGCTGGTTATCTGGGTGCCGAAGGATGCGTCGCCATTGGTCAGCGGCACCGCAAGCGTGCCCCAGATACCTGCAATCAGGTGTACCGGGATCGCGCCAACAACATCATCGATTTTCAGCTTGTCCAGCATTGGCACAGCAAAGACGACAATCAAGCCACCAACACCACCGATCAGTGTGGCAACGCCGAGGCTTGGTGTGAGCGGCTCAGCCGTGATTGACACCAATCCGGCGAGTGCACCGTTCAACACCATCGTCAGGTCAGCTTTTTTGTACATCAGTTGTGTCAGGATCAGCGCTACCAATGAGCCACCAGCTGCAGCCGCATTCGTGTTGGCGAAGATCCGGGATACATCGGCAACGTCGCTGACTGTACCCATGGCAAGCTGTGAGCCCCCATTAAAGCCGAACCAACCAAGCCACAGAATGAAGGTTCCAAGTGTCGCCAGCGGCAAATTGGCACCAGGCATTGGAACGACGCGGCCGTCTTTGTATTTCCCGGCCCGTGCGCCAAGAACCAAAGCGCCAGCCAACGCCGCCCAACCACCTACCGAGTGAACGACTGTCGACCCGGCAAAATCCAGAAAGCCCATTTCGTCAAGGAAACCACCGCCCCATTTCCAACTGGCCTGCAGCGGATAAATGAACGCTGTCAGGATCAGGGTGAAAAGCAGGAATGGCCACAGTTTGATGCGCTCAGCGAGCGTGCCAGAAACGATTGACGCTGTCGCCGCGCAGAACATCAACTGGAAAAAATAATCAGATGCAGTCGAAGCATAGCCGATATCATCAGCGGCCTCTGGCGCAACACCAACTGACTCCATCACGGCAACCGCGGGGAACAGCGATGAGAACACGCCGTCAATCGACCAATCACCAAGCGGATACATCAAATTGTAACCAACCAGATAATAACCGATGGCAGCAATCGAGAACAACGCCATGTTTTTGGTCAACTGCATGGTTGTGTTTTTCGCACGAACCAAGCCGGCCTCAAGCATACAAAAGCCTGCCGCCATGAACATTACGAGGAAACCTGCCATCAGGAACAGGACAGAATTGAGGATGAACACACCGTGTTCGGGGACCTCCTGCGCGAGGGCAGGTGTTGCAGCAAATGCTGTCAAAGCAGCAGCGGCACCTGCGAGTGATAGTTTTGAATAGAAACTCTTAGACATTGTGAATAACTCCGTATCGTCTTACAGCGCGTCAGCGCCTGTTTCGCCCGTGCGAATCCGGGTTGCAGCCTCGAGGTCGAGGGTGAAAATCTTGCCGTCACCAATTTTGCCGGATTCGCTGGCAGCCTTGATGGTTTCGACAACCTTGTCGGCCATATTCGCATCTACAGCGATTTCGATTTTGACCTTGGGTAGAAAATGCACCGTATATTCGGCACCACGATACATCTCGCTTTTGCCCTTCTGGCGCCCGTAGCCCTGCACCTCTGACGTAGTCAAGCCCTCGATGCCGATGCCTGCCAACGCCTCATGCACCGCGGTCAATCGCCCCGGTTGAATGATTGCGACTATATACTTCATCGTTATTCCTTTCTTACCGACCCCGCCTGCGCCCATACCTTTGGGCAAATTCAAGAAGACATCGGTGAACTTTCGACAACCGTCGAGGTGCCACCCGACCCAATTCTTGGGATCGACAAATCAATAACAACTTGCGGTGGATTGAAATTCTGCTAAATTTGCATTCGTGTGATGCAATTTTTGCACATCATGTTCTGTAACCGTTACTCTTCATCAAAAAGGCCCGTTTTCATGCGCTTTATGGCCAATCTAAAGTTCATTGATACCATTTCCCGTGAAGGCTCAATTCGCAAAGCCGCGGACAAGCTTGCAATCACCTCGACGGCGTTGAACCGCAGGATACTTCAGGTAGAGGAAGAAATCGGACAACCCCTGTTCGAGCGTCTGCCCTCAGGCGTCCGACTGAACACCGCGGGCGAAATTTTCGTGCAGCACATCAGGTCACAGATGGCCGATCTTGCGCGCGTTCAGTCGCAAATCGCCGACCTCAGCGGGATACGGCGCGGTCATGTGCGGGTTGCCAGCGGCGCGGACGCGTTGCGCCATTTCCTGCCTGAGGCTGTCGCCGGCTATCGCCGGGAACACCCGGCAGTCACTTTTGAGATGACGCGCTGCTATGGTGACGCTGCTGAAGCATCGCTCTTATCACTCGACACCGATATCGCCATGAGTTTTGCGCCAGTGCGGGCCGCACATTTCCATGTTGCCGCCGGCGTGCGCCAGCAAATTTACTGTCTGATGAACGAAGCGCATCCATTGGCCAGTCGCGATGTCATTCGGCTGCGTGACTGCGTTGGCCATCCTGCCATCCTGCCAAACGTCATGAGCGGCATTCGCCATCTCCTCGACACCGCCCTGATCAGACGCAATCTGGAGTTAAACACCATTCTGGAATCGGATAGTTTTGAGTTCATGCAGAATTATCTTCTGCATGATGAGGCATTGTCATTCCAGATTCCGATTGGCCTTGCCGGCAGTGTTGAGACCGTCGTTGATTCGGGCATTGCTGGCATTGTGGCACGCCCTGTTGATACAGCGGACGTTCCCCCCGGCGTCATACATATTGGCTATCTCAAGGGGCGGGTGTTACCGGTGGCTGCGGCAAAATTTCTGGATGACATCATCCACCAGTTACAACAGCGCTTTCCTGACGAGACCGGTCTTTAATATAAAACTGGAATACGAAGCCGGCGATTTTTGCCCGGCGGGCGCCCTCCCCCCTCTGGATTTACTGCCAGCCGGAGGCTATGGTAGGGGACATCGCAATCGAGGAAGAAATGACGTCCAATACCCCACTCCCTGCCTACCTTGTGCAGCGTTACAAGGGCTGGAAGGCTACCAAATATGTTGAAAACAAGGTCTGGTACAAGCATCTCGCCGAGGATGGCCAGCATCCCCGGGCTATGGTTATATCCTGCTGTGACAGCCGGGTTCACGTGACAGCGATTTTTGGCTCAGACACAGGTGAGTTCTTCATTCACCGCAACATCGCCAATCTGGTGCCGCCCTTCAGCCCCTCGGGAGATCACCACGGCACATCAGCAGCGGTAGAATATGCTGTCACGACCTTGAAGGTCGCTCATATCATTGTCCTTGGCCACTCGCACTGTGGTGGCGTCAATGGATGTCACAAAATGTGTTCGGGGGCCGCGCCGGAACTTGAACAGGATTCTAGTTTTGTAGGGAGGTGGATGGACATCCTGCGTCCGGGCTATGACAAAATCAAAGATATCAGGGGCGAGGAAGAACAATTACGGGCGCTTGAGCGGCAGGGCGTTCTGGTGTCGATGGAAAACCTGATGACCTTCCCCTTCGTGCGTAACGCGGTGGAAAATGAAACCCTGTCAATCCATGGGCTGTGGAATGATATTGGCGAGGGTGATTTATACTATTGTGATGGTGATAGCTTCACGCCCGTTACGTAAGACCGCGAATCCTGGTTAGCTAGAACTGCCGCTTAACCGACAATGTGGTGTAACCGGCCTTTGTCACTTTTTTGAAGGGATTTATATTCGCCGTGCTCTCCGGGGAGTATTTTTGCTGGGCGACAATCACCGACAATCCATTGCTGTGATCCCATGAAACCGTATGTTCATGCGAGATGTCCCATCCATCCTCATCAATATTCGTGGCCAGCTTATCCTCATAGGAAAGTGACCAGTTCCGCGGTTGCAACGATGGGCTGATCCAGCCCGCGATATTGGTCAAATTGGCCCGCAAATAGAGACCAGCCTCACGCTGTTCATCTCTGTTACGCCCTGTTTCCTTCTCGGCGTTCCACGAGCTTTCGCTGATGAAATCATATTCAAGATGAGCCCGAACTGAGAATGTTCTACCTGAAAAAATGTAGACATAGGGCATGAAGCGGTAGGACTCGCCACTGACCTCGCCAAAATCACGATGCGCCAGCGTCAGGAGTGCGCCGACCTCATGCTGGCCATCCTTACCAAATCTGTAGCGAAGCCGTGGACCAATTGCGGAAATGTGGTCGCTGTCTTTTGGCTTATCCGGTGCCATACCTTCGATCGTCTTGGCCGTCAGGCTGGCATATTGAACGCGTGAATAGAGGGTGACATTCGGATGCAGATCATATTCACCGTATAGTGCATAGGATTTCTGATCCTGCTCTTCGGTCTTGTTGAACAGATATTCGCCGACAACATAGCCGCCGGTAAATTTTGGATCCCGATATTCATCCATCACATCTGCCAAACAGGGGTGAACAGATCCAATAATCCCAACAAGGCACACAGCACTCATTCGCCACATAGCATCATCCTCTCATGTGAAGTGATGACGCATTGTTTGGTGTGTTAACCAATTAAATGAATATTAAATTCATAACTACTTATATATGGCTGCCAGCAACAAAGCCGGACGACCAAGCCCATTGAAAATTATACCCACCGAGATAACCGGTGACATCAACAACCTCGCCAATGAAAAACAGTCCGGGCACGGCCTTTGACTGCATCGTCTTTGACGACAGCTCATCGGTATCAACACCGCCAAGGGTCACCTCTGCAGTGCGATACCCTTCTGTTCCAGCCGGAAAAACCTGCCAGTTATTCACGGCGTTCCCGAGGCTCAGCAGAGCGGCATCAGTCAGATCGGCAAGCCGTCCACACCCATGAACCGCGGTGATATCTTGGGCAAGGCGGCGCGGTAACTGGCTGGCAAGTACGGTTGCCGCATCCTGTTTTGGTGCGGAACGTTTTCTCTCCTTGAGCAGCATTGCCATATCGGCGTCCGGCGCGAGGTCAACATTGATCTCATCACCCGGGCGCCAATAGGATGAAATCTGCAAGATCGAGGGACCACTTAATCCTCGATGCGTGAATAGCAGCCCTTCACCAAAAGTGGTTTTACGATGCCCTACCTCGGCCTCGACGGACAAACCCGTCAGCGCCTTGCATCGTGCCAGCAACGAATCATCGAACGTCAACGGCACAAGGCCGGCACGCTGATCAACCAGCCGCAATCCGAATTGGCGCGCAACATCATAGCCAAATCCGGTCGCACCAATCTTCGGAATCGACAGCCCTCCCGTGGCGATGACCAACGACTCGGCCTCAATCTCACCCCGCGATGTGTTGAGGCCAAAGCCACCATTATCAAGACGACACACACTCTCAACGGTGACATTGCTGGCAACCTCGGCGGACACATCGGCACATTCAGCCAGCAGCATATCAATCACGTCCTGCGCATTGTTGTCACAGAACAGCTGTCCCAGCTTCTTTTCGTGATAGGCAATGCCATGTTTTTCAATCAGCGCGATAAAATCGTGCTGGCTGTACTGCCGTAACGCCGATTTGCAGAAATGAGGGTTATTGGAGAGAAATTGAGCGGGGCTGGCATGGATGTTGGTGAAGTTGCAGCGGCCACCACCAGATATCCTTATTTTTTCTGCAATCCGCCGGGCATGATCAAGCACCAGCACATTGCGGTGGCGCGCCCCAGCCGTCAGCGCGCACATCAGTCCCGCGGCCCCCGCCCCAATCACCACAACATCTCTTTTCTCAGCAGGCATCACCACTATCCATCAGCCGAAAAACTAGCCTAGGCTATACGGCATTGGGGCATAAAGGGTAAAGCCATAAGATGAGTTGGGTAGTCTATATCCTCGAATGTGGGGACAACAGCCTGTATACAGGCATCACCACCGATCTGTCGGCCCGGCTTGCCGCACATCGGGCAGGCACCGGTGCCAAATACACACGGGGGCGCGGCCCGCTTAACTTGGTGTTTCAGGAGCCAGCGCCAGACCGCAGCGCGGCAACACGTCGCGAAAGCGAGATCAAGGCGCTTGACGTGACGGCTAAAAGACGCCTGATCAACAGCCAATAGGCCTTGAGATACAGGTGAAAAGCAGCAACACTGTTACAGCTCAAGGATGGGGGACATAATGGATACGGTATTGTGGGGTGGTCTGGTATTTCTGCTGGCTGTTGGCGGCATGTTTCTCGCAATGAACAGGATTGATCGGTCGGCCATGCCGGACCGCAAGAAACGCCTGCTGAATTACGCGCTGCTTGCCGGCATCGCAATTCTAGCCATAGTTATTTTCCGCTGGCACAGCGTTACCTACATGGCGACAGGTCTGTAAATTTTATGATGCTGTCAGGCAGGTCCTAATAGGGCGTGCCGTCCTTGTGAACAAAGCGATATTTACCGGTCCGCTTCTCAGCGCGAAGATCAACATCCGGATAGTGGGCGGTTTCATCCTCGCTATGAGTGCCAATCTCAAACAAAACAACTGGCTCTGCACTTCGGTTCTGAAAACAATGTCCGTTTGCAACACCAGCCTTGAAACCAGCGCAGTCACCGGCTCTCAGGATTGTTTCTGCATCCTCCTCGATCAGCACCACCTCGCCGGCCATGACGATCACAAACTCATCCTGAACCTCATGCCAATGGCGCAGCGCCGTATGCGCATCAGGTGCAAGCACCACCCGGTTCACGCCGAACTGCGTCAACCCCGCCGCGTCACCAACACGCCGCTGCTCATACCCCTTGGTCACCGAACGGTGCGGTTCGGGATAGACCAACCGGTCACGTACTGTCGCAGCGTCAATGTCAATCTTTGGCATAGCTTGCCTTTCTGCTCCAGGCCCGGCCCAATCAGGCAGGGATCACCTGGTCCAGTGCGGCCCGAAAATTTGCCACACTGCGCGCGCAATCATGTAGCTTGTCGAGGCCAAACAATCCGATACGAAAGGTTTTGAAATCTGGCCCCTCGCCGCATTCCAACGGCACGCCGGCAGCGATCTGCACACCCTGGGCAGCGAATTTGCTGCCATTCTTGATGTCATCATCATCGGTATAACTGACAACAACACTCGGTGCCTTAAACCCCTCAGCAGCGACAGATTTTACCCCGCGTGCCTCAAGTAATTCGCGTATCGCCGTGCCAAGGGCAATCTGTTCATCGCGCACCTTGTCAAAGCCATAGGCCTCGGTCTCCAGCAACGCATCACGGAATGTCGCAAGCGCATCGGTGGGCATGGTGGCGTGATAGGCATGACCACCATTTTCATAGGTTTCCATGATGGTCAGCCATTTTTTCAGGTCGCACACATAACTGGCGGCATTGGTTTGATCAATGCGCTTTCGTGCACGCTCTGACAGCATCACAAGCCCACTGCAAGGCGATGCACTCCAACCCTTCTGCGGGGCGCTGAGCAAGACGTCGACACCGAGGGCCTGCATATCGACCCACATGGCACCCGACGCCACACAGTCCAGAACAAAAATGCCGCCCACAGCATGCACCGCATCAGCGACCGCGCGGATGTAATCATCAGGCAGCATCATACCGGCCGACGTTTCAACATGCGGCGCACAGACAAGACCCGGCCTGTCGGCATGAATGCGGGCGACAACATCAGCGATTGGCATGGGCGCAAAAGGTGACTGGCGGTTGGCACCCCCATCAATCTGGCTTGCGGTAAGCACTGTCGTTCTGGCGGCAATCCTGCCCTTATCCATAATCTCTGACCAGCGAAAGCTGAACCAGCCATTGCGAATGATCATCACATGCTCATCATCGCCAAACTGCCGGGCGATGGCCTCCATCCCGTAAGTTCCGCCACCGGGAATGACAATCACTGAATGCGCTTTGTAGGCACGTTTGAGCGCAGCCGATATATCGGTCATCACGCCCTGAAACCTGCGTGACATCGAATTCAGCGACCGGTCAGTAAAAACAACTGAATATTCCAGCAATCCATCCGGATCAAGGTCTTGCAGTAAAGATGGCATAATATACTCCCGACTAATCCGCATGCGCGGCAATACCGTAGGCTACATGATATGGGGGATTTTCCAGGCAATGCAATTGCCAATTTGCCACGGACCAAAGGGCACGTGTGCCGGCCATCGCGAGGAGTCGAACCAGGAGAGAAACGAGGAGACAACCTACCCAGAATCTTAGAATCTGTTAACGAAAAATTAACCATTTTTGGTGCATGCTAGAAACGGTCCGGTCTATTTGGAGAGCATGATCATGCATAAGCCATCTCACCCACTACCCTTCCTGCCAACGCATCTTTTGGTGGGGAGCGTCTTATTATTCGCCAGCCAGTTTGCAATTCTCACGCCGGCAACGGCATCCGAGAGCGATCTCAGGCTGAATTGTGAGTTCTCCAAGTTTCGCAATACAGGCTACACTGAAGAATTTGCCAGAACATGGATTGCGCCCACGCAAACCCATATTTTTGAGGGAAATACTGTCACCTATGATAGTGCGGGCATCTCCTTCCACCGCAACCCGGGCAAAATCAGCAAAAGAAACACCAAGCGCATCGAATGGTCATATGAAGGCCATGTGACCACCGCCAAACAAAAGGATGTCAGATATCGACAGACCTTCACCTATTTCTTCACGACGAACAAGGTCGCCACAAAGGTCATATTTCCCCATTTCAAAGATATTGAACATGTCTGGGGCACATGTGAGCAACTCCCGGTCGCCCAGAAAAAGATCAAGGATACGAAATCTTCATCTGGCAATGCAGCGCGGGACGTATCGCCCACAACGTCATACAGTGGCAATGTCCGCTATTGGCAAAGCCATCAGCCAGCCAGTGTTAAAATCACACCGGTGGATAAAAGTGACTGGACCGGGCTCAAACATAGCGAGGATACAAGCCTATTTATCCAGCGTCATATCAATGCCGTGATCATCGAGTCACGAAGTCGGAAATTCGCGCGACTTCATGACCGCATCATGAATGGCGAAGTGATTGCTCTCGGAGTTGCAACCCGAGCAACAGACGAACGACAGAGCCTGAAAAAATCGAAATATCGGTATGAACGCATTGGCTATTTCGGGGCATCACATGAGGGCGACATCCGCCGCATTTTCCTGATGGGCAATCCGATTGGCAATCTGCGCTCTCAGAATGAAGCGTTTCTGGAATTGTCACTTAGAGACTTGAACTCAAATGTCTGGTGGGTGGACCGGCTCAGCCAGTGATGCCGCTATCCCTCGAACCACCCTCCATCCCCACACCAAAAATCCACCCTTCTTTGCGGGCGGCCTGGCTGGCTGCGGCAGGCACCGACCAACAGTCGCGATTGCGGACAAAATGGCGCAACGCAGCAGCTGAAATGATTGCATCAGCCTCATCGGCGTCACTGCCATGAGGCTGAAAATCCAGCGACACGCCCATGCTGTCATAGGCGGCAAGCGCCTTTGACATGAAAATTGGATCAGCCGCCGCATTTCTGGCTGGGTTGAAACCGGCAGCATGAAAATAGAGGCTTGGAAAAATCTCAACAATGATCATTACAGGCCTTTTTTCAGCCGGTGTCACGGCATCAAACGGCCAGACGATCAAGTCACCGGCAAGCGCTGTTTTCAGCCGATGCAGCAGGCGCATCCCAGCCATCGACCCGGTGGCAACATTATCGGCGCCAATTGCCTTGAAGGTCGGTGAGGGGCTGCGGCCATCATTACGCGAGGCGTGTTCGGTCATCCTGCGGCGGCTGGTAAAGCGCGGCGCCGCGTGATTATACGGCGACAGATAATAATCAGCCCATGGCGGCGTAGCAAACATCCGCCCCCCATATAGATGTGGGTCCGGCGTACAGATGTGATCAATCATCTGCCATAAAGCGGAGGGAGTTTCCGGTTGCACCGCTGGCGACAGACCGGGGTAGTAAACACCCTCATCGATAAATGGATGGGCAAAGGCGAAATCAATCCCGACAAGAACCGGGCCATCATCACCTTGACGAAAACCATCAGGCAGCGCCACAGTGCCCCGGGCCAGCGCCAGCAACCAGTCAAAAACGGCATCGCGCCCCCATTTTGACCCCCTTTTCCCAGACGATGGACAGTCAATCCGCTGTGGTGTCATATTGCCCGGCATTGCGGCGGCAATCTGGATGCCCTCTTGGCGCGGCCCCCTTGCACCCGACCAGTCAATGCCGATAAAAGCTGAGGGGATGATTGTCATCCGGCGTTTGGCGTATCGGTCATGATTTCGGAAAGCAGATCAGCCGCTGTCGCGCTCAGATCGGCAGGCGAGCTCTCACCGGCAAGCATTGCAGAGAAGCGCAGCGCCATGACCTTGCCGAGCTCAACACCCCACTGGTCAAAACTGTTCACATCCCAGATGAAACCGCTGACAACCGTCACATGTTCATAAAGCGCAAGTAACTGACCAAGCACATGCGGCGTTGTCGCGGGCCAGCTAATCAGGTTGGACGGCCTGCCACCGGCGAAGTGCCGATGCGGCTCCTCGGTGTTCGGGCTGCCAATGGCGAGAGCTTCCGCCTGAGCAAGCGCATTCGCTACCAGAATTTTGTGACTTTGTGCCCAATTTCCGGCAAGCCTGATGCCGGCTGGTGACAGCGGTACCATGATGTCGAGGGGCACAATGTCACTGCCCTGATGGAGCGCCTGAAAAAAAGAGTGCTGGCAACCGGTGCCGGCCGCGCCCCAGATCACAGGTGTGGTTGCACTATCCAGCGGAGTGCCATCCCGGCTCACCGATTTGCCATTTGACTCCATCTCCAACTGCTGCGCCCAGGCTGGCACCAAGGCAAGGCGCTGGTCATAGGGCATGATACCATGCGTCGGATAACCCAGAAAATTGCGATTCCAGACCCGCAGCAACCCCATTATCACCGCAAGATTTTGTGCCAGCGGTGCGTCTTTGAAATGGTCATCCATAAGCGCCGCACCGGCCAGCATGGAAGCAAAATTTTCTGGCCCGACATCAATCATTACCGGCAAGCCAACCGCGGACCAGAGCGAGTAGCGGCCACCAACACCCTCGTCAAAATCAAATATCTGCGCCGGCAGAATCCCCCATTCTGCCGCTTTTTCGGGCGCGGCTGTTACCCCGGCAAGCGAGTCCTCCTGGTTGCCTGCGGTCGCAAGCCAGTCCCGCGCCAAACTGGCATTGCGCATGGTCTCGACAGTGGTGAAGGTTTTTGATGTCACGATCACTAGCGTAGTCGCCGGATCACATTGCAGCAGAACATCATGTAGATGGCTTGGATCGACATTCGAAACATAATGCAATTTTGGGCCATCACCGTGATTTGCCAAAGCCGCGCTGACCATCGCCGGGCCAAGGTCGGAACCACCAATCCCGATATTGATAACGGAGGTGACCGTTGATGAGCGCACTTGATCAGCAAAGCCTGCGAGCCTTGCAAACGCTGGGTCCTCACGGGCGTCAGCAGACCGCTGCATCATATGGAGAACAGGTCTGTCCTCGCTGATATTGACCCGCTCACCAGAAAAAAGAGCCGTAATCTTTTGGGGAAGATGCGCCTGTTTGGCCAGCGTGATGAGCTGTGCCATCACCGCTTGGTCAATCCGCTGGCGCGAGGCATCCAGCGTCAGGTCACCCGCCCGATAGACCAGCGAGCGCGATCTGACCGGATCTGCAAGCAGGTCGGCCAGACTGGCCTGCTCCAGCGTTTTGGCGGCGGACATCAGTTCTGCATAGGCTGGCAATGCAGTGAGCATCGAATAATCTCCATCGCGCTAAGGTGGCAGCGATTAATTGGCATAAGATCGGTCGCATGGGCTGGTAACACCCCACATCGCCCACAATATAACCCTTGTTGAGTGGCCCCGGCTAGGCAGGAGCCGAAAAAAAACTGACCCAGGACCAAGAACGACATGTCATCCAATCCCCCTGATGTTGACTATGATCTGGCGATCATCGGTTCTGGCATTGCCGGCCTAGCCGCCGCGCGGGTGGCAACGGCCAAGGGTCTATCAGTCAAAATCTTTGATAAAGGACGGCGTATTGGTGGACGCGCTGCGACCCGGCGCGCCAATGGCTTTACCTTTACCCATGGTGCCCAATTCCTGACAGCGCGCGCGGATGAATTTCGAGATGTCTGTGCGGCGGCCGTGGCGGATAGCGCCCTCACCAACTGGCAGATTGGCGGCAAAGCTGCCTTTATCGGGCAGCCAACGATGCGTGATTTTGCGGTGTTTCTGGGTCGCGATCTCGATATCAGCCAATCGGTGGAAATCACCAGCATTGAGGCTGCAGACAATCATCTGAAGTTCCATACCGCCGAGGGCATAGTTGCCTGTGGCAAACGTGCAATTTTGACACCGCCAGCCCCGCAGACCGCCGCACTACTGCGTCAGCTCGCTCCGACACTCGCAACCATCGCCGATGGCGCAAGCTATGCGCCCTGCTGGACAGCGATGTTCGGTTTTGACGAAGCGCCGCCTCTGCCAGTAAGCCCGGAGCCGCTGCAGTTTGATGAAGGTCCCATCGCGCTGGCCAATTACGAGGCACGCCGCCCGGGAAGCGACAGAGCTAATTTTGCTCTGACCATTCAAGCGTCAGGCGAGTGGAGCGCACAGCATCTGGAGGATACAAGCGAGCAAACCGGGCGGACGCTCTTGGCCGAACTGTCGAGCTTGCTTGGTGTCAAAATGCCCACGCCCATCTATGAGGGCTGCCATCGCTGGCGTTATGCCAAGGTGACAAAGCCTGCCACATCCACCACCAAGCTGACATCCGAGTGTGGGAGGATTGCTATTGCTGGTGACTGGGTGATCGGGCCCCGGATCGAGGCTGCCTTCCTGTCTGGCCTGAAGGCTTTTGAACAGCTGAGTGAAGCTTCAGAGCTTGATTGACGTGCGGAAAATCACTATTTGTTCATATATAGGCAAGCTCTGGCAATGGCGGGAAAAATGAAAACAATATTATCGACGGTAGCGATCGCAGCGATGGTTGCGTTAACCGGGCTGGCAACTGCGCCACATGTTGCAGCCCACGCCAACGCCACGGGTATTGTGAAAGAACGGATGGATAATTTCAAGGCATCGCAAGGGCACTTGAAAGCAATATCACGCCTTCTTGGTTCAGCCGAATTCGACGAGATCACCAGCCGTGCATCGGCGATGCGCGAGTGGGGAGTGGCCATGCCAGCAGCCTTTCCTGAAGGAAGCGGCGGCGCGCCCTCGGACGCTGCGCCAGCGATCTGGACCGATAATGCAGGCTTCGTTACCGCTGCTGGCAACCACGTTGCCGCACTTGATGAGCTGATCGCCGCCGCCGAGGCCGGAGATGCGGGCGCTGTGGGAAATGCCTTTAAGGCTGTCGCCGGCACGTGCAAAGCCTGTCACATGAAATACCGGCAATTTTAACGGGCGTCAGTGGGCTGCGAAAATATCTCTTTTGCGTCTTACCCAAGCTCCACCCCGGTGGTCCGACGATTTAGGGCCTAACCGATTTTGCCTGCTTCGCACAGGGTTGGGATGTTGATAATTCAATGGCGACAGTCCTCTCTATTTCCGTTCCCTTTTTTGCGATTATTTTTCTTGGCATGTTCACGCGGGCAGTTGGATTTTTTCAACGAGCCGACGCCCGCACGCTCTCAAAATTTGCCTTTTATGTAACTGTACCACCGATGCTGTTCGTCAATCTGGCCGACAAGGATCCGGCACAGATGCTGAATTGGGGCTTCATCTGGCGGTTCGAGCTTGCAACCCTTGTTATCCTCGTTAGCAGCGCGATGATCGCCAGGCGGTTATTCTCACTTTCACGCAGCGAAGGCGGGATGTATGGGTTGAACGCCGCCTACCCCAATTATGGCTATATGGGCATTCCGCTTGGCATTTTGACATTTGGCGATGCCGCCGCTGTGCCTCTTGCCGTGATCCTTTTTGTTGACAGTGTTCTTCTGTTTGGCTTTGCTGCCATTGCTGTTTCGGGCAGAGGCACAAGCTGGGTCGGCACACTTGCCAGCGTTCTGCGAACAATGGCGAAAAACCCGTTCCTGATTGCCATCGCCGCCAGTCTGGTCTTCTCCGCATCGGGACTGCAGATGCCAGTTTTCATCGACAGGGTGCTCTCGATGCTGGCTGGCGCGGCAACGCCTGTTGCACTATTTGCGCTTGGTGTCACGGTTTTTGGTCAGTCGCTGCAATCGTCAATCGGTGAACTTCTGGGCATAAGCCTGTTTCGGCTGATCCTTCATCCGCTGTTGATTGCCCTGCTATTTCTCGGGCTGCCCGGCGTTGACCCGTTATGGGTTAAGGTCGCGATCATGTCGGCCTGCCTGCCGGTGGCGGCAAATGTCTTTGTTGTGGCGGATAATTACGGTGCCTATGGTGTGCAGTCAGCCTCGGCAACACTCGTAACCACCATCGCGGCAAGCCTTACCGTTCCGCTCTATCTCTATTGGGTGCTCAGCCTGTAGAACCAACACCCGGCAACCGACACCCCGCCGGAGCTGGCATCACTGTGACGGTGCCTTGCGCGAATCTACCGGCATTGTCTCGGCATAGCCAGCGACCGAGGCGGCAAAACCTGCCTGCCAGTCGGCAAGTGCCGGCGCATGGTCACGCCAGGACAGCGGTTTGCGGAAATCCAGATAATCCAGCGCACAGCCAAGACCTATGTCAGCAGCATCCGGCATGCTGCCACCGCTGTAAGGAGCAGGATCAATGCTCTGCAAGCCGCGGATGATCTTGTCACGCTGCCATTCAACGAACCGTTCAACCCGCATCTCCGCCGGGCGAAACCGCCCCTCATAAACCATCAAAAGTGCGGCATCGATGATTCCATCCATCTTTGCCGCTGCTGTCAGACAGGCATAACGTTCAATACCAACCGCCGGGATGATCCGCCCGCCACCCGCACAATTATCAAAATATTCCATGATCACCCGGCTGTCATAAAGCGCCGTCCCCTCCACAACCAGTGACGGAATCTTGCCAAGTGGATTGACCGTGCGTATTTCATCCTCGGGATTCATCGTATCGGTTGGCCTGACGCTGATTTCATCAATCAATCCCAGAGCATGAGCTGCCAATTTGATTTTCCGGCCAAAGGGAGAGGCTGTGCTTGAATAGAGGATCATCATTGCATTCCTGAAAAAATGTATGTGAGCAGATTAGAAGTGAAAGTCTGGTACCACAACACACAAATTAAGTGGGATTCTGGTGGGGGAAGTTATTGGGATACGTTTGCCATGGAGGCACTCAAATCAGGTCAAACGCCGCCGAAAGGCTGGTTACCACATGCGCCGGTCTCGCTGGTAGATCATCCCACAATTTGCCGGCACGATTGATCCAGATGGTGGTAAAGCCAAAAGCACCCGCACCGGAGATATCCCAATTGTTTGAAGAGAAGAAAACGACATCGGCGGGGGCGCAATCAAAAGCATCTGTTGCCATCTGATAAACCAAGGGATCGGGCTTGTAGCGTTTCAGCGCGTCCACGCTGAACACCCTGTCAAAGCGGGATGCAATTCCGGCAGCGCCAAGCGCCATCTCCAGCATTTTTGGCGAACCGTTGGACAGCACCGCCATGCCTTGATCATCCTTCGCCATTTCGGTCAACACCGCAGGCACCTCATCATAGGTGGGCAGAGTGGTGTAAAGGGACAGCAGACGTGCGCGCAAAGCAGCATCGCCATCAAGACCCATCTCGGCAAGCGTGACATCAAGCGCACCCTCAGTCACCGCCCAGAAATCAGTATAGCGCTGCATCGTTGTTCGCAACCATGTATAGGATAGCTGACGCGCCCGCCATGCCGCAGCAAGCTCCGGCCATTTTGCGGCAAGGGCCTCCATCCCGCTTTCGCTGGCTGCCTCACGAGCCGCTGCGTCAACATCGAGCAATGTTCCATAAACATCAAAGACATATGGCATCAGCTTGTCTCCATCCCGCTTTTCGTCCGTCACCAAAATGGCAATCTCTCAGTCGATAATGCCCGATAACATCGGCCCCGGCAAAATCTTTACTGACGCCATGGTGGCCAGCACAAATGTCCGCATGTTTTGGCCTGCATGTTTTGGCCTGGATTAATGCCTTCATGTTTTGCAGTTGCACCGCAAGGCAAGCCCTGCCAATCTTGGCATCACGCCGCCAACAGGCTGGACTGACATTATCAAAGTGACAATCTATTGTATCCGGAGACGAAAAAATCATGAAAAATGCCTATTGGATCGGGGTCTACCGCAGCATCTCAGACAGTGAAAAACTCGCAACCTATGCGGCACTAGCACTTCCTGCCATTCAGGCAGCGGGGGGCACTTTTCTGGCGCGCGGCATGCCTGATATCATCAAGGAAGCTGGCCAGAATAACAGGACCGTTTTGATTGAATTTGACAGCCTTGAAACAGCCCGCGCTGCCTATGACAGCCCTGCCTATCAGGAGGCGTTGGCCGCCCTTGGTGATGCCGCGGTGCGTGACATCCGCATTATTGAGGCCGCCTAGCCAGAGGCAAATACGATCATGCGACTGACCGATGAAGAAGAGGCAATGCTTGCTGGTGACATGGGCCCCCACGTGCAATGGGCCATTGATCACCAGATCAAAATAGGCACTTTCTTTGATGCCGCCGACATGGTGCCCGTCAGCCAAGCGCATATGATGGCCGACCCTGAGTCATTTGGTGACGCGGGCGCGGCATTCATGGAAGACATCGCCAGTGGCAAAAGCAAGGTTGTCATTCCGATGATTACTGATCCGCGTGGTGTTGATCTGTCGTATTACCGCCCGCTCGGCCAGACCGAGGAGATGGCCAGTCTCGAACGTCGTTTCATCACCGCCTGCGAGACGATTGGTATCATGATGACGAATACCTGCATCAACTATCAGACAGTCATGCCGCCAGTTTTTGGTGATCATGTTGCCTACGGCGATACCGGCGTCGTGATCTATTCTAACAGCGTATGCGGCGCCCGATCGAATTTCGAGGGGGGGCCATCTGCGCTTGCTGCCGGTCTGACCGGACGAACGCCGCGCTATGGCTTGCATCTTGAGCAAAACCGGACAGCTACACGCCGCTATCGTGTTACCACCCAACCAAAGGAATTGACCGATTGGGGTGTGCTTGGTGCGGTGATCGGCCGGAAGGCTGGTTCTTATTGGGAGGTGCCGGTGATTGCGGGGCTTGATCACGCGCCAACGTCTGATGAAATCAAACATTTTGGAGCGGCCATGGCCAGCTATGGGTCAACGCCACTGTTCCATATTGTCGGTATCACCCCGGAAGCCCCGACAATCGAAGCAGTTGGTGGCACTGGCCTGTTGGAGGAAAAAATTACCGCAGCAGAGATAGCGGCACTCCGCGATTCCTTTGCCGGGCATGGTGATCAACTGGATGTTGTCGTTCTGGCGGCGCCACAACTCTCACTCGTTGAGATGCGCGAGGCGGCGAGCCATTGTGCAGGGCGGCACGTGAAAAAGCCCCTTATCGTTTGCACCTCGCCGCAGGTCTATGGTGATGCCACCCGCATGGGCTTTGTCGGCACGATTGAGGATGCCGGTGGAACCGTACTGCAAGGCACCTGTTTCTACAATCAATATGCCCGGGAGATTGGCGAGGCGAATGGCTGGGTCAATCTGCTCAGCAACTCGGCGAAAATCGTCAATATTCTGGGTGGATATGGCTATCGGCCTGCGCTTGCAAGTATGCAGGATTGTATCGAGGCAGCAATTGAGGGGAAAATGGCATGACCCGGATATTTGCCTGCCATACCGGCATCGGCCCCATCGTGAGCGGCGAAGCGCTTGTTGCGGCTGATAACTTTTCAGCGCGCTATGATCTTGATCGTATCAAGGGTGTATTTTCGCGCCCGCAGCACCTGCTCTTTGGTCAATCCTACAAGGACAAAATCCTTGTGCTGAACACGGCAAAGGGGGGTGTCGCCACTGACTGGATGCTGCATGAGATGGTCGCTCGCGGCGTCGCGCCAAAGGCGCTGATCCTAAACAGCGCAAATACGATATTGGCCCAGGGAGCCGCGATGGCCAACATGACGCTGGTTGATCGGTTTTTAGATGGTGACATCACCAAATTGATCAAAACCGGACAGATGATTACGGTCAATCCGCAGGCTGGCAACATTCAAATTGTTTCAAGCTGATTGGCAAGTTGACCGGGCACCACTCGATTTTGGTCATTTGGCCCAGTTCTTGCAGCAGATCTGGGGTAACTTCAAATATTGACGCAGAATGACACGAAATTGTAATGTCTGCAAAATTTACAGGACTCGTTTTTTTGAGGGCTGGAGTCGGCAATGAATGAAGAATTAGAGGTCGAAGGTCACCTCATCGAGATTATCGAGGAAGATTCCTATGCTGAGGCAGCGTCGCATCGGATCAGCGATAAAATTACTACGTTTATCCCCCAGCTTTTGGACATTGGCTCGATCAAACAGTTCAAGAACCTGTTTTATGGTGAGCGAACCAAAATTGAAGAGACGATACGGATAGTCTCTGACTTTGCCAATATTGAGATCGAGATCATTGGCGAAACAAAATGGATTGTGGTCGCCGTCTACATCCCCGAAATACTTGAACGTGTAAACGAAATTCTGGCGGAAGCAGAACTTGAGATGCGGCAGACCAGTGATGAGCCAATCCAACTTCGTGGCCAGATCCCAGCACCCAACGACACTGAACTGACTGTCATGCTCGATGGTCTCGATACATTGGCATCGCGGTCTTTGAGCGCCATCAACGCCGTTAAGGGCGACGCCCTGTCGCGGCTCAGATCAGCAATGGACAAGGAATTTATCGAACCTTTGGATGCGAAGGAAGCCGGGATCGGAATCACCCGCGTTCACGCCGAGGCAACCGAGGTGATCAAGGTGCTGAGACTGAAGAAACGGGTTGAGTTGCTTGGCCGTCGCTTCCAAATCTCCAGTGATGAGGAAAAAGCGTTGATGCCGAAGCTCGAGGAGGAAAAATACCAGCAGATTGAGGTTACTGAGAGCCTGGAAACGATTAAGGAAGAACAGTCAGCCGCCGAGTCAGATGAGGAGTAGGCTTTCCTTTGGCTATTGCTTGTAGGAAACGCCAGAAACCTCACATTTTTGAGCCACCATGAATTGTAGTTTTTGATCCTCGATCATCTTGACCCAAATATCGTAGCCAACTTTCTGCGCCATTTTTCCCGTGATCATCTGCAGCGTTTTCTGGCATTGCCCGGTATCACCGGCGCGCAGGCCGCCCGCCTCAATGTTGCATTTCGCATCCGTGTTGTTGATCACCGTACCTGAGCTGTCCTGAACCAGCACCGAGACTCCCTCCACGTCCCGCAGGCTGTTATTCTTGTGCTGTAGTTTTAGGATGAAGGCAGTAAACACCCCATGGTCATCATCACCGAACACAACATCAACCGAGCAGGGAGTGGTATCACGCTCATGGGCGTGGCCTTGCATGACGGCGACAACTGACCCCAGGCAAACAAGACAAAGCAGACAGGTAAACTGCTTGATGGTTTTCATGCGACCGCCCCACTTAAGGTCAAAATATAGTTTTGCAACATTAAATTCGCCTTTATATTAGTCATGATATTTTGGGGATGAAAAGCAAGATTTTACAGATAAAATCGACGCCTGTGGCAGTTAGCCCCAGTATTTTTCGCGGCGAGGGTAACATCATGCCACTTTTTGGCGTTTGTTCTGTTAAGGGGTTTAGGTTAAGTAGCGCAAAACAATCCCCAAGATTGTAAATTGGCCTGCTTGTGGCGGACAGTTTTACAGATTCAGGGTGATTGTGCTGTGACGATAGTATGTGAGGGTATGCTGGCTGGCGATCACTCCAGATCAAGTCTCCAGATGCCCGCTGAAGAGTAAGCAAATGCAGGAACAATTCGACAGGACAACATGGGCAAACAAGCTGGAAACCGGCTTGGAGGCTATCACCTTTCTTGAAATCAATGATCCGACCAATGTGATAAATGAGGCGGTTGACAGCCTTTTTGCGAATATGGCGGAAAACGAGAGTGCCTGTGAGGCGATCATTGATAACATCAGCAACGACGCATACCGGAATGTTGCGCTGGCACGGCTACGCTATAAGAAGGTTGAGCGGTTTGCGGCGGTGCTACCGCATGAGTTCATGTATCCCCGCGAGGATGAAGATGATATCGCATCATCCGATGAATTTGACAGCAGGGTATTTCAACTCTGGGCCAATGTGAACAGAAGCCTGCTTGGATTGGAAGAGGCTCTAGCCTGCCTGCGAGAGGATATTGCAGCCGCGATCAGGCAACGTGTCGAACTACCCGATTTTGCCGCCGAATTCGATGCGTGGATGTATAATGCAAATGAAGAGCTTCGCGCCAGAGCGAATGAGGACAGAAAGCGTGTCGACATTGATGATACGATTTCCAACGCCGTTCAGAGCGGCGCTGCCAGCTCGATCATTTTTCTACTCGTCGCGGCGGCCCTATTGGCACCACTGGTCAGCATGTGTACACAGGAATGATCCCCTTTGGCCGAGAATGCAGTGATGACAGATAATCAAACGCTCAATGTCTATGATGAAAATGTTGATACCTACCGACAGCTGGTCGACAAGCTGCCAGAGCTGGAATCGATTACCCACTTCACCAGCCTGCTTTCTCCGAGGGCGTTAATCCTCGATCTTGGATGCGGTGTCGGCAACGCCGCGGCGCAGATGCGTGATCAGGGGTTTCAACTTGTTTGTGTCGATGGCTCACCGGAAATGGTTAAGGCAGCGAATGACGCCTTTTCGCTGAATGCCACAACAGCGTTATTCAGCGATCTCGATGCCGTTGCCCAATATGACGGGGTCTGGGCCAATTTCAGTCTATTGCATGCTGCCAAGGCGGATTTTCCAACATATCTGCAGGCCGTCCACACTGCTCTCAAGCCGGGTGGTCTGTTTTTCATCTCGCTGAAGACTGGCACCGGCGAAAAGCGCGACCAGTTGGGTAGATTCTATGCCTATTATCAGGAAGATGAGCTGGAAAAATTACTTCTGAAAACCGGCTTCACGCCAAAACACACACGCCGTGGTGCATTGCGTGGCATGGCCGGCGATGTCGAGGATTGGTTCGGCATCCTGAGCCGGAAAGGGACATGAATGATGGCTAGAGTTCTCTGGATTTCCAGCTATTCGCGCATCTCACATCCAGACAAGCTGGCAGCCTATGCCGCGCTGGCGCTTCCGGCAATCAAAGCCGCGGGTGGCCGGATACTGGCACGTGGCCTACCTTTACAGACCTACGAGCAGGGACAATCGGAGCGTGTCGTTGTCATCGAATTTGACAGCCTCGAAGCTGCGTGCAGCATGCATGACGGAGCAGGCTATCAGGACGCACTGGCAGCGCTGGCCGATGGTGCGGAACGCGATATCAGGATCATTGAAACTGTCTGATGGATTGAACGCCATACTCTCGGTACAATCCACACTCCCGGAATAACAATGTGTGACTCTTGCCTCCTATTGCAAGGTAACACACGGCCATCACAAAAACACATCGAAGGGCCAGCTCATGAAGTCGATTTTGATAACTGGTTGTTCGAGTGGCATCGGCCTTGATTCCGCGCTTGCCTTTCACGATGCAGGCTGGCTGGTAATCGCCAGTTGCCGCAAGGAAGCGGACTGTGAGACGATGCGGAGCAGCCACGGCATGCAAAGTGTGCGAATCGATTATGAAGATGAGCCAAGCATCCGCGCGGGCTTTGAAGCCTCGCTCGAGATCACGGGCGGAGAGCTTGATGTGCTGTTCAACAATGGTGCCTACGCCGTCCCTGCTCTTGTTGAGGACCTGCCAACCGATGCGCTGCGTGCCATTTTCGAGGCAAATTTCTTTGGCTGGCACAGTTTGACACGGCTTGCCATCTCGCAGATGCGCCAGCAAAAGGAGGGGCGCATCATCCAGAATTCGTCTGTGCTTGGCTTTGCCCCCTTGAAGTTCAGGGGCGCTTACATTGCAACGAAATTCGCGCTTGAGGGATTGACCGACACGATGCGCCTCGAACTACACCGGACGAACATTCATCTGATTCTTGTCGAGCCAGGCCCGATCCGCACCAAAATCAGGGAAAATGCCTATGCGCAATTCCAACGCTGGATCAACTGGCAGGAAGCAGCACGCAAATCCTGGTACGAGAATGTCGTGATCCCCCATCTATCTGCGATTGACCCGCCACCTGAAACTTTTGAATTGATGCCGGATGCGGTGACCAGAGTGGTGATGCACGCCGCAACGGCGCCACGCCCGAAATTGCGGTACCGCGTGACCACCGGCACCACCTTGATGATGATTTTTCGGCGTATCCTCACCTCGCGCGCCTATGACAGGCTGGCACGCAGACTTTAGCACCAGTCGTCCTCAGACGATATCAGGCGAACGCTCCAGCGCAAGCCGGTTGCCTTGATCGCCATGTCTGCGACATGATGCAGTGTGGATCATAACCTCATCATCATTCTCGGTCTGACCTTTGTCTTGGCGGGAACAATCAAGGGCATCGCCGGGCTAGGGCTGCCAACGGTCAGCCTCGGTATCCTGTCACTTGTATTTGATCTGGAAACAGCGATGGCGCTTCTCCTTGTTCCCTCATTTACCACCAATCTCTGGCAAGCGTTTTCCGGCGGTAATATCTGGCGACTGCTCTATCGGCTCTGGCCGTTCCTGTTGCCAGCCACGGGCGCTGTCTGGCTGGGCGCCGCACTATTTGGACAATTGCAGGCAGATTGGCTGGAAACTATGCTTGGGTTTTTGCTGCTGCTTTATGCCATTGCCGGCCTGACCGGTTTCCAGCCGCCGCTGCGCAGAGCCCATGAAAGGCCAGTCGGTATGCTTTGCGGTGTGGTAAATGGCGTCCTGACCGGACTAACTGGCTCTTTTGTCGTCCCCGGCGTCATGTTTTTGCAGGCGCTCCGGCTTGATCGGCATTCCTTTGTCCAGGCCATGGGAATTTTGTTCACCCTGTCAACACTGGCGCTGGCGTTGGCGTTACATGGCCATGGTAGGCTGACCCCCTCACTTGGCTTGGCATCAGCATTCGGTCTGCCTCCCGCGCTGACTGGCATGATCATTGGCAGCCGCATCCGACATTTGCTGACTGAGGCGCGGTTTCGTCAGTTTTTTTTCGCCTGCGTTCTGGGTCTTGGACTTGCCATCCTGACCAGCGCAATCTTTTAACCGGCCTGTCATAGCGCCTGACAACCGCCACGGTGCTGCATTTTTTGCACATCATTATGAAAAATTAAGCACTGGTGCGCAGCGCTTGAAACTGTAATCGTGGGCTAATCGGAAGCAACAGCAAATTGAGTAGTGATGATTAAGCGATACTATAAAAAAGGTGAAGCGGTCTTTCGCGTCGGCGAATCGTCCAATGCTGTTTTCTTATTGATCTCCGGTGAGGTGGGTTTGTTTTTCCCAACAGACCTTTCGGAACCCTATATGCACATTAGGGAGTCCGAGACCTTTGGCGAAATGGGATTGATCGAGGGTGAACTCAGAAATGCACGCGCCACCTGTCTTACAGATTGCCTTGTCGTCCACATCGAGCGTGCGGATTTCGACGCCAAATACGAGGATGCCGACCCTTTGATCAGGGCCTTAGTACGATCACTAAGCAGCCGCCTGCGTGACGCCAACAGGAAACTCAGCACCCAGCAACGCCTCGCCGTTGCCTGATAAAAGGGCTATCGAGAACAGCTAGTCATCCCCCAGCCAAACACCGCAACCAAGGTCACGCAGCGCGCTTGTGATCCGCGCAAAACTCTGTTTGGCCCGCGGCACCGAGTGACGCGCCCGCAAATAGCCGTGCACCAACCCCTCTTCATTAACCCATCGGGACCTGCCACCAGCGGCGGCAATGCGCTGACAATAGTCATGACCATCATCACTTAGAGGGTCAAATTTGGCCGAAATCACGATCGTTGGCGGCAGGCCGGAAAAATCACGATCCATCAGTGGCGCATAGGTTGGATCACTTGTTGGCGGCTGACCCTCGACCCTGATGTTCTCATAAAACATCACATCATCACGCGATAGCATGGGCGCGTCGGCATGACGGAGATAACTCCCGGTGTTGGAGTCACCGCCAAGCGCTGGATAGATCAACAACTGGCCTGTGATCTGCGTTTCGGTATTCCGTAGAGTGTGTGCTACCGCCGCTGCCAGGTTGCCCCCGGCGCTGTCACCGCACAGTAAAACTGGCTGACTGCTCATGGCGAAGACATGCCGGGTGGCAACCAGCGCGTCATCAAACATCGCTGGATGCCGGTGTTCGGGTGCCAGACGGTAATTGACGGCAATCACATCATAGCCAGTGGCTGCGCAAATTTCGGCGCAGACATCATCATGGCTATCCAATCCCCCCATGACAAAACCGCCGCCATGAAAATAGACGATAGACGCACCGCCACCGCCAGCACTGTAATGGCGAAGCCCGACAGCGCCCGCCCTGCTGTCAACGACCTTTATGTGGTCAGGCCGACCCGCGGCAAAGGCCCGGCACATTGCATCATAGACACGCCGTTGCTCAGCAATTGATAGCTCTGCGGCGTCAGCCGGGTAATGGCGCGCCGTAGCGCGGATGAACTGCCACGTCGCCGAATCAATCAAATCGCTATAATCCATTGCTCCCCCAGTTGGCTGATGACAAAGTGGCAGGCTGTCCCACTGCGATTACCCAGCCCAGTGTAGCGGCAAAGCCGATGGAAGATCAGGTCTTTATTTTTTTCAATATGCTCTTAAGAATAAATCATGGTTGAGAGTAAAATGGGGTCTAGGCCGAAGTCCGGCAAGAAATTGGTTTAGATTATAGATGAACTCCGGGAGGCAGGGTCAATCACCCTTGGCTGACCATTATCCAAATCGGGTGAGGCAAAGAAACAATGTTGAGTAATCTCTCACCTGCTAGTCGCGGTGCGGTTCTGCTTGTTGCTGGAATTTCGATTTTCGGGTTCTCGGACAATCTGACTCTTTTGGTCTCCGATCAGGTAGGTGTCGGTCAATTCCATTTCAGCCGCTCGCTATTTGCAATGATCATGGTCGCATTGTTGGGCCGATTATGGGGCCTGGCTGTTGTCCCACGTCATTGGAAGCCGGTACTGGCGAGAACCGCCTTCATGGTCACGTCGATGCTACTCTATTTCGGTGTGATGCCAATGATGCCGATAGCCGAGGCGGGAGCTGGCCTGTTCACATCACCCATTTTTGTGCTGTTGTTCTCGAGTATCCTTTTTAAGGAACGCATCGGGTGGCGGCGAATTCTTGCGGTGATAATCGGCAGCGCAGGTGTTCTGCTGGTATTGCGACCGGGCAGTGCGGGGTTCACCGTCTATCACCTGCTACCAGTGGTTGCCGGTGCCTCCTATGCCATGGGATCGCTGATCACTTATCGCCATCTTCGCGAGGAAAGTCCACTCGCGATCCTGATGAGTTTTATCGTCAGCATCGGGATAGTTGGCGCATTTTCCACAACCGGTCTGACACTCTTTCCTGTGTCTGACGAAATGCGGCAACAGGCACCTTTTCTGTTCTCTGGCTGGCAGAGCGTTGAAGGGATATTCTGGGTCTGGATCGCGGTAATTGCCGCCGGTGCGTCTGTCGCATTGTCGCTTATGACACGCGCCTATCAACTCACAAAGACAAGTTACGCTGCGATCTATGAATATGCCTATCTGCTCTCAGTCGGATTTTTTGGGTGGTTGTTCTGGGACATTATTCCAGACATGGTCAGCATTGCCGGGATCGCCCTCATCATCATGGCTGGGGTCGTCATAGTACTGGCGCAAAGCCGGAGTGAATAGCCAATCTGACCGAAGGGTCACAAACCACCAGCGAGAAAGGCACTGTCATCCTGTTCAGGTGACGCGCCTCGAATCCAGCGATTGGCATAATCACGAAGAGTGATACTATTGATCTTTGTAAATTCTAAATTAGATGAATTGCATAATATCTGCCTGCAAACATTAAATTGAAACGTCAGAGCAAAAAAGGGAGTTATCTCAATGCAAACCTATATATTGATGGGCAAGACAAGCCAGAGTTTTGCCACCGCGATGCTGAACAAGCCGCAGAACAGGCGTGAGTCCGTCCAACCGATGCTCGAAGCCTTCGGCGTGGAAGAGGTCGCATTCATGTTCACAAACAACCCCGAATATAATTTCGTCGCCATCATGAAGGCTGAGAGCGATGAAGTCTGTGAAGCCTTGGTCAATGTTGTCTATGCAACGGATAATTTTACAAAATTCGTTTGGAATCGTGCCTTTGATGCCGAGAACTACCAAAAGGTTTTCGAGCTTGGTCAACAGAACATGGCCAGCTACGTTTCCTCACTAAAAGAAGCGGGATTGAGCTAAATGTATGGACGCACAATTTCATTCACATTGTTGGCACCATCGCTATGGGCGGTGCTTGAGACCATTGCAAAGACCACCTCAACCCCGGACATGACACGCTACGCATTCAAGACGGGCGATAACAGCGGAGTCATCATTGAGATCTTTGCCGACAAGGAAATGGCTGGCAGCCAGTTGGATATCCTGAAAGCCGTTCAGAGCCTGAACGAACAGGCCATGGCGAAAGTGACCGTGGTTGAGGGGTATTCTGTCTGACCGAATGTCGGCGTACCATCACCCCCCCCTCACCGGCGTGGATAAACGTCTAGCTCTTCGCCAACCCATCGATGATCGGGCAATTTGGGCGGTCATCGCCATCACATGCGTTGACAAGGGTCTGAAGCTCTTGCTTGAGTTCCTGCAGTTCAGCCAACTTGGCGTCGATGTCATCAAGCTTGTTCAATGTGATCTTTTTCACCTCTCTGCTTGGCCGGTTTTTATTTTCATAGAGTTCAAGCAGTTCCCTGCATTCCTCAATCGAAAAATTGAACCGGCGCGCGGTGCCCACAAATTTTAATTTTGCAACATCCGTCTCGGCATAGTTACGATACCCCGTCTCCTCAGAAATCTGTGGGGTGACAAGCCCTATATTGGCGTAATAGCGCAGAGTTTTGACGGTTAGACCGGCAGCTGACGCGGCATCCCCAATTTTCATAATAACTGTGCTCCTTGTCATTGACTCTCCCCTCAGGGGAAGGGCTATCTACGTCATATAAGAGGTGAAAATGGCAATTGCAATCGAAGCGCTGAATATCAACTGGCACTGTTCCAGCACGTGGAAAAGGGCAAGCTACAACACCAGCTGGTGTCTGTTGGGGTGTGCCATAGGGGACATGGGCACGATCCTGTATTTTCAGGTGAATGGCATTGACTGGCCGGTTGTCTGGATCATGTCTCTGGCAATCATCAACGGGCTTTTGACATCGATTATGTTGGAGACAATCATCCTTTGTCGGCAAATGCCGCTTGCACTCGCCTTTAAAACGGCGATTGGAATGTCACTTGTTTCGATGATTGCGATGGAAGTGGCGATGAATGTGACAGATGTGTTTTTGACCGGCGGTGCAATGCTCACCTGGTGGGTTGTCCCACTCATGCTGGTCGCAGGCTTTATCACCCCACTCCCCTACAATTACTGGCGGTTAAAAGCGCTTGGCAAGGCGTGTCACTGATGAGGAAACTGATGAGGAGTCAGATGAGTTCACGCCGTGATTTTCTCCAGCAATCCATAGCTTGCCTCTCGCTTTCGGCGATACCGACAGGCGTTATGGCTGGTGAAAAAGTGCGCCATTATCAGCTGACAGCGGAACCCACCCCACATTTTTTTGACGACAAGCCTGTGCCAACCAATCTATGGCTGTATAACCGGCAGAGCCCGGGCCCGCTTATTTCCGCCACCAAAGGCGATATCCTCGACGTTGAGTTTATCAATAATTTGAACCAGCCCACGACCATTCACTGGCATGGAATACGCAACATCAATGAGATGGACGGCGTTCCGGATTTGACGCAGGCCGCTGTTGAGCCGGGCGAACGATTCCGGTACCGCTTCCCGCTCAATGATGCCGGGACGTTCTGGTATCACGCGCACAACAAGGCGTGGGAACAGGTGGCACGCGGCCTGTATGGGCCCCTCATTGTGCGGGATTCGGATGAAATTTCCGGAGACCGTGACGTGCTGATCGTTGCTGACGACTGGCTGATCAATGAAGAGGAACAGATCGACGCGACCAGTTTTGGCAGTCTTGGCCATTGGTCACATGGGGGCAGATTAGGCAATGCCCTGTCGATCAACGGAAAGTTCGCCCCGTCTTTACCCATTCCTTCTGCGGGACCGGTGAGGCTCAGGCTGATCAACACGGCCAATGCCCGTGTCCTCACCTTTGCTCTCTCAAGCGCGGCACCAGGGGATATGCCGGAGGATCAAACAGGGAATCAATCAGGGGATCAGGCGGGCGATCCGTCCGACAATTTGGTCCTGCGGGTGATCAATATTGATGGCTCCCCCTGTGCGCCCTTCGATGTAGACAGAGTGACACTTGGGCCCGCCCAACGTGTGGATCTGGAGATCAGCGATGCCTCGCAGCTTAAGACATTGCTGGAGATCAGCACCGGCCAGACTCTTGAGGCCGCCAGCTTCACCCCGGTTGCCACCGTGCAGACTGAGCAAACTCGCCTGACGGAATCTCGCCCCTATTATCCACAGCCGAATACGGCCAACGCAAAGCTGGTGGATATACATATGCAGGGCGGGGCCATGGGCAATCTGTCCAGCGCCATTTTCGAGGGCGAAATGCGGGGATTGCGCGACCTCGCGATGAATGAACAAAAATTATGGGCATTCAATGGACACATCGGCGGTTATGATCACATCCTCGCGGAAATCAACCTTGGTGAGGTGGTTGTGGTGAGGGTTTGGAATGACAGCGCCTGGCCTCATAGCATGCATCTGCATGGTCAGCATTTCTGGGTGAATTCCCGCGAATTTGGCACGGAACAGCGCCCCCTCCTCAGAGACACCTATTTGATGCAACCACGCGAAAAGGCTGATTTGGTCTTTGTTGCAGACAACCCGGGCATGTGGTTGTTCCACTGCCACATGCTGGAACATCACGCCTCAGGCATGGGCGGCGTGATCGCCGTTTCATAGGCCCCAGGATATCATCAGTTGGCAAGCCATGACCATTCACCTTGACGCTGCGGTGCGGTTTTGGCGGTGTAGCAGCAGACATTCGCAGACAATGCGCAGAGATTGAGCAGAGATCACACCTGCGATTTGCGCCCAGATGCCACGGGCGGATATAGGTGATATCTCAGGCGTATGGGACGGGGTTTACGGGAAAAATGGTGCGGCCGAGAGACACGTAAATGCCTTATCTATGCACCATCACTGACCTGAACATCAGCAATACTCACATATTATTTGTCACTGACTCACTGTCAACAGGCACGTAATCTTTCACAGTTTCTTTCACAGTGAATAGAAATCTTTGGGTAGTGGAATAGACCTACATATCCTTATCGTTATCAGTACAGAGTAAGTGGCTAGCTAGACTGTATTAGCAATCTCCATAAGACACGTAACTATCATCACTTACCTATCCACTAAGAAATCTTCTGGTAATGGAAAGGACCTACTATAGATACGTGCATCTACAAGATGGGTAGGCAGGAACCATACCCACCTACGTAGATATTATATATGTGCTGTTACACAGGTTGGTGTGGGATGTAGGTAACCAATTAAGTTGTCTGTTGTGGCAGTTAAGTGAGTAGCAAGTATGGTCACTTAGGATGTCTCGTAGAGAAGCTGTGTGTTTAACAGGATTAATACTGAGACTTAAAATCATTGAATGAGTTGTCGTTTATGGATTTAATAAACTCCTACATTCATCTCATTTGAAAGCATAGTCTCCTTGCTCCTTGAACTTGTAACATGCGCCTTTGCTGTATTTGGCACATTATCGTGTGATGATGGCGACAATGCTGATGCAGCTGAAAAGTTTCAAGAATTGGTGTTAGCCTATGAGGAGGTTCTTGAGACCAAAGGCGACAAGAAGTTGCGTGGTCTAAAAGATATCCATCAGCAGCTTGATGAGATAGCTACCAGATATCCTGATGCTGATGTCACAGCTAAGATACTATCCAGCAATATTGTAGGTATCAATCTTTCCAGAGTTGAGAGAGCCATACAAAAGCTAGACCCTGGTTTTAACAAACAGACAGAGACTATTGTCGTGGGTGATGTGTCCTCCTCTCACGAGGTCATGGAGGCTCCATACAATGACTTGATTGTGCAGATGGCTAGTGTTCCTAATATGCCCAAGAACCTGCCAATTGAGGTTAAAGCAGCACCGCAACAAGAGTTGCTGGTGGTGTCCACTGCACAACAACCTCCAATAACTCTGCCAACTGCGAAGCCAAAGCGTGAGACACCTGTTGTTGTGGCGGACATACCTTTGCCTATTGCCAAGCCAGAGGTTCAGTCTAGGAAGCAACCAGTTAAGCAGTTAGCGTCCTCGCTGCCAACGACAGCTGACTGGAACATGCTATTTGTGCCGACTGCATTCAGCGGTGGCTCTTCATTCAAGTCATCATCAACTTGGAACAACCTTGGCCCCCAGCGAAGTCTTGCTGCCATTGTGCCTAACCAAGTCATCTTGGCTCAAGTGGAAACAGATGCCTTAGGTGATGAAAAGGTTGTGGATGAGGATAGAAAGGCGGAGGCGAACGATGCTAGCTGGTACCTTGCAATGGGGTACTCAACGCCAATTTGGGAGAGCAAAGCTTGGGATTATAACAATGGGGGTGGTAACTCCCATGTCGTATCGCATCAAAACAAAGAATTTAGCAACACTGACCTTATTCGCATTGGTATCGGGCGAGGACATGGAAAGTGGGGTTATGAATTACTGTATGAAGAGTCAGGAAAAGCAAAATGGGAAATTGGAGAAACGGTGAGGCGGGATGGCCAAACCTTTGATTCAGGGTATTTAGACTTTCAGCAGAGAAATTTAATGTTTCAAATGTTGTATAAATTGGCTGAAGTTGAACTTGTTGAGACCAGCCTTTTGTTGGGCGTTGGCAAGACAGAATTCAAAGTTGGAGCAGGCCAGCTAGTTAAAGATGGAATTTTATATCCTCAAGGCGATGCTCACATTGAGAATGTTGATTCTTATAGGCTGGGTCTAGTGTTTGAAAAATCACTTTCACATAATGTGAGCATTTTATCGCAGTTAAATCTAAACGATTATGGAAAAATTCATAACAAAGATATTTCAACGGGTGATAAAAACTACTTTGTTCCAAGAAAAACTGCTGATGCCTCAATACTGCTTAAATATTATTTTTCAGACCAAAACAAATTAGGCTCGGAAGTTAAAAGCGAGGTAGTTGCCTCGCATGATTATCAATATTTTGGTGAAGTGCGCTTGGCCAACTCGTTTGGTGATTCCGTAAGTTGGGAAGACACCGTTTCTGGCAATGACAAATTTTCATCAATTAATAATCCAAAAACAGAAAATGGGCTTGGTTATGGCATCGCTATTGGAAAGAATATTGGCAAATACCGAACAGCGATTGTTTTAGAGCACCAGCCA
>SHBD01000016.1 GCA_004212735.1 SAR116 cluster bacterium
ATCATAGTGGCGCGTCAAAGTGGCGCAGCCAAAGACTAATAGTCCATCAAAACCTCAGAATCTCCATCGTCTGCCGCGGCTAACAGCCTGTCTGGGCCAATTTGGGCCAGATCCACCTTGCCCGACAAGGAAAAGCAGCCGTCTGTGTTTGGTAAAAAACGCGTATTGACAACTCATAACATTATTCGCATTGTGACTCATCCAAACCACGATTTTGTTATGGATCGGTAGAGATGGCTTTGTAACAATAGCGGGTTGAAAGATGAGCAGTGTTTAGAGGGCATAATAGAGTGTCAGCCATCGCAATTGTGCGGGCGGACGCTTGAACGGTACTGGATTAACGACACGAGGAGATGTCATCGGATATTGGTCGGACTAGGGGGAACTACCATGATCGAATCACAAATGAATCAACTGGCACCGCCTGACGCTAGTGGATATTTTCATCAGGATCCCGTGAGGGCGGGAGCGCAGAACCTGATTGAAGGCTGCCTTGGCGCTGTCTATGGCAAAGAAATTCTAATCGTTGCGGAAGACCCGCGCCTTGGCTGGTATGACGCTGCTGCACCGGCAAGCGTTGAGGCCGCTCTTCTGGAAATGGGCGCATCAGTCAAAAAATTGATGGTCGGCGCGCCACAGAACCACGCACTCACGGCTGTGCAAACAGCCATCGACGCGGCCGACGAGGTGATCTTTTTTGCGCGTATCGGAGACCAGGGCCGCTTCAAATCGCAATATCAGGGCCCGCGCCCGGTGATGAGCTATGCGAGAAATGCCGCGATGCTGGCAAGCGGTTATGGGCAGCTCAATCATAATGCGATGGTCGCGCTAAAAGATGTGATTGACGAGATCACGCTTGGCGCACGTCACATTCGCATCACCTGCCCGCTTGGCACAGATATTGAGGGATCGCCCGGACAAAGCCTGGCCAAAGGTGATGAGGTTGTCGTCAGCCGCTATCCGATGGGCGTGCCGAAGCCCTTGTCTGTCAACGGGTTTACCGGTGTGGTTAAGCTCACGCATTATTTGACGTCAGCTGGCTCCAAGGTGTATGAGCCAGCCTATCTGGAGCTGCCCGATATTGTGACGGCGCGCATTGACGGCACGCGGATGGCCGACATTACGGGCCCGGCTGACCTTGTTGCGGCTTTTCGCGGGCATTACGAACAGGTCGCAGCAAAATTCGGGCTGGACGCTTTCAACATCGATTCCTGGCATGCGGGCATTCACCCGTTGATGGGGTATGATATGTTGGCATCTGCTGATCCCGAGCGGTGGTCACAAACGGTGTTTTCCAACCCAAGAATTCTGCATTTTCATACCTGCGGCATGGGGCCGCCGGGCGAAATCTGCTGGATGATCATTGATCCAACCATCACCATTGATGGGATCGCACTGTGGGAAAATGGACGATTGCATCCTGAACGGTTTGCCCCGACAATGGATGTTCTACGCGCCGCCCCCGAACTTGCCAGCGCCTTTGCCAAACCAGTTGGCGATATTGGTCTGGGAGATGCGTGTTAACAGGTCACGATGCATGATGTTTTTGGTGCTAACGGGTGTTAGGGGTGTTGTTTGATGGGTAGGTTTTCGGCTTTTAGCCTCGCCTGGAATGCCCTTAGCCATCATCGCAATTGGACCCGCTATTGGCAGAACAAACCGCTCGCCAAGAGATATGATGTGTTGATCATTGGCGCAGGTGGACATGGACTTGCATGTGCCCATTATCTTGCTCAAAATCATGGTATTTCCAACGTGGCCGTTCTGGAAAAGGGATGGCTGGGGGGCGGCAATATTGCCCGCAACACGGTGACCATTCGGTCCAATTATCTGCGCGATGAGAGCATTCCCTTTTTCGTCAAAAGCGTGTCCTTGTTTGAGGGGCTGGCGAAGGAGCTGAACTTCAATCTGATGTATTCCAAACGGAGTATGATTGATGTCGTCCAGACCTATCCCAAAATGCGGGAAATTCGCCGCCGCATGATGAATGGCTATCTTCACGGATCAAGCTATGCACCGATTGATGTCGCCGAACTGCGGCGCCGGGTGCCGGCACTGACCGGTGGTGGACCGGACTCTCGCCTGCCGATCATCGGGGCGATGGTGCATAAGGAAGCCGCCGTGTGCCGGCATGATGGTGTCGCGTGGGGCTATGCGCGATCAGCAAGCGCCCGCGGTGTTGAAATTCACCAGCATACAGAAGTGAAAAGCCTGCTTCGTGACAGGGATGGAACGATCAAGGGCGTTGAGACAAACCGCGGAACCGTGCTGGCCGACAAGGTGGCCGTGGTGGTATCCGGCCATACAACGACAATCACCGAGACCGCTGGCCTGAACTTGCCAGTCAAATCCTTCAATCTGGCGGCTTTTGTCTCGGAGCCGGTGAAGCCGTTGATTGATGTGATCGTGAACTGCCCCGATCTTGGCGTCTATCTCAATCAATCGGATAAGGGCGAGCTTGTCATTGGCGGTGCGCCCGATGCCGGACAATCATTCCGCCGCGATATGAAGCAGAGTGTCTTTGAAGATGCGGTTGTCACCATGTTGGAATTGTTTCCGGCCTTCCGGCGGTTGAAATTACTGCGCCAGTGGGGCGGCGTTCTGGACATTGCACATGATGCCACGCCAATCATTTCGGCAACCGATATTCCCGGATTGTTTGTATCCTGCGGATGGTGGGGTGGGTTCAAAGCTGTGCCTGCAGGCGGCTATACGCTGGCCCATCTGATCGCCACGGGGCAACCGCATGAAGTCGCTGCACCCTTTACCCTTGATCGTTTCCGTCACCTCGATTTCATTGTGGAATCGGGAACGACAACTGCCAGATAGGACTGTCAGATACGACCGTCAGATAAGAAAGGCCAGATCATGTTAAGCCTGCCTTGCCCCTTTTGCGGACAGCGCGATGAGACAGAATTCCTGAATGCTGGTCCCGCCAAGCCAGCACGCCCCAACGCCGATGTGACCGACAGTAAATGGGTTGAATGGCTGACCGTGCCGGTAAATACCATCGGCTATGTCGAGGAAAAGTGGTGGCACGCCAAAGGCTGCGGCAAATGGTTCACAATCAAACGTCATACGGTCACCCACGAGATCAAGATGCCAGATGAGGATGGCAGATGACGCACAATCCTTTTCGCAATGAGACAGGCGGACGGATTGACCGCAACAGCCCCGTTGGATTTGAGTTTAACGGTAGAATTTATGCCGGCTATGACGGGGATACGCTTGCCTCAGCCCTTTTGGCGAATGGCGTATTCCTGACGGCGCGTTCATTCAAATATCATCGCCCACGCGGCGTCATGGGCGCCGGTGTTGAAGAGCCGTCATGCCTTGTTGAACTGCTTGGCGCGGATGCGGGCGGCAATCATGCGGCAACGACGGTGCGGCTGCAACCGGGCTTGCGGGCGAAGTCAGTCAATTGCTGGCCATCGCCTAATTTTGATTTGATGAGCATCAACCAGCTTTTTGCGCGGTTTCTGCCGGCAGGGTTTTATTACAAGACCTTCATGTGGCCAAATTGGCATTTGTTTGAACCGTCAATCCGCCGGGCGGCTGGCCTTGCAGCTGCGCCCGATGACAAGATCCCGGACCAGCATTTCGAGACGCGTTATTGGTATGGTGATGTTCTTGTCGTGGGGGGTGGTCCGTGCGGGTTGCTGGCGGCGCTGATCGCCAGCCGCAGCGGTGCCCGCGTGATGATTGTCGATGACCACCCTCACCCCGGTGGATATCTGCGGGCAAGCCAGACCGAAATTGACGGCAAACCAGCGATGGAGTGGGTCGCGGCGGTTATTGCCGAGCTTGACACCAATCCAGAGGTTACGCGTCTGCAGGACGCGACCGCGTGGGGCTATCGTGAGAACAATCTGTTGATGATTACAGAACGCAGCCCTGCCGAATCGCATGTGTTTCAGCGTGGTTGGAAAGCCCGTGCGGGACAGGTCATCCTTGCGACCGGTGCAATCGAACGCAATCTTGTTTTCACGAATAATGATTTGCCGGGCATCATGCTGGCATCAGCGGTGCAGACCTATCTCCATGAATTTGGCGTGATGCCCGGTCGCCGCGTCATGATCTTTGCCAACAACAGCAGTGCCTATGCGCTGGCCCATGATCTACAGGCCGATGATTTGCAGGCCGCAGGTACAGCGATCGCCGGCATCATCGATAGCCGCCCAGCCGATGCCATTGGTGCGGAAAAGGACGGGCTGGAAATTCCGATTTACACGGCGCATCAAGTAACGGCTGCGCATGGCGGTAAGCATCTGCGCGCGCTCAGCATTCGTGCCGACGATGGCAACATAAAACGCGTGGATTGCGATCTTCTGGCGGTATCTGGCGGATGGAATCCGGCTGTGCATCTGTTCTCGCAGGCACGGGGCACCCTTGCCTATGATGATGAATTGGCAAGTTTTGTTCCCGATAAGGCGGCGCAAAGGCTGGCATGTGTTGGGGCGGCGGCTGGCAAGATGAATTTGGCTTCGGCACTGGCGGACACGATCAGCACAATTACTGCCAGCCTTGGTGAAGATGGCTTTGAAAGCCCTGCCTTTACGATGCCCATATCCGCCGCATCACCCGATTACCATCTGCACCCGCTATGGCATGTTGATGGCATGAAACCGGGCGACAAGGCGTTTGTCGATATTCAGAATGATGTCACGCTTGATGATATTGGCCTTGCCATGCGCGAAGGCTTTGACACTGTCGAGCATGTAAAGCGCTACACGACCGCTGGCATGGGCATTGATCAGGGCAAAACCGGCAATGTCAATGTAATCGGCAATATCGCCGAGGCCAGTGCCAAGAGCCCCGGCGACATTGGGACAACGACCTTTCGGTCGCCCTTCACCCCGGTTGATTTCGGATCAATTGCCGGGCACCGAAATGGCGCGACAGTGCTGCCGTTTCGGCATACGCCAATCACCCAATGGAACAGAGACCACGGCGCGGTTATGTATGAGGCTGGCGCGCGCTGGCAACGCCCAGGTTATTTCCCGATTGAAGGCGGCGACATGCAGGACGCGATCAACGCCGAGGCCGAGGCCGTGCGGTATGGGGTTGGCGTTTATGATGGCTCGCCGCTTGGCAAATTTGACGTAAGCGGGCGCGATGCAGCGGCGTTTATTGATCTGCTGTATACGAATGATTTTGGCGATCTGGAAATTGGCATGGGGCGTTATGGCATCATGCTGACTGACGATGGCATGATCCTTGATGATGGCGTTACTTTCAAGCTCGCCGACAATCATTATCTGATGTCGACCTCGACCGGCTTTGCCGATCTCGTCTATCGCCATATGGACTATCTGTTGCAGGTTGAATGTCCGGGCTGGCAGGTCTGGATCACTCCGGTCACCTCGCAATGGTGCAATGCCACAATCTGCGGGCCGAACGCGCGTGACGTGGTGGAAGCGCTTGGCACCTCAATTGACATAAGCAACGAGGCGCTCCCGTTCATGGCCATGCGTGATGGGATTGTTGCCGACATGCCAGCGCGCATCTGCCGCGTCAGCTTTACCGGCGAGGTCAGCTTTGAGATCAATGTCTGGCCACGCCATGCAGAGGCAATGTGGCGGCGCATCATGGAGATTGGCGCACCCTTCGGTATTGTGCCGGTTGGCTCTGAAACCAGCCACGTTCTGCGCGTTGAAAAGGGGTTCCTGTCACTTGGGCATGAGGTTGATGCCACCGCAGACCCCTATGATCTGGGGATAGGATGGATCATGTCCCGCACAAAAACTCATGCCATCGGCCGCCGTTCGGTTGATATCCGCAGATCATCCGGCAAGCCGCGCCGTGAACTTGTTGGTCTGATCCCCGAAACAAATGGGGAGCTTGTTCCCGAAGGCGCACCCATCACCCCGAATGGCGAGCGTGTCGCCAGTGAGGGATTTGTATCCGCCTGCGTCTGGAGTGTGGTCAATAAACAGGTTATCGCGCTTGGGCTTTTGACAAATGGCCGTGCGCGCATCGGCGAGACAATCATCATCCGTGATCAAGAGAGAATGATAAAGGCTGTTGTCACAAAACCCTGTTTCCATGATCCCAAGGGTGAGAGGCTGCGAGGATAGATATGGGGTATCAGGCAACCATCGAAAAACAGGGCATGTGGGCGATCTTTGACATCAAGGGCGATGCCAGCGTGGCGGCCAAACGGATAGCGCCTCTTGGTCTGTCATTGCCAGCCAGCACAAACACGGCCAAGGCAAAAGACGGCCAGCATCTCTGCTGGATTGGTGAGGATCATTGGTTGTTGCTGGCCCCCGCCGAGATGGAAAATAAGCTGCTGGAGAGGCTCGACCTGCATCATTCGTCACTTGATTGCCGCATTGTCCATGTCAGCGATGCCTACACATTGTTCACGGTCACCGGACAACAGGCCGATGACATTCTGGCGATTGCAAGCCCGCTGGATACGCGGCGCAAACATTTCCCGGATGACGGAGCCGCCTATACCGAATTTTTTGGCATTCGGGGTCTGGTGCTGCGCTGGCGTGATGGCTACCTCGCTGCGGTTGAGCGCAGCTATGCCGACATGATCAGCGCCTATTTCGACAAGATATCGACAGGCAGCCGCTAGGCCGCGTTTCTGGCTGCGGCAATTCGTTTTTCAATCATCTTGCGAAACCGCATCGAGCCCGCATCAATACCAAGATTGATGTTGCGTGTGCGTTTATTCTTCATGCCCTTATGCACCTCGACAAGGATATCGCGGTCCTCAATGAAAGCGCCTTTCGCCGCCTCGAACATCTGTGCGGACAGCGCCTCATTGTCAGGATCACCATTGCGATGCTGGAACCAGAAATAGCGCGTGTTATCGGCATCCACCGGGGTCATGAAATTATAGGAGATATTGACAAAGCTGTTGTCTGGCAGCGCGGTATCATCACCGCCTTTTCCAACCGGCGCAAAGATCGACTTGTTGATTGCAATAGACGGGACCCGGCATTCATAATGTTGTTTGCGGTCACAATTGCCAGCAAAAGGCAGCATCGGGGCGTAATAGGGAGGCGGCTGGCGGTCCTGCATCCAGCGCGATACGAGAACGCCATCCTCCAACCGTTCGACATTCAATGGCACATCCTCGGTTCCGGCACCCGCGAAGGACGACACATGCACCCACGCAACATGTGACGGGTCGAGCAGATTATCGGTCACATAAAGATAGTGACAGGCAATATCCATGCTGCCACCCGCTGTGCGGCCCCACGCCGGATTGTCATAATTTTCAATGCGGTAGATATCATCAGAATTGGCCGCATCAGGCGCGCCCATCCAGATCCACAACAAACCATCGCACTCCACAACCGGGTAAGATTTGACGGCGACATTGGGCGGTGCATCCTGTTGTGTGGGGGCATGGACACAACTGCCGCTGCAATCAAAGGTCAGACCATGATAGCCGCATTCCACCCGATCCGCATGCAACCGGCCATGCGACAAAGGCAATTTGCGATGGGGACACGCATCCTCAAGCGCGACCGCAACCCCCTTGTCAGTCCGGAAGATTACGATCCGTTCATCAAGGATAGTGAGCGGGGTCAATGAATGTTCAAAATCGGAGCTCCAGCCAGCCACATACCAACTATCAAAAAGAAATTCTGTTTCGATATCTATCATCGTCAACTCTCAGATTTCGGTTTCACATACCAGCATTGCCAGCATATCACCACGCACGACATAGCCCCTGTTTCCATGCGCAAGCACATGCCCAGTGGCCGAAAAATGCAGCGGTATTGGCGCATTATCCAGCCGGTCAAGCGAGCGAACATAGCCGGCCAATTGCCCCTTTTCCACTTGATCGCCTGCCTGAAACCGGCGGTCAAACAACCCGGCCACCGGTGCATAGATATTATCGGCGATGGACCGCGTTTCAACATAAAGGGACGGCGCTGCCTGCGGTATATTTTGGCTGATAATGCCGGCATGAACAAGACAGCGTTTCACCCCGGCAACGGCGTTCGCAACCTCAATCGGGTCGGCTCCCCCACCGCCGCCAAGTTCAGCCGCGATCATCGGCACACCAGCATTTAGCGCCGCAGCATTCAACGATCGCGTGTCATTAAAACCACCAAGAATCCAGGTAAAAGGCGCACCAAAAGCCGCAGCAAGATCGAGATTGGCCTGCATCAGCTGTTTGTTGTCACAGCGACTGGCAAGTGCCGATGTGGCAAATACCGACGCCTTTCCGCCTGCGTGCAGATCAATCACGAGGTCAGCTTCGGGCAGGAGAACGGACACAAGAAAATCGGCCAGCATATCGGTGGGACCGCCATCAGGATCACCCGGAAAGGCCCGGTTCAAATTGCGACCATCAAGCGGCGATGTGCGCTGGGAGGCAAGAACAGCCGGAGCATTAAAGGCGGGCAGGATAATCAACCGACCCGTTAGCTGATCGGGGATAATCTCCTCAATCAATTGGCTCAGCGCCACCGGCCCCTCAAACTCATCGCCATGCACACCAGCAACCAATAGCGCCGTTGGTCCCGGCTTGCCAACGATGCACGCAACGGGCACCGGATAAACACCAAGGGGATTTGCATTGTCGGACCAACGCAACAGCGCATCACCGGCCCGCTTGCCCGGCGATTGAAGACATATATCTAACTCAATACGCGATTTTGCCATGATGGTGATCCAGGTGAAGGGTGCCTGTCATTTGTTGAAATTCTGGCTTTGACAAGAGAGGGTGCTATTAGGTTTACTTTGTTCTAATTAATTACTTAGATAGTGACAATCCGGTAAAAGCAGTTCAAGCGAACCATAACGTTTTTTGAAACTGCTTTCAATTGACATACTCTGATGTGATGGATGGTCGTAACTCAGCGAGGCCCGTTTGATGACAGTGAAGGCAACAAAATCCGTACCTGAGGCGAAATCCGGCATCGCGTCGATCAAGCCTCATATGGTGGTGGGTGCGGCGGATGCCGTCGCCAAGATCTCTATCGCGCTCGATTCGAATGAGAACGCATTCGGCCCATCGCCAAAGGCCCGCGCCGCTGCCCTCGCCGCGACTGAACATCTTGAACGCTATCTGGAAAATCCAGCTCGTATTCTGGTCCCGGCACTTGCCTCATGCTACGGGCTTGAAGAGGACCGTATAGCCATTGGTTTTGGCTCGGATGATTTGCTAGCCCGAATTGCGCGTGCATATCTGCAGCCCGGCACGGCGTTATTACGAAGTCAGAACAGCTATTTGAAGGTGCCAAATTACGCCTATGGCAATGATGCCGACGCAGTGGCCGCGCCGGACAGGGATTTTTGTACCGATGTTGATGCCATGCTGTCCTGCCTGACAGCGGAAACACGGATTGTCTATCTGGCCAATCCAGATAATCCATCAGGCGCCATGTTGCCGGGCACGGAGTTGCGCCGCCTGCATGCGGGCCTTCCCTGCAATGTGCTTTTGGTGATTGATGGTGCCTATTCGGAATATGTGACCGATCCTGCGTATGAGGATGGTGAGGCGCTTGTCAGGGCGCATGACAATGTGGTTGTGACGCGTAGTTTTTCAAAAATACATGGCCTTGCCGGGGCGCGTGTCGGCTGGGTCTACGGGCCGCCACATGTGATCGACACAATCAACCGCATCGGCCTGACCTTTCCGCTTGCCACCCCCTCATTGCACGCGGCACTCGCCGCATTGGAGGATCGGGAACATCGCGATTATGTGCGGAGTGAAACAGCTTTGTTGCGTGATGAGGCAACGCAAAAACTGAACGGGGCCGGCATTCATGTCTATCCCGGGCACGGCAATTTCATCCTGATGGAAATGGGCGGCCGTGAAAGCCTGGCGCGCGAGATGGATACGGCTTTGCGGGCAGAGGGCATTTCGCTGCGGCGTTTCGCATCGCCCGCTTTTGACCGGTGTCTGAGGATGACGCTTGGCCGACATGCGGAAACACGCACCGCCACCGACGCGATCATCCGCCTCTACCAAGATATGCGGGAGGCGAGAGCATGAGCGCATCAGTCGAACCCGGCCATCCAGAGCCGCCCGATGGAGAGGCCATCATCGCCCAGCTGAAAGAGGCTGGTGTGGGGGTCATCGTTTCCGTGCCGGATATCGTGACTAGTGACGGGCTGTTATGGCCAATCAGCAAAGACCCGGATTTTCAATTGATCCGCGTATGTAAGGAAGATGAAGGCGTGTCCATTTGTGCCGCCCTCTCCTATAGCGATACGCGCGCCGTGTTGTTGATGCAGCAGACGGGATTGATGGATTCGTTAAATGCGATCCGCGCCATCGCCATGGATTACCATCAACCGGTGTGCATGATGGTCGGCTTGCAGGGAAAAGCACCCGGCGAGACGGTTTTGGGATCGGCAAGCTATGGTGTGCGGATCATCCCGCCCATTCTCGATGCCATGTCATTAACGCATGTTGGCATCGAAAACAACACCGATACACCCCACATCGCACCCGCGATCAACAGCGCCTACGAAACCGGAGATGCATTGTGTTTTCTGATCGGCCAGTCACCCATTTGGACCGGAGAGAGCGCATGATCCGACGTGACTTTGCCCTTTCCGCATTGCGGGGCCTCATCAAACCGCGTGATCTTGTGGTGGCGGTGTATCAAAGCTGTTTTGACTGGCTGGCGCTGTGCCCGCGTGACCTCAATTACGTGTCAACAGGTGCCATGGGGCAAGCCTCATCACATGCGCTTGGGTTAGCTATCGGAAGCCCGGAGCGTCAGGTGATTGTGCTGGACGGTGATGGCAGTCTGTTGATGAATCTTGGCAGCCTGGTCACCATTGCCACTGTGCGCCCGCAACATTTTCTGCATCTTGTGTTTGAAAATGGCGTTTATGAGGTGAATGGGGCGCATCCGACACCCGGAACCGGACATGTGGATTTTGCCGCAATGGCGATAGCCGCCGGCTATCAAAAGGCGGTGAGCTTTTCCGAGTTGGAGACATTTGAGGCAGCATTGCCCGCGTTACTGGCGGCGGACGGGCCGGTGATGGCGGTGCTGAAGATCATCCCCGGAGAGGCCTATCCGCGCGATTATGCCTATATCCATAGCGCGGCGGCACGCGAAAATTTCCGCGCTGCGCTTAACCGTAATGACGGGTGAGCGGCCTAGCTGCCGACATGCGAATACTCATCCCTGACCATTTCCAGAAACTCATTCTGGATGGCCGAGAGGCCTCGCTGCGTCGACCACAAAAGCTCTGCTGTATAGGGGATGGACGGGGTGAAGGGCACGGCTGTGCATCTTTGGTCAAACGATCCAGCGCCAAAGCCCGAATCAATAATGGATACGCCAAGCCCGGCCCCGACCATACCGATAATGGCACCCGTTGTTTTGCCTTCATAATGGGTTAAGCGTTGCACCTTTGCCTTGTTGAAGGCCTTGTCGATATCGGCCTTGAAAATTGATCCCTCTAAATAGGATACGAAATTTTCGCCGGCAAGATCTTCTGGCGAGATGCTTTTTCTGTCGGCGAGACGGTGCGATGCAGGTAAAAGACACACAGCTTCGGTACTGATCAAATTATGCGTGGCGATGTTGCGGTTGCTCCCTGTCGAGACAGCAAGGCCGAAACTCTGATTTTCCAGCACCATCCACTCAATCCGCTCATCATCCGATTGAACATCAAGACAGACATTGACATTGGGATGTCGCTTGGAAAATTTTTTAATCAATAAAGGCGCCAGGGTGGGGGCAAAGGACGGAGTGCTGACCAAGCGAAGCTGCACATGATTGAAGTCACGGATGTTCTGCGCCGCCTGTTCGATCCGCTGTAATCCGGACATGGATTGCACCACTTCCTCGAAAAAAAGGCGTGCCTCAAACGTTGGCTCAAGCTTTCGGCCAGACCTTTTAAACAGCTTGAAACCCGCTGTTTTTTCAAGGTCTGAAAGCAACCGGCTGACCGCTGGTTGGGAGGTTCCAAGAATAGATGCTGTCTTGGTTACCGTTCCCGAGGTAATCAGCGTTTGAAAGGCATCGATCTGGCGGAGGGTGATTTTCATCTTTATCCTTTTACCAAGAGGGCCGTGAGGGCCAAGATAGCAGAGACTGCCCTGCCAAGGTATCACGACGACACTTCGTTCTTGTCAGATTGCTCACGGCCAGCCTTACTCCATAGAGTGAATAAAAAGATAGCCAACAGAGTCTTTGCAGATATTGTTTAAGACAGTGGCATTTGCAAGATGCGGAGGATCTAGATAAGTGACACAGATCCATCCTGAAATCCCTTTTCTGGCGAAACTGCTCGGGGTAGAGGGTGTTCGGCATCCAAAGGACCCTGCATCGGCTCAAGTCGCACGCTCACTGTGGCAAATCGCGCAAGCGGTCATTCTGTTTGCCGTCATTGCATGGCTGATACATGCCGGTGCTGCCGCGATGGAGTATCGCTGGCAATGGTACCGTGTAGGGCCGTTCTTTTACCGGATCATTGATGGTGAATTTATTCCCGGCCCGTTGATTAAAGGCATCATCGTGACGTTGCAGCTGGCTGGCGTCAGCAGTGTTTTGTCCATTTTGATTGGTGCGCTCACTGCCATTGGCAGACTGTCAAATTCGATTGCCGGGCGCGCCATTGCCACCACCTACCTCGAGATCATTCGCAATACCCCCCTGCTCGTTCAGCTGTTCATGTTTTATTTCGTACTGGCACCAATTTTCGGCATTGATCGGTTCTGGGCCGGTGTTTTGTGCCTTGCCGCCTTTGAGGGGTCATTCGCCGCAGAAATCATCCGGGGCGGCATTCAAGCTGTTGAGCGCGGCCAATATGAAGCCGGTGATGCAACCGGTCTCTCGAAATTCGACAAATATCGTTATGTGATTATCCCGCAGGCGTTGCCGCTCATCCTGCCGCCATTGACCGGCCTGCTTATATCCCTAATCAAACATTCTGCCATTGTCAGCGTCATCGCCGTCGCCGAATTGACGACCGAAGGACTCAATTTGATATCTGACACCTATATGGCCTTTGAAATCTGGTTCATCGTCGCCGGAATGTATCTTGTCCTGACAACCAGCCTTTCCGTGCTGGTCAACATCCTTGAAGTAAAGATGAACAGGGCACGATGAGTTCACCACAATTAACAACCGCCCAGAAAAAGGAGAGACAAATGAAATTCACTAAAATCTTGAAAGCACGGGTCATCATGGCTCTTGTGGCAATCTTTGGGGTTGCTGCAACGTCATTGCCAGCCATGGCTGATGATCTGATTGCAGACATCCAAAAACGCGGAACCCTGAAGGTCGGCATGTCAACATTCGTTCCTTGGGCGATGCGTGACAAAAAAGGCGATCTGATTGGCTTTGAGATTGACGTTGCCTCTAAGCTGGCAGCCGATATGGGCGTTGAAGTTGAATTTGTGCCAACAGCATGGAGCGGAATCATCCCCGCGCTTCTGGCGAAAAAATTTGACGTCATCATTGGTGGTATGTCGATCACGCCACAACGTAACCTGACTGTGAACTTCACCACACCATACGCGCATTCAGGCCAAATGATGGCAGCGAACAAAAAACTTGCCGCCAGTTACACAACTATGGATGATTTCAATCAGGCGAGCGTAACCATTGCTTGCCGCCGTGGTGCAACGCCGTGTAAGGCCGCACAAAAGCTGTTTCCAAAATCAACGCTGCGCCAGTTTGATGACGATGCACAGGCGTTCCAGGAAGTTGTGAACGGCAATGCACATGCGATGATTTCAAGTGCACCAAAGCCACGCTTCTGGTCTGAGGCATATCCAGATGACGTGTTCGTTGCATTTGACGGTGAGAATCTGACCCGCGGAAATGAAGGCTTCGCCCTTCGCAAAGGTGATTCAGATGCAATGAATTTCTTCAGCAACTGGATCGTTGTGAACACCAGCAGCGGATGGCTGAAAGAGCGTCATGATTTCTGGTTCAAGAACCGTTCAGGCTGGAAAGATATGGTGAAGCTGGAGCAGTAGCCCGGCATCAGACCCTAAAAAGTCACATGAAAATAATCACCGGCAGGCATTCCTGCCGGTGATCACCCCCATAAATGAGACACCGCATGACCGAACCACCTTTACAGACACGACGCAGACTAACGACCGTCGATTATATTTGTTTTGGTCTGGTGGGTGTCGTGATTGCCTATGCAATTTACCGGGTAAGCGACGTTCTCGTTTATAACTGGAACTGGTCCCGCGTTTTTAATTTTGTCATTTATTACGATGAGGAAACGGCACGCTATGTGCCCAATCTGTTGCTGGAAGGCATTGCAACAACATTACGGCTGGCCTTTTGGGCCACCATTGTCGCCGCCACCATCGGCCTTGTTATGGGCTATATGCGGACCAGCAAGAACCTTGCGATGCGCATGATCAGCCGCTGTTATGTAGAGCTGGTGCGCAATATCCCGCCCGTGGTGTTCATTTTCATCTTCTATTTTTTCCTGTCAGGTCAGTTAATGCCGCTGATCGGCATTGACGATATCGACAAGAATGGCGCGTTTGTAAGTTCCTCCCTTTTCTATGTGATGTTTGGTGACCCAAGATTATTTTCCAATTTTGTGGCAGGTGCCTTGTGTCTGGCGCTGTTTGAAGGGGCCTATATCACCGAGATTGTGCGGGCCGGCATTCAATCCATCACCAAGGGCCAGTGGGAGGCGGCGCGTGCTGTCGGCCTGTCACCGCTGAATGTTCTGCGCGACATTATCTTTCCGCAGGCAATCCGCAAGATTTTGCCACCGCTTGCCGGTCAATTCATCACCCTGATCAAGGATTCGGCGATTGTCTCGCTGATCTCCATTCAGGAACTGACCTTCCTTGCAACGGAGGTCGCATCGACCACGACCAAGGTTTTTGAAACATGGATCATTGTCGGGGCGATGTATTTCGTTCTCTGCTATTCCTTTGCCACGCTGTTTGGCCATCTTGAAAAACGCGCCATGCGGACACGCCGCTAGGAGACATCATGTCAAACTCATCAGCCACAGCCCCAAAAATGGAGCCCGATACCCTGATTTCCTTTGACGGTGTCAGCAAATGGTTTGACCATTTTCAGGCGCTGAAAGACATCAATCTGTCAGTCAAACAGGGCGAGCGGGTTGTTGTTTGCGGTCCGTCTGGATCTGGCAAATCGACCATGATTCGCTGTGTCAATCAGTTGGAGAATCATCAACAGGGGACGATCCATGTTTGCGGGCGTGAGGTCTATGGCAACATGAAACAGCTGGAACAGGTGCGCCGTGAAGTTGGCATGGTGTTCCAGAGTTTCAACCTGTTCCCGCATATGTCGATCCTGCAGAATGTAACGCTTGCGCCGATACGCAACAGCAAGCTGTCGCGCGCCGAGGCAAATGAGATTGCCCTGCATTATCTGGAGCGCGTGCAAATTGCCGATCAGGCAGATAAATTTCCAAGCCAGCTTTCAGGCGGCCAGCAACAACGCGTTGCCATTGCACGGGCGCTGGCGATGAAACCACGGGTGATGCTGTTTGATGAGCCAACATCCGCCCTCGACCCAGAGATGATCACTGAGGTTCTGGATGTAATGACCGAACTTGCCAGTGACGGTATGACGATGATGGTTGTCACGCACGAGATGGGATTCGCCCGCGAAGTTGCCGACCGCGTTGTCTTTATGGATGAGGGACGGATCGAGGAAAATTGCACAAAAGACGAATTTTTTACCGGTGGACGCGGCGAACGGGCCGAAGCGTTCCTGTCAAAAATCCTGCAGCATTAAGCTGGTTTCAGCCTGACAGCAGAAGCAATCACAGAACCGGTTGCGGGGCCGATTGAACCAGTGGCGAATAAGAGCTTTTATGCCCGGTCGAGAATACCCGGCAAGTTCAGCCCCTGTTCACGCGCACAAGCCAGCGCATCATCATATCCGGCATCAGCGTGACGCATGACGCCGGTGGCGGGATCATTCCACAACACATTGGCAATGCGGCGGTCTGCATCCTCGGTACCATCACAGCAGATGACCATGCCGGAATGCTGGGAAAAGCCCATGCCAACACCGCCGCCATGATGCAGCGACACCCATGTTGCCCCGGAAGCCGTGTTCAGTAGCGCGTTCAGCAATGGCCAATCAGACACCGCGTCCGAACCATCCTTCATCGATTCAGTTTCCCGATTTGGCGACGCAACGGACCCGCTATCAAGATGATCGCGTCCAATGACCACGGGCGCAGACAACTCGCCGGTGCGCACCATTTCATTGAATGCAAGTCCCAAACGGTGGCGAACGCCAAGCCCCACCCAACAAATCCGCGCCGGCAAGCCCTGAAAGGCGATGCGTTCACGGGCCATGTCCAGCCAGTTATGCAGATGGGCATCATCGACCAGTTCCTTGACCTTGGCGTCGGTCCTGTAGATATCCTCCGGATCACCCGACAATGCGCACCAGCGGAACGGACCAATTCCCCGACAGAATAACGGCCGGATATAGGCCGGCACAAAGCCCGGAAAGCTGAACGCCGTCTCCAGCCCTTCTTCGGATGCGACCTGTCTGATGTTGTTGCCGTAATCCAGTGTTGGCACACCGCTATTCCAGAAATCAACCATCGCCGCCACATGTGTTTTCATGGACGCTCTGGCCGCTGTTTCGACCTCTTTTGGATGGGTTTCCTGTTTTGCCCGCCATTCAGCCACGCTCCAACCGAGCGGCAAATAGCCGTGCAGCGGATCATGCGCAGATGTCTGGTCGGTGACCATATCAGGCTTGATCCCGCGGCACACAAGTTCAGGGAACACATCGGCAGCATTGCCAATCAACGCAACCGACTTGGCCTCACCCGCATCACACCAGCCCCTGATCATTGCCAGCGCCTCATCAAGAGAATGGGTCTTTTCATCGACATAGCGGGTTCGAAGCCGGAAATCTGCCCGAGACTCATCACATTCAACAGCCAGACAACTCGCCCCAGCCATCACAGCAGCAAGTGGTTGCGCGCCACCCATGCCGCCAAGGCCTGCCGTCAAAATCCAGCGCCCGGACAGATCGCCATCATAATGCTGGCGACCCGCCTCAACAAAGGTTTCATATGTACCCTGCACAATGCCCTGTGTGCCGATGTAAATCCATGACCCTGCTGTCATCTGGCCGTACATGGCAAGGCCGCGCTTGTCCAATTCGTTGAAATGATCCCATGTGGCCCAATGCGGCACCAGATTGGAATTGGCAATCAGCACGCGCGGGGCGTCCTTGTGTGTGCGGAACACCCCCACCGGCTTTCCCGATTGCACCAGCAGCGTCTGATCAGATTCAAGGTCTTGTAAGGCTGCAACCATCTTGTCGTAATCTTCCCATGTTCGGGCGGCACGGCCAATCCCACCATACACCACAAGGTTATGCGGATCCTCGGCAACGTCAGGATGGAGATTGTTCATCAGCATTCGCATTGGTGCCTCGGTAAGCCAGCTTTTTGCCGTGATCTGGTTCCCTGTCGGCGGAAAAACATCGCGGATATTATGGTGTTGATTCGGCATCACACTCTCCTTTACTACGTGGTATGGGCTGTCGGACGGCCAAGAATATAGGCCGGCATTTCAAGCCCATGAATCAGGCTGCCATCCGCAATCATTACAGCCGCCTTTTGCAGATCCGGGGCCATGAAACGATCTTCTGAAAGCGACTCAACGTGTTGGCGCACGCGGGCAATCACATCCTGTAATATCGGGCTGGATTTCAACGGGGCGCGAAAATCCACGCCCTGGCATGCGCACGCAAGCTCAATTCCGAGGATCATATTCAAATTGGCATTCATCTTGTGAAGCCGTCGGGCGCCATGCGCTGCCATGCTGACATGATCCTCCTGATTGGCCGAAGTTGGCGTGCTGTCAGTCGAACAGGGATTGGCAAGATGCTTATTCTCGCTCATCAGAGCGGCACTGGTAATCTCGGCAACCATAAACCCCGAGTTGAGGCCGGGATCTCTGGTTAAAAAGGGCGGCAAGTCAAAACTGAGGGACGGATCGACCATCAATGCAACACGCCGTTGCGAGATTGACCCAATTTCAGCCAGCGCAAGGGCAATCTGATCAGCTGCAAAGGCCACCGGTTCGGCATGGAAATTGCCGCCCGAGACAATCCGCCCTTCTTCAACCAGAACCAGCGGGTTATCAGTCACCGCATTGGCCTCAATTTCCAGTGTCTGTCCGGCAAAATGCAGCAGATCCATCGCCGCGCCGGTGACTTGCGGCTGACAGCGAATGCAATAGGGGTCCTGTACGCGGCTATCACCCTCGCGGTGCGTCTCACGAATCTCCGAACCTTGCATGATTGCCCGCTGCGCATGGGCAACCGCAATCTGCCCCTTATGACCGCGAAGCGTATGGATCGCATCAACCAGTGGTGCCGTCGAACCCATGATTGCATCCGTTGACAGCGCTGCCGTTACCACCGCTGCACTGGCATTCCGCCAGCCATCAAACAATGCCGCCAGCGCACAGGCCGTGGAAAATTGCGTGCCATTGATCAGCGCAAGCCCCTCTTTCGGGCCAAAAACCACCGGCGATAGACCGGCCGCTGCAAGCGCCGCCCCACCAGGCATCACCTCGCCCTCAAAGCTGGCCTCCCCCTCGCCAATCATGACTGCCGCCATATGGGCAAGCGGGGCCAGATCACCCGATGCCCCAACAGACCCCTGCACTGGAATTTGGGGGAACACTCCCTTATTCAGCATATTGGCAATCAAATTCACCGTCGCCCACGCCACGCCAGAGGCACCGCGACCAAGCGACAGTAACTTTAGAACCATCATTATCCGTGTCGTTGGCGCTTCGAGTGCCTCGCCAACCCCGCAGCAATGCGAGAGCACAAGATTGCGTTGCAGACTGGCCGTCTGGTCTTTTGCGATGGGCACGTTAGCAAGCTTGCCAAAACCAGTATTGACGCCATAAACCGCAGCACCGCCAGAAGCTGCCTTAGCAACAAACGCCGCCGCCGCCTCGATTGGGGCCCTGGTATCGGGATGCAGGGCAATATCATCATTGCCACGCCAGATTTGTTCAAGCTGGACAAGCGTAACCTCACCTGGAACCAAAGTGATCATGTGATTTGCCCCCCATAAATACGGCGATACAGTGGATTGAAACCAATCCGGTAGGAAAGCTCAGCCGGATGCGCCACATCCCACAGCGCGAGATCAGCCCGCAAGCCGGGACGCAACATGCCGGAGTCAGACACCCCAAGCGCCCGGGCCGCGTTCCTCGTCACCCCGGCAAGTGCCTCATGTGGTGTCATGCCGAATAGGGTACAGCCCATATTCATGGCCAACAGCACAGACGTCAAAGGCGATGATCCGGGGTTGGCGTCAGTGGCAAGCGCCATCGGCACGCCATGTTTGCGAAACAGGGCCACCGGCGGCTTTTGGGTTTCGCGCAAGGTATAGAACGCCCCGGGCAACATGACGGCCGCGCTGCCTGCGACACCAAGCGCAATCACATCATCTTCATTTGCATATTCAACATGATCCACCGACAGTGCCTTGTGACGGGCTGCCAGAAGGCTGCCGCCGCACCTCGTTAATTGTTCGGCATGAAGCTTGACCGGCAGGCCGAGTTCCGCTGCCACATCAAACAATGGCGCGATCTGATCTGCACTAAAGGCAATCGATTCGCAAAAGCCATCCACTGCATCCACCAGCCCTTCCTTATGCGCCTGGCGCAACGCCGGAATGCAGGTTTTTTCAATGTAATCCTCTGGCGATCCATCTTCACCCGGGGGCATCGCATGCGCCCCAAGAAAGCTGGTAACGACACGCACCGGACGCGCCGCCTCGATGGCCCGCGCGGCTCGCAACATCCGCAATTCGGTTTGCACATCCAAGCCATAGCCAGATTTCACTTCGATCAGGCTAACCCCCTCGGCAATCAGCGCATCAACCCGCGCCAATGCCCCCTCAAGGAGCTGTTCAACCGATTGCGCGCGTGTGGCGCTGACGGTAGAGACAATGCCGCCACCGGCCTTTGCCACTTCGGCATAGCTTGCCCCGTTGAGGCGCAATTCAAATTCCACCGCACGATCACCGCCGTAGACGATATGTGTGTGGCAATCAATCAAGGCAGGCGTCAATAGCCTGCCATTCGCATCTATCGTCACATCCATATGCACCATGGCCGTATCATTGGCCGTATCATTGGCCATATCATTGGCCAGATTTTTGGCCAGATTTTTGGTCAGATATTCGGCCAGATATTCGGGAAGTGCTGACATTGGGCCAAGCGCGCTAATCAGGCCATCCTGGATCAACAGATAGCCATTCGGGATAAGACCATAAGACTCGTCAACAACGCCCTTTTCAGCCGCATTTGTGATCTGATCATCCAGCAGCGTCATCGCTGCATTTGTGATTAATGCCTTCATCACGGATCCTTGCTTTGCGCTTTGAATTCATTAATATGTACATACATAATACCCTGTCAACAGGAAACGCTGATGCCAAAAATTCACGCTGAAACTGCGCTTCTGCCTGATGGCTGGACGGAAAATGTCCTTGTCGAACTTGGCGATGATGGGCGAATCGCCACGGTAACCCCGAATGTTACCGACGCCGCAGCCAAAACCCACGTCTCCTGCCTTCTGCCAGCCCCGGTGAACGCCCATAGCCACGCCTTTCAACGCGCGATGGCCGGATTGACTGAGCATCGCAGTGACAATCCCACAGACAGTTTTTGGACATGGCGCGCGTTGATGTATCTGTTCCTTGACCAATTGACGCCAGATCATGTTGAAGCCATTGCCGCCCTAGTGCAGATGGAAATGCTGGAGGCGGGCTATGCCACCAATGTGGAGTTTCACTATCTGCATCATGCCCCCGACGGCAACACCTATGACAACCGAGCTGAGATGGCTGAACGCATCATGGCGGCCACCGAGACAACCGGCATCGGGCTGACCATGCTTCCCGTGCATTATCAATATGGCGGGTGCGATAGGCGCCCTTTGGTGCGGGGCCAATGCCGGTTCCATAATGATCTGGACAGTTTTACCGCCTTGTGCGACGGCGTTCGTGACGGGCTTGGCAATTTGCCAACCGACACGGTTTTCGGCGTTGCCCCCCACAGCCTGCGCGCGGTGTCACCTGACAGCCTTGCGCTTACCCGTGCGCTTGCCAATGGTGGGCCATTCCACATGCACCTAGCAGAACAACGCGCTGAAATTGAAGAGGTCAGCCATCACCTTGGCGCGCGTCCTGTTGAGTGGATATTGCATAATTTTGAGGCAGGCACCGATTGCTGCTTCATCCATTGCACCCAAATGCAGCCGCATGAGACAAGTGGGCTTGCGGCGACCGGCGCAATTGCAGGGCTATGCCCGATTACCGAGGCCAGCCTCGGCGATGGTATTTTCGATGGGGTTGGCTGGTTTGAGGCGGGCGGGATGATCGCCATTGGGTCTGATTCCAATATTCGTATTTCCCTATCCGAAGAATTGCGCAGCCTTGAATATTCCCAGCGCCTGCGCGACCGATCACGCGCGGCACTGGCCACATCAACTGCATCAACAGGCCGCCATATTCTGGATGCCATGATTGCCGGCGGTGCAAGGGCTGCTGGACGCCACACAGGCCAGATTGCCGCCGGCTATTGGGCCGATTTGATGGCCCTTGACACACAATTGGTATCCCTTGCTGGCCGAAGCAAAGATCAGGTGATTGACAGCTTTATCTTTGCCGGTGATGACCACCTCGTTCGTGATGTATGGTCTGCCGGTCGGCATCTGGTTACCGGCGGCCGCCATATGAACCACGATAAGATTACATCAGCCTATCACGCGGCGCTGACATCGCTACGCTATGATCTGTGATCCGGTGGGCCGGTGGTGATGAACAATTCCGCAAGAACAAACTGGCGAGATGTAATGGCCGAGGTGGAGCGCCGTATCTACACGCGGGAGTGGCAACCCGGCCAGTCGATCCCGAATGAGGCCGACCTTGCCATCGAATTGGGGTGCGCCCGTGTTACCGTGAACCGGGCGCTTCGCACGCTTGCCGAGGTTGGCCTGCTTGACCGGCGTCGCAAGGCCGGCACCCGGGTTGCGCTGCATCCGGTGAGAAAGGCAACCCTGTCCATCCCCCTTATTCGCAGCGAGATTGAGGCAAGCGGTAAATCATATGGCTATCACCTTCTGAGCCAACAGACCGAGCCCGCCCCCGCCCCCGTAACCCAGAAATTCGCCCTCGCAAATAATACCCAATTGCTTCACGTGGTCGCGCTGCATGAGGCGGATGGCGACCCCTTTGTAATTGAGGACCGATGGATCAACAGCAGCATCATGCCACATCTGGTGGATGTCAGCTTCGCCGAACTCAGCGCCAATGAATGGCTGTTGCAAAACACCCCCTTCACGCATGGCGACATTGATTTTGGAGCCAAAAATGCCAGCCAACGTGAGGCAGAACTGTTGGCCACAGAGCCTGACAAAGCGCTGTTTGTGATTTCACGCACAACATGGGATCAGACTACAGCCGTGACGATGGTCGAGCTGGTGTTTCATGCGGGTCATCGTAAGCACACGCGGTTATGAGCGGGTTTAGTTGTAAGCGCGCTGGATGATCCAGCGGTCACTCCGGGTTGGGTGCCCAGCCCCAAAACCCAACTCAAAAGCCCAGTCCCAAAACCCAACTCAAAAGCCCAGTCCCATAAAAAAGGGTTGCAAAAAAGGCCGCCGAAATAAACCAGAGGCTTTTTTTGGCAAGCCTGTTGGTCTATTTGCCCGGCTGCTGTTACGATTGTCTCGCACTGTCAACGGAGGTGATCTTATGTATCTCAACATCAAATCTGATGGATCGCTAACGCTTGAGGAAACCGACGATTTTGGTCGCTTTGAAATAAGGTCCGCTATCGACTTGGCGTCGGGAGACATCAGTGACGAGTTTTCCAGACTTTCCGAGCCGACCGATGATGATCGATATTGGATTGATGCAGACGCCATCGTGACCTTGTCATCACGGGCAGATGATTTGGAGTGGTGCGGCACATTCTGGGCCATGCTGGAAAATGCAGAACCCTATGGGTTCGCCGATGTCGCCCGAAGACGGATTAAGTCGCATGTCGCAAAATGACTATCCGATGCCGAGACACCGAAGTTATCGGTGATCCCAATGGTGGGATATGATAGAATTTTGCTCACCTCAGATGTGTATCAAGATCGAAAATGGGATAATTTACGATGATCAATCTGCAAAGTTTTGGCGATCTTGCGGCTTTGCCTGCGGGCACATACGGCCCGAAGCCAACCACACTGACCGATGGCCAGGAGGAGGCACTTGTCCCCTTATGGGAGTCACTTGATGGATTGACCAAAATTGGCATCTGGGATTGCACACCCGGGCGTTTTACCGCCGACCGCACCAAGGCTGCTGAAATCTGTCACATTCTGTCTGGCAGTGCCTCGGTGGTTGACGCCGATGGCACTGGCAAGCGTGATATCAGCGCAGGCGATATGTTGATTTTACCCATTGGCTGGATTGGTGAATGGACAATTCATGAGGCGATGCGCAAAACCTACATTCTGATTGCCGAATAGCCCACCCCGAAAAAAGGGCCGTCAAACCGCTCTTGGTTAGAGGGCGGCGGCGGGTGGAAGTCAGCATCAGGAACAGACTGATTGAAACCGCGAAATAAACAGAGTTGAACGACTGGAGAGCTATGTGATTGATGCTGAGTTGGGTGTCTGAGGCAAACAACTGTTGCCTCTGCTTTTAGTGGTGTTCCCGAAGTTTTAGGTAATTGCAGACAGGATACTTTGCCTTTCAGTATCCGGCGGTGGTCTGTGATCACCGCATCTCAAGGCAGAGGGTCTGTTGGGCACCTCTCAGTCATACCTCAGTCATATCTCAGACACAAATGTGTGAGTGGTACTTTAATCCAGAGGCTCAACAGGTACCAATCCACCCCTAACAACAACGTGTCTGTGACGGGCATCAGAAGGCGAAAAAGCTGAATGACATCGGCGGTCTGAATGTAAAGAGAGATGGTAGCAGAGGAAGGAGTTGAACCCCCGACACGCGGATTATGATAAGACTGCTTTAACTTTTCCTGTTCTATTACAGTACTGTGTAAGCGTGGAAATCAGCTGTGTTAGAAAGTATGAAATGATTTTCTTTCGGCAAGAACCAAGCACCACTAGTTCAGCCAGCCTACAATTTGCCTATGAATAAGGTAACCACACCCAAGCAGAACGACTCCCGTCAAATATAGTGACCAGAATCCATACTTACTTGCCGATGGCAGAAAAAACGGGACAAAGAACAGATACGACACCGGCACGCCAATCAGGATGCTTCTCGCAAAAACGATACTGACCTCACTATTTCCATGCTGCAGATGGCCCAGAGCAAGTGCAATCAGACTCGCTATCGGTAAGGCGATAATGAACCCTGCAAGTTCTGGTTTTTTTTGCGACAACCAGCTGGAAATGACAATGATTGACGCCGTAAAAAGGAGTTTTAAAAACAGCAGATATGACATCCTCTTCCCCAAGTTGAATATCTGGCCCGGCACTTCCAAAATTACCCTTACGTCGCAATCACAGATATTTTGCAATTTCACGCAGTTCTATCAAATCGGCGGAACCGCTGTCATCTGTGAGACAATGATCCAGATGATCATGGATAAGCTCACGTTTTGCATTGGTGATGGCTTTCTGGACAGCGTGGAGCTGCTGGGCGATATCAAGGCACGGCTTTTCAAGTTCAAGCATCGTCACAACACTTCGCAGATGGCCTTCAGCCCGTTTCAGCCTATTGATGATCTGCGGATGACTTGTATGTGTATTTGACGTTTCCATCGGCTCTTAATATCCTCCCTATGGGGATAATGCAAGGTAGGATTGATTTGTTGATTGAGCTTGGGATGATCTCCGCGAGACATGGTGTTCTGTCCAATCAAAAAGACAAACATAGGCTCATTGCCATCCTGAAATTCAAAGACGCAGACGCTTGTAAAAATTGCATGGAATTGAGTGAGGCTGCTGATTGGAAACGCGAAATAAACAGAGTTGAACGACTGGAGAGCTATGTGATTGATGCTGAGTTGGATGTCTGAGGCAAACAACTTAATGGTGTCGAGGATGTTTATGACACTCTCAGCCTACACCCTCAGCCTACACTTTCAGCCTACACAATGACACAACATCATCACGCGAGAATTCACCTATTGAAGACATTCCCAACAGCAACAATCGTCAAACCACTTAACGGACTTTTTGAAATTGTGTTTGCGTTTTTTTCACTGGGTATGTCTTTTCACCAGTATGGACCCAGAATGTTATCAAACACGCAGGCGCGGGCGCTACCGGTGCCACCGTCAATTCCGGCAATGGCCGTCAAAGATCGACCGCATTCGGCAAAAGGACAAGATCCCGAATGGTTACGTTGGGTGAGCGGGTCAGCATAAAGACAACGCATGTTGCGACCTCATCGGGCTGCATCAAGCTGCCTTCAGCCAGCGCTTGGTCCATTTTAGCCTTGGGCCAATCGTCCAAAAGTGCCGTCACAACAGGTCCTGGCTGAATGGCACCTACACGCACGCCATGCTTGGACATTTGGCGGCGGATGGTATGGGTAAAGGCCTGCACAGCATGTTTCGAGGCTGTATAAATCGGCTCCCACACAACCGGGATCATGCCGGCAACTGAACTGGTCAGGATAACATCACCGCTGCCCTGTTTGGCCAGATGAGGCAACACCGCGTGAACCGACCGGAAGGCGGCGTTGATGTTCAGGTTCAGCATTTGATCCCAAACGTCAGCATCGGCCTCTAGAACATCACCGCCGACATAAGCCCCGGCATTCGCATGAAACGCGTCAAGTCGTCCAAGCTTGTCGAGGATGTTCGGTAGCATCTGTGCGACGCTCTGCTTATCCATCAGATCGGTGATGATTGGCAACGCGTTTGGTCCGAGATCGGCGCAGGCCTTCTCAAGCGCGGGCACATCACGATCCACAAGCGCAACCTGCGCCCCCTCCTCTATACAGGCCTTCGCACACGCAAGTCCAATCCCCGACGCTGCGCCGGTTATGGCCACCACCTTTCCAGACATTTTTGACATTTCAGTTTCCTCGCAAGTTAGTGTTTAGCAGTTCAGATCAGGCCATATTGCGGCGCTTTCCCCTAAGAAATTGCAGGTGCCCAAGCCAAACGTCCCCCGAAGCAGCCGCGGTTGATGCCAAATCCCCTCATACGCTGGAATATCCTCCTTCGATCATCATCAATGCGCCATTTACCAGGTCAGACGCGGGCGAAGCCAGATACAGCGCCATATCCGCGATCTCGATCGGCTCGCCAAAGCGACCCAGCGGTGTTGACTCAATCATCGGGCCGGATTTCTCGGGCGGGCTCCATATTTCGCGCCCCATCTCGGTCATCACCACAGTGGGGCAGATTGCATTAACCTGAATATTGTGCGGCGCGAGTTCGGTCATCAGGGATTTGGTCAACGCGTTGAGCCCTCCCTTAGACGCAGCATAGGCCGCATGATCAGCCAAGGCGATAACACCCGTTTGCGATGAAATATTGATGATCTTACCCGCTTTCGCGGCGATCATTTGCCCAGCAAGACCCTTGGCCAAAAGGAATGGCGCACGCAGATTGATGGCCATGGTGCGATCCCAGTCGTCGACAGCAAACTTGAGGACAGGCCCGACCAAGGCGACGCCCGCGGAATTCACCAAGATTTCGATCTTTGGCGAGAAAGCGAGCGCGTCAGTCACGAGGCTTTGGCATCCTTGCGTCGTCGCAATATCGGCGACGATCATCTTGCATCCGGTTTCTGCCGCAAGCGCCGCCAACCGGTCATGTGATTGACCGCTTGCAATGACATGCGCACCCGCATCAGTGAATACGCGGACAATTTCTGCGCCTATGCCCGAGGAGGCCCCGGTAACAAGCGCCGTCTTACCTGAAATCGAAAATCTGTCTGTCCAACCCATGCGCTACTCCAAGTTCGTATGATTGGAACGCATGGCCTCGGGCGACACACCGAGGCGGTCTCGAAGGTCCAATACCAAAAGTTCAAGGAACAGGAACATCAAGGCTTCGAAAAGCGAGCCCATGGGCAAGATCGAGCTTCTCTTTGCACCCTGATCTGCGGCCATGGTTTGCGCTGGTAGGTGGATCACCATGTCGGTAGAACGGGGCACGGCACCATCCGGTTCCGCGGTGATGCAAATCACTGCGGCCCCGGCATCTTGCGCTACGCCAACCAGCGCAGCGACGGTTGAAAAGCTGCCCGGTCCGGCACTGACAAACAGTACATCGCCCAGTCCCACAGGCGGCGTTGTCATATCGCCCTGTACATGCGCATCGAGGCCAAGATGATAGAGCCGCATCGTCAATGCCCTCATCATCAATCCTTCGCGTCCAACCCCGTAACATACAACACGCCGGGCCGTGGCAAGCCGTTGCGACAAGTTGGGGAGCTGAGCCAGAACCTCAGGCGCCAGTCCAGGACGCAATTCGTCAAGGACTTGGTCGGCAAGGGTCATGACTGGCCGACCTTTATCTGGATTTTTACATCGCTTGGCCGCGCCTCGACTGCACGATCAAAAGCATCGATGCTATGCTGAAATGCAAAGGTTTCAGAAATGAGCGGTTTGAGATCCACCTTGCCAGAGCCGATCAGCGCAATAGCTCGGTCATACATATTGGCGTAACGGAACACCGTCTCCATACGGATTTCCTTGGATTGGGCCAGCACGATATCAACCGGAACGGGATCAACAGGCATACCCACCCAAACGACGCAGCCTGATGGCGCCACAGCCTCAAGCGCGGTCTGGATCGAAGCGGCTGCTCCGGCGCATTCAATCACCACGTCGGCACCCCAGCCTTCGGTAGCATCTTGCAACGTTTTCGAGACATCATCCTGCGGAACCAGGATGGGTTCGACATTGTCATATTGCGCGGCGACCTGAAGCTTTTGCTCGACAAGATCGGTTATAAAGACCTTGGCGCATCCACCCGCCAGTGCCGCAAGCGCGCACATGACGCCAATCGGCCCGGCACCCGTGACAAGCGCAACATCGCCCGGTTTGATCTTGGCCCGCGCAGCAGCCTGCATACCGATGGCAAATGGTTCAACCATAGCCCCCTCGGCAAAGCTCACATTGTCTGGCAGGCGATAGGTAAAGGCGGCTGGGTGGACAACGGATGGAGTGAGGCATCCATGCACCGGTGGGGTGGCCCAGAACTGAACATCCGGGTCCACGTTATAGACACCAAGTTTCGACGCCTTGGAGGCAGGGTTCGGAATACCCGGTTCCATACAGACCCTATCGCCGACCGTGAGATTGGTCACGTCCGCCCCAATCTCGGTCACCACGCCCGAGGCTTCGTGTCCCAGCACCATAGGCGCCTTCACGACAAAGGGACCGATCTTGCCGTGGGTGTAGTAATGCACGTCACTGCCGCAAACTCCGACCGTATCGACGGAAATGCGTACATCGCCCGAACCGACTGTCGCGGGCAGGTCTATCTCCCGAAGCGCAAGTTTTCGTTTTTCCTCCAGAACCAATGCTTTTGCCATTACGCACCTCTTTGTGTTTGTTGCGTCGCCGTTACGTCGACCAGCGCTTTTGCTGTGTTTTCATCCGTGACCAAGGTATTAACCAGACCGCGCTTAAGAGCTGCGGCAATGACAGGTACTTTATGCACCCCCCCTGCGGCCATGATGACATTTTCGATCTTGTCCAATTCTTCCAGCGATAGCCCAATAACCCGGCTGTTGATTGGGTGGTCGATCAAACCACCATCCGCATTCAGTATATAGCCCATAATGTCACCGACGCCGCCGAGGGCGATCAACTCGGCTGGCTCGACACCGGAAGGAATGGCATCACGGACCAGCAATGAACTGTTCAAGTCGCCTGTGGCCAGACCAACCGCACCACAGGATTGTATTTTCTTCAGCATGTCCTTGATCACATCCTGCTCCAGAAACATTTCCTGACTTTCTGCGCTGCTCGCATAGAGCGGGGCAGTGAAAAAGCTGTGATCGGCGTTGCACAAATCGGCCAGTCGCGTGGTGATCTCGTAGCAGTTCACATCAGAACCTCGTGAGACCCCACCCATTATGGACAGAATTTCCAGATCTGGCCGATTAAGTGGCTGCATATTGCGGGTGGCAAGGTTTAGTGTATTTCCCCAGGACATCCCGAAACGTGTCAACGATTTGTCCTGCAATATATCCCCGAGAACAGCGCCCAGCCCCGCCGCAACAAGGGGCGTGACGGAAGCGGCATCTTCAGGGGATGGTACGACAACCGCACGCGTTAAACGAAAGCTGTGTTCAAGTTCCCATTCAAGTTCTGCCGCGGCGGCATAAATGGAATCGACGCTGACCCTCAAGATGCCCCTTTTGCGTGCTTCGCCAAGAGCTTTGTTCACCCGCAAACGTGTGATGCCGAATCTCTTTGCCGCATCCGCCTGGGTCATACCTTCGACTTCACAAGCCCAAGCAAGCCGAGCCAACAACTGTTCCTCAGGATTGATCTGTTCGAGCTTGATGAACCGTGACATGACAACTCCTGTTTTGGCGCAGCCTATGTGTGTCGGGGGACAATAGGAATACGGGCCATGATCATTTTACCGCCCCCATTGTCAGCCCGCGGACCAATTGCTTCGAGGCTAATAGAGCAAAGATCAAGACTGGTATCACAATCAAAGTCGAGGTGGCCATGATCTTGCCATAGGGCAGGCTGTATCCTTCCATAAAACTGACCGCCATCGCCGGGGCCGTCTTCGCCTCGGTCCGGGTCAAGATCAGGCCAAACATCAACTCGTTCCAAGAAAAGATAAACGAAAATATGGCCGAGACCGCAACACCAGGCATCGCAAGCGGGAGACAAATTTTGCGCATGATGGTGAACTGTGACGCACCCTCCAGGCGCGCAGCCTCGTCCAGATCGTATGGAATGCCCCGGAATTGGTCGGTTACAATCCAAATAACGATTGGTAGATTGAAGGTTAGGTAAATCAGGATAAGCGTGATGTGCTTGTCCAAAAGGCCCAAATTGCGGGCAATCAGGAAGAACGGCAGCGCTAGGACGATGGGTGACACCATGCGGTTCGTAATAAACCAGAACCAAAGGTCCTTCTTACCTCGAAACTCGAACCGAGCCAGCGCGAATGCGGCCGGCACTCCAAGGATCAGAGCAAGCAGCGTTGTGGAAATGGCGACGACCAGCGAGTTGATCAGGGTGCGCAAGACACCATCTTCAAACAAGGCTTCGCGGTAATTGTTCAACGTCGGCTCGAACAGCCAAACCGGTGGTGCTTCCAGCGCGACAATCTGGGTTTTGAGCGACGTTGTCACCATCCAATAGAAGGGGAATACACAAACAGTGATGATCACAACAAGCAGAACAATCTGCGACCAAAGAGACCGCGGCGCCGTCATAGCTCAAACCTCCTTGTAGAAAACACGAATATAAATCTGCGCCAAAATGATGGTGATGATCAGTAGGATAATGGCTTGAGCCGAGGCGAGACCTTGGTCGAAGCCGCGGAAGCCAACCCTCTGAATCATCAACGAGATGAACTCTGTCGATGATCCCGGACCACCTCTTGTCAAGGTGAAAACCATGTCAAACAGCTTCAACGTATCCGCTGTGCGCAGGATCAGCACGGCGACTAACCCGGGAAGCAGGAACGGCATCTGCACGTAGCGCAAAACGGTCCATTTGGATTTGGTTTCCAAGCGCGCGGCCTCTTCGACTTCGCCCGGCACCATTGTCAAACCGGCCAGCAGGACCAGAGCCACGAACGGAGTCCACTGCCAAACATCCCAGAAAACGATCATTGCAAAGGCATTTTCCGGATCGCCAATCCAGTTGATGTCAGCCCCACCGAGGAGTTGATTCATCACGCCGAATTTCTGGTTGAACATGACCTGCCCAAGCAGGCCGACCACGGCGTAAGTCGTCGCCATGGGCAAAACGAGACTGAGGCGACATAGCGTTTTGATCAGGGTCAGGCCGGGCTGATGCAGCACAAGCGCTATGCTCATGCCAAGGATGATTTGCAGCGGCAAAGCCGTAACCAGAAGAAAAAAAGTGCGGCCCATAGCCTGCCAAAACACCTCGTCAGTAAGAACTGTCGAATAATTTTCAAAGCCAATAAATTTGACCTTTTTCAACTTGGTCAAATTGTAAAAATGAAGAGAGGTCCAAACAGCATAAATCAGCGGTGCAATACCAACAGCCGCCAGCCCGATCACGGCGGGGCCGACAAAGGCAAAAATGGTTTTGCGGGACACTTGACCGCGCATTACATACCTCCCCAGTCCCCAGTTTGGGGTATCAAGGGCGCCGTTCTGGCGCCCTTGATCAAGTTAGATTGTTGGGGCGCTGTTCTGGCGCCCTCGACCAAGTTCCATTGTTGGGGCGCCGTTCTGGCGCACTCGATCAAGTTAGATTGTTGGGGCGCCGTTCTGGCGCCCTCGACCAAGTTACATTGTTGGCGTTATTGCGCCAGCGGTTTTTCACCCGAATAATAGCCTGCCTCTTCAAGCACAGACTCCATCCGTGTGCCGATCTCTGTCGCGCCTTCTTCGGTGGTCACATCTCCGAGCATCATCTTGGTGCCCCACTCTTGCACGATCTCGGTGATTTCTGGCCACTCTGCGAAACGTGGACGGAATTCTGGCACACCATCCTGCCAGCTTTCAACCAGAGCCGGGACAAATTTGAACGCTTCCAGATCATCACCCTCGTAAACAGACTGACGGGCCGGAACACCGCCACGCTCAAGATATTCGCGGGCATTGGCTTTGGATGTGGCCCACTGGATAAAGAGATAGGCTGCGGCCTGTTCTGCTTCATCTGCCTGAGATGCAACGGCGAGGGAGAAGCCACCAAGAGCAGGCTTACGGCCTGCAGGACCCATTGGCTCCGGCGCAATTTCCACACAATCTGCGACCTTGGATGTGTCTGGCGACACAACTGAGGAATAGAAAGCAGACCATTCGGTGATAATCGCAATGTCACCCTGGCTGAAGCCGTTTACCGTTTCAGCGTGGTCAAAAGCCACGATGCCGTCCGGCATATATTGCATCAGGTCCTGACGGAACTTCAGGCCAGCCTGACTTTCCGCGCTGTTGAGGTTTGATTTGAAATTGGCGTCAAGAAATGAGCCGCCGAATGGCCACAGAACGCGCGCAAAGCTGTCCGCAGACTGGGTTTCATTCCGCTTGGACTGCAAAGCGAAAGCGTATTTGCCATTTTTGGTCAAGGCTGGACCGTAAACGTCCTTTAACTCTTGCCAGGTGGCGGGTGGGCCGTCAAAGCCAGCCTCTTCCAGCATACAGCGATTATAGAACATCAGGCCCGAGTAATTATCAAACGGCAAACCATACACGGTGTCATTCCAGCCACCAAAGGCGTTCAGGACCAATGGAAAGAAGTCATCCATGTCAAGCTTCGGGTCAACTGCATCCGGGTATTTTGCCTGAACGTCCGCCAGCGGAAGGATCCAGTCATTTTCTGCAAAATTGCCGATCCAGACAAGGTCGATCAGAGCAATATCGAGGTCCCCGCCCGCGACGAAATCGCGAACCTGCTCACCCAAGGCATTCTCATAAGGGTGCTTGATGATATTGATATTGATGCCTGTCTCTTCCTCAAAGGCCGGCAGCATCGCTTCAATTGCCTCATAGCCGGGGCGCAAAAGGAATACAACATCGACAGTTGTACCTGCATAGGGTGCGGCTGCCTTTTTCAGGCTCCATCCGTGACCATCTGCCATTGCACCTGTCGCTGTAAGGCTGGCCAGAGCCGCCGAACAAAGTAGATTGCGTAGCATTTTCATGATTCTGATTCCTCCCAGAAAGTTTTGCCAGGATGCAAATCCATATGCATCCTTTAAATTACAATTGTAAATGTACCCTTGAAAGTCAATACATTTGTATCTATAAGTTTACACAGAAAACGCGGCTGATGCGCAGCGATCAAGGAGGATCCCTGATGGCAGGTATTAAGATCGAAGGTTTGAACAAGTTTTACGGTCAAACCCAGGCCCTTTTTGATGTGACCCTCGATGTCGAAGACGGAGAATTTGCAGTTTTCGTCGGTCCTTCGGGATGCGGTAAGTCCACTTTGCTGCGTTGTGTTGCTGGGCTCGAAGGTGTCGAGACGGGCAAAATTATCTTGGACGGGAGCGACGTGACACACGCTGAACCTGCGGATCGCGAGCTGTCGATGGTGTTCCAATCCTACGCTCTATACCCTCACATGACTGTGCGCGCGAATATGGAATTTGGGATGAAGGTGAACGGTTTTGCTCCCAAGCTGCAAGAAGAGCGCATTGCCGAAGCGGCGCGCATTCTGCAACTGGAAGACTATCTCGAGCGCAAACCCGGGCAACTTTCCGGCGGGCAGCGTCAGCGCGTCGCCATCGGGCGTGCGATCGTGAAAAACCCAAAGGTCTTCCTGTTCGATGAACCACTCTCCAACCTTGATGCCAAACTACGCGTTCAAATGCGCGTCGAGTTGGAGGCTTTGCACAAGCAACTTGGCGCCACGATGATCTATGTTACCCACGACCAGGTGGAAGCCATGACAATGGCGGACAAGATCGTGGTGCTGAATGATGGCCGTGTCGAGCAGGTCGGGACCCCGATGGATTTGTACCATAAACCAGTCTCGCGATTTGTTGCTGAATTCATCGGCTCACCCGCCATGAATGTGTTTTCGGCGGACGGCGGTGTCCAGGGCCTGACCCTTGACCCAAAGGCATCCTATGTCGGCTGTCGCCCCGAACATCTTGAGCTTTTGCCAAGCGGTAAGGGGCAAATCAATGCAACCGTCCGGGTGAAAGAGCGACTGGGCGGCGAATGCCTTCTTTATCTCTCAACGCCCGGTGGCGGCCAACTTGTTGCCCGTGTCGATGGCGATGACAAAACTGAAAACGGTGCCGAGATTGGCTTGCGTATTCCCGAGCATCGCTTGCATCAGTTCGATTCAAACGAACGGGCTTTGTAGGGTCTTTCTTTGGTACAATCGCAACTATTACCCTCTGTGACAGGCTCCCGCATCACCGATGCACTCGATGGCGTCGAATTGGTCGTCTTTGACTTTGACGGCGTGATAGCTGATAGCGAAGTCCTGTCCCTGGACACATTGCGCGATGCGCTTGCCGATTGCGGCCTACGAATGCCGCTGGAACAGGCCCGCAGTCTGTTTCTTGGGAAATCACTCGCGTCAATCTCGGATTACATTGCTTGTCACGGCACCGAAGGTGCGTCGGACGGTTTTGCAGATCGCTGGCAAAACGAACTTTTCCAATTGCTTCGTACCGAATTGAAACCGATGGCGGCGATTTTGCCGCTTCTCAAATCCCTCGACAAGCATAATGTTCAATACTGCATCGCATCCAGCAGTAGTTTCCATCGCATCAGGCTGTCATTGACCACCATGCACCTCGAGGATCAGTTTCCCAATCTTTTCAGCGCAGAACAGGTGAAAAACGGGAAACCGGCCCCTGATCTGTTCCAGTTTACAGCAGAGCAAATGAATATGGACCCAAGCGCTTGTCTGGTGATCGAAGATTCTCCGCACGGCGTCCGGGGAGCAAGAGCCGCGGGTATGCGTGTCTTCGGGTTTGTCGCTGGTGCGCATCTGAATGACATCCAGAAAACCCATGGGGACCTGTTGTTGGACGCGGGGGCCGAGCATGTTTTGGGGAGCTTTGCGGAGCTGCAGTCTGCGCTAACGAATTACAGCTCCGATTAGCGCTACCACGATTAGGGTGGTGATGGATGCACTTTCCAGTAAACAATCTTGGCACCTCAGGATTGCGCACTTATGAAAAGTCACCATAATTCTGGTTTAGATAGTGGGCTAACACACTCAAACTTGACTGGTGTGTCAGGGACCGCAGTTTCATTCAACATCATACCTGTCCACCCAAATGGATATTCCAGCGGGTATGGTGGAACGAATGAGCATCCAATTTCTTGAGTGAACCCAAACCGTCCATAGTAATCTGGATCACCATAAACCAATAGAACACCAACACAATCGTTGGCGAGCAAATCTATCCCAGATTTGATGAGTTTCGAACCGACACCCCGTTTCTGATGTTCTGGAGAGACAGCAAGTGGGGCAAGAATATATCCGGAGATACCAGAGTCAGAGTCCAAGAAGATTGGACTGTAGGACACATAACCAATTACTTGGTTATCAACTTCAGCAACCAATGACTTGATTAAAGGACTGGAAGTTTCTCGGGAGAGTTCAGCAGCAAAGTTACCAATGACTTTGTTCTCTTCATCAGAAAACGCAGTTTCAATAACCTTCTGGATTGGGTTCCAATCTGTTTCTTGAGCCAGTCTGATCAGCATAATAACCAAGCATAACATGACAAAAAACAGTGAGGGATACCATTGCTCTCATAAGGCTGATTTTTCAATTTGGGTTCACCGACCCAAATCCATGTTGCCTTGCGATCACCTAAATTGCATGTCCCCATTCACAGGACAGTTACAGCGAGTCTGTACGAGGCTTGTAGAGGGCTGCTGTCTGGCTGTTGGTATCTCATGCAAATACAGGCTAGCTGTATGTTTGCAGGGCATGACAAAGAAAAGTTCCCGTAATGGACAAGTGTCTTGTTATTCCAATCGGAACGAACATCCGACTGTATTCCTACAGCTGGCTATAAATCCACTTGAATGTAGACATCAGACTATCCAGTCAGGATGTCCCTGAAACTAAATCCGACCATCACCTGACTGCCAGTTCATGTCTCTGTAGCCATGCTTGGCAGTGTCTATAGTGGGTGACGCTGGGTAGTTGGAAACTCAGTCGAAGCAGGTGGTGGTGACTAGACGTTGCTTTGCAGGTCACGAAGGAAAACATGAACATCCTTGTCCAACTGAAGGTCACCAATCGCGTGTATTGGCATAATGCCCCAATTCAATATCTTGTTCGTCTGGGAACTGGCAAAGAAGCGTGACCTTAGTTCGTATGCGTATCGCATTTCTGGATTGCCGTAGTTATGCTGTGCCTTGTTTACGCATTGATATAGTGCGTGGGCTGTCAAATCCCCCAAACATAACAGCGGTACGTCTGTCTTGCCTGCAGTCAAGATATTGCTTGTGTCTATGTGTGACAACAAAGCTGTCTGGCGGCGGACTGGATTTTGCTGACATCTGCTTACAAAATATTGGAATGTCGAAAGTCTAATGTGATTGGAGCCTTCAAAGACGATGCGAACCGTTTCTTTCGGGATATTATGCTTCTGAAGAAATCGACCTAGCCGTTCCAGCAGATATTGTGCGCATTTGTGATAATATCGCCAATATTCGTCCCCAATATCTTCTTTATATTCCTCTAGCGTTTGCTTGAATGAAATGACACCGAAGCAAACAATAGGTTGAGCCGCCGAACTTCTAGCGTAATGCACCTTTCTTTGATGGTTCATATCGGCACAGTAAAGTGTCCTAATTCCAAGATCGGAAACCAAACCAGTCAAAAATTGCTCTACACCATGCGCATCGCTATCGCGCACCAACACGCCGCCTAGTGTCATGTATGGAGATGCACCGCCTTCAGTGCCAGACCGAACCCGACTCGTTCCAGCATCGCCACTTTCATCGATATAAAATGTGTATGTCTCAGGCATCCTTGCCTCCATAAGGAGATGCCTAAGTCGACATTAGCAATGAGTCAACATACAGATAATAAACAGAAAAATAAGATTTTTCTAATATGTCCAGCAACAAGCAGTCACTTGCCTTTATGGCTATAAGTCGCAGAACCCAGACAAAGATTGCGCCACGTCACAATATTGTCACTTGAATGCAACCATGCGGTAACAAGAATCAACTCTTTTCTTCATCCCTTAATATCGAACAGTGGAGTTATTAGGATGAAAAAAAAATTAGTGACACTTCTTGCCACAACATTCCTGTCGACTGCAGTTACGTATGCTGCAAGTGCAGATGCTGATCAAAAGGCTATTGGTCAGACACAGGCACTGATTGCCGAAGCGGGTCTTTCAACTATTTCTGACGCGAACTCAACAAACAACAATCTTAGAGATGGGGAAAGCGCAAATACAAATTTCCCATTTGCAAATTTCAAGGCGATTGCCACAGTCGGAGAGGTTGACGCTATCTCTGGTTTAGCGCTGACAGGTTATCCTGACGGACAAGCTGCATGGCTCTCTGACGAAGATACCGTTCGCGTGGTTTATCAGAGCGAATCATATGCCACTATGGGCCGGGCACCCAAGCCTGAGACATATCCGTGGCAGATGATGAATGGAGTGACTTTCACCGGGTCACATATCCACACCATCGACTATGACCGCGCGAAATTTGCAGACTTCATGAATAACGGTGATTCTGCACAAAGCATGGTAAAGGGATCCGGTAAACTTTTTAACAAAGTTTACAACGGCTTTGGTGAAATGGTATCAGCCCCTTCCTTCGATCCGGCATATCTGTCCGGCAAGTGGGGCAACCAG
>SHBD01000017.1 GCA_004212735.1 SAR116 cluster bacterium
ACCTCGAACCAGAGGATCTGTGCGCCCTGACCATCGAGGCAGCTGCAATGGCCGGCGTCCCTTTGGCCGGAACAGACTGGATCCCAGGACGTTAAGAGATTTTAGATTTTCGTCACAGACCTCTGGGTTACTTTATTAATCAGAATGAAACCAACGCTTTAATAGAGCAGATTCAAAGGAGAGCCAGATGCCAGATGACGCAAAAATGTCAGGTGCCAATAAACGCAGTCTTGTTGTTGAGGGCTTTACGAATAGTGTTCTGGACCCGAACGAGCCAATGCTTGGGCCGATTGAGAATGGTGGCACAATCATCGCCAACACCGCGCCGGGCTGTTGGGGCCCGATGATTACACCGAGGCTGCGTGGTGGACATGAAGTCACACAGCCTGTTTATGTCGATAGCGCAGAACCGGGTGACGGGATTATCATCCGCATTCGAGATGTCACGGTAACGTCAATCGCCACTGCATCCGGGCATGACACATCACCGGAGGGATTTTGTCTGGGTGATCCCTATGTTGCGGCAAGATGCCCGACCTGTGAGACAGTGTGGCCGGAAACCTATGTTCAGGGCGTCGGACAGGATTCTGTCAAGTGCGAGGCATGTGACAATCCGGTAAAACCGTTTGAGATTCTGCATGGTTACACGGTTACTTTTGATGGCACCAATAATGTCGGTGTTACGCTTCCACAGGCATCTGCCGAGAAAGTGGCCGCGCGTGCCGATCATTACGCCGCGTTGCCTGACAACTCTCGCCAGCATTCGATTTTGCATTACGCACCGTCAGACATGCCCGCAGTCATGGTCAGAATGAGGCCGTTTCTTGGGCAATTGGGCACTGTCCCCTCCATCGCAATGCCTGACTCTCACAATGCCGGTGACTTTGGCAGCTTTCTTGTAGATGCGCCTCATCACTATTCAATTTCGCATGAGGAATTAATCGAACATAAAACAGATGGGCATATGGATATTGATGCGGTCAGACCCGGAGCAATCCTTGTTGCGCCTGTCAAAGTCAAAGGCGCTGGTGTTTATGTTGGTGACATGCACGCCGCCCAGGGTGATGGTGAAATTGCAGGTCACACAATGGATGTTTCAGGCAGCGTGACATTGCAGGTTGAGGTGCTGAAAGGCTTTGCAATTGACGGGCCTGTTCTCTTTCCCCTGCAAGAGGATTTGCCGCCACTGGCCAAACCATTTACCAGTGATGAACTCAGCAAAGGTGCCAGACTCGCAAAATCCTGGAACATCGAGGAGCTGGAGCGCCTTGCCCCGATCTCGGTAATTGGCACCGCCTCCAACTTGAATGACGCCATTGAAAATGGGCTTCACCGCGCTGCGACGCTGTTGGATATGACGGTTCCAGAAGTTCGGAACCGGGCCACCATAAATGGCGCGATAGAAATCGGCCGCGCACCGGGTGTCATACAGGTGACGTTTCTGGCACCTCTGGCCAAGCTTGATAAAGCTGGCCTGGGTGATTTGGCGCGGGAGCAATATAATATTGGCTAGGGGTGAGGCTGGAGTTTTGGTATTTCACAGGATATCTGGAGATGGTCTGCGATAACCCTCGAATGTGCCAATAGAGTCTGGTCTGCGCCAAACCTCCCGACCAGCTGAAACGCAAGCGGCAGATTTGCGGTATCCCGGCCAAAAGGAAGGGTGACGGTTGGCACCCGCATCACTGTCCATAAACGACTAAACAAAGGGTCGCCTGTTGCCTCAATACCGGCTGGCGCACCCGAGGTTGCTGCCGGTGTCATTATGGCGTCATAGCTCGACAGCAATTTTGCCAATGCCGCCTCACCGGCATCACGCGCAGCCAGTGCAGCATCATAATCTGCTCGTGAGGTGGAGAGACCCGTTTCAATCAAACCATAAAATGCGCTGCTCAATTGTTCCGGATGGTTGCGAAATTCAAAGTGTCGTGCGCGTGCCACTTCAAACGCCATAACGGTTTTGTGACACTCACTTAAGTGAGTGAATTCTGAGGGCGATTCCAAATCTGTCACGCTAACGCCCGCAGATCGCAAAGCCTCAGCGGCCGAAATACAGGCATCTTGCATGGATTGACTGGCCTCATGCCAATGCGGGCCTTTGAAAAACGCGATCTTCTGCGGGGATGAGTGCCCCTGTACGTCTCCTGGCAGGACAGTCCCACAAAGGGCCGCTCTTGCAAGAATCAAATCATCAATGCCGCGTGCCAACAATCCCAGTGAGTCGAGGCTTGCAGCCAGCCCCATCACACCCTGTAGATCAATTGATCCTTGGCTTGCCTTATAGCCAAATACACCACAATAGGCGGCTGGCCGTGTCAGCGACGCCGCGGTTTGTGAGCCAAGCCCAAATACAGCCATGCCATCAGCCACCGCAGCCGCCGAGCCGCTCGATGACCCGCCGGGGGTATGGTCCAGATTATGCGGGTTTCGCGTTGCACCGGGAGAAAAATAGGCAAACTCGGTGGTCACAGTCTTGCCTATCGGGATAGCACCGGCGCGCATCAGCATCTCTACACAGCTGGCATTTCTAGGCGCTTGAAAGCCCTTATAGATCGGGCTGCCCCAGCTGGTTGGCAAATCGACCGTATCAATAATATCCTTTACGGCGAACGGCACACCATGGAGGAGTCCCTTTTCTGGCTGCTGGTCGGCAGCGCGCGCAAGCCTTAAAGCCCTGTCGGCATCGAAATCTATGAAGGCATTGACCGCTCTGTCCTGCGCGTCTATGCGGACAAGATGATCACCCATAACCGCCTCAGCGGTTAATTTTCCCGATGAAATATGAGCGGCAATTTGGGTAGCCGTCATCGAACAAGTGTCATTGCTCACAAGATTGGTCCGGGCTCATATGATCGGTCCAGAGCGTCCATCGCCGATGCAAAAATGCTCAGGGGTGGGTCATAGATCCCGCCACCAATACGGCCAAGCTCCCCAGCCTTGTCAATGATACCAAGGGCAACAATCGGACCCGCACCAAAATTCAGTGATGATCTGAGTGGTATTCCGATTTTGGGTGCCGCCTCGGTAAAATCATAATGCGCGCCGATTTTCAGAGCCTCACTTCGGGCTTCAAAATCATCTGGCAGCACATTTTTAAAAACCTTTACCTGCTCTGGCGCCCCAGATATCTGCATGGCACCAAGCCCCAAACCTTCAACCACCGCACTGTCGCCAATGGCGCCGAGCCGTCTGTCATCACTCAATTGCTCTTGGATTTCGCCGTTTGGTGGCGCGGCCATTTCAGTAAACCATTGGCCAGGTAGACCTGCAATCTGAAGCCCCATCCGAACCCCGTTACCGCCCATCGCCGTGATCATGCTGGAACCGGTGACGCCTTCGGCTGCAAGCATCATGGTTTTTGTTGCAGCCATCCAAAGGTTGAGGAACATGCTCGGCGATTTTCCAAAAAATTCAGATATTTCAGAGCTCACTACCCCGCCTCTTACGCGGCTTGCCAACTCATCAAAAAGGCATTTTGTCGCCGCTATGGTGCGGCCGTGACAATCATCGCCGTGGCGCAGACCGGATGAGGCTATGGGGATCAACTCAACGCCCTCTCCAAGGCCGGAGACCATGAAATCCAGCACCGGTCCATTGATCCAGCGTAAATGCTCAACAGCCTCATCTGATTTCTGTCCAAGTCTGATGGCCGGGCCAGTTCCGCCATTGATCGGCGTCAGGCAAAATTGATTTCCATGATTGCCATCATAGACATAATGCAGCGGCATTTTCGGCGTCACAACAGCCGCCAATGGTGTCACTACATTGAAATCTTGTGCCGGCTTTAGGATGATTTCACCAGAACGCACCATATCGATGGCGTCATCCAGATTTTTGGCCAGCCCCTCAAACACCGCACCAACAGCAGCTGAGTTCACTATAGGTTGGCATATCTCGTCTATCGTGGTGAAAGCCGGGCCAGCATGCAGAAACACATTGTCGTCAATGCCGACCTGATTTTTCGCAGTCTCAAAGCCACGCCAGAATGGCTGCGCAACCGAAATCCGATCAAATGCCAGCAGATCTTTTGGGTGATGATTGAACTCCGTCATACCGTTCAAAGATCAATTCCAAGTGTCTTCATATGCCTTGAGGCTCTGCTTGATGAAGCCCGCTCTCTCCTCGCCGAGAAGATGGTCTGCGCTGGTATAGATATCAGCAACGTCATGCGCCACTTTGCGCAATACCGCCTCATCGTCACGGCCCTCCTGGACGGGGATGTTCAACATCGTGTCTCCGCCGTAAGTGGGAATGGGGCTATCACAATGTTCGCCCGGTTGGACAACATCACCACCATTTTGCACCTCGAGTATCGCCTGCTTCAATTTACGTCTCACCTTGGCAACGCCACGATCGGTGAAACACAAATTTTCCCGCGCATGAATGTTTTTGGGGCCTTGTGAAACCCACGCATCATAATCCCCGGGATCTGCCTGCATTTGTTCATAGGATCGGTCTGGACCCTGACCATAGAAATCCGTTTTGCCGAAGCCAACCTCGTCGCGATTGGTCAATCCCTGAGGATCCTCGCCTTCCCTGAAATGACGCCAAGCGATGACCCGGGTATTCTCATCATCAATTGGCACGACCCAACGAGACAAGCCGCACCGACCAAAATACATAGATTTATCCGGCGTCGGGAAATGTCCCCCATTCTGGGTGAATGACGGCAACACCTTGTCGTGTATTCTCAGCCAGATTATGTCCCCTACCCGTCTGGTGTTGGTGTAGAAATCGCCAATTTTAGTAGAGAAATACTCAATGCGAGGCAATTCAGCGAATGCTTCGATAAATTGAGAGCGCACCGCTTTTGTGTGCAAATAAACCGTGTGGAACGGATCCCACGCGTTCTCCATGACCTGCAGCCAATTACAGGGCGAGTCGATCAAATATGGCAGCATCTCGTCACCATCATCATCGAAGGTGTCATAGAATGGAAAAGGAGGGGTCTTGTCCGGCGGCCCCATATAGGTGAACGCCAGACCCTTATACTCAATAACGGGATAGGCACCCAAACATACCTTTTCCTTTATTTTACTGGCTGGCGGCTCGCAGGGTGTCTCCAGAATGGTTCCATCAACGTCATATTTCCATCCATGATAACTGCACCTGATGCCGCCCTCTTCGATAATGCCAAACTCCAGCGACATGTTTCTGTGCGCACAATGCAGGTGAACCAGGCCCAAGCGGCCTTTTGTCTCGCGGAACAAAACCAAATCCTCGCCCAAAACGCGAACCCGATAAGGCTTGTCGGAAAATTGATTGGTCATCGCAATCGGCAGCCAAAAACGGCGCTGATACTCACCACACGGTGTTCCCGGACCGACCTCTGCAAGCAAGGGATCAGGCTTCTCGGACCACACATATTGCTTGGCATGCCCCCTGAAGTTACCCTCTGGGACACTGGGGTTTGAGTTCAGCTTTCCATCTTCCATTTTCAACTCCCTGAACGAGCTTGCAACGCCTTTTAAGAAACATCGTTTATTCAGAATATACTAAAGCCCTCAATTAGGACAGTCAATTCTAGTGGCCAGACACAGACTGCCAAAGGCACTATCTGGCGAAGGGATCTGGCACACCCACTTTGCCGTTCCAAATCACCTTTTCCTGCATGAAATCCCGGATGGCGTTCGGGCCTAACTCCCTACCATAGCCGGATTTTTTAATACCGCCCACAGGTGCACATGCGCTCACTGATCGGTAATGATTTATGTAGACTGTGCCGGAGTCAATTTTACTGGCGATCTCGCTGGCAAACCCCTCATCGGTGGTCCAGATGCCAGCAGCGAGACCATAATCCGAGTCATTGGCCAAGGTTATAGCCTCCTCCTTATTTGAGAAGCTGTGAACACAAAGCACCGGCCCAAATACTTCCTTACGCCAAATTTCAGCGTAAGGAGACACATTTTCCAAAATTGTTGGTTCCATGAAAAAGCCATTCTCAAACCCCGGAACAACTTTCTTTGAGCCGCCTGCCGCGATCGTTGCCCCCTCCTGCCTTGCACGATCCACCATCGACAGGATTTTATCAAATTGCGCTTCATTGGCGATTGGCCCGATGTCGGTGTCCTCACGCAACGGATTGCCAAAATGCAGACCATCCAGCTTTTCTTTCAGGCGTTCGACAAATGCCCCCCTGATTTCATCATGGATGATCAATCTTGACCCGGCGACACAGCTTTGGCCGTTTGAGAGAAAAATTCCCGACATGACACCATTTATGGCGCTCTCTAGATCAGCATCGGCAAAGACGATCTGGGGAGATTTACCGCCCAACTCCAGAGTCGATGGCTTCACATGTTTCGCCGCTGTGGTGGCAACTTTCGAGCCGCCAATCTCGGACCCTGTGAAAGAGACTTTTTTGACCGCATCAGCGTCAACAATCTCAGCGCCAACCTCATCACCATAGCCGGTCACGACATTTATCAAGCCATCTGGCACCACGTCAGACAGCACCTCAGCAAACAAAACAGTTGAGGCTGAGGCCATCTCTGACGGCTTTATGATCACGGCATTTCCGCCCGCAAGCGCGGGGGCAACTTTCCAAGCCGCAATCATTAAGGGAGAGTTCCAGGCTGTGATCGCACCAATAACGCCGTAGGGTATCAATTCGAGATGAGCTGAAACCCCCTCCAGATCGAGGGTTAACTCCTCAACTTCCATTTTCGCAAGAGCGAGAGCAAAATGACGATACCATCCGCCAAGTCCGGCCATTTGGGCTGCGACCTCACGAATGCGTTTTCCATTGTCATTGATTTCAATTTCGATGAGCTGCTTATGCTCGCTATCCAACCGGTCAGCAATGCCATGCAGAATTTCGGACCGGTTGGCAGCACTGTCTCGCCAATCGGGCTGCTGAGACGCCGTGAGCGCAGCCTCAACAGCGAGGTCAACGTCAGCTTTGTTTCCTCTGGCAATCTGCGCCCAGACAGCACCCGTGGCTGGATTGATGCTGTCAATCCATTCACCGCTGTTTGGCGGGGTAGAATGCCCATTTATGAAATGTTGAAACCGCCTAATCATGTCTAAGCTCCTCGCTACCCTATTCATCACACCTAAAACAATATGCTGCCATTTTGCAATTTACATTGCATAATGCTTATGTTGCCGGCCACGGCGCGGCGCTCGATCAAGAGACGGCCAAGTGAAGCAGAGGTGTTTCTTTTAAACCAAAAATTCTGGAGATTGTTGATGAAAAACATTTTACCTCTGCATGGTGGCAATCTGGTTTACAAAAGTGTCGGCAAAGATGACGCCGACACCATTTTCTTTTGCCATTCACTCGGCGCCAATCAATCCTTGTGGGACCGACAGATTGAACAGCTGTCTCACACCTATCGCATCGTAAGCTGCGACCTGCGCGGCCACGGCGAGTCAGACATATTTTCTACCCCATACTCCATTGAAATGTTGGCAAAAGACATCCTTGCCCTGCTCGATCATCTTGATATTCCCTCCTGCCATTTCGTTGGGTTATCCCTTGGAAGCATGATTGGGCTCTGGCTGGGAGCCAATGCACCTGATAGGGTTAAACGCATGGTTCTGGCAGGGGCCAGCGCAAAAGTGCTGAACAGCGGCGCCTTCGGCAAACGCATAAGTCATATCAAACAGCATGGTTTAACGTCGATGTTCACAGAGTTGGACACCCGTTGGTACGCCGATGGATTTACCACCACGCATCCTTTGATTGTTGACGCAATACGCACCATGGTAGCGAAAACACCGATCGAGGGGTATGTCGCCGCAACAATGGCTGTACGCGATTTTGACATCACCGGACAATTGCCCGATATCACCGCACCGATGTTGCTGATCACTGGCGCTGATGACAAAGCAACGCCGCTATCAGAAGCCAAATTTATCAGCGAAACATGTCCAAATGCAGACCTCATCACACTCGAAAACGCCTCACATTTGGCACTGGTTGAAAAGCCGAAACTCTTTGATGATGCACTTGTCAGTTTTATCACGGGCAGTGGTTAGAGGCCGGGCCAAAGGAACGGTAAATCCACAACTTCTTCCTTTGCAAATCCATGGCTACAAATCCAAAACCAATTTCTTCGATTTGCATCCAGCGACGCACAAGGCGACAGATGTTTCCTGTTCATCCGGCATTAGAACAACATCATTATGAACAGGCTCACCCTCTAGGTAATCAACCACACAGGTGCCGCACACACCCGCCTCACACGAGGTTTCCACGTCAATATTTACCGCTTTGAGAGCTTCGATAATTGTTTGCCCCTCGCCAACATCGACCGTCAGACCGGAGCGCAGAAGCTCAACGGTGAAGTCACCATCTTTTGACGCCTCGTCATCGGTCTTGGCACCTACCGGATTAAAATCCTCAGTGATCAATGACCCACCTTGCAGGTCAACCACCTCCGCAAGCGCAGTCATCAAACCCCGCGGTCCGCAACAATAGAGTTGCGCGTTTGCCTCACTGGCCACCAATTCGGTTAAATTGATCGATTTGGAGGGATCACCCCCATCGTAATGGACCAGCATGTTTTCCCCGAATAGAGGCGTGAGATGGTCAACAAATGCGGTTGTTTCAGGCGCTCTTGCGCAATAATAAAGTTTCATCGGTATGGCGTTGTGGCGACAATGATGTGCCATCGAGATAAAGGGTGTTATGCCAATTCCACCGGCGACAAAAACATGAGAAGTCGCGCCGTCAACAACTTCAAAATTATTCCGAGGATGGGACACCTCAATCACATCACCAACGCGAAGTGATTGATGAACGAAGGCCGAGCCACCACGGCCCTCATTTTCCAAAAGAACAGCAAATTGATAACGGTTACTGTCCTTTGGGTCATTCATGAGTGAATACTGCCTCACAAGACCGTCACGGAGAAACACGTCGATATGACCACCGGCGCTGAAAGGGATGAGGTCATCAGCCTGTGCAGAGACCATTTCGACACTCAAGATTCCTTTTGCCTCGTGTCGCATCGCGCTTATGAGAACTTTTTGTTTCGCTACCATTTCAAAGCATCGCCTCTGCAAAAAAGTGTTACTGATAAAGGTGGTTTACAAACGGAACATTCAGAAATGCACCGTTTGATAGAGTTTTCCATATGTTTTTCATGCGGTTTAACTACTCTCAACTTCCCACGGAGGACCGAATCATAATTTCACGTTACACATTGACCGCCCTGTTATTTGTTGGTGCGCTTGGCGCCGTGCGTGGCAGCGTGCCTGCCATCTCAAAAATAGTAATCCTCGGCGGAATTGATCCAATTTTTTACGCAGCCTCCATTTCGCTTTTTGGAGGTTTACTGCTCATTTTGGTCAACCGCGTCCTTGGCTGGACCACACCGTTGACAATGCAGGTCGTGCGGTTCTCATTAATCGGCGGATTTGTCGGCATCACCATTCCACATATCATTTTCTTTAACGGTATCCAGAGCGTGGATGTTGGCATTGCCTCGGCAATGATCAGCGGCGTCCCCATCATCATTTATGTGCTTTCACTGATATTTAAACAGGAGACATTCGCAATCGGGCGCTTCACGGGTGTTTTGTTTGGCCTCATGGGCGTTGCTTTGATTGCGGGTGCCGGAATAACAGAAGAGGCGCTGATCACTGCGTCTTTCGTTGGTATAGCACTCATTCTGTTATCCACCTTTTTCTATGCTTCAAATGTGGTCTACATATCGCTGTATCTGCCCGACAACTTATCCCGCATGCAGGCTGCTGCATGGATGATGATCTTTGGGTCGCTGCCAATTTGGCTCTACATCCTAATCGGTCATGATCTGTCTCTGATATCCAGAACCGCGCAAAATCCAGCCTTCATCTTTCTGCTGCTCCATTGTTTCGTTTCGGGTCTGGCTTACTATCTTTCTTTTTACATCATCTCAAATTACGGACCTGTGATTTACTCAGTGGCGGCCTATCTGATGGTTGCGTTCGGCATATTCGTTGGGGTGATCGCATTCGGTGAAAGTTACGCAACTTTTGATATGGTTGGCGTTGGGTTGATCATCCTTGGGGTTATTGCTGTGACCATGAAACGAAATCAAACTGGCACTGAACCAAGGCTTGATCCGCCGCAGACATAAAGCGTTTGCCCGGTGATGAAGGTGGCTTCGTCTGACATGAGAAACGCCACCATGCCAGCCACATCTTCAGGCCGGCCAAAACGTCCAAGGGGAATCTTGTCCAGCTTTTGTTGACGGATGGCACTGCCAGGTGGGTTGTTTTTGACAAACAACTCGGTCTCCACAGGGCCCGGAGCAATGGCGTTGCAGCAAATATTGTATTTGCCCAACTCGAGTGCCCAGGTTCTTGCGAAACTTGCGACGGCCGCTTTTGATGCTGAGTAGGCCGTACGTGTCGCAAATCCCAAAATCAACTCAGAGGAAATATTGACCACCCGCCCTTGTCTATTTTTGATCAGTGAGGGGATGATGGCTGCCGACAACTCAGCCACCGCAGTCGTGTTTACATCCATCACCCCCGCATAAATCTGATGATCAAACTCCTCAATCAAATTGGGGGTCGCGATTCCAGCATTGTTAACCAAGCCAAAAATATCGTCACGTTTGCCCAGATTTGCGAACACGGCGCGCCTGCCATCAGAATCCATCAAATCGCAGGGCACGTGCAAGATATCTGTCGACGCAGGTTCAGTGCGGCTGAGTGAGATGACAGCAAAGCCCTTTGATAGCAAACACTCACAGGTTGCAGCGCCAATCCCACGACTACCGCCAGTCACAATCACCATTTTTTTATCTGACATTTAAAACGCTCTTCCAACTGATCCGTTATTCGCAGAACTCGCAGTAAATATCCTGTAACCAGTCTGTTGTTAAGTATAGACAAAAATATTTCTCTTCACGCAACAAATTTTCTTGATACGCAACCAGAATTCGATTTAACTAATGTCCAAGGGATACAAACTTTCGCATTTTGGCGTGCGGCCACGTGACAGCGCCGCTTGGCAAACGGTGGTTTTCATCTTCTGACGATTAGATCACTTAGATTGGGATTGAGGTTATGGAAGACTATCGCGAGATCATCAAAGAATGGCGGCAGCGACCAAATGAAACTTATGGCGGTTATCATTTGGCTGACCGCCCTGCCCCAGATCCGGAACTCACTGAGACAGGTCCACGCACTCCAGCTGGAGAATATTGGCGCCGTTTCTGGTTTCCAATTTGCCTGTCGGAGGAAGTGACAAACAGACCGCTTCGCAAGAGGATTCTCAGCGAAGATTTGGTTGTCTACCGCGATGGTGAAGGCAATTGTGGTCTTTTGCACCTGCATTGCAGCCACAGGAACATGTCACTCGAATTTGGCATAATCGAGGAAAGAGGCATTCGCTGCGCGTATCATGGGTGGCTATATGACTATGATGGCACGGTGATGGAAACACCAGGCGAGCCAGCAGGAAGCCCATTGTGCGAGAAAGTCAAGCAGGGCGCCTACCCCGTCCAGGAATTTCAGGGATTGGTGTTCGCCTATATGGGGCCGATGTCCGAGATACCTGATTTTCCCATGTATGACACTTTTGATTTGGATGGACATGAATTGGTGCCGTATCGGCTGAGTTACCCGTGTAACTATCTGCAAGTCGCAGAAAACACCATGGATCCGATTCACACTGTCTATCTGCACACCCTGGTGGGTGAGACTCAATTTGAAGAAACCTGGGGAATCACTCCTGTTCTAAAGTTTAATGATGGCGAGACCGGTCTTTATTCCACCCTGACTTATCGTGTCGATGATATGATCTGGGTGCGAACACAGCAGACGGTGTTTCCAACTTTTTCCCACGTTGGAGCCTTTTGGGAGACCGGCAAGGATGAAAAATATTTCGTGCGTTCCAGCATTACCAAATGGACCGTGCCAATCGATGACACGAATAGCATGATCATTGCCTGGCGGCATTTCGGCCCGGCGATTGACCCTGATGGCAAAGGCAAACGTGACGAGGTAAAGATCGAGTCCGTTGATTTCGAGGGGCAAACCGAAGCGCGTGACTATGATGAAATGCAGCGCAACCCCGGTGATTACGAGGCGCAGGTGTCAATCGGTCCGATCGCACGACATGCCGCAGAGAATCTTGGCAAAACTGACCAAGGTGTGATGATGCTGCGGAACAGGCTCAGACGGGGCATCAGAGACGTGGCCAACGGCAAACCCGTTGTGCATTACGACGGGGACAAGCCGATCAAGAATCTTTACACGCAAGACACCGTGATGCCCATTCCAAAACGGGATGATATGGACGATGATGAGCTGATGGCTGCCGTCGCCGAAGAGGTTATGCGGATTGTTCGTGAAGGTGACAATTTTGCCGGCGCAGAAAGAGAAGCCTTCATTATCGAAAATCTGAAAAAGATTAAATCAGATAACCGTTTTGTTGTTGGTGAATAGTGGAAAATCGTTGGATTGCATATTTAATCCCACCATTCATTGTCACTCTGCTTTTGGTGGCGGGATCACAATTTGTATTCATTCAAAACAGCTTCTATCAAGACCTTGGGTTGGGTCGGACAGGAACTGATCTTACGCTGGTGAATTACTTGAATTTTTTCACCGACAGTTTCTATCTGAAAACCTTTTGGATCACGATAAAAGTGTCTGCGCTTGCCTCGCTATTTACTCTTTTTCTGGGTTTTCCGATCGCCTATGTGATCGCCAGGATGAAATCCAGATTGGCAATGTTGCTGTTAGCGGGCATCGTCGTGTCCACCTTTGTGACCATCGTGATCAAAGTCTTTGGACTGATTATCATCTTTTCCGCGGATGGTGTTTTGAACACGACGCTGATGAATTTAGGGCTTATCGACAGAGCCTACAGCATCATTGGAACGCAAGAAGGTATTGTTGTTGGCCTGATGCACTTCACCATCGGGTTTAGTGTTTTGCTTCTCTACAGCGTGGTTGTGACCGTGCCGCCATCGTTGGAATATGCTGCACAAATCCATGGGGCATCGAGGTGGAGGGTTTACCAAAGGGTGATCATTCCCCTGTGCACGCCCGGCTTTGTCGTTGGTGGATTGATGATCTTCAACATGTGTATGGGTGCCTTTACCTCGGCCGCACTTTTGGGCGGAGGACGGGTGCTTACGCTTCCTGTGCTGGTTCAGCGAACAGTGATGATGGAGGTAAAATATTCGACAGCAGCCTCTATCGCTTTCGTTTTGCTGGTGTCTGTCATTCTCATAAATCTGATTTCATTGATCGCGATCCGGCGCCTCAGATCAGCCCGGCTGGTCATCGCATAGAGGACAGATATGCAAACCTGGGTAGAAAAAGTTATTTTATTTGTCTGGTGCGGCTTTTCCTACGTGTTTCTGCTGTCGCCGATGGTCGTTGTCATGGGCGCTTCTTTGCATGGCGGTGAATTCTCCGCGGCGATCAAATTTCCGCCAGAGGACCCTTCTTTTCAATGGTATTCGAAAATCCCAATGCAGCAATTTGAAGCGCTGGGTTTGAGCCTGATCGTTGCCGCGGTGGCAACCTTTCTGGCAGCGCTGATCGCAGTACCGGCCGCTTTGGGCCTCGTGCGAAGCAATTTTAAGGGAAAATTTATCGTAACAACAATTTTTCGCGCACCATTGCAGATTCCAGCGATCGTCTCCGGCATCGCCTTTTTACAGTTCTATTATCTCATCTATGACAATAGCAGCCTGATGTTGGCAGGCACCATACCGGGAATGCTGATTGGCCACGTGTTTATCGCCACCCCCTTTCTGTTTGGCACAATAGTGGCGGTGCTCCAGCGCTTTGATCATCGCCTTGAAGAAGCAGCACACAGCCTTGGCGCGGGAAAATGGCGCACCCTTTACAGGGTCACGATCCCGACAATAATGCCCGGCATATATTCAGGTGGATTATATGCTTTCATGGTGTCTTTTGCCGACGTGCCAATGTCGATCTTTTTAACAGCGCCTGGGTTCGTGACTTATCCGGTCGAACTTTTTTACGCGCTTGAGAATGACTTTGACCCCAGTATTTTGGCGTCATCGTCTTTGGTAATCATTTTCTGCCTCATCATGCTTCTTGGGGTTCAGAAAATGGTTGGCCTTGAAACATTGCTCCGTTCGGGTGGGGGCAGTGCAAGATAAGATAAGTGAGTGTTAACCAAAGGGAGAAAGTTATGAACAAAATAACAAAAACTTTTACATCAGTCGCGATGGCAGTTGGGATAGTCTCTGCTGTTGCCACCTCTGCCACGGCGGGTGAATTTGATGGCGTAACCTTGAAGGTAGCTACATGGGGTGGCTCCTGGAAGGAAAATATGGAAAAAGTCATCGTGCCTAAATTTGAGGCGCTCGGTGGTAAAATCGAATTTGTCACAGGAAGTCCGGCATCAAGCTTTGCAAAGCTGGTGGCCGGCAGAGGTAGAGCACCATTCGACGTTATGGAAGTGTTAGACGCACAGGTTGGTGACTTTGCGCAGGTTGACTATCTGCAGCCTATCAACCTTGACCTCATTCCCAACAAATCGAACCTCCAGCCGTTCCAATATAACACCACCTATGTCGGTAGCTGGTTCACCCAAGAGGTAATTTGTTACAACACCGAAAAATTCAGTGAGCTCGGAATTCCAGCCCCAAAAACCTATGCTGATCTGGCTGTACCAGCCCTTCAGGACAAGGTCTCATTGCCTGACATTAACTCAGGTGCCGGTCTGGCGAATTTTGGCGGCGTTATTTTTGCAGCAGGTGGAGACGAGCAGAACATCCAGCCCGGCCTCGATTTGATGGCAAAGATCAATGCCACCAAATTCTGGAAGCGCGGTGGAGAAACAAAGACACAGTTTGAAACAGGCGATATCTACGCCGCAGTGGTCCATGCAGGATGGTGTGCAAGAGCGGCACGTGCTGGCTCTCCGGTGATGTCAGTTCATCCTGAAATCAAGCCTGGTGTGAAGGGTCTGGCCAAAGAAGGATGGCTTGGCATCATGAAGTCCAGCGAGAATGTGGCAGCTGCCCATTGGTTCATCAATGAGTATCTCACCACTGATTTTCAGTATGAGTATGCGATCAACAGCGGTGTGTTCCCATTGAACTCAGAAGCCATTGAAAAAATGAAATCCGACGAAATCAATGCGCGTCTGATGGAAATGGATGCTGGAAACATCTCAAAAATGCTCCGCATCGATTACAACAAAGTGGACAAGACAGCTTGGATTGATGGCTGGAACAAGACACTGACAACCAACTAGTCGTTGGTCGAAAGTATAAACAAAACAACGTCGCTGAGTTTGGTTGGGTAAAATGTCCGGTGTAAAACTTGATAATATCGTGAAAAGCTACGGGTCAACTGTTGCCGTAAATGATGTCTCTTTGGACATCAAGGAGGGTGAGTTTCTCACCCTTCTCGGGCCATCTGGCTGTGGTAAAACGACAACATTGCGTTTGATATCGGGCTTTATCCAGCCGACCAGCGGCGCTATTCATTTTGGCGATAAAGATGTGACAGGGATTGCCCCACAGCATCGACAAATCGGCATGGTATTTCAAGACTATGCCCTATTTCCCCATTTAACGGTAAGCGAAAATATTGGCTTTGGCTTGGTTGAACGTCGCTATGATAAGGCGGCAATCAAGAAACGCGTAGATGAGTTGTTGGCATTGATCAAACTTGAAGAAGCTGCCGACCGCTACCCAAGTGAGATTTCCGGTGGTCAGGCACAGCGGGTTGCCGTGGCGCGAGCCGTGGCTCACCCCCCTAGTGTCTTGCTGATGGATGAACCTTTGGGCGCGCTTGACCTGAAACTTCGTGAAACGATGCAGACAGAGCTTAGGCGTATTCAACAGGAACTTGGCATCACTGCTGTTTATGTGACGCATGATCAATCTGAAGCGATGAATATGTCCGACAGAATTGTCGTGATGAATGCAGGCATCATTGAGCAAATCGGCTCACCAAAAGGTATATATGCGAATCCACAATCTGTTTTTGTGGCAAATTTCATTGGTCAGGTGAATATTCTGGACTGCCATGTAACAACTCAAGTCGATAAAACGACTGAACTTGATTACCACGGTCAAAAGATCACGGCACAAATTGAAAAATCATTGCGACAAGGAACAGCCATATTTCTGGCGATCCGGCCCGAGGATATCAAGATCACGGCAAGAGCCGCTGGCAAATCGCAAAATAGTCTAAAAGGCGTTGTCTCAGAGGCATTGTTCTCAGGCAATGTCATGAAAATATCGGTAGCCCTTGATAGTGGCGATGTGATCAAAGTCGAGTGCCAGCCAAAGGCGAATAGCTTTGACATTGGTGACCATGTGCATGTCAATTGGTTGCCAGAAGATTGCAACATTCTGTTAAACTAGACCTGGTGAGGATGATATTATGGACCGAATATCTGTCAATCCGGGCTCCGTGGAATGGTCCGGCGAAAACCCCGGCATTTATCTCAAGTCAGACCCTGATGGTGATTATTCAGTTGTAGCGCTGTTTTTCAGGATTGTGTTGTCACCGCATGGACGAGGTGTTGGCGCCATCATCCTTGGCGATCCTGACACCGCGGCCGGCTATCCAGAGGTTCCAAATCTGTGCCTCACTGATAATCGCCCCATGATGACGTATCTGCTCGATAATTTTGCCTCCAAATTTCCAACATTAGTCGGCAGGGCCGGTGTTGAGGCGATGAGTTGGCATGACGTTACCAAGAACAATCAAGATAATCGCAACATGCCACACAGCTACAGCGAGGAACTGACTGCGGGTGACGTAACCGTACAAATGACATGGAAAGACCTTCAGCCACCGATGGCCATTGAGGTCGGCCCCAATGAATCTGCCACCAAAGCGCATGATATGTATGCCGTATTTTTGGAGGCCACCGATGCGCGGATCACGATAAATGGAACGGCATTGCAAGGTCAGGTGGTTGACCGGCAGTTTTTTGGCCGGACGATGAGCACCGCTTTTCTGGCATTATCTGAAACCTGGGTTAATCCTAACGAGAATGGGTGAGGAAAGACCATGCCAATAAAACCAAATGTGAGAACAGGTGGCGTCGATTGGACGGGTGAGAATCCGGGAATGCTTCTGAAAACCGATCCAGCGGGCGACTGGTCAGTTTTGATGCTTTTTTTCCGGATCGTTTGGTCGCCTGTTGGCCCTGGCAATATTCTGTTGTTGTATGAAAATCCCGGCAAAGGCGCTGGCTTGCCAGAATGCTGCAATGTGATCATGGCGGATAATGAAGCGCTACGTGACTACATCAAGACCGGTTTCATCGAAAAGCTGGGCACCTTTAGTGATGCCCCTGCATATGCGGCGTCCTCACAACTGACCATTGATAATGTCGTTAGCGATGGAGACCCGTGTGGAGATTTCTACAGCGAGACTGTGACGGGTGGCGGTTTGACAATCAAATTGGTCTGGGAAGAGCTGGGCAAGCCAACGGCACTTGAATTGCCGCCGGAGCTCACCGGTACCGGTGAGCACGTTATGTATAGCCTGCTTGTTGACTCAAAATCTTGTTATGTTGAGGTCAATGGACGGCGACTTGAAGGGCATCCTGTGCCTCGTGAGCAGGCGGGCCTGCCGCTCTCAACAGCGTTTCTGTATTACTCGGAAACCTGGATTTTTCCCGACAAGTGACCGTGGAGTCATAACCGGCTAACTGGCACCGATGGCGGCAAGTCCCGCCCGGGCCACATCCAAATCATCATCGCCTGAACCACCACTGACGCCAATGCCGCCGACATGGACACCATCGAGGACGATTGGCAAGCCACCTGGAAGATTGGTGTATTGACCGCCTGTGGCAAAAGCCACACCAACTTCAAATTCCGCAGGCAAGGCGCCCGACGGGTGTTGGCGTTCTGCTGCAACCCGAGCCTTCGCATAGGCTGGGCCAGAGGCAAGGTCAGCCGCCCCATCAGTTCTGGCAAAGCAAACAAGACCGCCTGACGGGTCCATAATGGCGATACATTGCGGCACATTCATCTCGTCAGCCCTGGCAACTGCCGCCGCCATCATTTTGCTTGCCGCCAGATAATTGATCCGTGTCATGCTGGTTGTATATGCCATGAGATATGTCTCCCTAAAGTGATGCCCTGTTGTTTGGCTGTTGTTTGGCTGTTGTTTGGCTGGTGCCTGATCTTGCGTATTTTTCTGTGCTAAAGCTGGTTCAAAACGTCTTTTGATATTTTGCAAATATAGCTGTATTTCGGATTGACCATCTGCGTGCATCTTGCTTCTGCCACTTGTCCAAGAAGCATATAAGCCTCCTCATAGCTGAGGCCGTAATCAGCATTCAGCCAATACACCATCTCCTGAAATGCTGTCCGCATCGCATCTTCGAGAGGCCGCGCACAGCCTATTGTGCAAAAGTGGGTCGGCGTCTCAATCCGCGGCCATGTCATCTCCAATGGACGTGGGCAGACTTCAACTTCGACCGTTAAATGTGCGGCGATTTCAATCGCGCCCATGCCATTACACTCACCATCGCCCTGAATGGCGTGGCAATCGCCCAAATAGAGATAAGCCCCATCATGATGCACGGGTAGCATTACAACGTTGCCGTCCGTCACTTCCTGTACATCCAGATTGCCACCAACCTTGTCACAATCAACTGTCATCAGCCCACCATTGACCGGTGCTGTCGCGATACAGCCGATCATCGGCTTTACCGGCAGCTTCACCTTATCCGACCAATGGACGATCCCATCTTTGACCAGAACATTATGGTTTTGGATGCCAAATTCCTTTTGCCGACACCAATCTGGAAAGATGCCAACCCCCGGCCACAATGCGGTGGTGCCGATGCCTTCAACAGCGACTTTGTGAATTATCACCTTGAGCATGTCACCAGCTTTGGCGCCTTTGACCTCAATCGGACCTGTCACCGGATTAACAAAGGGAAGCGTGACATCATCTTCGGTTAGCTGTTTATCCAACCCCGTTAACACACCGCCATTTATGTTTATCTCTGCTTCAACCTCAAAGACTTCACCGGGGGTGATGCTGCCAACGAAATCATCCGTTGCCGCGAACGCAAATTTAAGCTCATCCCTGTGAAAGAGCACTCTACCGTCTTTGGTTCTGCCTTTTGTCATATCAACTTTTTCCTGAATATCAGCAATGGAAACCGAGGTTTATTTTACCATGTTTAGGATGCAAGCAATTCACGGTGGGCGTTGTCAATAAAGGCGCTATCGACCGGGTTAAGTCCGGGTGCACCTGCAATATGGCCCCAATCAGATGGGATAGGCCGCAATTCAACATTCGACATCAATGATGCCTGAATCTCATTGTCGGCGACTGGAAAATAAAGATCTGTCTCGCATGGCATAAGGATTGTCTTTGCCGTAATTGCCTTGCAAGCGGCCTCGAAGTCACCCTCGTAAAGATCATTATCTGCGATGTTCGCCACTTGCCATGTGTGCATCATCCCCAAAAGATCATTTGCATCAAAGGCCAGAAAGTTTGGTTCCCAGAACTCCTGCATATGATCTGCAGCCGTTTCCTGACCCAATTGCTGATGCAATTTATGTCTGTAAAAAGCCTGAGAGGGCCCCCAACCAGCCCAAATCCGGGCAAAGGCGCGGATGCCCGCCTCCGGGATAGCTGTGTATGCGCCATTGGCAAATGTGGGATCAGCCAAAAGGCCAGCCTTTACACCCTCAAGAAAAACCCAGTTGTGAGGGGCTGTCGCCGCGCTGCCGCACCATGAGATCATCCTCGCAACGCGGTCCGGGAAGATTGCAGCCCAGTGATTTGCCTGTTGTCCACCCATGGAAAAGCCAGTCACCAGTGCGAGCGATTCAATTTCATATTCCTGCTCAAGCATTTTCTGCTGGGCATGCACATTATCCCAATGGGTGATTTTCGGAAAATCCGCACCTGAAAATGGCGCGTCGCTGTTCGAGGGAGATGATGAAAGGCCATTACACATCATATCCACCGCTATGATAAAATATCGAGACGGGTCCAGAGCCTTGTCAGCACCTATCATCGCCTCATAGTCAGTGTGTTTGCCGCCATAGAATGTGGGCATTAGAATGGCATTGCTGCGCGCCGCATTCAACGTTCCAAAAGTGGCGTGTGAGATCTTTAGATTTGGCAGGACAACGCCGCTTTGCAACTCGATTTCACCAAGATTTACAACGGAAGCAGCGACTGACATTGGCCCATCTCATAAGACAACTTTTAATATTTAACGCTACCATAAACAGAATGAATAATCATGTTTTTAGGACGCTTTTTGCAGGCGACTGAGAGATTTCTGCGATCACTGAGGCAAAGGAGTCCGGTCCGCTAAACAGGCAGTCCGGCCCTAAATGACAGATGAATGTTGGTGGTCATGCTCTAGGGCAGTTTTGGAAGTCCAACGCCAATCATGCTGTCTCGAGTGATGATCGTCTGAAGGTGCGTGACGGGCATATCCTCGGCACCGGGCGGACAAAGCGGCATGACCATATATCGCAAATCAGCCGTGCTGTCATAAACCCGAATTGTTGTCTCGGCGCTTATATTGAGCCCGAATTCGATTAAAACCTCACGCGGGTCACGTACCACACGCGCGCGATAGGCAGCACTGCGGTACCATTCGGGTGGAGGACCAAGCATATATCGGGGGTAGCAGGAGCATAAGGTGCAGACAACGACATTGTGGACATCCACCCTGTTTTCAACAATTACCAGATCAGGCATTGTCGAGACATCATGCCCGAGATCGGCAATCGTTACTTTGGGATTGGCCAAAAGCGCCTTTTTGAATTTCTGATCCTTCCAAGCCCTGGCAATGATGGATGCCCCAACAGCAGCCGACTGAGATGCTGTTCTATTCATCTGATCATTGAGTTCGGGTGTGGTTATGACCCCTTTTTCCAAAAGCAACTCGCGCAGAGCCGCTTCCCAAACTTCACCTTCCAACAGAGTGTGGCCGTCAAGATCAGGATCGGTGGCATGGGTATGGGTATGGGTATGGGCATGGGTATGGTCATGGTGGTCTGCCATCGTCAGCCCTCCGGCTCACAGAGCCATTTTCCCGCAAGATCAGCATAAATTTCATCGGTTTGACTGCCGCCCCACAGATGCGCATGTGTGAAACGGACGCGGTAGAGAATATGCTGGTCAGAGCTCTTCTTGAAATACGCGGTCAACTCCGGGTTTTCGACAGGGCCGAGGCATGTCGCGACCTGACCAATCTTGCCTTTCAAATAAAAGGGAACCCGATGATGATCTGTTGGCCAAAGCCGTTTTACGCGCACCATCTGTCCTATCGAAAATTCCTGCGTTTCAGCCATGTCTCAATCGCTTTTCCTTTGCTGGCCGGCTTTGTTTTGCGATAGCACCTGCTGTTGTTTGGCCTGCCATTCCTGGTCTGAAAAAACACCGGTTTCAATGCAAAGTGCCGCCATCGCCTTCAACCACCGGTCATAATAGGACAGCTTCAGATAATCCTCATGGGTGAATTGTTCTGACGCCCGCCGCATTGCATGGATATTCAACAAGCCTTTTCCCGCATTGCTAAGCAACAGCAGCATAGCATCAGCACGTTCTTCATAGGGTGTCTTGGGCATTTCCTCACGTGATATGCGCGCGTCAATGTCATGGGCCAGCAAATGATTGAGAAAACCACCAAGGTCATGCGCACCTCTTGTCCCATCATGAGTATGGCTCTTGGCCTGTTTATCATCCGTCATGGGCTTTAATCCATACCGCATTGTCATGAAACGCCACGCCACCAACCGGAGCAACAGGGTCCGCACCGGTAAGGCTATTCACGCCAATGCCGCCGATATAGCTTTTGTTCGGCCACAGGCTCTCGACCACAAGAACACCCCGTTTTACCCCGTCAAAATACTTGGTGTGGATAAGAATTTGCCCGCGATCATTGCCAATCTGACAAACGCCACCATCAGCAATATTACACTCATCCGCATCAAGAGGATGGATCATCACGCAGGGACGCCCCTCAAGTCTGCGCGATGTTTTGGTTTCGGTGAAACTCGAGTTCAGAAAATGTCTGGCTGGCGCGGTCACCAGACAGAATTGCATCTCCGCTCTGGTGGATTCTAATACGTCCCAATGATCGGGTAATGCTGGCATTGTGTTCAGGACATCATCACTTACGTAGCCACTGGGCAACAGCGCCTTCCAATCAACTGAAAAGCGGAATTTGCCGTCTTCAAATGAAAAGCCGTCCAAATAATGCGATTGATTAAAATCAGGCTGGCAGTCAAACCACGGATCGTCTGCGAATTTGTCCAATGTTGGCTTCTTGGACTCTTCGAGGGTGTGGCGGAGAACATCATTTTCCGCCATCTCAAATCCGGCATGGGACCCTCCCAGTCGCTTGCCAAGCTCTGATATAACCTCATGATTTGAACGACATGCCCCCGGCGCATCGACAATCTTCTGACCCAGCATGATATGTTGATGGCCGCCCCCCTGATAAAGGTCATCATGCTCAAGAAACATGGTGGCCGGTAACACAATGTCGGCCAGGGCAGCGGTTTCGGTCATGAATTGCTCATGCACGACGAGGAATAAATCATCTCGACACAAGCCTTGAAGAACTTTGTTCGTATCAGGTGCAACAACCGCTGGATTGGTATTCTGGATCAGCATCGCCCTCACCGGGCCACCACCACGCAAAGCCGCGGTGTCTCCGCACAGAATTTCACCGATGCGTGATTGATCCAACATTCGGGCCGGCGCATCAATATCCAAGCCCTCTATCAGCGTTTTGTTCCAACGGTAGATATTGGTGTTGTTGTGAAAGGCGCCACCACCCTCATATTTCCACGCGCCAAGAACTGTGGCGATTGAGAGAGCGGCGTGCATGTTGACGGTTCCATTGCGCTGGCGGGTGAAACCATAGCCAAGGCGAAAATAGCTTCGCGGCGTCGCGCCGATGAGCTGTGCAAATGCCTCAATTTCATCAATCGACAAGCCGGTAATCTCGCTGGCCCATGCGGGTGTCTTGGTAGTCAGATGATCTCGCAACGCATCGGGGCAATCGGTATAGCTGCCGAGATAATCGAGGTCTGCATAGCCATCACGAAACAGGATATGCATCACCGCACAGGCAAGCGCAGCATCAGTGCCCGGCTTAATGATCAATGCCATATCTGCCTGTTTGGACGTGGCATTGTGGTAAACATCGACATGCACAATTTTTGCGTTTCGCGTTTTGCGAGCCTTTAAGGCATGCCGCATGACGTTGACCTGGGTGTTCACCGGGTTGGTGCCCCAAAGAACAACGCAGTCGGAGAGCGCCATTTCACGCGGATCAACGCCAGCAATCAAACCGGTGCCAGCCATGAAACCCGTCCAAGCAGGATTTACGCAAATGGTGCCATACATGCCGGAATAGCCTTTTGCCCGGGCAAGACGATTTATGCCATCGCGCATCAGCAAGCCCATCGTCCCAGCAAAGTAATATAACCACACCGCCTCGCCGCCATATTGCTCAGCAACGTCACCGAAGCGTTGGGTAATCTCATCCAACGCCTCTTCCCAGCTTATCTCAGTAAATTTGCCAGCACCCTTTTCCCCCACTCGGCGCAGAGGAACTGTCACCCTGTCAGGATGATAAATCCGCTCGCTGTAACGTGAAACCTTTGCACAGATGACCCCATCCGTGTAGCTGTGCTGTCGGCCGCCATGCACTTTGGCAATTTTTCCATCTGCATCCAGCTGTACCTCAAGTCCACAGGCAGACGGGCAATCATGCGGACAAACAGTTTTAAAAATCCGCGTTTGCGGGTTTGATTTGGTATTTAGCGCCTGTGCCAATGGTTAGAGCCCCTGTTTCTTGAAATAGGGAAAACGCGATATTCTGCACCTCCCTCCTGTAATCACATCAGACTTCCTCATATGTCGATACGGGCGCCACTCCATCTTTGGTATTGAGGAGTGTTGAGAGCGCGTCACGCAAACACGAGAGATAAAGAATAAATTCCTCGGATTTATCGGATTGGATGGTGATTTTTTGGTGCAGCGATGCGTGCATTTGCCGATTGTGGAAAATTGTTGCGTCCAAAAAGGTGAAAGCCTCGATCAACTCACTCGCCGATTGAATTGAACTATCACACCGGTCCAAACAATATCGAACTTTTGGGTCTAGCGCGTTCGACAGGGCGTCCCTCGCAACGTAACCCGAAGCAATATTTATCTGACCGAGGAGGCTCTCAATCTCTTTCAAAATAGTGAAATCATCCGCCCAGGTGATATTGAAGTCACTGCCCTCACCAATCACAATCGAGGTATTTCCCGATCCATAATCCATGTGCCCTCCACGCTTTCATAAAACAAAATTCAATACCGACAACGATGACTAACAGCAAAATAACAGATTTCTGTATAAATCTCATTCCAGGAGAGCAGGGTGTTTTTCAGACCTCATGAAACTGATTTTTACATCAAGTGCGCGTGATGCCCCTAAGTCGTTCGGAGCGCCGACGCAGCAATTCGATCACGGTCAACAGAACAATCGACAACAGCACCAGCAATGTTGCGACTGCGAGAATTGTCGGGCTGATCTGCTCACGGATACCTGACCACATTTGCCGGGGGATTGTCCGCTGCTCAGGGCTGGCAAGGAATAGTACGGCCACAACCTCGTCAAAGGATGTAATGAAGGCGAACAGACCACCAGAAATCACACCGGGGACAATCAGCGGCATCTGAATTTTGAAGAACGTCTCAATCGGTCCGGCGCCAAGCGAGTTTGATGCCCGGACAAGCGATTTATCAAAGCCGACAAGGGTTGCCGTCACGGTGATGATGACGAAAGGTGTTCCCAGAACCGCATGCGCCATGATCACACCCAGATAGGTCTGGCTGAGATGCACTTTTGAATAGAAGAAGAACATGCCGGCCGCGGTGATCACCAGCGGCACGATCATTGGCGAGATTAAGATGGACATGATCAGACGCCGATGCGGCATCTCCGAACGGCTGAGGCCGATCGCCGCCACGGTTCCAAGTGATGTGGACAACAATGTAGCGCAAATGCCGATGAAGAAGCTGTTGCGAATGGCCCGCATCCATTGGCTGTTGTTCCAGGTATCGGACATCCATGCCCAGTCAAGCGGCGCGTCAGGCGCCTGCATGCCGTTGCGGAAAATATCCTTGTACCAGCGCAGCGAGAACGCATCCGGATCAAAGGCCAACATCCCCGGAGTAAAGCTGAAATAGGGCTCTACGTTAAAGGACAGTGGCAGGACGATCAAGATTGGCAAGATCAGAAACAGAAAAATCAGGCCACAGATGAACCGGAAGGTGTAGTGCCAGATTCGCTCGCCGGTGGTGGTGTAGGGAGGAAGTTGCGCCATGATCTATCCGAGCTTCATGTTGTCGATGCCAATGATACGGTCATACGCCCAGTAAAGAACCAGAACACCGCCAAGCAGGATGCCACCCAACGCCGCAGCAAGCGACCAGTTGAGCGACTTTTGCATGTGATAGGCAATCATGTTTGAAATCAACTGGCCATCCTGACCACCCACCAGCGCTGGTGTGATGTAATAGCCAATCGCCAGAATAAAGACGAGCAACCCGCCAGCACCAATGCCGGGAACAGTCTGCGGCATGTAGACCCTGATAAAAGCCAGCGTCGGTGTGGCCCCAAGAGAGCGCGCCGCCCGCATATAGGATGGCGGAATGGTTTTCATCACCGAATAGAGCGGCAATATCATGAACGGCAACAGGATATGCGTCATCGCAATAATCGTACCGGTCATGTTGTAGATCAGCGAGAACCGGCTGTCATCGGCGGTAATCCCGACCCATACAAGCAAATCATTGACCACGCCCTGTGATTGCAGAATGGCAATCCACGCTGTCGTCCGCACCAGCAGTGATGTCCAGAATGGCAAAAGCACCATGATCATAAGCAGGTTTGAGTATTTGAGTGGTAGTGTCGCCAATAGATAGGCAACGGGATAACCAAGTAGCAGGCACAAAAACATCACCGAGCCAGAGATGAATAATGTGCGGATAAACAGCTTGGTGTAAATCTGGCGTTTTTTGTCCCGCTCAATAAAGCCCTGATCCACCGTGTATCTCTTGTCCAGCGAGGTGGCATAATAACCCGGTGTCAGGCTCTCATTGGTCAGTTTCATCGCCTGCCAGACCTCGAGCTTGCCCCACTTCTTTTTGATCTTGACGAGGCTTTCCCTGTAAGGAGGTTCAATCTTCTCGGCCTTACGTGCGGTCGAGGTGAACAGCGAGCGTGTGCCTGACAGCTCCTGATTGACCCGCGAGGCAACCTTGCCAATCGTTCTATCGGCACGGTTCTGTTTCAGATCCAGCACAAGCAGCGCGTACATTTCCTCGGTCGGCTCGCTGACACCGTCCCATATCCGCAATTCCTCGGTCAGGTTGGGCATCAATCGCTCAAAGGTGTCGTTGTAAACCCCCTGCCACATAAGTGCCAGAATCGGAAAAACGAACGATGCCAAAACAAAGCCCAGAAGAGGAAGTACAAGCCCAACGGCACGGACGCGGCTGCGAAACATGGCCTGCGCCAACTTCTTTTTCAGCGGCGTGCCATCGGCGGCGGTCAGAGGCGTTGTCGATATTTCGCTCATGATCAACTCAGGACAGATTTCAGATGAAAGCTCATAAAAGGAATGAACATGATAATAAAGTGATCACGGACAGGCCGTGATCACCAGTTTCAAGACAGGCAGGCTGTCACAAACCGCTTACCAGTTTACTGAGCCAACCATGAATTGAAGCGCTCATTCAGCTCATCTGAATTATCTGCCCAGAACTCAAAATCGTTCTGCAGAGCATTCTTGAAGTTAGCTGGTGCTGTTGGCATATGGTCCGCCATGTTGATGCTTGGATCAGCATGGTAGCCACCAATCAGAGCAACAGATGACGCACGGGCGGGACCATAGGAGATCCATGATGCCTGATTAGCCAGCTGCTCAGTTGCTGTTGAGAATGATACGAAGTCGAGGGCAGCGTCAACATTCTTTGAGCCCTTTGGGATCACCCAGAGGTCGAGGTCATAAATCTGACCGTCCCATACCATTTCAAATGACTGGTCCTCAGCCGCAACAGCGTTGAATACGCGGCCGTTCCAGGCTGTGGTGAAGATCACCTCGCCGTCAGCCAGAAGCTGTGGTGGCTGTGCACCGGCTTCCCACCAGATCACGTCATCCTTAATTGTATCGAGCTTGGCAAACGCACGCTCGACACCCTCTTCAGTACCCAGAACGTCATAGACTTCGCTGACCGGAACGCCATCGGCGATCAGAGCAAATTCCAGCGTGACCTTTGGCGACTTGCGCATGCCGCGCTTGCCGGGGAAAGAGTCGGTGTTGAAGAAGTCAGCCATTGTCTTTGGCGCGTTCCAATTACGAACCTTGCTTGAATCATACACATAGACTGATGACCATACGATGTTGGCAACCGCACAATCATGCAGGGTGCCCGGCAGGAAATCCTCTGCAGCTGGCGTGCCGTCTGGCGCCGCTGGCAGCATTGAATGGTCGATTGGCTCGAGGAGACCCTCATCACAGGCGCGAATGGCGTCTGACAGTTCTACGTCGACAACATCCCAAGTGACGTTACCTGACTCGACCTGCGCCTTAATCTCTGCGATGCCCCCGCCGTAATCTTCGGAGATGATGTTGTGGCCACTGCTGGCCATCCAAGGCTTATGATAGGCTTCTACCTGGGATTTGGTGTAGGCACCGCCCCATGAAACGACCGTCAGGTCGGCAGCGGATGCTGCACCGACAACCAGAGTTGTCATGGCAGATGCAACAACTGCATTCTTAATGATTGAAGACATGATGTCTTTGCTCCCTTTAATGTTAACGTAACATTACGTTCTTATAGTGATACCCGAGAGGGTATCGATAATCCCGTCAGGCGTGGCTGACAGGAATTCTTCAATATCCTAGCCAGTTTTATGACCGGTAATCAAGCGCACGGCAGTCATCTGTTTCCCAGCCAACAAACACTTCAGCACCAATCTGCAGACCGAGCTGGCCTGAGGTATTGGGCACTTTCACGATAAATTCATCGTCACCGGCGACATTCATCCGGCACCGAATATGGTCACCAAGATAGATAAGCTCCTCAATGCGGCCATTAAGCGCGCTCATGCCGCGTGTTTTATTTGGGGTGACGATGCAGCGCTCAGGACGAACCGACAGCAATGACCGCTCACCCTCACCGGCAACATTGACGGCCAGAGCCTTGACCATGTCGCCATTGTCCAGCTCGACCGAGGCAACACCCTTGGCGATATCCTTGACCGTTCCCATCAGGCGGTTGTTCTCGCCGATGAACTGGGCAACGAAGGCATTCTCCGGCTTCTCATACAATGTCACCGGATCGGCCAGTTGCTGGATCACACCATCATCAAACACAGCAATGCGGTTTGACATGGTCAGCGCCTCTGACTGGTCATGCGTCACATAGACCACGGTCACACCAAGCGATTCATGGATATGCTTGATCTCATACTGCATATGCTCACGCAGCTGTTTATCCAGCGCACCAAGCGGCTCATCCATCAGCACAAGATCTGGCTCGAACACCAGCGCCCGCGCAAGGGCGATCCGCTGCTGCTGGCCGCCTGACAGCTGCGCCGGCTTGCGATCGCCAAAGGCACGCATCTGCACCATGTCCAAAACCTTGGCCACTTTGTCCTCAACCTCGGCGGCACTCATCTTTCGGACCTTTAGGGGGAAAGCCAGATTTTCAGCCACCGTCAGATGCGGAAACAGCGCGTAATTCTGGAACACCATGCCGATGCCACGCTTGTGCGGCGGAATGTTGTTGATCGGCCGACCGCCAAGCTCGATGTCGCCATGTGTCGCTGTCTCGAACCCCGCCAGCATCATCAGGCAGGTTGTTTTTCCAGAGCCCGATGGTCCAAGCATGGTGACGAATTCACCAGCAGCAATATCGAGATTGAGGTCTTTGACAACGAGCGTTTCGCCGTCATAACTCTTTTGAACATTTTTGAAACGAACAAAAGGATCGCCACTGTCGAGCATCACATTACCGCTATGAATTGAAAAATTGGGGACGCCTTAATAAAAGCACGTTACCATGTTGCTTGGCAAGTACTGAGGACATCCTATTTTCGACGCTTATTTTTCCCGTTTAACGCTTGGGTTTCTCCCGTTTAACGCTGGTGCTTTTCCCATTTTAACGCCTCGGGAGCAACTCTGGTTCAGGCGGCTTTTACGGGCTTGACCGGCGTCTGCAAACTGGCTAATGGCTCTGCCAATCACTAGTGGAGTAAGCTCATGTCCAACGATCAAATGATTCACGTAACGCGCTGGCACAATGGTGAGAAGACATTCTCCCCCTTTTCCGATGCCGAGATGACCCGCCGCAGCAGCGCCATGCAGGCGCTGATGGCGGAAAATGACATCGATGCCTGTCTGTTCACCTCCTACCATAATGTCTGTTATTTCTCCGGCTTTGTTTACTGCAAGTTTGGCCGTCGTTACGGCGCGGTGCTGAACGGTGATGGCGTGACCACGATCTCGGCCGCGATTGATGGTGGGCAGCCATGGCGGCGGTCGGTTGGCGATAATGTCACCTACACGGACTGGCGGCGCGACAGCTATTTCACCGCGCTGAAGGATTTGTTGAAAAATGTCAAACGGCTTGGCGTGGAATTCGACGAAGTCAATCTGGATTTGAAAACGCTTTTTGAGGAGCATTTTCCGAATGTTGAATTGGTTGATTGTGCGGCGGCAGCCATGCGCCTGCGCACCATCAAGAGCGCCGAGGAACACAAGCTGATCCGCAAAGGCGCCGATATCTGTGCGGTTGGCGGGCGCGCCGTCATGGCCGCGGTCAAGGCCGGCGTTCCAGAGCATGAGGTGGCCATCGCCTCGACCAACGCCATGGTCCGCGAGATTGCCAACTCTTTTCCCTTTGTCGAGTTGATGGACAGCTGGACCTGGTTTCAGTCCGGGATCAACACCGATGGCGCGCACAATCCAGTGACCAACAAGATCATCGAAGAGGGCGATATTCTCTCACTCAACACCTTTCCGATGATTTTCGGCTATTACACCGCGCTTGAGCGCACGCTGTTCTGCGGGTCGGCCTCGAACGCCCATAATGATTTGTGGCAGAAAAACTGCGCGGTCCATGTCAAGGGCATGGAACTTTTGAAGCCCGGCGCTGTCTGCGGCGAGGTGGCAACCGAGCTGAACGAGATGTACCGCGAATGGGATTTGCTGAAATACCGGTCATTCGGCTACGGCCATTCCTTTGGCGTGCTGTGTCACTATTACGGGCGCGAGGCATCGGTAGAGCTGCGCGAGGATATCACCACCGTTCTCGAACCGGGCATGGTTGTCTCAATGGAGCCGATGATCATGATCCCGGATGGCGAGCCAGGCGCTGGCGGCTATCGTGAGCATGACATCCTGATCATCACCGAGGATGGGGCGGAAAACATCACCAAATTCCCCTTTGGCACCGATGAGATGATTGTCGGGCGGTAACCCCCTCCCCCCGCATATGCGGTTGATCAAAATGCGGGAAATTACATAGCGGGGACGCAAAACAGCCCGGCCACTGATCGCAGTGGCTGGGGGTTGTCACTATCCACCCCTACCCCACAAACAGATCGCGGGAAGAACGGCTGAGCCGGTGGCCCGTGCCATTCTCCAGAACAAAGCTCTCACCCAGATTCATCGCCCTGCCGGTCTCGCTGTCCATCAGGATCATGTGCATGAAGAACACCATCCCCTCCCCCAGAACCACCGGATTGCCGTGATAGAACATCGGCCAGTCCATCCAGTTCGGGGCGAAGGTCGTTCCCATCGAGTAGCCACAGGCATTCAGGCGCGCATGCTGGTAGCCGCGATCATCCATCACCTGTGCATGGGCATCAAACACATCGCCAACCAGATTGCCCGGAACAAAAGCGGCGTGACAGGCCTCAAGCGCCTCAACGCAGGCGGCGTGCATGGCCAGATGTTCCGGCTGGGCGCGGCCAACCGGAATGGTTCGCATCATCGCCGCATGGTAATGCCGATAGGCACCGGCCCATTCAAGGGTTAGCTGGTCCTCGGCATCTAGCGGACGCCGCCCCGATTTATAGCGACACAGGAGCGCGTCCGGCCCCGAGCCGATGACAAATTCATTGCCCGGATCATCACCGCCCCCACGATAGATGGCGCTGTGCATCGCCGCCAGAATATCGCCCTCATCAACACCGCCAGCGATCAGCGCATGCGCCGCATCAAGCGCGTCATCAGCGAGCGCGCCAGCGCGGCGCGTATAGGCAATCTCGGCTGCGGATTTGACCAATCGCAGACGCGAGACCATCTCCGATTCATCGACCAGCGTGGCAAACCCATCAAGCGCCGCATTCAGCCGCATCGCATTGCGCCCGGTCAGGCCATAGGCCTCATATTCGATGCCAAGCCTGCCACCTGCCAGAGCCAGCTCATCCAGAATGGCGCGCAGATCATCGGCCGGACTGGCACCATCACGATCCACCCAGATGCGGATGTCGGCAATGTTCGAGGTGTTCTGCGCCTGGCGCAGATCGGGCGCGCGTGTCATCAACACAACACGGCCATCGGCGGTCAGAACCAGTGATTGAAAATAGACATAGCCAAAGGTGTCATAGCCGGTCAGCCAATACATTGATTCCTGCCGGAACATCAGCAAGGCATCGATGTTGGCATCCTGCATGCTGGCCAGCAGACGGGCTTTGCGATCGGCAAATTCGGTGTCGGTAAAATGGAGTGCCATTGTTGGGTCCGTTCATTATTCAGGATATTTGGGGTTACGAGCGATTATGCTTTATCCGGCCGATGAAATTGAGAAGCAGTTGCGCGGCAAGCGTTGTCGTGCTGCCGGACAGATCATAATCAGGTGCCACCTCGACCAGATCAACGCCGATGACATCACCCCGCTTGGTCAGCCCATCCAAAAATTCAAGAATTTCATAATAGAGAAAACCGCCATGCGAGGGGGTGCCGGTGCCGGCAGCAATCGAGGGATCAAACCCGTCAATGTCGATGGTCACATAATAGCGTTCACCCGCTGGAATGCGCGCCAGCATACCCTCTGGGCCGAGGGTGCGAAACTGGCGGACTGATTGGATGTCGGAGCCCATCCGGCGGGCATCTTCATAGCCGTCGCGCGCGGTCGAGGAGACATTGCGGATGCCAATCTGCGACAGGCCAGTGACATAGGCTTTCTCCGCCGCCCGGCGCATCGGGTTGCCATGGCCGTATTTGACGCCATGACGTTCATCGACAAAATCAAGATGCGCATCAATCTGGACAAGGTGAAACGGTGCCTCATCACGAAAGGCGTTGATGCAGGGAATATTCACCGAATGGTCGCCGCCAAGGACGATCGGCACGGCACCGGCACGCAGAACCGACCTGACACCTGCCTCAATGTTGGCATGGCTCTTGATTGTGTCAGTATGCACGATGTCAGCGTCCCCGATATCAACAATTCTGATTTTGTCGGCCTCTAGATAGGTGACGTCATCCTCATGGTCGTAGGCACCGGTATGGCCAAAGGAAAACAGGGTCGAAGCCTCACGGATGCCACGCGGGCCAAAGCGCGCGCCAGCCCGAAACTGGGTTCCAAAATCAAAGGGCGCGCCCAAAATGGCGAAGTCAGCCTCGATGTTGTTCCAGTCAGGTTGATAGGGGAATTTGCCAAAGCTGCACAGCCCGACAAAGGGCAGATTCAGCCGCCCCGATTCATATCCATGTTCGCTCATTTGATCTGTTTTCCTTCGCTACAAAAGCTGCCCAGCACCTGTCTGACGCTAGTCGAATTTTATCCTGTTCAGCAAACGCTTTTTACTTTACCGAACGGCAAAAGCTGACGCATGCTCTGGCAGGAATTACCGACGACAAAAGGCCACCAGCCATGTTGAAGAAACTGACCGCTGCCCAGCGCGCCGCCTATGATGAAAATGGCTATGTCGACAGAATTGATATTTTCACCGCCAGCGAGGTCGAGGAGATCGTTGCCGAACTGGCAGAGGCCGAGGCGACCTTTGGACATGAGCTTGACGCCGCAGGGCGCAACAATGCGCATTATGTGCTGCCCGTGCTTGACCGGATCACCCATGATCCCCGCATTCTCGATGCGGTTGAGGACCTTATTGGCCCGGATATTTTGGTTGTCGGTACCACCCTGTTTATCAAGGAGCCAGGGACCAAAGGCTTCGTCAGTTGGCATCAGGACGCCCGCTATATCGGCCTTGAGCCTCATAATTGGGTAACTGGCTGGGTCGCTCTTGGCGATGTATCGATGGAAAATGGCTGCATGCAGATGATTCCCGGCTCGCATAAGGCGCCGCTGCGTGAGCATGTGGATACTTTTGGCAAAGATAATATTTTGACCCGCGGCCAGACAGTGCCGGATGTCGACGAGGCCAGCGCCATTCCCGTTGAGATGAGGGCTGGCCAGCTGTCGCTGCACCATCCGCGCATCGTGCATGGCTCCGGACCAAATCTGAGCCAACGTCGCCGCCTTGGCTTTGCCATCCAGAGTTTCATTGCTCCAGATGTTGATCAGGTGATTGGCAGGAACTGGACCCAGCTGGCGCGTGGTGAGGACAGATATGGCCATCATGGCACTGCTGGCCATCCCAAGGGGGTGATGGATCCACACGACATCGCCTTTCGCAACATGACCAATGAAGAACTCTCAAAAATCTTCTACGCCGGTGCGGCGCAGAAGGGAAAATTCTGAGGAATCGTGCCATGACCGATCAGACACATATCGCAGCCGCAGAGGCTGGCCATATCAACGCCCGCCTTGTTACCAACACCGCGCATGTAAGACAGGCCTTTCCCGATGCGCCGCATCTGCTCAACAACGCCAATATGGGCCGGGCTTTTGATACCATCAGCAATTGGCCCGGCTATACGCCAACACCGCTTGTTGATCTGCCGGAAATTGCCACGCATTGCGGAGTGGCGCGTGTTGTTTACAAGGATGAATCAACACGGCTTGGCCTTGGTGCCTTCAAGGCACTCGGCGGTGCCTATGCGGTGGCTGATCTGGTCCGCGAGCAGATGGAAAGCGGCATTAATGCTGGCGAGGTAACGGTGGCCACTGCGACCGATGGCAATCATGGACGATCTGTCGCCTGGGGTGCACAGCTGGCGGGATGCAACGCCAAGATTTATATCCATGAGCATGTCAGCAAGGCACGTGAGACTGCGATGCAGGCCTATGGCGCGGAGGTCATTCGCGTTCAAGGTAATTACGAAGTGTCGCTGGCAGATTGCAAGGCGGATGCCGAGGCGCATGGCTGGCATCTTGTGTCCGACACCTCCTGGGAGGGCTATGTCGATGTGCCACGGGCAATAATGGCCGGCTATACGGTGATGGGCCGCGAAATTATTGACCAGTTGGGCAAGGATGAGCTGACACATGCGTTTCTGCCGATTGGCGTTGGCGGCCTTGCCGCTGGGGTTGCGGCCCCTCTCTGGGCACACATGGGGGCGCAGCTGTGCAATCTAATCTCGATTGAGTCCGCGATGTCCTGTTGTTTTGCTGACTCGATTGCGGCTGGCAAACCGACGCTGTTCGACATCACCGAGGAGACACTGATGGCGGGCCTGTCCTGTGGTGAGGTATCGCTTGTCGCCTGGGAAATCCTGCAGCCATCTCTCAGTCATTCGATGGCAATCAGCGACGAGGCAGTGGCCCCGTTGATGCGCTGGTTCCATGAACGGTCACCCAGCATCGAGGCGGGCGAATGTTCAACCTCCGGTCTGGCCGGCCTGCTTCAGGCCCACAAAAATCCACAGCATTGGCAGAGCATGGACTTTGATGCCAATTCGGTGGTTCTGCTGATTGGCACGGAGGGTGCGACCGATCCCGACCTCTATGCCAAAATCATTTCCGGAAACCAGAGCCATGCAGAGTAAGCATACACCGCCGCCCCGCGGCTTTGACGACAGCGAATATGCCGCCCGCTGCGCCGCCGCACAGGCAGTCATGGCCGAACATGGCCTAGGAGCAATGCTGTTCGCCTCGGAAACTGATATCCGCTATTTCACCGGTTTCATGACACAATTCTGGCAAAGCCCGACGCGCCCCTGGTTTGTCGTTCTGCCGCCAACAGGCAAACCGATTGCTGTGATCCCGACCATTGGTGTGCCGCTGATGCGTGACTGCTTTGTCGATGACATCCACAGTTGGGCCTCGCCTGCTGCGAGTGATGACGGTGTCAGTCTGCTGGTCTCTACGATCCGCGCGGTGATGAGGGGCGGTACACTCGGCGTGCCGATGGGGCGCGAGACGGCATTGCGCGTACCACTGGCCAACATTCTGGAGATCATCGCCGCGCTCGATGATATTGAGCTGGCCGATGTGACGCCTGAAATCCAGCATATCAGGATGGTCAAATCACCGACAGAGATTGCCAAACTGGGGCATGTCTGCGGCATCGTCTCAGACGTCTTTGCGACCATCCCCGACTGGGTGCATGCCGGGCTGCCCCTTTCAGAGCTGTTTCGCCAGTTCAAGATACGGGCACTTGAGGCCGGTGTTGACGATGTCAGCTATCTTGTCGGTTCCGCCGGTCCAGGTGGCTATCACGATATCATTGCCCCACCAAATGAACGCCGCTTGGCAACAGGCGATGTATTCATGCTCGATACCGGCAGCGTCTGGGACGGCTATTTTTCAGATTTTGACCGCAATTTTGCCATTGGCCATGCCAGCGATGGCGCACATGCAGCTCATCAGAAATTGTATGATGCAACCGATGCCGCGCTTGCAATTGCCCGACCGGGAGCCACCGCCGCCGATCTCTACAGGGCAATGGATGCAGTGCTGCGGCCGGATGGCGATGGCGATGGCGGTGATGATGTCGGCCGCTACGGGCACGGGCTTGGTATCCAGCTGACCGAACCACCATCACATACCAGCTGGGACACTACAGTTCTGAGTGACAACATGGCGCTGACACTGGAACCATCGATCGTCTATGACGACGGCTTTTTGATGGTTGCTGAAGAGAATATACTGATCACAGAAAGCGGTGTAGAGTTGCTGTCAAAACGGGCGCCGCGCGATTTACCGATTATCGCATAAGTGGCAAAATGAGTGATCAAGTGAATGATCAAACGGCCAATCAAATGGTCAGTTAACTGATGGTGCAAACCCCACCCACACGAGGGCCCAAACAAGGAGAACGATATGGATGAAGCAAAAATCAGCAATGTTTCGTTCCAAAATTATGATTATGAGGTCATTGCCGATGACCGGCGCGCGGCCCAACTGGGCCTTGTCACGCTGGAGACGGATCTGACCATCGAGGATGAGCTCCGGTTCTTTTTCGCCGGGCCACCGACAGGTGTGCATAAGGGCGGCCTGTCACTTCTGCACAGCCGCATTCCCTGTGACGACCAGGTAACAGCAGAAAATCTGCAGCGGATGGAAGGTCATTTCGCGGCATCGCTGGCGCTGTTTCCGCCGGGACATGCGTTCGATGTCATCGGCTATGGCTGTACTTCAGCCTCGCTGTTGATTGGCGCGGACAAGGTTGAAGCACTGGTCACCAAGCAGATTAACGTGCCGCATGTGACAACACCGATCACCGCAGCTAAACGC
>SHBD01000018.1 GCA_004212735.1 SAR116 cluster bacterium
GCGCCCAGTTGGATAAAAATGCAGCTACCATGACCGTGGGATGTACAATATTTGCGAATGATTATCAAAAGCGAACATAAGCTCTAGCCAATTTGACTGCAAAAAGCGCGGAAAATCGGTTCCCATGCGACAATTTTTCAAGGCCAAACAGGTTACCGCCCGATAACCGATCAAAAATGGTTTTTTTTACCTATTCGGGCGGTTGCACTTCGCCGCCCAAGAGGGCATATCTGCGGCAAGGCGGCCAAGATAGACATGCCAAGATAGACAGGCCCAGATAGACAGGCCCAGTTAGACAGTCAACAAGGACGGACCACGTATCATGGACGAAGCGTTACTGATCGCCATTCTTCAGATCATCGCAATCGATATAGTTCTGGGAGGCGATAACGCGATCATCATTGCCCTTGCCTGTCGAAACCTACCCGCGCGCCAAAAGCGCCTTGGTGTGCTGTGGGGTACGGCGGGGGCCATCATCCTGCGCTGTATTCTTGTTTTCTTCGCCACAACGCTATTGACCGTTCCGGGGTTAAAGCTGATCGGTGGGCTGTTACTGCTGTGGATTGGGGTGAAACTTCTGGTCGAGGACGACCATATTGACGAGAGTGCCGTCAAACAGCCGCCAAATCTAATGGGCGCTGTGCGCACCATCATCATTGCCGATTTCGTCATGAGTCTCGACAATTCGATCGCCATTGCCGCCGCCGCAAAGGGTAATATGTATCTCGTTGTCTTTGGCCTTGCGCTGAGTGTGCCGATCATCATTGCCGGCAGTGCCCTGATCCTGCGGTTGATGACACGCTTCCCCTTGATCATCGCCGCTGGTGGAGCGCTTCTTGGCTGGCTGGCGGGTGACATGATCGCCACCGACCCATTGTTGGCCGAAAGGCTGGCGGCATATACCACCCACGCGCCAGCGCTGGCAGCGGCGATCGGTGCCGGGCTTGTCGTCGCAATCGGATTAATGCTGAAACGGCGCGCCGCTCAATCAGCCCTATAGAGGCGCATCGGATTATCAACCAGCAACGCCTGTTGCAGAGCAGCAGTCGGCGCAATCTTCGGAATGAGGTCGGTGAGCAGAATATCATCGGGAAGATGCGATTTCATGTTCGGATATGGCCAATCCGTGCCCCAGAGAACGCGGTCAGGAAAATGTTTGACCAGATGGGCCTGGATGATGAGCAACAGCACCCCGCCAGACAGCGCACAGCTGATGCGTCGCCGGATGGATGCCGTGGGTATTGAGTGCGCCAGTGATCTGGCCATGGCCATGGCTGGCGCGCAGGCGGTGATCAGCATTGTCACGACTGACCGCGCCCATGAGGCGGCAGTCATGGCGGCGCAACACATCGAGGCTGGTACCCTGTTTCTAGACATGAACAGCTGAAACTATGACCGGCTTTCAGGATGACAACTGTCAGCTTGGCACCTGTCAGGTTGGTAATAGGCCGGACAGCAGTTTCAGCCCGTAGATCGAAAACCCGATGCCGACAAGCGCATTGATCGGCCGGTAGAGCCGCAGATAAATCCTGCCAGCGGTTTGACTGGCAAACAGGGTGGCAAACAACGCATGACCGGCAAAAGACGCCCCGCCCGCCATCAGGGTGAACAGGCTGATATGCAACGCATCACTGGCGATCACCGGAAACAGCGAAATCACCGCAAGCCATGTTGTCAGCACCTTCGGATTGGTCATCATCACCATGAAAGCCTGGGCAAAGGCACGCCCGACAGGCTGGTTGTTGATCGCCGTCAACTGTGCCCCCGGGCCGAAGGATTTTCGCAGATACCGGAAGGCGAAATATTGCAACAGCACCCCGCCAAGCACGGTGAGTGCCGCCTTGGCAACAGGCAGCGCGGCAAACAATGCCGCCGCCCCCAACAGCACGGCAAGCGCCCACAGCAACAGCCCGGCACCACAGGCAAAAGCGCACGCCATGCCAGCCTTGAGACCCGACCCCATGGCCGTGGCAATGGTGTTGAGGACGTTCGGCCCCGGGATGAACACATTGAGCATGAGAAAGGCCAACGCTGGCATCAGATCAGAAAATTGTGCCAAAGGGGGCATCACGTGAGGCATCGCACCAAACTCCACAGGACATATGACAAAGGACAAAGGACAAAGGACAAAGGACACAGGACAAAGGACAAAGGACACAGGACACAGGACACAGGACACAGGACAGATAGTGGGGAGGGATGACCCCCATAAGAAAAGCGATTTTCCGGCAGCGCCCCCCGCGCCGGTGGGAGGTTCCAGCTTGAACGCGGGTGCCAATCCATGCTTTATAGCGCGTACAAATATATACCAAATGCAATTTTGCTTTTGTGACCTAATTTTTATAATTTGAGGTTCCTTTCCCATGTTCAAGGTGCCTGACATGTCAGATTACGTTTTCTCCCCGCCCGCCATTCAGGCCATTCCCATTGTCGGCAGCGACAAGCTGTTCCCGGTCAACCGGATTTTCTGCGTTGGCCGCAATTATGAGGCACATGCCAAGGAAATGGGCGCCGAAATTGACCGTGAGGCACCGTTCTATTTCACCAAATCCGCAGCCTCGATCAGCATGGCCGAGGGCAGCATCAGCTATGCCAAACGCACGCAGAATTACCATTACGAAATGGAGATGGTGCTGGCGATTGGCACGGCTGGCTTGAATGTCGATATTGCCGATGCCGAGAGCCTGATTTTCGGCTGTGCCGCCGGTCTCGACATGACGCGCCGCGATTTACAAAATGATGCAAAAAAACTGGGCCGCCCCTGGGACACCGGCAAGGATGTCGAGCAGTCAGCCGTGATCACGCCGATCAAGCCCATTGCCGAGGTACCATCCATTGCCAAAGCGCGAATCCATCTGGCGCAGAATGGCGAGACCAAACAGGAATCCGATCTTGCGCTGATGGTCTGGTCAGCTGCCGAGATCATCGCCGATCTGTCCAGCCTGTATCATTTGCAGCCGGGCGATCTGATCTATACCGGGACACCGGCTGGTGTCGGTCCGGTCGAACGCGGAGATACGCTGGTCGGCGGTGTTGAGGGCGTTGCCGATTTCACCGTGTCCTTCACCTGAAAAATCAGCGCCTAGTTCGATCAGCGCCTATTGCAGATCAGAAAAGGCGGTGCGCAGGCGCTGCATCGCGGTTGCCACCTGAGCGCGCGGCATTGCGATATTGAAACGCATGAAACTGTCACCACCAGCACCAAAGGTTGAGCCATGGCTGGCGGCAACACCGGCAGTCTGAATCCGATTGATAAATTCAGCCGCCGGCATTCCGGTGCCGGCAAAATCCACCCAGGCCAGATAGGTTGCCTGTAACGGCATCACGCTGACACCCGGGATAAGCGACAGCTCATCAGATAACAGCTGGCGATTGCCATCAAGATAGACAAGCAGAGCGTCAAGCCAGTCATCGCCATGCAGATAGGCCGCCTCGGCCATCACCATGCCGAACCGGTTGACCGACATGCCGGCCGCCCTGTGCGTCTTTGCCAGCTTTTCGCGTAGGGTGTCATCAGGGATCACCATGCTGCCGGTCATGCCGCCGGCGATATTGAAGGTCTTGGTCGTCGCCACCAGCGTGACAAGACGATCATGTGCCTGCGGCATCGCAAGCGGGGCGACAACATGGCTGTGGCCCGGCATGATCAGATCGTTATGGACCTCGTCACTGATCAGCATCAGATCATGTTTGACGCAGAAATCTGCAAGTGCGCCAAGTTCAGCCGCCGACCAGACACGCCCGCCCGGATTGTGCGGCGAGCAGAGCAGGACAAGAGTTTCATCGCCGGTGAGCTGGGCCTCCAGCGCGGCAAGGTCCATGTGATAGACGCCGTCATGCTGCACAAGTTCGGACTCGACAAGCCGCCGGTCATTGGCGCGGACAATGGTGCCAAACCAGTGATAGACAGGCGAGAACACAATGACCCCCTCACCCGGATTGGAAAACGCGCTGATACAGAGCGCCAACGCATTGACAAGGCCATGTGTCTGCAACAGCCATGACGGATCTACCTGCCAATTATGCCGCCGCTCCATCCAGCTACAAAGCGCCGCCGCATAGCTCGTCGGATTGTCGTAATAGCCATAAACACCATGCGCCATGTCCGCCGCAAGGGCGGCATCGACCTGTTCAGGCGGTCGAAAATCCATGTCGGCCACCCACATCGGAATGCCGGTATCAGGTGAAACACCATAATCGGCCTGCATATTGTCCCATTTGCTCGAATGGGTGTTGCGGCGGTCAATGATCTTGTCGAAGTCGATTGTCACGGTCTGTCTTTCCATATTCTGCTGGCTTTATTCTGTTGGCTTGTTTGCGGGTGGCTGTTTTAAGAGTGCCTGTTTTAAGAGTGCCTGTTTTAAGAGTGCCTGTTTTAAGAGTGGCTGTGGAGAGGGAACAAAGAAGGGCGGCATCCACCCGAATATTTGCCATCTCATTCTGATCCGGTTAATCTGCAAGTCATAGCCAGTTGATGACATGGTATCAACAGCGCAGTCGCTGGCATAAAGGTATGTGATGTCCCAAACAGTTGAGATACTTCATGATTTGATCAGCTTTGCCACAGTCAGCCGCGATCCGAACCGGGCGTTGATTGATTATGTTGCCGACCGGCTTGATGATGCCGGGATCAGCGCGACGGTGATTCCCGATGAGAGCAACAAGAAGGCCAATCTGTTTGCCAGCATCGGCCCAACAGGCTCTGGTCCAGTTAGTTCGGGTCCAGTTAGTTCGGGTCCAGTTAGCTCGGGTCCAGTTAGCTCGGGTCAGCACGGGCCTGATAATGGCGGCGTGATGCTGTCCGGCCACACTGATGTCGTGCCAATCGATGGACAGGACTGGACGCGGCCAGCCTTTACCTGCACCGAGGAGGATGGTCGGCTTTATGGGCGCGGCACGACAGATATGAAAGGCTTTTGCGCCGCAGCGATCGCCAGCTTTGTCGCCGCCAGCAAATTGCCACTCCGCTCGCCTTTGCATCTGGCGCTGTCCTATGACGAGGAGATCGGCTGTATCGGCGTGCGCTCGATAATCGAGATGATGGCGAAAGCCCCGTTCCGACCCGCCATGTGCATCGTTGGTGAGCCAACCGAAATGGGACTTGGCACCGGCCATAAGGGCAAGACAGCGATCCGGGCGCAGTGCCATGGCCGTGCCGGCCATTCGGCGCTGGCACCACTGGCGGTCAATGCGCTGCATCTTGCATGCGATCTGGCCGGCGAGATTCGCGCAACGCAGGACGAACTGCGTGAAAATGGGGCGCGCGATGATGATTATAACATTCCCTATACCACCCTCCATGTCGGACGGATTGACGGCGGTGTGCAGCTGAATATCGTGCCGCATGAGGCCGTCATTGATTTTGAAATCCGCAATCTGGCAGAGGATAACCCGCAGGATATCATCCAGACAATCGAACGCCGCATAGCGCCAATCATTGCCAGAGCGCAGCAGATCGCCCCCGAAGCGGCGATCAATTTTACCATTACCAACACCTATCCCGGGTTGGATACCGCCCCGGATGAGGATGTTGTCACACTGTTGAAATCACTGACCGGTGCCAACACAACGATCAAAATGGCCTTTGGCACCGAAGGCGGACTGTTTTCCCGCGATCTGGGAATCCCGACTGTGATCTGTGGCCCCGGATCAATGGATCAGGGCCATAAACCGGATGAATTTGTCACAAGACAGCAACTCGCCCTGTGTGATGACATGCTGGCAAAGCTCAACCAACGGCTTGTCGCCGGGCTGTAGATATGCCCGGCTTGTGCCTGGATGGATTACGTGGGCTCCCTTTGACCCCCGCACGATCTTGTTTGATTTGATGCTCTTTTACCTTGTTATCTTCAGGGTCCCAAAAATACCGTTCAGGTGGACCAAGAGGACATGCAGCCCCATATCATTCAGTGTGCGATAGGATATATCCTATTACGTGCCAAATGTCAAGCACAAAATAAAAGTTTTTAAAAATCTGCCAAAAAATTCAGGATTGGAGGGGGGGATCAGAGGGTTGCATCAAGCCCCTTGATCAGCTGTTGGACCTCATCAGCGCTGGTGTAATGCACAAAGCTGAGGCGCAGAACGCCCGCCTCCGGATCGCAGCCAAGCGCGCCAATGGTGCGGACGGCATAAAAATCACCCGCACCCGCCATCACCCCATGCGCCGCAAGATCGGTGGCAATGGCGGCGGCTGGACGGTTGGTGTGAATCGCCACCGTCGGCACCCGGCCAGTGGCGGTGGCGATATGATCATTGCCCAGAATGCGCAGATCATTGCGCCCGCGCAGCCAGTCAAGCAACGGGGCAAGGGTTTTGTCCTCATAGGCGCGTTGCAAAGCGCAGACAGACCGCCCGCGATGGGCCGCGTCATGGGCTTTGGAATCGCCATTGTGGGAATGGGCGCCGTAATGATGGCTGTAGAGCGCGTCTATATAGTCAGCCATGCCAGCGGCGGCGGCGATCTGGGCATGGTCGGGGCCAGCCGGTGTGAAGCGTTTGGTCCGCGCACCGGCATTGAAGAAATGCCCCTGATTGGGCAGCCGGTCGGCAAGCGCGCGCCGGACAATCATCACGCCCTGATGCGGGCCATAGGTTTTATAACTGGAAAACAGGTAGATATCGGTGCCAAGCGCGGCGATATCAGGCAGGCCATGGGGGGCCATGCTGACACCATCAACGCAGGTGACAGCACCCGCCGCATGCGCCATCGCGACAATCTCGGCGACAGGATTTTCCTGGCCCACAATGTTCGAGCAATGCGGAAAACAGACGAGTTTCACCGGCCCGTCCAGAAGCTGTGCCAGAGCAGCGGTGCTGAGCTGGCCCAGCTCAGGATCGACATGCCATTCGCGCACCTCAATCCCGCGGTCAGCAAGGCGGCGCCAGACGCCCGTATTGGCCTCATGATCCTGATCGGTGACGATGATCGCATCACCCGGGCTGAGCATCGCGGCAAAAGCCTGGGCCAGAACATAGGTGTTCTGGCTTGTCGAGGGGCCGAAGCTCAGCTCATCCGTCTCGACATTCATCAGCGCGGCAAGGCGGGATTGCGCCTCGTCCATTTCCTCACCACCAGCACGCGAAGCCGGAAAGAAGCCGTAGGGCTGGACCTTGCGTTCGGTGTAGAAGCGGTGCAGACGGTCGATCACCTGAGCACAGGTGTATGAGCCACCGGCATTCTCAAAAAATGCCTGACCCTGGAGTGCCGGTTGGGAAAAGGCGGGAAACTGCGCGCGCACAAAGTTGATGTCGAGTTCAGTCATTTTGGTGTCTCCGGTCTCCATGAAGAGGCTTTTATCTGGTTGGGATTTGGTTGGAATTTGGTTGGGATTTGGTTGGAATTTAGTTGGGGTTTGGTTGGGATTTGGTGGCGGCCCGCAGGCCCGCAATGGTGGCACGGGGGCTGAGCGCCTCGGTGGCGATCGGCAGCTCGATCACCCCACCTGTTGGCGAGGCACAGGCACGTTGAAAAGCGGCGGCAAAATCATCCGTGCGGGTCACTCTCTCGCCATGGATGCCGTAAGCGCGGGCCAGTGCGGCAAAATCGGGATTGACGATATCGGTTCCCGACACACGCCAAGGATAGGTTCTTTCCTGGTGCATGCGGATGGTGCCGTAGGTGGCGTTGTTCAGAATGATGAAAATAGGATAGAGGCCCGCCTGCATGGCGGCACCAAGCTCATTGCCATTCATCTGGAAATCACCATCGCCGGCAAAGCACAGAACAAAGCGGTCCGGATCATGCGCCTTGGCGGCAAGCGCGGCGGTCACGCCAAAGCCCATGCTGCCACTCTGCGGGCCAAGCTGGCGCGCATCACGGCCGAATTTGAAGAACTTATTTGGCCACATGGCAAAATTGCCAGCGCCATGGGTGATGATGGCATCGGCCGGAAGCACCTCCTGCAGATGGGCCATGATCTGCCGCATGTCGATATCGCCCGGTGGCTGTGGGGCGGTAAAGCTGGCGAGATAGGCCTCACGCGCGCTGGTTGCCCATTGGCTGCGCGCTGGCGAGGCGGGAAGCGCAAGATCAGCCAGCAATGCCGCCATCTGGTTGGGCCCGGCATGGAGCGGCAGATCGGCGGTATAGATCTTGCCAAGCTCCGCATCGGAGGCGTGGCTGTGAATAAGCGTTGCCGCCATTTTTGGCGATTGAAACAGGCTGTAGCCAGCGGTGGTCATTTCATCAAAACGGACATTGAGAGCGAGGATCAGATCGGCATCGGTGAGCAGCTGTTTCATATAGCCAAGCATGCCAACACCGGCATCGCCGACATAACAGGGGCTGTGATTGTCGATGATGTCGTGAAAGCGGAAGGCCGCGACCACCGGGATATCAGCCGCGCTGGCAAAATTTTCAATCTGGAGCGCCGCCTCTTCCTGCCACCTCGTGCCCCCAATAAGGATCAATGGGCGGCTGGCGGCGGCCAGCAGGCTGGCAAGCTGTGCGGCGTCGGTGGCGGTGGGCGCGGGTTCGGGGATGGTGACAGCACCGCAGGGCAGCGCCGCCGTCATCGCCGTCAACATGGTTTCGGGAAGCGCCACAATCACCGGCCCCGGGCGCCCGGACAGCGCCGTTGTCCAGGCGCGGCTGATCATCTCCGGCACCCGGTCCGGATCATCAATCTGCACCGTCCATTTGGCAATCGGCCCGAAAAAGGCGTTGTAATCTATTTCCTGAAACGCCTCCCGGCCAGCCATGTCAGCACCGACCTGTCCGATGAACAGCAACATCGGCAGCGAATCCTGCATCGCGGTATGCACGCCGATCGAGGCATTGGTCGCCCCTGGCCCACGGGTGACAAAACACAGGCCCGGCGCGCCTGTCAGCTTGCCCCACGCCGCCGCCATATAGGCCGCCCCGCCTTCCTGACGGGTCATGATGAAGTCAAAATCGGCGCGGTGATCATACATCGCGTCAAGCACGGCAAGATAGGATTCGCCCGGCACGCCAAACCCTTTTTGCGCACCCAGCGCGACAAGACAATCCATCAGCAGCTGGCCGCCGCTGCGCAGATTACCGTTTGCCGCCGTCTGTGCCATCACTCACCCCAATCAATAAATCTCACCGGATGATGAAACGCGACATTTGTCCGCGCCGCAAGCCATTTTCAGGCCGCACCGTTTTCACGACACAGGCCCCGCACGCTTTTTCTTCAGGACACAGACGCAACCTTGGCGACCGCGCTGGCAAAGGGTTCATGCTTGCCACCACACAGGCCGGCAATGTTGATCCGGCTGTCACCAACAACATAGATCGCATGGTCATCACGCAGGCTCTGCACCTGTTCGGGTGGCAGGCCAAGACGCGAGAACATGCCGCGATGTTCGGCAATGAAATCAAAACGGTCCGAATTGCATTGCTGGCGCAGCGCATCAGCAAGATCACGCCGGATGGTCAGCATCGTTTGCCGCATTTCGGCAAGCTCCGCCATCCATTCAGCGCGCAGGGCATCATCGCTGAGGATAATCGCGACCACCGCCGCCCCATGATCAGGCGCAAAGGAATAATTCAACCGGTTCAGCACCGCCAGATTGCCGGACGCAACCTCAGCCACCGCAGCATCAGCGCAGATCACCATCGCGCAGCCAACGCGATCACGATAGAGGCCGAAATTCTTTGAGCAGGAGGAGGCAATCAGCATCTCGGGAACGCGCGCCGCCATCGCCCGCATATGGGCCGCATCCTGATCAAGACCATCGCCAAAGCCCTGATAGGCGATATCGACAAAGGGGGTGATGTTGTTGGCAAGGACAAAATCGGTCAGCGCCGCCCAGTGCGCCGCATCAAGATTGGCCCCGGTGGGATTGTGGCAGCAGCCATGCAGCATCAGGATATCGCCGGATTTCATGCCGGCAAGATCAGCCATCATCGCATCAAAATCGACCATCCTCGTGGCCGGATCAAAATAGGTGTAGGTGGCCGTTTTGAGATCCATCGCCGCCGCCATCGCCAGATGCGAGGGCCATGTCGGATCACTGATCCAGATGGTCGCGCCCGGATTGAGACGGCGGATCACCTCATAGAGCTGGCGAATGGCACCGGTGCCACCCGGTGTCTGCAAGGTCGCCACGCGCGCCGCATCAACGGCATCACCAAGCACCAGCTCGCGGATTTTATCACGGAATATCTCATCGCCGGCGAGACCTTTATAGGCCTTGCTGATCTGCGTGTCGTGGAGGATTTTCTCGGCTTTCTTGACCGCCGTCATGATCGGTGTATTGCCTGTCGGATCCTTGTAAACGCCAACGCCAAGATCAATCTTGGTGGCGCGGTCATCCGCAGCGAACAGCTTGCCAAGGCCCAGAATCGGGTCGGCTTTTGCAGGGGTGAATTTCTCTAGCATGGTGATCTCTTTTAATGGCGGTCAGATGATGGCGGTCAGGTGATCATGGTATTTATGAAATTTTGTACGGCATTTCGCCCTTGCCATGCAACGGCTTTGTCCCCCCCACCAAGCAAGGCCCCTGATCAGGACGGGGTCAGGGCGTGATTAGCGTTTAACCTCGGGGATCAGGCCGCGCGGCGAGAAGCGCAGCACCAACAGCAGCACCAGCCCCATGGTCATCAATCTGGTATGGGCGGCGCTGTCCAGCAGATGTTCGCGCAGCCAATGGCCATCCGGCATGCCCGAGGTCAGCGCATCCATCGCCCACAGCCCCATCGGTTCAGCCTCAATCCAGAAAAACCAGATCAGAAATCCACCAAGAACCGCACCCCAATTATTGCCCGACCCACCGATGATCACCATCACCCAGATCAGAAAGGTAAAGCGCAACGGCTGGTAGGAGGTCGGGGTGAACTGGCCATCAAGCGTGGTCAGCATCGCACCGGCAATGCCAACAACAGCCGATCCCAGAACAAACACCTGTAGATGCCGGCTGGTGACATTCTTGCCCATCGCGCTGGCGGCGGTTTCATTATCACGAATGGCGCGCATCATCCGCCCCCAGGGCGAGCGCAGCGCTGTTTCACAAAGCCAGAGAATGACCAGCAGAACAAGGGTAAACAAAATGGCGTAGCTGATCTTGACGACAAGCGAGGACGCATCAACGACACTCAGACCAAGGCTGGCGGCAAAGTCCTGAAACTGGGCGGATTTGTTGAGATCAACCTCATAGGGAACCGGGCGCGAGAGACCGGCAACATTCTTTACGCCTCTGGTCAGCCAATCCTCAAATTTCAGGAAATAGATGATGATCTCGGAAATGCCAAGCGTGGCAATCGCCAGATAATCCGAGCGCAGGCCAAGCGAAATCCGGCCCACAACCCAGGCGACAGAGGCGGCAAAGATGCCGCCAACGGCCCAGCTGAAGATGATCGGCATGCCAGCCCCACCCAGAAACCCGGCACGTGCAGGATCAATCGCCTCGATGGCGCTGACGGCGGGATCAATGATCATCCGCATGACGGTATAGCCGACAAGAACGGTCAGGCCCGTCAGCCAATAGCGGGACCGCCCGCGCATCCCGGTACGCCGATGCGTGCGCCGCCAGACCGCAAGACCGGCAAGGATCGTTGCAAGGCCAGCGATCAGACCCCCGACAATGCCAACACCGCCGGCCGCCCACGCCGCCGAGACCGGCGCCTCGGAAACCAGAACGCCGGCCAGACCGCCAAGCGCGGCAAAACCCATGACGCCGACATTGAACAGCCCGGCATAACCCCATTGAATGTTCAGTCCCAGGGCCATGATCGCCGAGATCAGACACATATTCAGCAGCGAGAAGGTGACGTTCCAGCTCTGGACAACGCCAACAAAGCAAAGCAGCAGTGCCATCATGCCAAAGAGCAGGATATTGCGCCGTGACTGAGAGGCGGGGGCAACTGGGTTATGAGTGGCTTGGGATGAGGTTTGGGATGTGGTTTGGGTCATAATGATTTCCCGCTGAAAATGCCCGTCGGTTTTACCAGAAGAACAATCACCAGAATGACGAAAGACACGGCGAATTTATAGTCAGTCGACAAAAGCTGGATCATGCCCTCGGGCGCCATGCCGTCGGGAAGCAGATACATCAGCACCTTGCGGTAGGCGAAAGTGATGATCAGTTCGGAAAAGGCCACGACAAAACCACCCACAATGGCACCGATGGGATTGCCGACACCGCCGACAATGGCAGCGGCAAAGATCGGCAGGAGAAGCTGCATGTAGGTGAAGGGTTTGAAACTCTTGTCAAGGCCATAAAGCGTGCCGGCGATGGTCGCCAGCGCACCGGTCATGATCCAGGCGATCATCACCACACGTTCGGGGTTGATGCCTGAGAGGAGCGCCAGATCCTCATTGTCCGAATAGGCGCGCATCGCCTTGCCGGTACGGGTCCGGTTGAGGAACCAGAACACAAAGCCAACGACAAGAAATGCCGCAATCACCGTGACGCCCTGGGTTGTCTTGATCGCCAGCCCCTCATTGAGCCCGGTCATTTCCTTGAAGGTCCGCGCCTTGATGATGAAGCGCTCTCCATCGGTGATCTTGCGGTCCCCCGGGCCAATGATGAAACGGATCAGGCCGCCGGTGATCAGCATCACGCCGATGGAGACAATCAGATAGATCGACGAGGTCGAGCGCTGTTGCCGGTAATAACGATAGACAAGGCGATCCACAATCAGACATAGCGCCACCGCGCCCACGATGCCAAAGGGCAGCGCCAGCAAGGCCGTTGGCAGGGGGTGAAAATTTATGCCGCCCGCCTGCAGGCCCCATGTGACCAAAATGGTGACCATCGCGCCAAAGGACATGGTTTCGCCATGCGCCAGATTGGAAAAGCGCAGAATGCCGTATATCAGGGTCACGCCAAGCGCACCAAGGGCAAGCTGGCTGCCATAGGCAAGGCCCGGAACCAGCACGAAATTGGCCAGAAGGACGATGGCGTTCAGAACATCTGTCATCTCATCCCCCCAGAAACGCCTTGCGGACCTCGGGATTGGCCAGCAGGGCCGCCCCGCTGTCGGTATAGGCATTGCGCCCCTGCACCAGCACAAAGCCGCGATCGGCAATTTCCAGCGCCTGACGTGCGTTCTGTTCGACCATCAGCACGGCAATGCCGGTCTTTGCAACCTCGATGATGCGGTCAAACAGCTCATCCATGACGATCGGCGAGACACCGGCGGTTGGTTCATCCAGCATCAACACCTGCGGCTGGGTCATCAGGGCACGGCCAACCGCCACCTGCTGACGCTGGCCGCCGGACAGCTCACCCGCCGGTTGCCGCCGCTTTTCATACAGCACGGGAAACAGCGTATAGATTTGCTGCATCGTCTGGGAGATATCATCGCGGCGGATGAAAGCCCCCATCTCCAGATTTTCCTCGACCGTCATGCTGGTAAAGACATTCTGGTTCTGCGGGACGAATCCCATGCCTTTCAGCACGCGCTCCTGCGGTTTCAGGCTGGAGATATCCTCACCATCCAGCATCACCCGACCAGCGCGCAGGCCAAGCATCCCGAACACCGCCTTCATCGCGGTTGATTTGCCAGCCCCGTTCGGGCCAACGACAACGGCGATCTGGCCACGGTCAACGCCGATGGAGCATTCATGCAGAATATCAACGCCGCCATAGCCACCCGTCATCATCTCACCGGCAAGATAGGTCATGACGCACCAGTGGGCGCAGCATTGGGCGTGCCAGTGGGCGCACCGGCCGCTGTGGCGATCCGGTTTTTCATGCCGGTGCCAAGATAGGCCTCGATTACCACTTCATTTGATTTGACCTCGGCGGCGCTGCCAGTGGCAAGAACGCTGCCCTCGGCCATGACAATGACCGGATCGCACAGGCGCGAAATGAAATCCATGTCATGCTCAATCATGCAGAAGGTGTAGCCCCGCTCGCGGTTGAGCCGCAAAATGGCATCCCCGATTGTGTTCAGCAGCGTGCGATTGACGCCGGCCCCGACCTCATCAAGAAAGACGATCTTGGCATCGACCATCATCGTGCGGCCAAGCTCAAGCAGTTTTTTCTGCCCGCCGGACAGATTGCCAGCCAGCTCATCCGCGACCTGGGCGATTTGCAGGAACTCGATCACCTCATCAGCCTTGGCGCGGATTGCGGCTTCCTGATCACGGACCTGTAACGGGCGAAACCACGCATCGACAAGCCGCTCACCAGATTGATTGCCAGGCACCATCATCAGATTTTCACGGACTGTCAGGGTGGAAAATTCATGCGCGATCTGGAAGGTGCGCAACATGCCACGGTTGAACAATTCATGCGGCGGCAGACCGGTGATATCATCACCATCAAGCAGCACGCGGCCGGAAGTCGGTTTGTAAACGCCCGCAATGACATTGAATAAAGTGGTCTTGCCAGCGCCGTTCGGACCAATAAGACCGGTGATCGACCCTGTTTCGATGACCAAAGAGGCATTGTCGACAGCATGGATGCCGCCAAAATGCTTCACAAGATTTTCGACCGTAATCATTGGAATGGAATCATAAGAACAAAATCATTTGAATAACCAGGCTATTCAGACATTTGGGGCGACCCAGACATACAGCTCCGGATCGCCCTTTTTGATTTTTAGATGATTTAGTGTGATTTGACAGTTGTGAACTTGCCGTCCTGAACAACCTGCTCAAGATAGGCACCGCCGGTTTCACCCGGACCGATCAGCTCAATCTCGCGGGCACCGACATAGTCGATCTCGCCGCCATCAGCCAAAATCTTCAGCGCCTTGCCAAGCTCACCCGGGTGGATCTTTGTTCCCGGTGCGTTGGCAACGTCAAAGACCTTAGCCTTCATTTTCTGGCTGTCAGATGAACCGGCAGCCTGCATCGCAAGCATGATCAGCGCCGCCGAATCATAGGATTCAGCCGAGTAAGGTGTGGCTTCAAAGCCAGCTTCAGCCGCCATCTTTGCAAAGATGTCATAACCTTCGGACTCACCGCCCGGCAACAGACCCCATGAGCCGTTCAGATCAGCACCAATGGCCTCTGGCAGAGATGGGCCGATCATGCCGTCAGACATGGCAAAATTCTCGAAGGCACCTGAATCGAGAGATGCCTGCATGATGCCCTTACCACCGCGATCAAGATAACCGACGATCACCAGATGATCACTGCCGCCCTGGGCAAGTGCGGCAACCTCGGCGCTGTAATCGCCCTTATCATCCTCATGCGAGGCAACAACGGTGACCTTGCCACCAAGGGCTTCATAGCTGCCCTGAATGCTGTCGGCCAGACCCTTACCATAGTCATTGTTGGTATAGGTCAGGGCGATTGAGTCGATACCACGGCCCATCAGCACCTCGGCCATCACCTGACCGCCACGCGCATCAGATGGTGCGGTGCGGAAAAACAGGCCATCATCGGGAATGTCTGAAAGAGCTGGCGATGTGGCTGATGGTGAGATCATCACGATGCCCTTGGCCGTGCCGACATTTTGCAGAACAGCGGTTGTCACGCCTGAACAATCAGCGCCCATGATCGCGGCAACGCCGTCAGATGTGACCATACGCTCAGCCGCAGCAGTCGCCGCCGCAGCATCAACACAGGTTGAGTCCGCACGGACAGAAACAGCTGTTGAGCCACCCATGAAATTGCCGGAATCGCTGGCTTCCTTCATCGCCATTTCAGCGGCGGTCGCCATGTTCGGCGCAAGTGATTCGATTGGACCGGTGAAGCCAAGCAGGACGCCAATCTTGACGTCTGCCGCCATGGCTGGAGCAGCGAGCATGCTGGATGCAACCACTGCCATTGCAATCTTTTTCATCGTTTTCTCCCTAAACATAAATTTTGCATGATCAAGATATGGCTGACCCTTTAACGTAAAACAAGCCTCAATGCGGCAACAAGTGCCCCATTTGACCTCTGATCAGCCATGTCGATCACACGCCTGCACCGGTGCAAGAACAGGGTGGGTCCGATGGATGACATGTGTCCAAAGCTGTTTGAAAGCCATTTGAAAGTTCTTTACGGGGACAAAAAAAACCGCACTCTATATGAGTAGAAACGCGCGGCGCATAGACTGGCCTGTGTTATAAAGAAGCGCGGCCATAAACTGGCCGCTTGTAAATCAGGACCGCGCATATGGCTGCCACGCTTATCACCCGCAATCTGCCGAAAAATCCGGGACCGGCCGGGTGGAACCGGCTGTTGCCAGCCGCAGCGCCCAGCCAGATTGTGCAAGGCGCAATCACGGCTGACTGGTTGATCATTGGCGGCGGCTTTGCCGGTCTGTCGGCGGCGCGCAGGCTGGCGCAGCTTGGGGGCAGGGATGAGCGGATTATCCTATTGGAAGCCGGGCGGATCGGCGAGGGCCCGGCAGGCCGCAATTCGGGCTTCATGATTGATTTGCCGCATGTGCTGTCCTCGGATGATTATGCTGGTAATCTGGGCAATGACCGCACGCAGTTGGTGCTGAACCGGCGCGCCATCGAATTTGCCCTTGATGCCGGTGATGAATATGGACTGGATGACGAAATCATCGCCCAGAGCGGCAAGATCAATGGCGCGGCGACAGCCCGCGGTATGGCGGCGAATATCGCATATGCCCGGCATCTGGACCAGCTTGGCGAGCCCTATGAACTGCTGGATGAGGCGGCGATGCGCGAGCGCTGCGGCACCGGCTATTACCGACATGGGCTGTATACGCCGGGGACGGTGATGCTGCACCCCGCCGCCTATGTGAGAGGGCTGGCTGAGGCGCTGGCGAATGGAGCCCCGAGGGTGCAGATTTGTGAGGACAGTCCGGTTCTGGGCATGGATCATAGCCATGGCATCTGGCAGGCCAAGATGGCCGAGGGCAGTGTCAGCGCGCCGCGCGTGATCATGGCAATGAACGGGCATGTCGAGAGTTTCGGCTTTTTCAAGCGCCGGTTGGTGCATCTGTTCCTCTATGCCTCGATGACTGAGGCGCTGGACAGTGACGCGGTCAGGCGGCTTGGCGGTACGCCCCGGTGGGGGGTGACACCCTCAGACCCCATTGGCAGCACCATCCGGCGCATTTCCGGGCGATCCGGCGACCGAATCATCGTGCGCAACCAGTCAACATATGCCAGCAGCATGGAAGTGCCGGACCGGCTTGCGGCGCGCAAGATGGCGCATCATGAAAGATGTTTTGCCGCTCGTTTTGGAATGCTCACCGGCACAGCCATGGAATATAGCTGGGGCGGCAAGCTGTGTCTGAGCCTGAATGACGTGCCGGCCTTTGGCGAGATTGAGGATGGCATGTTTTCAGCCTGCTGTCAGAACGGGCTTGGCACAGCGCGCGGGACATTATCAGGCATGTTGGCGGCTGATCTTGCCAGCGGCAATCTGCGCGACAATCATCAAAGCCTTCATACAATGCTGGCCGCGCCACCGCCGAAAAAGCTGCCGCCTGAACCGCTGGCAAGCATCGGAGCCAGCCTGACGCTGGCATGGCGGGAATTTCGCGCTGGCCGCGAGCTGTAGGCGGGGAACGCCGGATTTGGTCGGGCGTTGTTGTTTGGCGTTGTTGTTTGGCGCGGTTATTTGGCGTAGCCGATGGATTATTTGGCGTAGCCGATGGATTGAAGGGCCGTGGTGATCTCGTCAAGGATCACCGGATCATCAATCGTTGCCGGCATCGTCCAGTCAACATTGTCGGCAATCTTTGCCATGGTCGCACGCAACACCTTGCCAGAACGTGTTTTCGGCAACCTGTCGATGACAACAATCTGATTGAAAGCGGAGACGCGGCCGACCCGGCTTTTGACTAGATCAACCGCCTCGGCGCAGACCTCCCTGGCCGGTTTCGCGCAATTCGGATAAAGGCAGATCAGGCCAAGCGGCAACTGCCCCTTGAGATCATCGGCAACACCGATCACCGCACATTCGGCAACATCAGGATGGTCTGCAAGCACCTCCTCAAGCTGGCCGGTGGACAGCCGGTGGCCCGCGACATTGATCACATCATCGGTGCGCGCCATGATATAGAGATAGCCATCAGCATCGCGATAGCCGGCATCACCGGTTTCATAATAGCCGGGAAAATTCGTCAGATATTTTTCGACAAACGCGTCATCCGCGCCCCAGATTGTCGGCAGGCATGAGGGTGGTAACGGCAGCTTGACGGCGATTGCCCCCAGCTCATCCGGGCCCAGCGGCTTGCCCGCATCATCGAGGATGTCAATTTCATAACCGGGCATCGCCACCGAGGGAGAGCCCAGCTTCACCGGCAACGCCTCAATGCCCATCGGGTTGGCACAGATCGACCAGCCGGTTTCGGTCTGCCACCAATGATCAATCACCGGAACGCCCAGCTTTTCCTGCGCCCAGATGATGGTGTCCGGATCGGCCCGCTCGCCCGCCAGAAACAGATATTCAAGCGACGAGATGTCATAATGCTGGAGAAGCTCGGCGGCAGGATCAGCGCGCTTGATCGCGCGAAACGCCGTGGGGGCGGTGAACAGGACTTTGACATTATGATCCTGAATGATCCGCCAGAACACCCCGGCATCGGGTGTGCCGATGGGCTTGCCCTCGAACAGCACGGTCGAACAGCCAGCGATCAGGGGCGCATAGGTGATGTAGGAATGGCCAACGACCCAGCCAATGTCGGACGCGGCCCAATAGACCTCGCCTGGCTGGGTGTCATAGATGTGTGGCATGGACCAGTTCAGCGCCACCGCATGCCCGCCATTATCACGGACAACGCCCTTTGGCTGGCCGGTGGTTCCCGAGGTGTAGAGGATATAGAGGGGATCGGTCGATTTGAGGGTGACCGGGGCGAGTTCTTCTGCGCCCTCATGCGCGGCATGCCATTCAACATCACGCCCGTCAACAAGGCTGGCGATGACCGCCTCACGCTGATAGATGACGCAGGTGCCGGGCTTGTGCTGCGAGAGTGTGATCGCCTCATCAAGAAGCGGTTTATAGTCGACAATCCTGTTTGGTTCATGCCCACAGGACGCGCTGATGATCACTTTTGGCTGGCAATCATCAATGCGCTTTGCCAGCTCCGCCGCCGCAAAGCCGCCAAAAACGACCGAATGAACAGCGCCAAGGCGGGCACAGCCAAGCATGGCGACAACCGCCTCGGGGATCATCGGCATATAGATGATCACCCGGTCACCCGTGCGAACACCATAGCGGCGCAACATGCCAGCAAAACGCGCTGTTGCCTGCTGCAGTTCGGCAAAGGTCAGATTATAAGCGGTGCCGGTGATCGGCGAGTCGTAGATAATCGCGTTCTGATCACCGCGTCCCGCAGCCACATGACGGTCCACCGCGTTGTGACAGGTGTTCATCTCGCCATCAGGAAACCAGCGGTGAAAGGGCGCGTTCTGGCTGTCAAGCGCGGTTGTGGGCGGTGTCACCCAGTCGATGCCCGCCGCAGCGTCAAGCCAGAAAGCCCCGCTATCAGCAAGCGCCTTTTCGTAAACCGAAGCATAAACGCAAGCATAACCCGAACCATGATCTGTCATCATCATCTCTCCTCACCGTCGCGTCTAACCGTCACTTTTAACCGTCGCTTCCAGCCGTCGCCTGTAATCAGGCCCCGCAATCTGATCCCTGCATCCAATCAGGGCGGCGGCCGACGCGCGCAACAGTCTAGCCAGAAAAAGGCTGCGCAAGAAACCCCCAACAGCGCCTATCGCCGCATCAGCATGAGGCTGGCATGAGAGGATGGCAGAAAGAATCTGAAAAATCAGGACAAGCCCCGCAAAAATCAGGACAAGGCTTGTGGGATCAGGGCGGGGTTTGCTAGTGTCGGCAAGATTGTTTTTCAAAATCATTTTCCTCAGGGGAGCCCGTAATGCCCGTAACCAAACATGTCGCCGATATGGTCGCCGAAGCGCAGGCGATGATCCCCCGCGTTTCACCCGAGGAGGCCGCCGCGATGCAGGCCAGCGGTGAGGCCGTTCTGGTCGATATCCGCGATGTCCGCGAACTTGGCAAAACCGGCAAGATCGCCGATGCGGTGCATGCGCCGCGTGGCATGATCGAGTTTTGGGCCGATCCGCAAAGCCCCTATCACAAGGAAATCTTTGCCACAGACCAGAAGCTGATCCTTGTCTGCGCATCGGGCTGGCGCTCGGCACTGGCGGCAAAAACCCTGATCGAGATGGGCATGGATAATGTGCATGATCTGGAGGGCGGCTTTGGCGCCTGGGCGAAAAGCGGCCAGCAGGTTGTTACAGAGTGAAAGCTGCTTAGAGAGTAATGGCGGATTACAGAGTAAAGGCTGCGCGGGGAAGCTGCGACGCAAAGCGTTTATGACGGCTGGTGGGTAATGGCCTGGGTTCAGGCGGAAAAACTCTTAAGATCAGAGCGCGGTAGCGATTGCCTGAAAGGCGGCGAGCAGTTCGGCATCGGTTTCGGTGTCAATCGGCAGATCATGCGAGGCCATGCGGATGATTGTAACAGCCCGCGCCGGGTTGATCCAGATCCACTGGCCATGAATGCCAATCGCGCAAATCTCATCATCATCAAAGCCGGTGCGGTACCATTTGCTGCGATAGGTGCCGCGATCAAACAGACGTGAGCCGCCGGTCTGGCGTTGCCAGGCGGTGCTGTCAGGATGGCGGCTGAAATCAGCGATCCAGCCAGCCGGAACAATCTGGCGACCGCCAAGCGCCCCCTCGCAGCGGACCATCTCGGCCAGGCGCAGCAGATCCGCAGGCGCAAGGCAGATGCCGCCAGCAAGACGCGGTGCGCCAAATGTTTCCAGCGTGATATAGGCATCAGTGCGGGTGCCAGCAGGGCGGAACAGATGCGATGACAGCAAGTCGGCGACCGGGCCACCAGCCGCGCGTTCAATGACCCAGCCCAGAAGATCGGTGTGGGGTGAGCAATAATGATGGCGATGACCGTGATTGCCGTCCGAGGCAGGCAATTTTGCCAGAAAGGCACGCAGTCCCTCGGTGCTGTGGCCCTCCTCGACCGGATTCCACGCAGATGCCCGCCGGTAGGCCATGAAAACGCCGGTGGTGTCCAGATAATCCTCGACAAACCCGGAGGCGACAGTCATGTCGAGCAAGTGGCGCAGACTGGCCCCTTCATAGGCGCTGCCAGCGATCTCTGGCAGGTAATGGGTAAGCTGTTGGTCCGGGTCGAGAACGCCAGCCTCAACCAGAATGCCAACAAGCAGGCCCGCCAGTGATTTGGAGACGGAAAAGGCAATATGCGGCCGGTCAGCACGGCCAAAGCCACCAAACCAATCAAAGACCAGCTTGCCATCACGCATCACCATGAGGGCATCGGTGTTACTGCCAGCCAGAAAATCATCAAGCGATCGCCGCGATGGGCCAAAGGCAAGCGTTGCCAGATCGATTCGGTTTTCGGACAGGTTTTCAGGTCGGTTTTCGGGTCGGTTTTCGGGCAGGACATAGGGGTGTTCAGCGGCGGCAATCGGCGCGGTGGGCAATAGCTGGCGGATGTGGGAAAAAGACCAGCGGCCAAAGCCCGGTTCCCGCCAATTGGCAAGGGTTACCTGCGCGTCCGGATGGGGTGGGGCACCGCGCATCAGGCGCGCGTGATCTGGCTCGCTCACTTTATCAGGATATTGATCAGGATCTGGGGTTGTTCGCTCTGGGGTCATGGGTTCTGGGGTCATGGGTTCGATGATAACGCGCGATCGCAACGCTGCCCAGCCCTATCGATCAGGCCATATGAGCAAAACCTTTTTTTAAAAGATGACAGCACCCGGAAACCAAGCCATCGCCGCCACCGATCCACCCTTGCGGCTGGACCTTACATGGGTGCAGACTGCCGACATATCCTTGGCAGCTTTCGAGCCTGATCTATGCGCATTCTGATCTATGGTGATTCCAACAGCTGGGGCTATCTTGATGATGGCAGCGGACAGCGATTTGGTGGGCGCTGGCCACAGCAGATGGCCAGCCAGCTTGGTGCCGAGATTATTGAGGAATGTCTGCCGGGCCGGGTGACGCATGGCGCCGACCCGATGGAGGGGCCGCAGTTTGACGGCACAGCGCCTTTTTTGGCGATCCTGATGTCGCACCAACCGCTTGACCATGTGATCATCATGCTTGGCACAAATGACATGAAAGCACGCTTTGATCGCAGCGCCGAGGATATCTGCGCCGGTGTGATGCAGCTGGTCGATATCGTTGGAGCAAGCGGTGCCGGACATGGTGGCTGGGGCGCAGCGGCAGCGCCGCCTGTTACTGTGATCTGTCCCCCCATGCTTGGCAAGCGCGCCGCAGATGAGAGCTGGGAGCGGCATCGGGAATGGCGCGGCGGCGTGGAAAAATCACAGAAACTTCCGGGTGTTCTGGGGCGGGCCTGCACCGCGCGGGGCCTTGATTTTGTTGACGCGAATGAGTTTGCCATATCATCGGCGGTTGATCCGATCCATTGGCAGGCCGATACCCACCGCAATTTTGGTGAGGCGATGGCTGCGCATATGGACGCATTTGTAAAGACGCTGACACGGGTGGCTGTGCGTGTACCGGCGCGTCACACCGGGGCGCAAAGCTGATGTTTGCCCGGGTTGGCCTGCCGATGGTTTTTGTCTTTCTATGGTCATCGGCTTTTGTCACCGGCAAAATTGCGGTGATCTATGCAACGCCCTTTGCCTTTTTGCTCCTGCGATTTTCCATTGTCGCGCTGTTGTTTGGGGGGCTGATGCTGGCGGCGAAGGCGTGGCTGGCGCACCAACGCCGAAAGCCACAAACATCAGCGCAAGAAACATCAGCACATGAAACACCAGCACATGAAACACCAGCACAAGAAACCCCGGACAATTGGCGAACGCTGCTGGCAACCGCCATTGTCGGGGTGATGCTGCATGGCTTTTATCTGGGCAGCGTGTTTCTGGCCCTCTCACTTGGCATTCCGGCAGGATTGGCGGCGCTGGTTGTCTCCATGCAGCCCTTGCTGTCCTCATTTCTGGCGATTTTTCTGTTTGCCGAGGCGCTGCGCCGCATTCAATGGGCGGGGATCTTTCTTGGCTTTGTCGGGGTCGCGGTGGTGTTGATGCCAACGATTGATGGCGGTGCGGGCGGCGATCTGTCGATGGCCGGGTTGGGGATGACATTTTTCGGACTGGCGGCAATCACCTGCGGGACATTGATGCAAAAGAAATTCGGCAATCATATCGGCCTGATGAAAGGCAATTTCGTACAGGCGGCGGCGGCGGCGTTATTCTATCTGGCGATCACACCGCTTTTGGAAGTGCCGCAGATCGACTGGCAAACCCCGTTCGTTCTGGCCTTGAGCTGGCAGATTCTGGCCGTATCGCTTGGTGCCTATGTGATTTTCATGGTGCTGATCAAACGTGACAGCATGGCGGCCACATCATCACTGCTGTTTCTGGTGCCGCCAACAACGGCGATCATGGCCGCGCTATGGTTTGGCGAAGTGCTGACACCGCTGAGCATGGGCGGGTTTGTGCTGGCAAGCGCGGGGGTCTATATGGTCACGCATTATTCATCACCGGCGACGCCATAGCTCGGCGCAGCGGATGGGTCCAGCGCCCGCAGATTATACGCCTCCATCTGTGGTTCATACGCATCCCACAAGCGGCGCAGGACAAGGCCGGGGCATTCCTCGGTCCAGTCAACGCGCAGATCAACCAATGGCCAGCTATTGCGATGGGCAACCAATAGCGCCGCCGAATGGGTTGGCCCCTCCTCACCGCCAGCATCAATGCCAGCTTGCAGCGCGGTCAGCAGCCGGTCGGCAAGATGCAGATCAGCGCCCGCAGCAAAGGAGGCGACCATCGCGGTAGGCACATCCCGGTTCGACAGCAGATTGCCAGCGGCAACGCATCCTGTGCCTGTGCCAATGCCCGTGCCCACGCCCGACTCAACACCCATTTCAGCGCCGGTGCCAGCGCCGGTGGCAACGCCGGTGGCAACGGCGTTGGTTCCCAGAATATGCGCCCCGGTGACATGGGCGACATTTCCGGCAAGATCGACAACCGCCACCTGCCGGTAATCGCTGTGCGGGCGATCCTTCATCACCGCAGCAAGCGCCGCCTCGGCTGTTGCACCGGCAGCCAGATGCGCCAGCACCTCGGGGCCGATGGAGGGGTCGGTGACATTCTGCGTTGTCACGGCACCCGCACCGGCCAGCACATGTGGACAGCGGCTGCCGACACAGATGCTGCTGGTGGTGATGGCAACCCCGGCCATATCAGTTCTGGGACAATGTCCGACAATCGAAAAGGTCATGGTTCAGGCTCCTCGGCTGGTTTGTTGCACGCTGTTCATCTTGCCCCCAATGAGGCTTGATCGCCATTCTTAATCACCCTTTCTAATCACCATTTTTTATCGCCATTCTTAATCACAAAGACGGCGGGCGAGATATTGGGTGAATTCATGATTTTCACGCTCCAGCCAGCTTAGGGGCCCGGGGCTGGAGAGCGGGGCCTTTGCGCCGGCAAAAATCCCCTCGACGACGTTTTTATCCTCAAGCTGGACAGCATCAAGAAAGGTTTTGGTTTCGGCGATATAGGTTTCTGGGTCAGACTGCGCCGCCAGCACTTCGGGGGCCAGCGCCGCACCATAGCGGATGCGGGTTCGCCCCGGCCCATCCGGTTGCAGCGCCAGATACCAGAGATGATCCGGCGCAAGCACATACATATGGCAGGGAAAGACCGTCGGCATCACAGATATGTTGCGCCATTTGCCGGTCAGGCTGGTGTTGTCAGGATGCGCCGTGCCGACAGGTGCCGTGCCGGTCTTGACGAACAGCTGCGAGGTGAAATGGGGGAAGCTGCCGCGCTCATCAAATTGCGTCTCCTCGACCAGAAAATGCCCGCCAACCGTGTCACGGTGGGCAACGGGAAGGTGGTAGCCCTCCATGAAATTCTCGGTCAGGCATTTCCAGTTGGTATCCCAGACATGATCCTCGGTGAAGATCGTCACATAATTCTGCATGTTGTAGGGCAGAAGTTTCTCCGTCAAATCGGCCAGCATGTGCGCCACGGGTTCCACATCAGGGTCAAGGCAGACATAGATCCAGCCAAGATATTCCTCGCAGCGGACCGCGGGAAGCTGGATGTCGGATTTGTTGAAACAGGTTGTGCGGTCCATATAGGCAGCGCCAACCAGCTGGCCCTCAAGATTGTAGGTCCAGGCATGATAGGGGCAGGAAAATTTACGCGTGTTCCCGCGTCCCTCGACAAGACGCATCATCCGGTGACGGCAGATGTTTGACCGGGCGGAAAGCGCGCCATCGGCCCCGCGAATGATGATCAGCGGCTGCGCGCCACATTCAAACGCCATGTAATCGCCAGGATTGGGCAATTCATCAGCCCGGCCAGCACACAGCCATTCAGAGGCAAAAATGCGGTCCATCTCATGCGCGGTGATGTCCGGCAGCGTATATATCGCCTTTGGCGGGGCTGTTGCCGCCTCAAGCGGCGTGGCCGCCAGCTTTTTCAGTGACGTCAGAACTTCATCAACTGTCGAGGGCTGTTGCCTGTGTATCATTGGATCAAAGCTCCCATGTTACGGTGTCTGTATGCGCTGGGTTTATATGCGCCTGTTTTTGTTTGGGCTTGTTTTTGTTTGGGCTTGTTTTTGTTTGGGCTTGTTTTTGTTTGGGCTGGGTATCTGTCTGCATAGGGGCAGCGGCTAGTCGGGGATGACCGCCGTCACCTCAATCTCGACAACCCATTCCGGGCGGGCAAGCGCCGGAACAACAAGGCCGGTTGAACAGGGATGAACGCCCTTCAGCCATTTCCCCATTTCCTGATAAACCGCCTCACGATAGCGAATATCGGTCAGATAGACGACAATCCGGCAGACATGATCCATGCAGCTTCCGGCCTCCTCAAGAAGCATGGCGATGTTCTGCATGGTCTTTTCGGTCTGTTTTCCGGCATCGCCGACATGCAGCGACTTGCGGCTGTCCAGATCCTGCGCCACCTGCCCGCGCAGAAACACCATGGTGCCCCGCGCGACAACGCCCTGCGCGAGATCATTATCCAGATTCTGCTCCGGATAGGTCTGTTTCGTATTAAACGGCCTGATGCGTTTGTGTGCCATTTTACTTTTCCTTCTTTATCGTTTAATTACAATAATATAAATAAATTATAACTGATGTTTTTTAATCATATTCTCACCTCGTATGGCGGCTTTCCATCCAATCCAAATCAAACAATTACTTTTTAGATTTTATAATTATTTTTCATGATTTTAATTATTTTTCTAGTGAGGGGAACTCGGCCCGTGCGGTGTCAAGATAAGCGGCGCGCAGCGTCGCGGTGATGGCACCGGTCTGGCCATCGCCAATCTGCACATCATCAATCTGGCCAACCGGCATCACATAGATCGAGGCGGCGGTGATGAACGCCTCATCCGCCTGTTTGGCCTGGTCCAGCGTATAGATCGTCTCGACAATGCGCAGCTGGTGGGCGGCGGCAACGCGCAGCATCGTCTGACGGGTGATGCCATGCAGGATTTCATTGCTGACCGGGCGAACATAGATGATGTTGTCCTTGATGAAAAAGAAGCTGGAGGAGCCTGCCTCGGTGACGAACCCATCGCCATCAATCATCAGCGCCTCATAGGCACCGGCGTCATGCGCCGCCTGCTTGGCCATCACCTGTCCCAGCAAATTGGTCGTCTTGATGTCGCGGCGGGCCCAGCGAATGTCCGGCACGCTGGCCAGTGAGACAGGTTTTGGCGGCGCATCGGCGGTGAATTTCTCAGTCTGGGTGAAGGCAAAAATATTCGGCGTGTAACTGTCATCATAGAGATAGTTGCGATCACCCTCGCCGCGCGTGATGTGCAGATAGAGGAAACCCTCATTTTGCTGGTTTTCGGCAATCAGACGCATCAGCGCCGCCAGCATCGCATCGCGCCCCATCGGCGATCGCATATTTAGCTTGGCAAGCGAGCTGTCGAGCCGGTCCATGTGGTAGGCAAAATCGGTGATTTGGCCATCAAGAATGCCGAACCCCTCATAGACCGCATCAGCAAAAAGAAGGCCACGGTCAAAAATTGACAGTTTTGCCTCACCCTCGGGAATAAAGTCACCATTCAGAAAAACAACCCGGCCCATCTATAGTTTCTCTCATCTGATCTGTTTGCTGGCGATACTCTAATGCCAGAATTGATCATTTGGAAATGAGAAAAACGTCACGATCCGACAAGCTGTGGCCACCGCGCACAAAACCGCGACCAATTCGCCGGATCAATCTCAACCGAGAGGCTCTGGGTGCCATCCTCATTGAAAGCGGAGGCCGTTACCTTGCCATGCGCATGCAGCCAGGCCCGCGCCGCGCCATCACCCGGACCGAGGACCAGCGTGCAATCCAGCGCACCAGCGCCAAGACGCGCATCAATGGTGGCAAGCGCGTCATCCATCCCCTCGCCGGTGAGCGCAGAGGTAAAAACAGCATCTGGAAAGAGATTGAGCAACGCGTCCCGGTCATCAGCATCGGCCAGCCGGTCAGATTTGTTCAGAATATGGATCACGCGGGCGTGCTGCTCCTCCTCATCAAGCCCGAGATCGGCAAGAACGGCGCGGACATCTTCGGCTTCCTCGGCAATCATCGGCGAGGAAGCGTCATGCACATGCAGCAATAGATCAGCCTGCACCACCTCTTCAAGCGTGCTTTTGAACGCCTCAACCAGCTCGGTCGGCAATTGGCTGATGAAGCCGACCGTGTCAGCAATCACCGCTTTGCGCCCGGAAGCAAAGGCAACGCCGCGCATGGTTGGGTCAAGAGTGGCGAACAGCATATCCCGGGAGAGTACGCCAGCGCCTGTCAAACGGTTGAAAAACGTTGATTTTCCGGCATTTGTATAGCCGATCAGCGCCAATGTCGGTGTCTCACCACGGATCCTGTTGCGGCGTTGCAGATGGCGTGTGCGCTCAACCTCCTGCAGCTCTTTCTTGATCCGGACAACGCGGTCCATCAACATCCGCCGGTCAAGTTCGATCTGGCGCTCACCCGGACCGCCCAGAAAGCCGCCGCCGCCGCGCTGGCGTTCAAGGTGGGTCCAGCTGCGCACAAGACGGCTGCGCTGGAAGGAGAGTGCCGCCAGCTCAACCTGCAGGCGGCCGGCATGGGTCTGCGCCCGCGCCCCGAAAATTTCAAGGATCAGCGCGGTCCGGTCAATCACCTTGGCATTGGTGATCGTCTCCAGATTGCGCTGCTGGACAGGTGTGAGGGCGGTGTTGACGACAATCAGCGGATGCTCCGCCTCCTCGGCACGGGCGGCCAGACCCTCGGCATAGCCCTTGCCAAGAAAGGAGGCTGCGCGCGGCTTGGCAAAGGACACCACCTCGGAAAAACTCACCTCAAGGCCAATCGCCTCAACCAGCAGGCTCGCCTCCTCCAGCATCATGGCAGGCGTGCGGCTGAGCGGCATCACCCGAACGTCCGGATGGATCACAAAGGCGGTACTAATTCCCAAAAAATGGCCCTTCTGCCTAACTTAATTGCGGTATGGCTTGGTAGCGGTATGGCGGGTTTTACAGTGTGAGCTGGCGGCAGGGAAGCAAAAAATCCAGCCTTTGCGGCATGCCCGGCACCAGATTGATGGACCGGCAGGCGTGATTTGCCTATGATCGGTGTGGTAACAGAGGACAAAAGAGCAGCATGGACAGGACAATCATCATCACGGGTGCCGGTAGTGGCATCGGACGCGCCACCGCCACCGCCTTTCTGGAAGCTGGCTGGCAGGTTGGCTTGATCGGGCGGCGGCAGGAAACGCTTGCAGAAACAGCAGACGGAGATGAGCGTGCGCTGATCCTGCCATGTGATGTGGGCGAGGCAGAATCGGTCGAGAGCGCCTTTGCCACAGCCAGCGGAAAATGGGGCCGGCTTGACGCGCTGTTCAACAATGCCGGGATCGGCAGCCCGTCCCGCCCCATCGATGAGACCGATGTCGGGATATGGCTGGATGTGGTGCGGATCAATCTGACCGGATCCTTTCTGTGCGCCCGGGCGGCCTTTGCCTGGATGCGCGCACAGCAACCGCAGGGTGGCCGGATCATCAATAATGGCTCCATTTCGGCGCATGCCCCGCGTCCGGGATCAACCCCCTATACCAGCACCAAACATGCGATCACCGGTCTGACAAAGAGTCTGTCGCTGGATGGACGGCCGTTTGACATTGTCTGCGGGCAGATCGATATCGGCAATGCGTTGACCGATATGGCACTGCCGATGACCAAGGGGGTGCCGCAGCCAGATGGATCAATGCGGGCCGAGGCAACGATGGATGTTGGCCATGTCGCAAGCTCGGTGTTGCATATGGCCCAGATGCCGCTGGACGCCAATGTCCAGTTCATGACTGTCATGGCACCGAAAATGCCATTTATAGGCAGGGGTTAGGTAGACGCGGTGATCGGCGAAAAGCCGCCAAAGGCGACAAAAGCTCCATTGCGATAATCCGGCTTGCCATAGGTAAAATCATCACCGGCGGGTGTTTGAACCTTCCCGCCCGCAACGCGCAACACAGCGTCACCAGCCGCCGTGTCCCATTCCATCGTCGGGCTAAAGCGCGGATAGACATCAGCCTCACCCGCCGCAAGGAGACAGAATTTCAGACTTGAGCCAATGGAGATTGTCTCGGCAATGCCATGGGCCGCAAGCCAGTCATCGGTTGCCGCGTCCCGGTGCGAGTGACTGGCAACGGCAACAGCCCCTTCAGGGGGCACCGGACGCACGGCAAGCGCCCGCGTGGCGCCTGCAGACACCTCGAGGGCTGTCGCGCCATCGCATGTGTGAAACAGACGGCCAAGCGCCGGGGCATAGACAATGCCAAGGACCGGCCGGCACCGTTCAATCAGCGCGATATTGACGGTGAAGGCACCCTGCCCGTCCGGGCGCAGAAATTCCTTCGTGCCATCAAGCGGGTCAACCAGAAAGAAGCGGTCTGGCGCGCTGATCGCATGGCTTGTGGCATTTTCCTCGGAAATGATGGTGATGCCCGGAGCAGCACTGGAAAGGGCGGCCAGCAGAATATCCTCGGCTGCCTGATCGGCGGCGGTGACGGGTGAGCCATCAGCTTTGCGGTTTGCCACAACGCCGTCTGCGTGAATGCGCATGATCACCGCCCCGGCCTCGTGAACAGCCGGCAACAGCCGCTCAACAAGGCGGGCGTGGTCAGGCTGATCTGTCATCTGAAACTCCGGTCAATCTCGCGTCAAGGCTAGGGGCTTTCGAGGCCCAAATCCATCTGTTTATGACCAGATGGGGAGGCGGTGGCTTTTGCGGAGGGGCTTGGATCACGATGTGTCGTGGTGCCGCCCTCACGGCGGCTGGCATGTTTGGCGACAACATGTGTGGCCGCCTGGCGGTGGGTTGCGGTGCGGCGAATGGCATAGATTTGCGATGCCGCCTGCTTGCGGGCCAGCTTTTCATCAACAAGCGGCGCTGGATAATCAGGCGCCAATGCCGGTTTGAGCCACGGCGTATGGACCAACGCATCGGGCATCGCCGCCAGTTCGGGAACCCAGTTCCGGAGGAAATGACCGGCTTTGTCCTGATCCTGGCTCTGTTTCACCGGATTATAGATGCGGATGGTGTTGATCCCGGTGATCCCCGACTGCATCTGGCACTGGCTGTAATGGATGCCCGGCTCGTAATCGACAAATTGGCGCGCAAGATGCAGCGCCGGGCGCCGCCAGTCCAGCCAGAGATGGTAGCTGGCAAAGCTCATCACCATGGCGCGCATGCGAAAGGTGAGCCAGCCAGTGGCGGCAAGCGAGCGCATGCAGGCATCAACCAGCGGATAGCCAGTCTGCCCGGTCTGCCAGGCAAGAAGACGCGCGGCGGCGTCTGGTGTGTCCTTTTGCCACTCCCGATAGGCAGGGTGAAAGGCGCGGAATTCGGCCTCTGGCTCATCCTCGAGCTTCTGGATGAAATGACAATGCCAATGCAGGCGGCTGTTGAAGCTGGTGAGTGATTTCAGCCAACTTGTCCGGTCACGCGGATCGGCAGTGAGATCAGTCGCGCCCAGCCCGCCCGCGCCTGGGGACTGATTTGCCTCACGCAGCGCGTGGCGGCGGCGCTGGCTGGCCTGATAGACCTCGCGCATCGACAGGCAGCCAAAGGCAAGGTAGGGCGAAAGCCGCGAACAGCTGGTCGCCGCCGTGACCGGTGATGACATCTCGAACCGGTAACCGCGCCCGCGCTCCTCGAGAAAAGATTTCAGCCGGGCAATGCCGGCTGGCCGTCCACCCGGCTGGCGCTGGGGACAGGGATCAGGGGCAAGGCCGAGCTCAACCGCCGTTGGCAGAGGCGCTGTCTGCGCCGGAACCGGGGCGAGCCATGCCGGTGCCGGGGTGACGGGCTGGCGCATCATTGCATCCCATTTCGGCGCCCAGCCCCGGCGCGAGGCCATCGCCCGATGAACGCCATGTTGCTGAAATTCGTGGATTGTAATTGCCGCGCGTCTGGCCCACGCATTTACCCGCCTGTCACGATCATAGGTCCAGCCATTCCAGGTTTCCTGATGCGCATAGATTGCGGTGACATCATGTTCGGCGGCGAGTGCGGCCAGAACATCAACCGCATCGCCCGTGCGGATGACCAGTGGTTGGCCAAGACGGGCGAGCGACGCCGAGAGCGCAGTGAGAGAGTCGCTCAAAAAGGCATAATGGCGGGCGCTCAGGTCAGGCTGTGCCCATAGATCCGGCTCAACAATATAGAGGGGCAGCACCGGCCCGGACGCGGCAGCGGCGGCAAGCGCGGCGTGATCCCAAACGCGCAGATCCCGTTTAAACCAGACAATATTCACTCTCTCCGCCCCAAAAGCGTTATCACGACCTTTATGATGTAGGAAACAGATCAAGAACATGCAAGGTGACAGCAGGCCGCAGCCGGGGCGTGAACGCCCCAATCAAGCTGGATTTAGGCTGGATTTAAGCTGAATTAAAGCTGGGCTATCAGACAGCGAGACGTTGTTGCTGGCCGTTGTTGCTGGCTGTTTCTGCTGGCTGTTTCTGCTGGCTGTTATTGGCGAAACCGGCTGGCGGTTTGGCGGAGCGCTGTCGTCATGCTGTTGATATCCGAGGCAACGGCGACAAAGCTGACACCTCTGGCAAGATAGCGTTCGGCATCCACCGGATCAACGGCGAAAATGCCCGATGCCTTGCCAGACGCGGCGATGGCATCAAGCGCACCGTCAATGGCGGTCACCACCGCAGGCGCATGTGGGTTGCCAAGATGGCCGAGATCAGCGCTGAGATCGGATGGGCCGATGAAAACACCATCAACACCATCGACGGCCAGAATATCCGGCAATGCGGCAAGCCCTGCCCGGCTTTCAACCTGAACGAACAGGCAAATCTGGTCATTGGCGGTGTGCAGATAATCGGCATGAGCGTTGAAGTTGGAGGCGCGCGCCGTCGACGCGCCAACACCGCGCACACCACCCGGCGGATAGCGCGTTGCGCGGACAAGTTCGGCCGCCTGAGCCGCGCTTTCGACCATCGGCACGACAAAGCTCTGACAGCCGATATCCAGAAATTGTTTCAAAATATGGGTCTCGCCAATCGGCGGGCGGACAACAGCGCTGACCGGTGTCTGATTGGGTGTCTGATTGGGTGTCTGATTGGGCGTCTGGGAAAGCGCCTGTAGCTGGGCAAGGGTCGAGCGGAGATCATTTGGCGCATGTTCATTGTCGATCACGCACCAGTCAAAGCCAGCGCTGGCGGCTATTTCAGCGGCATAGGAATCGCCTAGAACAAGCCAGCAGCCAATTGTCTGTTTTCCGTCGGCAAGCGCCTGTTTCAATTTGTTCACCGGTGCTGGCATAGGTTTGGTCTCCCTTATCGGCATGGGTCATGTCGGTTACGCGGGCAAAGGCCAGAGGAAAAAGGCCAGAGGCCGGAGGACAAAGATCAGATGCCGGATGGTTGTCAGGACTCATTCCGGCCAAAATAATTCAAATACCATTCGACAAATCTTGCAACCCCATCCTCGATATCGGTGTCGGGCGCAAAGCCAACCCAATCACGCAGAGCAGAGGTATCGGCGCTGGTGGCCGGTACATCACCCGGCTGCATTTCCATCATGTTCATGCTGGCGGTGAGGCCAAGCGCACGCTCAAGTGCGGCAATGTAATCCATCAATGGCGTGGGCTTGCCATTGCCAATGTTGAACAGCCGGAGCGGTGCCGCCGCCGTCGCCGCATCGGGGCGCAACGGGTCAAAATCAGGATTCACCGTTGCCAGCTTGTCGAGAACGCGGATCACCCCCTCGACAATATCATCAATATAGGTGAAATCACGGATCATTTTGCCATGATTATAGACGTCAATGGGCCGGCCAGTGCGCATCGCATCGGCGAATTTGAACAGCGCCATGTCGGGGCGGCCCCATGGCCCATAAACAGTAAAAAAGCGTAAACCAGTGACCGGCAGCCCATAGAGATGGCTGTAGGTATGTGCCATCAGTTCATTCGATTTCTTTGTCGCGGCATAGAGGCTGACCGGATGATCGACAGAGTGTGATTCACTGAACGGCATTTGGGTATTGCCGCCATAAACCGAGGATGAGCTGGCATAGACCAGATGCGCAATGTCATGATGACGGCAACCTTCGAGGATGTTCATAAAGCCGACCAGATTGGCCTCAATATAGGCATGCGGGTTTTCCAGCGAATAGCGGACACCGGCCTGAGCTGCCAGATTAATCACCCGGTCTGGACGGGTATCAGCGAAAACGCTGTCCATCCTTGGTCGGTCCTCGATCGCGGCGCGAATGAAAGTAAAGCCGGGATGCGGCGTGAGCTTGGCAAGGCGCGCCTTTTTCAGCGAGACATCGTAATAATCATTCAGATTGTCGATGCCGATGACCTGATCACCGCGTTCGAGCAGACGCAGCGCACAATGCATTCCGATAAAGCCAGCCGTCCCTGTAAGCAGGATTTTCATGTGACCAGGATCTTCATGTGACCAAGATGTCCATGGGATGAACAGCCTCTTATGATATGAGCTTTACGACTACAGCTTCATGATTCCAGCATCATGATTTTAGGCGATAGCCCGTTTTAAAAATCCACCAGACAATGCCCATGCAAACCAGCATGAACCCGGCAATGGCTGACAGGCTGATCGCAACCGCAACATCGGCGGTGCCGAAAAACGACCACCGAAACCCTGATATCAGATAAACCACAGGATTGAACAGGGTGATTTTCTGCCAGAGGGGCGGCAGCATGCTGATTGAGTAAAAACTGCCTCCAAGAAAGACAAGCGGCGTGATGATCAGCATCGGAATGAGATTGAGCTGCTCAAAATTCTTTGCCCAGATGCCGATGATGAAGCCAAACAGCGCAAAGGACACACAGGTCAGCACCAGAAAAGACAGCATCCAGACAGGATGCAGAATCTTGATCGGCACAAACAAATGCGCCGTCGCCAGAATGATCAACCCGATCATCAGCGCCTTGGTTGCCGCCGCGCCAACATAGGCAATCACCACCTCAAAGGCGGAGACTGGCGCCGACAGCAATTCATAAATTGTTCCCATGAATTTTGGAAAATAGATGCCAAAAGAGGCGTTGGTCATGCTTTGCATCAGCACCGAAAGCATGATCAGGCCGGGAACGATGAAGGTGCCATAGGGCACGTCCTCGACCTGTTGTATGCGCGAGCCAATGGCCGTGCCAAAAACAACAAAATACAGGCAGGTGGAAATGACCGGGGAGACAATGCTCTGGACAATGGTGCGAAAGGTGCGCGCCATCTCAAACATATAGATTGCCCTGATTGCGTAGAAATTCATCAGCCTACCCTTTCACCAGATCGACAAAGATATCCTCGAGCGAGCTTTGCGATGTCTGAACGTCACGAAGGCCAAGGCCAGCGTTGTTGAGGTCCGTCAAAAGCCGGGTTATGCCGGTCCGCTCACTGCGTGTATCATAGGTGTAGAACAGCGCCGCCCCCCCATCATCGAGGCGCAGATCGTAGCTGGCAAGCGCCGCCGGAATCTCGGTGATCGGCTGCTGCAAATCAATGCGCATGGTTTTGGCCCCCATGCGCTGCATCAACGTGTCTTTATCCTCGACCAGCAGCATCTCACCGCCATTGATCACCCCCACCCGGTCGGCGATGGCTTCGGCTTCCTCAATGTAATGCGTTGTCAGGATGATGGTCACGCCATCCTTCCGCAACTCGCTGACGATGTCCCACATATCCTTGCGCAGCTCTACATCGACACCGGCCGTCGGCTCATCGAGAAACAGGATCCGTGGTTGATGGCTGAGCGCCTTGCCAATCATCACCCGGCGGCGCATGCCACCGGACAAGGTCATGTTGCGGGCATCGCGCTTGTCCCACAGGGACAGTTTTTTGAGCAGCTGGTCGACAAGAGCCTCATCGCGCGGCTTGTTGAACAGACCACGCGAAAAATGCAGCGAGTCCTTGACCTTCTGGAAAGATTCGAGGGTTATCTCCTGCGGCACAAGACCGATCATGGCGCGCGTCTTGCGGTAATCATTGGTGATGTCATAGCCGCCCACGGACACGCTGCCGCTGCTTGCATAGGTGATGCCGCAGATTGTCGAAATCAACGTTGTCTTGCCAGCGCCATTCGGCCCAAGAAGGGCGATGATCTCCCCCTCCTCAATATCAAGTGACACCCCTTTGAGGGCTTCACCACCGTCAGCATAGGATTTGCGAAGGTCGCGGATGGAAACAATGGGGGCCATGAAAATTCCTGTGGTGGAGCCGGACTGGTAACAAGCGACGGGGCCGAATTCTGCGCCCCCACATATGGGCGATCGCCAGCCTATACATAGTGCGGATCACCGCCAAATTCAATCGCGAGCCGTCATGCGACGGCCACGCCATAACCACACGATCACCCCGCCATAACCCCGCAATGCCCCCTAAACAAAAATTGATCAGAAATTGATCAAAAACTGATCGGGATGCCCAGCTGGCGCGCCTGCTCACCGATGGCGGCGCGCATTTTGCGTATCCAGCGCGACTGTTTTTTGGCAGACTTGTATTTTGGTGAATTGGCGCTGGCCGGGGCGCCCTTTCGAGCCACCCTGAAGTTTAGTTAAGGACCGTCATGATGCGTAACAGCCTATCCTCCTTCGGCTTTCAAAGCCGCGCCGCACAGCTCACCTATCCTTTTATGATTTTCGGCATGCTTCTGGTGCATCGGTATGTCTATCCCGAACATCCAGAGCTTGAAACCGCCGAATTCACCGCATCACTTGCCGCGCTGATCGTCTATGTGGTCAGCCGCAAATTCGTCAACGGCCCAAAGCTGGCAGCCTATCGCCCGCAGATCCGGATGATCGAGAAATGTCTCGAGGTCTTTATCGGCGTGACGGTGATTTCCTCGCTTGCCTATTCACTGGTCTTTGGTTTTGTGTGACGCTTTGGGTGTGACTGTCGGTGCCAGATGTGCCAGCGTCAGATGTAAGCCCATCAGATGTAAGCCCATCAGATTTATGGGCGCTAGCGGTTGGTGATGGTAAATTTGCCAGAAAACGGACC